>QEVG01000028.1 GCA_003576905.1 Planctomycetota bacterium | reverse complement strand
GTAGAGATTAAGCCGCTGGGCCGCGGCGTCGGTCACGTAGATCAGTTCGGAGTTCTCGGTGAACTGCCCGGTCACCATGATGTAATCGCCGCCCCGGTCGGTCTGGCCGATGGCCATCGCCGTATTTGCGGTGAGAAAGCTGGTGAGGATCACGCCGACGAGAAGGATCGTCGCCGTAATCGACAGCACGCCGATGGCAAGGTTTTTTGAGTCATTCATGATGGTAGGTTCCCTCCGGCGTCAGCGACCGCCTCGAAACTCTTTCTGAAGATCGCGATAGCCCTCGTAAAAGATGCGCCGATTGGCCTGGTCGCGGTTCGGCAGGAACACGTGCAGTCGCCGGTGGGCCAGGTCGATCACGTACAGCGCGTCCATTCCCGAGCGAATCTGTCCGGCAACCATGACGTAATTCTGGCCGAGGGGGGCGGCCTGGGCCATTGCCTGCGGCGGCGCGTAGGTGAACAGAATGAGGGTGGCGAGCAGAATCAGGTTAAGGCCCACGAGCAGAACGATGATCGATTGCTTGGACATGAAGTTCCTTCGGCCATTCTGAGCGGTGAACTTTCGGGGCGTTGCCGCAACCCGACATCGCTCCGGCGCACGGCCGCAATCACTTGGCCTTTTTTTCCCGAGCGACGCGGGGGCTGGGTTTGAAGCCGATTGCCAGTGCCGCCAGCAGGAATGCCCCTCCCAGGGCGTATTCCACGATGGGCTGTTTGGCTGGCAGCTTGTCGATATTCTCCGGCGCAACGCTTGGATCGTTTATCTGCCCGGCGACGGGACAGGCCATTACAAGGAGCACACCGAGAACCACCCACGCGTCTGTCAGACGCTTCAGCCGCGAACCAAACATTCCCTTCAGACTCATGGATGTCATTCTAATCACATGCCGCATGGGCCGCAAACGGAGCCGGCCGGCCGCCCAACCGTTCGAAGTCCACATGGGGCCGCGCTCCAGCACGACTCGAGACGGCGGCTGATCCGCTGAAACACCGAGCGCGGTATCGAGACGGTTTCCCAACTCCTGGAGAGCTGTTTCTGGTGGCGGGCATAATCGTCCACGGCGACCAGCCAGAAACTGTACAAGCGCCCGCCGAAATCGAACACGTCGCCGCGCGTCTTGAGCATATCGCTCGCACGGGGATCGGCGATCCAATAGCCAAAAGCGAACATGCCGACGAAGCCCGCGCCGAAGATCCTCTGCCACTCCGAGAGGTCGCTTGCGTCCGCCCGGGTGACCCAGGTCTTCTGCCGGCAGTCACCGTCGTCCGCAAGGTGGCTGGTCTTCCTGCCCTTTACGTCGACGAGACAGGCCGGGCCGCCGGGCGGATACACGATGTAATCAAAGGATTTCGCGCCGATCGAGCCCCGGAGGCGGCGGCGGATGTCTTCCACTGGAACATAGGGCGTGCCGCGAAGGTCAAGGTAGCGCTCGAAGGCGATTTCGTAATGACTGCGCCGTGCAATCATGTGTCGATCCCGATCATCTTTTTCGGGTCCTCGAGCAGGTTCGCCAGTGTCGCGTCGCGTTCGTGCCCCCCCGCCATGTCCCTGATCCGCACCCGCCCCGCGTCGGCCGGGTCGATCCCGAGGATCACGGCGAAGCGGGCGCCCTTCTTGTCTGCGCTTTTGAGCTGCTTGCCGATCGGCTGGGCGGCGTAGCCGAAATCGGCGCAGAGTCCCGCTCGCCGAAGGGCCGCGACGACCCGGTGCACGATGGGCCGGGCGGCGGGATCGGCGTCGATGACGTAGACACCCGCGGTGCGGCGCGCGGGTCCCCGGAGGCTCTTCTCCTCGAGCAGGAGTGCCAGTACAACGTCACCCATTCCGAAGCCGACGGCGGGCTCGCGGGATTTTCCGAGTTTTCCGAGAAGGTCGTCGTATCTCCCCCCGCCGCAGATGGCCCGTTCCTTCTCAGAGCGGTCGTAGAACTCGAACACCGGTCCGGTATAGTAGGCCAGCCCGCGGACGACGCGAAGGTCGAGTTTACAGTATTCTGTAATTCCAAAATCAGAGAGAATCGCCATCAGCCGCGCGGTTTCCGCCACCGCCGCCTCCAGTTCCGCCGCGGCGTCGGCATGCTTCGAGCCGCCGGCGATCCTCCTCATCTCCCGTTCCAAGCCGTTCAGGTCCGTTGACGCGAGCAGCGCCCGCAAGCGGGCGCTGGGCAGGTGAGCGCCGTAGGCCGCGTCCCACCGACGGTCGAACTCCGCGGCCTCCAGTTTGCCGGACTTGTCCATCAGCGCGTAGGCCCCGGAAAGCCTTTCCGGGGCGATTCCTGCCGCCTGGAGCATGGCCGCGATCATCCGCCGATTGCTGATATGGACCGCGAAGTCGGCTTCGCGAAGGCCCATCTCGCGAAGCGCCTCGACGCCAACGAGGATGACTTCGGCATCGGCGACGACGTCGGCCGCGCCGATGACGTCGACGTTCCACTGGTAGAACTCCCGAAGGCGTCCGCGCTGGACGTTCTCCCCGCGAAAAAGCGTCGGAATCGAAAACCACTTGATCGGCTTGGGCAGCGAACTGATCTGCGCCGCCACCATGCGGGCCAGCGTGGGAGTCATCTCCGGACGAAGGGCCAGCTCCCGCCCCCCACTGTCGGTCAGTCGGTAGAGCTGCCCCACGAGTTCGTCGCCGCTCTTTTCGCGGTAGAGGTCGAGGTACTCCAGCGTCGGGCCCTCGAACTCCTCGAAACCGTGGCGGATCGACACCGCGCGCCAGACATCGAAGATTCGACGAATCGGGGCGAGCAAATCGGGATACAGGTCGCGCGTGCCTTTGACAGCGGGTATTTTCATGGCCCGGCGATTCTATGAATCGCCCGCCGCCGGGTCAAAACGCGGCGGGTTGACGCTATAGTGCCCGCATGCGCGTGATCGCCGGAGTCTATCGGGGACGCAATCTGCTGGCTCCTTCGGGCAGCGGAACCCGCCCGATTCTTGATCGCATCAAGGTGTCGCTGTTCGACTGGCTCGGGTCGATGCTGGCTCTGCCCGGTTCGCTTCCGCCGATCGCCGTGCTGGACCTTTTTTGCGGGGGCGGGAGTCTGGGTATCGAGGCCCTGTCGCGCGGCGCGGCCCACTGCACGTTCGTCGAGCAGGATCGCGAAGCCGCCCGGTGTCTGCGTGAGAACCTCGCGTCGCTCAGGGTGCCGGCCGGCGCGGCGCGCGTATGTTGCGAAAGCGCCGAGCGCGTTCGGCAGGAGCCGCCCGGCCTGTTCGAGGGCTACGCGCTTGTTTTTCTCGATCCGCCCTATTGCCTCAGCGAAGACTTCGCCCCGGGCACGATGCTTTGGCGGATCATCGAGCGACTGGGCGGTTCCGTGCCGGTCGTCCGCGACGCAATGATGCTGTGGCGGCACGACGCCAAGGTCGTGATACCGGAGATTCTACCTGGCGGCTGGTGTTCGTCGCAGCGGCGCGTCTGGGGTAGCATGGCCGTCACGATGCTCACCCGATCAGCACAGGTGTCGACTTGAGTCCGCCCAACCGCCACGCCAAACCCCGGTCGCGCCGCGCATCCGTGTCTCCGCTCGAGGCGGCGACCACGGTCGTCCGTACGCTTCAGGATGCCGGGCATACGGCTCTTTTCGCGGGAGGGTGTGTTCGAGACATGCTGCGCGGGGCGGAGCCGGAGGACTACGACGTGGCGACGTCAGCCCCCCCGCCGGCGGTGCAAAAGCTCTTTCCGCGTTCGGAACAGGTCGGCGCGAAGTTCGGCGTGATCATCGTTCACGTCGGCGGGCGGCCGATTGAAGTCGCGACGTTCCGGCGCGATCTTGATTACGCGGACGGTCGCCGCCCTGTCGCCGTCGAGTTCACCGATGCACGTGAGGACGCCATTCGGCGGGACTTCACCGTCAACGGGATGTTTTTCGATCCCATCCGGTCTGAAGTCGTCGACTATGTCGGCGGGCAGACCGACCTGAGGGCCGGCATCATTCGGGCGATCGGCGACCCGGAGCGCCGATTTTCCGAGGATCACCTGCGGCTGCTTCGGGGTGTCCGCCTTGCGGCGAAACTGGATTTCACGATCGAGCCGGTGACCTGGGCGGCGATGAAGGAACACGCACCGGAAATCGCGCGGATCAGCCCGGAGCGCATCCGCGAGGAGCTGGATCGGATGCTCTCGCATTCCGGCCGCGCGCGCGCGTTCGGCGAGCTGCGCGAATCCGGGCTGCTCGGCTACCTCTGGCCGACCGCGAAGGAGATTCTCGCGAGCGCCGATCGGTCCCATGCCATGCTGGAGGCCCTGCCGGCAAACGCACGGTTCGAGGCGGCCCTTGCCGCAATCCTTCATGGGACGCACCGGGCCTATGTCGAGGAAGCATGTGATAGTTTGAGGTGCAGCAACGACACCAAGCGTGACGTGGCGTGGCTGGTCGCGCACGAATGCGACCTGGATGACCCCGCGCGGGTCCGCCTTGCGGACCTGAAACTGCTGATGGCGAACGCCGCGTTCCCGGACCTGCTGGCGCTGTTCGGTGCGAAGCTCCGCGCCCTCGGCTACCCCCCCACCGCGTTTGAGGAAGTAAGCCGTCGGGCGGAGGCTGTTTTGCCGCAGGACGTCGCCCCCCCGCCGCTTGTTACCGGCAATGACCTCGCGGCCATGGGTGTCGGTCAGGGACCCATTTATAAGAAGATTCTCGACCGGGTGTACTATGCGCAGCTCAACGGGGACATCGCGGACGCGCCGGCGGCGCTGCAAATGGCCCGGCGGCTGGCGGACGAACTTGGCCAACAGGCGTGACGGGAGCGGAGCGAGGGATTCGACATGTGGACCACCCGATTCAAGTTGGCAGGAGCGGGCTTCGGAACGGTAGCGGGCTTGCTGATCTGCGGCGCGGGGTGCGCCCCGGGAGGCGACCCGGAGATTCACGAGATCGTGCAGGAAATCTCCGAGGACCGCATCCGGAGGGACGTCGAAAAACTCGTCTCCTTCGGCACGAGGCACACGCTCAGCCGCACCGACAGCGAAACGCGGGGAATCGGGGCGGCGCGACGCTGGATCAAGGCGCAGTTCGATGACATCGCCGCAGCCTCCGGCGGGCGACTGAACGTCGTGTACCAATCCTACGTCCAGCCCCCGGACGGTCGCCGGATTACCCGCGACGTCGAGATCGTAAACGTGATCGCGACGCTGCCGGGTAATGATCCCGCGGCGGCCCAGCGCGTGTACGCGGTCAGCGGTCACTACGACTCGATCTGTTCCGATCCGATCGACGCCGAATGCGACGCGCCCGGTGCAAACGACGACGCGAGCGGGGTGGCGGCCGTCCTCGAGATGGCGCGGGTCATGTCCAAGCGCCGCTTCGACGCCACGATCGTCTTTGCCGCCGTGGCCGGTGAAGAACAGGGGCTGTTCGGCTCGCGGTACATGGCCCGCCGTTACCGTGAAAAAGGTGTGGACATTGCAGGCATGTTCACGAATGACATTGTGGGAAACTCACTCGGAGGCAATGGCGTTCGCGACCGGTCGCACGTGCGCGTCTTTTCCGAGGGCGTGCCGGTGACGGAGTCGACCGAAGAACAGAAGCGGGAGCGTCTGGCGACAGGAAACGAGAACGATTCTCCCTCCCGGCAGCTCGCGCGCTATGTGGACGAAGCGTGCGACCGGTACGTGCCTGGTTTCGACGTGACCTTGATCTGGCGGCGCGATCGCTTCCTGCGCGGAGGCGACCATACCGCCTTCAGCGAGCAGGGCTACCCCGCGATTCGGTTCACGGAGGCGAACGAGGACTATCGCCATCAGCATCAGAACGTTCGCATGGAGAACGGCGTGCAGTACGGCGACCTGATTGAATTCGTGGACTTCGGCTATATCGCGAAGGTTGCGCAGACGAATGCGGCTGCCCTGGCGTCATTGGCCCGGGCGCCCGCCCCCCCGGCCAACCTGCGTGTGATCACCGCGAAACTGGAAAATACGACCACTCTGAAATGGGAAAAGCCGCCGGAGAGGGACTTGGCGGGCTTCGAAATCGTCTGGCGCGAGACGACGTCGCCGGTGTGGCAGAACGCTCAGTCCGTGGGCCTGGTGACGGAGTTTGAGCACCCCCTGTCCAAGGACAATTTTCTGTTCGGGGTACGCTCGGTGGACACGTCGGGCCATCGGAGCGTCGTGGCGTGGCCGCGTCCCGCGAACGAGTAACCGAATCGCGGCGATCAGCGCCGCGCGAAGCGGCGCCGCGGCCGGACGAGGATGCCCGCCGCGCCCAGCAGCGCGATCGTCGCCGGCTCGGGGATTGGCGTGTAGTCGTACGTTATGTACACGGTCGCGGCGGCATACGTGTTGAACAGCAGATAGAGATTTCCGGCCCCGCTGCCGCGCGATTCACCGCGGGCCCGGACGTTCAGCGTGACCATCTCGCCCGCGCCGACGAAGAGATCCTCGTCCGACGGCGCCAAGGGTCCAACCAGCTCTGTTGAGGCGAACTCGCTCGCGGCAAGGTTGTCATGGGTGCGTCCCGACGCGCCGCCGAAGTCGAGAACGCCGTCGTAGGCGGAAATCGACTCGGAGAGATGGGCCTTCGGCCATGCGACCAGCAGATCGGTGAGGTCCGGGCGTCGCAGGCGAATGCTTGCGGCGAAATTTGTCGAGACGGTCGAGGGCTGCGGGTCGAGGCTCTCGAATCGTGCCACACCTTTAACACCCGCGTCCATTTCGAGGATGACCTTGTTGAGGACGCCCAGGGCCGGGTCGAACTTGGGCAATTCGACGTTTGCGGTCCAATTCGTGATTGTCGCGTTGATTTCGTCGAAATAGGTAATTGTCGCCCCGTGGACCTGGACGCCGCCGAATCCCAGCGCGCAGAAGAACATCGCAATGGACAGACATCTTGGTTTCATCGTGCCTACCCCTCTTGCATGAGGAAATGCGGGAGAGTTGACATTGCGCGGCCACGCGCCGTATATCGCAACGTCATGTATTGTATGAGGTTATCGACTGAAAGGTCAACCTGGCTTTGGCGAAGGGACGCGTCGTGACGGGTTTATCGGCCGACTGCGGCGGCGTGGGGCTTCGCTGGCCCAATCGACCGAGGCCGTGGACCGGTTTTATCGGCACATTGCCGGAACAAGGTGCAAAAGAGAAGACTCCGCGGCCGGGATGGCCACCTGCTGGTGGACAGAATCCCGACGGCGGAGCCTTCAGGTGACTCTCCCTTTTTTCGGTCGTTTCCGCCCGCCGGCTTTCACGGAAATGTTGCGGCGAACGGATTCTTCGGGCACCGACTTACGCGGCAACCCTGTTGCGGCGCGTGCGCCGCACGAAGCCCAGAAGTCCGAGGCCCATCAAACCGGCGGTCGCAGGCTCGGGCACCGTGTAGTCATAGATCACGCGGACATCCGCCGAGGCCGACGTCGCGAATTGCAGGAGGAGATTGCCCGCACCGCTTCCGGTCGAAGCGCCTTCGCCGAGGACGGGCAGCAGGATCGAACCGGGGCCGGAGAAGAGGAGCAGATCGGCCGGCGCCATCGTGGTGAACATCTCAAGGTCATCGGCGGTGAGGTTGTCGTAGGACTTGCCCGAGGTGCCGCCGAAGTCGATCACGAGGTCAAAGGCCGTGGCATTGTCACTGGTCATGACCAGGGGCAGCGCGACGACGAGGGTGCTCATGTCCGGTCGCTGGAGCGTGATCTGTGCGGCAAGTTCCATGTCGATCGTTGCCGGCTCGCTGTCGAGGCTCTCGAATCGCGCCGAACCCTCGACGTGCCCGCCCAGGACGAAGGTCACGGAGTTCAAGATGCCCAGGTTGGTATCGAACTTGGGAATGCTCACCGACGTAGTGAAGTTGGTCGGCTGAAGCGGCACGGATGCATCGACGACGATGATGTCGGCCCGCGCGACCGACGTCGAAAAGGCTCCAGCCAGGACAAATGCCGCACAGATGATTTTCGAACGCATGAATGAACCCCCCATTTGTGAACCCCGAAGGCGGCAGCCATTCGGGCCGGAACCATGCGGCGAACCGCAGTGTTTCGCGTCTTCTCTTTTATTCTCCGACCGTCCGGCCGAGTCAAGCTGAGCCGCGTCAGGCCGCGGTTCGCCGCATGCCTCGGCGTTGCGTCCCCAAGATGGCAGCCGCAGATCGCGTGACGCCACCCCCAGTCTCGGCGTTGAGCGGCGCGGCTGCCGGGGATCACCTGGCACGATCAGCGCCGAGGGAGGGTTGATCGGCGGGAGAAGGAGAACTGCGGGGTTATGGGGCGCGCGGCGGGCCTGCGCCCTGCGCCACTCGCCGCTTTTTCGGGCGGGTCGGGCAGCGCGGGCTGTGCCGCCTGTGACGACCTGTGGACGGATTCCCACCGGGCGGCATGAAACGTTGCTCTGTGCGTGTGCCGGCCGCGGCGCCTGGGTGAGCCTTCGGCTTACGGGAAAATACCGCGTTCCTTGTACACCGTTTCGATGTGGCGGATCGCCACAATGTACGCCGCGGTTCGCCAGTCTGTCTGGAACTGACCCGCTGCGTCGCGGACCGCCCGATACGCCTTGAGGATCTGCTTCTTGAGCTTGGCGTCGACCTCGTCGAGATCCCAGTATTCGCTTCGCTTGTTCTGGAGCCACTCGAAGTAGCTGACGATGACGCCGCCGGAGTTGCAGAGGAAATCGGGCAGGACGTCAATACGGCGCTGCTGGAGCAGGTTATCGCCTTCGATGTCGGTCGGCCCGTTCGCTCCCTCGGCGACGAGCTTCACGTCGAGGAGCGGAGCGGTGACGGCCGTGATCTGGCTTTCCATGGCCGCCGGAATAAAGATGTCGGCCTTGGTCTTCAGGAGCGCCACGTGATCGATGGGAGTCGCTGAGGGGTATCCGCGAACGCCTCCCTTCGCCCGGACATGTTCATAGAGGTGATCGGCGTCGATGCCCGCCGGATTGGCGACGGCCCCGGTGTGATCTTCGACGGCGATGAGCCGGGACCCATGCGGCTTTAGAAGGCGGGCGGCCCAGGACCCGACGTTTCCGTACCCTTGAAGGGTGTACGTGGCATTGGAGAGATCGAGCCCCTTGTCTTCGGCCCATTGCTCGATCAGAAAGACGATGCCCTGGCCGGTGGCCTTGTCGCGTCCGAGGCTGCCACCGGAAACGACCGGTTTGCCTGTGACAACGTGCGTGCAATTCTGCCGGGCATGAGGCGGGATGGTCGAAAGGTAGGTGTCGAGAATCCACGCCATTATCTGCGGATTCGTGTTGACGTCCGGAGCGGGGATGTCATATTCGGGCCCGATGTTGTCGCCCAGCGCATAGGTGAATCTGCGGCTGATGCGCTGCAACTCATCGCTCGAGTACCTGGATGGATCGATCTGAATGCCGCCCTTGGCGCCGCCGAACGGAATATGCGTAAGAGCGGTTTTCCAGGTCATCCACGCCGCCAGGGCGCGAACCTCGTCGATATCCACCGAGGGGTGATAGCGCAGGCCGCCCTTGAACGGCCCGAGGGCGCTGTTGTGCTGCACGCGGTAACCGGTGAAGACTTCCACGCGGCCGTCGTCCATCTTTACCGGGAAGTTCACGGTGATCTCATTCTGCGGCTTGGACAGGATCTTCCCGATGTTGGGATCCAGGCCCATCAAGGTTGTGGCCTTGTTGAACTGCCTGATGACGTTTTCGAACAGGCTGACCTTCTGCGGCCGGGATGCAGCGGAGTCCGCCGGACTGCCCGATCGAACAGGCGACGCGGACTTGACGGAAGGCTCCGATGCGTGTGTCACGGTTGTCATGAAACTTGACTCCGAGGGCGTGCATTTGTCGTCGGGCAACCCCGGACTCGACGCGCAGGCGCGATTCCGGCTGATTCCTTCGAAAGGGCAAAGACCTGGGACCGCCCACTCCTTTTCCGGCGGAGGCGACCCCGACCGGCTAGCCGGATTCTACCGGAAGCCGTTCAAAAAAGGGAATACTCCCGCCGGCCCGAAGGACACAAGAAGACAACCAATGAATCAGCCAACGCCGAAATCCGTATTGTTCCAGAGGACATCGACGTTCGGCTGCTGTTCCAGCCAGGCGTACTCCTCCCTGAACCAAGCCTGGATGTCGCGGTCAAGAAGCCCGTCGCTGAGGCGATTCTCGGTGAAGAGGTTGACAATCCCGTATCGAAACTTCCCGAGCAGCAAGTCGATATCTCGGCGGATGATGTCCCGGGTCTGCCCGCGGAAACCAATGAGCAGGCAGATTGAATCGGTGGCCTGCGCGACCTCATCGGGGCTTTTCCAGTGCATCGATTTGTTGAGGACGTCGTTTCGCAGCGCGTCATCAAAAGTTTCGACGCCCAGGAAAAGGTGCGTCTCGACGCCAAAGAAACGGCGCGTCGCCTCGTAATCTTTGCGATAGGCCCAGTACGACTCGGTCCAGAAGTCGCGAATGCCCCGCCGCGCGAGCAGTTCGCGAATCCGGCTTTGCACATCGATCGGGAGTTCCTGGATCGAGCCGCTGTTGATGACCTGGAGCCGCCCGAATTCGCCCGTGACCTTGGCGAGTTCGTCGTCGGCGACCCGCCGGATCTCCGCCGTGTCGCGGGTGTTGTCATCGATGTAATCGCAGAAGCTGCACCGGCTCCATACGCAGGGTAAGCCCTTGAGAAGGACGACCTCGCGCGGATTATTCCCGCGGTACTTCGCGTACCGCACAAGCCTCGGCGCCGGGTAGCGGGGCAGTTCCATGCAAACTATGATATGCAGCCGTGCGGAACGTCCCAAGCTCGGTCGTTCGAGGCCGGATGCGGCTGTCCGAGGGTCGCGCGACCGACCCGGGAAAGGCCGGTTCGCAGGCATGAAGCCGCCGATCGGATCGGCGATGAAAGATGAATCCTCGGGTGCCGGGCGAAACCAGGCTGACAGATTTCGTAGATGTCGAGACGCTGCAGTCTCTTCAGGACGGCTTTGCACGGCTGACGGGCATCTCCACGAGCATCCGCGACGCCCAGGGCGCGGCCATCACCCAGCCGGCGCAGCAGCAGGCGTTTTGCGCGTACATGCAATCGACGCCGTCGGGCGTGACGGCCTGCCGGCGAAGCCACTCCGACGCCGCCGCGCGGGTGTGCACGACCGGTTCGCTCCCGGTCTCTCAGCCCAATGAATGCCACGCCGGGCTATCGCAGTATGTCGCGCCGATCATCGTGTCGGGCCGGACCCTGGGCATGATCATCGTGGGCGATCGGCCGCGCGTGCATCTCACTCCCGAGCAGATCGCGCTTTTGGCCGGCCGCTACGCACTTGATCCCGCGGCACTGGCCGCGGCCGCCGGGCAGCTTCCGCCGTGGTCCGAGGAACAGATGGCCGGCGCGACGGCGTTCGTGCAGCAGTTGGCCAACACGATCGCGCGGCTCTGTTACCAGTCGCACCAGTTGCGGCAGCGTGTGGACGAGCTCGCCGTGGTTCGCGAAGTGGCGGCGGCGCTCGCCGAACACACCGACCTTCAGGAGATTCTCGATACGGCGACGCAGCAGCTTGTCGCCCGGATGGGCCTGCGCGCGTCGGTGCTGAGGCTGTTCGACGAGGACACGGGTGTGCTTCGGCTGGCTTCCGTGGCGAACCTCTCACGGGGCTACCTCGACAAGGGGCAGATTCTGGCGATGGACAGTCCCATCGACCAGGAGGCGCTCTCGGGAGGCACCGTTTATATCGAGGACCTTCGCACCGACCCGCGCGTCTTCTACAAGGACAAGGCCAGAGAGGAAGGGCTCGTCAGCGCGCTGGTAACGGGCGTTTCAAGCGGCGGCGAGACGCTCGGCGTCCTCCGCGCCTACATGGGGAAGAAGCACCGGTTTTCGGATTTCGAAGTGTCCCTGCTGGAGGCCATTGCCTCCCAGGTCGCCACGGCGATCGTCAACGCCCGCTTGCGGCGTGACCGCGTGGAGGCGGAGCGCCTTGACCGGCAGATTCGGCAGGCCGCCGACGTGCAGCGCCGCATGATTCCGGCGCGCCCGCCCGAAGGCCCCTGGTATGAGTTCGGCTGCATTTACGAGCCAAGCACCGAACTGGCGGGCGACTTTTACGACTTCATCCGTTTTGACAATGGAGACATCGGCGTCGTCATTGCAGACGTCGTGGGCAAAGGCATTCCCGCATCGCTGATGATGGCCAGCGTGCGTTCAGCCCTGCGGTCGAACGCGCGGCGGGTGACGGATATCGGCGAGATCATCCGGTCGGTAAACAACCGGCTCGAACACGACACGCTCGCCAACGAGTTCGCTACGGCGTTCTACATGGAGCTTTCCGCCGAGGGGCGAAGGATGACCTACTGCAACGCGGGTCATGAACCGCTCCTGCTGCTGCGGCAGGGCCGGATTCACGAGCTTGATGTCGGCGGATTGGCACTCGGAATCCAGGAGAACGCGGTTTATGAAAGCGCCACCGAGGCGCTCGAACCGGGCGACGTTCTCGTGGCCTTCACCGACGGGATGCTCGAGGCCCTGAACTACAGCGGCGAGGGATACGGCCGCGAGCGCCTTCACGCCTCCGTCAAGCTTCATGGCGCCATGGCTCCCGACCTGCCCGTCGAGATGATTGCCAAACAGCTCCTTTGGGATGTGCGGCGTTTTGTCGGCCTTGCCAAGGTCCTCGACGATATTACGCTCGTCGTGACCCGGGTGAAATGAGATCGGATCGCGCGGCGGGCGCTATGGGGCGAGGGCGAGCCCCAGAAAAAGGTCCAGGTCGAGAAAGTCGACGCTGCTGTCGGCATTGATATCGGCGACGCAGAAAAAGGCCGGAGGGCCTATCCCGAGCATCGCATTGGTAAAGAGCGAGGCGTCGAGCCCGTTGACGGCACCGTTGCCATCGAGATCGCCCGAATGGGCGATGCCCGTGTAAAACTCATAAGCCCCGATGTCGACGACGCATCCCATGATCCGCGGCAGTCCGTCCAGATCGGCCGGCTCGGACGGCGGCGGTGCGTTCGACGGATCGCCCCCGTTGATACAGAGGGAGGTGGGCTTGAGCCGAACGTTGTCATCGGCGGTGCCGGCGATGTTATCGGGGCCGTCCGCGTCCACCATCATGGGCGGCCCGGCGATATTCCCCCCGCCGGGATGTGCGCCGGTCCAGCCCATGACGCAGCAGAAATCGAACACCGCGGACCCGCTTGCAAGGCGGAGTTGCGAGTTCTCATTTGTTCCCATCGCGTCGAGGTTTCCCCAGAAGATGTTGCTGTTGAGCGAGACCGTTACCCCGGTTGAGTGAATGCCGCCTCCCAGGAGGGTGGCGCGGTTGTTTACGATCGTGGACCGGAGCATTGTCACCGGACCGTTCACGTTGCACAGCGCTCCGCCGTTCTGTGTGGCGGAATTGCCGAGGATGCTGCACGTTCGAATCTCGATGGATGAGTTGGTGCTGTAGATCGCGCCGCCGCGCTCACCGGCGAAGTTGTTGCGCATCACGCACCGCTCGAGCTGCATCGACCCGTCGCGCTGAAAAATCGCCCCGCCGTCGTCGCTGGTCAGGTTGTCCGTAAAATTGCACGCGTAGAAGAGCACGTCCCCGGAGTCGTTGTGGAACGCCGCCCCGCCGTCGGACGACACGGCCAGGCTGTTGACCACGAAATTTCCATCAAAGAGGCAATCGCCGAGCGAAAGCTGGCCGAATGACTCATAAACAGCGCCGCCGAAAATCAGGCTCGCGTTGTCCACGAACTGACAGGCCGCCACGATCGGGGAGCCGCCAAAAAAACTGGCAGCTCCGCCCGACACTTCGGCGTTGTTTCCCGCAAACGAACAGGCCACGAAGCTGGGATTCGCAAAAAACGTGCTGACCGCCCCACCGTTTCCGCTCGATGCGTTGTCCGCGAACACGCATTGCAGAAACACCGGCGCCGCCGAAGCGCCTACATCCAGCGCGCCCCCCTGCCCGGCGAAGTTGAAGTTGAACACGCAACTCTCGATTGTGGGCGTTCCGCTCGCGACGTAAAGCCCCCCGCCGCGATCAAAGGTCCCCGGGCCGTCGGCATGCCCGAAGGTGATGGTGAACCCGTTCAGGATCGAATTGCTGACCCCGCTCACGGTGGTCACGACGTGAAAGGAATTGTCGGTGTTGTCGTTGGCCAGCCCGATGTCGCCGCTCAGGATGCATTCGTAGTTGTCCGGGTCACGGGCGTCGGGATTGCCAGCTCCAAAACCCGCGTACCCGCCGTAGATCGACAGATTCGATTTCAGCTGGAACGAGGCCGCGCGGTCATTGGTGCCGCCGTCGGGCCTGTAGACCCCCTCGGCGACGCGGATCTCGACACCCGCCGGCGCGGCGAAGATCGCGTCCTCCAGCCGGTGATAGGCTGTATCCCAGGTTTGTCCATTGAGAGGCGCGGGCGAGTCGGGATCGACATGCAGAATCAGGGGACCAGGCTCGAATGCCTGAACACGGGGGCACGAATGCAGCATCGCAACAACGGCACAAATGGCGATGGCACCGCGACAAGCCATTCAAACCGCTCTTCCTCCGGCCCGCGAGCAATTCAATCGGAGCTTGTCTGAGGTCCCGCCGCCCGCCCGGAAACCGTTGCAATCTCCTTCCGGCAGCCCACGCACCATCGACGCGCCTCCATGCATAAAGAAAACGGGCCGTCTTTCGCAAGGAGAGACGGCCCGTTCGGGATTATCCTTGATCGGCGAAGCCTCTTTCGCCGGTCGCAAACACTGATTGCCTATCGCTTCCGGCGGATGAACATCAGGCCGCCGAGGCCGAGCAGTCCTGCCGTGGCCGGCTCCGGCACGTAGGTGTACTGAAGACGGACCTTGACGACCATCAGCGGGTTCTCAACTTCGAGCTGCCAGGCGTCGGGGTTAACCTCGAACTGAAGGTCGTTGACCATCAGCACCGGCAGGACGTTGTACATGACGGAGCCGGGGCCGTTGCTGTCGTAGAGCAGCTCGCTTGGAAGATGGGGGCTGACGCCGTCCTCGGTCTTCCCGTAGAAAATCGTCCCGAAGTCATGACCGTCGGGACCGGTCGGGTCGAAGATGTCGTTGTCGCCGCCGTCACCATCGTCGGCAGAGAGGTTGACGAAGGCTGTGTTGACGGTTTCGGTGTCGGTTGAGGCGACGCCGGCGCCGGAAAGGAAATAGCTCCGGATCATCCGGCCGCGGACCGTCGCGCCCTGAAACTCGTCGTCGTTGTCGCCGGCCATGTCCACGCTGCCTTCATGGCAGACGGTGACCTGAACATCGAGCAACGTTCTCAGGCCGCCCATGTTGTCAAACTTGGGCAGGGTGATCGTCTTCGGCGATTCGAGATCGCTGGTGAAGAACACTGAGCCTTCGTAATTCTCGAAGAAGACGGGTCCCGCCTGGGCAGATCCCGCAGTCAGCACTACGGCCGCCGCTGCAATTGCCAGGCATGTCGTAAATCGCTTCATATGGCTCCCTCTTGCCTCTCAGCCTGACCGCCGGTGCGAGTGCGGTGCAAGCGCCTATTTCCCCTGCGGGCGGAGCGCACTCTGTCGGCGCAGCTCGCCCGCTGATCAGACTTTTATAACCGATTCTCGCAGCAAGGTCAAGACTTCGGGCGTATTAAATCTTCCCTTGGGTAGCCATAACTCGCGGTTTTCACGATACCTATAAATATGGAGCGGCCCAGGTCCGAATGCGCCAGCGTGGTCAGTTGTTTCGGCGTCCAGACACAAGTGAAGCGAAGTAAAGAAGTTGCAGAATCGCCGTGACCGCCGCGGCGACATAGGTTAGCGCCGCCGCATTCAGGACCCTTCCGACAATGGCATCCTCGGTCGGAGCCACCATTCCCGAGGAAAGCAGGATTTCCCTTGCCCGTCGGGACGCATCGAACTCCACGGGCAGGGTCACGAGCTGAAACAGGACAGTCGCGGCGAATAGTGCCACTCCGACCCACGCAAGCCAGCGGAACGGGGCCAATAACAGGCCGCCCAGGATGAAGGCGAATGCAAACTGCGACCCGAAGGCCGCCACGGGCAGAAACCCGCTGCGAAGAGCCAGCGGCCCGTACTGCGTGGCGTGCTGAATTGCGTGCCCTACTTCGTGTGCCGCGATTCCGAGGGCCGCAAGGGACCGGCCGCTGTAAACGTCCGGGCTGAGCCTCAGGACTTTGGCCCGCGGGTCGTAGTGGTCCCCCAACATGGATTGAATCCCTTCGATCCGGACATCACGAATCCCGAAACGATCGAGGATTCGTTGGGCGGTGGCCGCGCCGGTCAGCCCGCTCATCGCGGCGATTCGGCTTCCCTCCGCATAGGCGGACTTGACCCGATGCTGGGCCCACATGGCCAGCAGCAGACCCGGCAGCATAAAGACGAGGTACATGGGATCAAACAGAGGCATCATGACAAGCAAGCCCTCAACGCGCGCCGGACTATCCGACGGCTGTGAAAATCATAGCGCGGAAGCTCCGCGTTCCCATTCTAATGCGAATCGGAATTCATAACGGCCCGCGACGGGTAACAAACACCGCGGCCTGAGGCGGGGCGAGCGGCGCGGCTCTAAACCGCCATGACTTCCTTGGACTTTGCCTCGACAAGATCGTCAATCGCGGCTTCGTATTTCTTGGTCAGCTTGTCGATCGACTCGTGCCCGCGCTTGGCGTCGTCCTCGGGCATCGTGCCGGCCTTTTTTTCCGCGTCGATTTTCTGAATGGCGTCTCGCCGCGCGTTTCGCAGCACGATCTTCTGCTGTTCCGCCATCTTGCGGACTTGCGATGCGATCTGCTGGCGGCGCTCGCCCGAAAGCGGGGGCACTGGGAGGCGAATGACCTTGCCGTCGGACTGGGGATTGATACCGATTGACGCTTCCTGGAGCCCGCGCTCGATGTCCTTGAGCGTGGTCGGGTCGAACGGCTTGACGAGAATCATGCTGGCGTCCGGCGTGGTGATCGTGGCGAGCGCCTTGAGATCCATCGGGGCTTCGCCGTATGCCGGGACCTTGATTTTTATATGTTCGACGAGTCCCGGCGAGGCCCGACCTGTTCGCACACCGCGAAACTCGTCCTTGAGAAACTTGACCGACTTCTCCATCGCCTCTTCGGCTTCAAACTCGATTTCGTCGTAAGGCATTGCAGAATACCTCCCTGGTGTTCCAAGGCGGGCATTCTAGCCAGGAACGGCGCATACAGACAGGCCCCTCCAAAGCAGTGGGAGCCGCGCGCGATACGGCGCGTGGCCCTCTCTGTCATACGCTGGACGCTTTCGCTTACGGCCTTGGGCGCACGCGCCGCGCGGCCGAAAGGGCACCGGCCAGCAGAACGAGTCCTGCTGTCGCAGGCTCCGGAACAGGCGTTACGACGTCCTGTACGCCCGGGGCACTCAGCAGGAGCAGCCGAGTTTCGGGCAACAGATCGGTGGCGTCATCGGAGAATATCTGGGAAAGCCACGATTCAGCGAGATCGGTGATGCCGGGCTGAAACTGGGCGGCGCCAACGTAGAACGGCGTGCCCGGCCCTGCCAGCGTCATGTCATCGTCAAACGAAATTTCCCACAGGGCAAGCTGAAAGGCGGCGGCCTGCAACTGATTTCCGACGCCGGCCAGAAAGGCCCCCCAGAGCTTTTCGGCGCGCTCGTTTCGCTGGGCATCGAAAGTCACCGGTCCGCTGATTCCACCGGCGTTTGTCGTTGCGTTGAGCAGGTGCGTGACCGTCGCATGAGCGTTGTTGTTCGGAAGCTGCAAGGGCTCGCCGATCTCGACGCACGATGCTCGGAAAAAGAACGGAACCTTGTCGTCCACGCCGGGCCCGGCGGGCAGATCATCGCGGAAGGCAAGGAAGATCCCGCTGTTGGTCGTCTTGGGGCCGATGTGGCCGGGCAGGTTGGTGGAGTAGTAGATGGCCGTCCCGAAAAGCGGCAGGTAATCGGCGCTGATCGTGCCCGCGCGGGCCGGGACGGCGGAAAAAAGTGCCAGGGCGATGGCCGAAGCGACAAGCGGTGTGCGCATACGAAAACTCCCACGATTGATGGTGTGGCTCGGGATATGGAGGCGAATCGGATCAGCGTCCTGAGTTACGAACCAATGCCCCTTTTTCCCCTGGCGAGGTAATGGACTTTAGTAATCGTAAATCGGCCGAGTCAATCGGCCGGGATGAGGGCGCGCGTTACGGGGTGCTCCAGGCGCGGTGCGGCCGGTGACATGCGGTGTGCATCCGCAAACAGTTAGCGATAGCGATCGCGTTCGAGGCGATTTTTGCGCCGCGGATCCGAGGCGCGTCGGGTGTGTGCTCGTCTAAATGGCAGGGTTCAGCGAATCGATCAGAGAGCGTTCCTTTTCGATCAGGGTCCGCAGCGATTGCCGGAAGATTCGTTCCGAGAGGAATGCATCTCCGAGGAGCAGGCTCCGGAACGCCTGGGACGTCAGCTTCAGCGCCGCCGACCGCTCGGACGCTCGAACCGATGCGGAACGGGGAATGCCGCAGAGCACCGCGAGCTCGCCGACGATCGTGCCCGGCATGGCATCGATGAGAACCATGTCCTTGCCGTTGCGCTCCACGAAGACCTGAAGGCGGCCGGTGAGCAGCAGGATGACAAACCGCGGTTCATCGCCCTCGCGGAAGAGAACTTCTCCGGGCTCGTACTCCTTTACCTCTCCGCGTTCCAGCAGCATGCGCGCGCCCGGCGCGGTGTATCCCTGAAACAGTGGGAATTGCATGATGATGGACTCGTAGGATTGGCTCATGGCATACCCCGCCGCCCGGCCCGAACGGCTGTCACGATTTTCACCGGTGGATGAGCGTAACGGAGGAGACCTCGCACCTCAAGCGGCAAAGGCTATACTTTCCGCGTTCGCCGGACTTTGCTTGATCGGCGGACGGGATGATTCAAGACGGGCCCTATCGAATCGACAGTTTTCGTGACGGGGCTCAACCGAAATGCTAATGGTTTGAGGCGCGGAGGGTCTCGGCGATTTGCGAAACCAATCCAAACGCGACATTGGTTCCCGCTTTTCCAATCGAGAGGATGCGGAGCGCTACCGCGACCGCTTCAAGTCCGGGACACGCAAGTGGGCACACCGCTGCGAAGTTCGGGCGCTTGAAAGAGCTCTGGCCGCCGTCGGCGATTCCGTTCGGACAATCGTCGATGTGGGCAGCGGCACCGGCCGGTTCGCCCCCGTGCTAAGGGGTCACGCGAAACGGCTCATTCAGATTGACTTTTCGAAGCAAATGCTGGATGTCAGCCGCGAGGGATTTTCACTCCCGGAAGACTCGGGCGCGTACATCCAGGCGGATGCCCGGCGCCTGCCGCTGGCGGACAATTGCGCCGAACTGGTCTTCTGCCACCGGCTTCTCAATCATGTCCAGGATGCTGACGACCGCCGCAGTATTCTGGCGGAGCTGCGTCGGATCAGCAGGAGGTACGTGGTTATTTCATGTCTGACGGCCCCGACCTGGATCCGCGCGGTGCGGTGGATCTCGACGGCGGTGCGCCGCCGAAACCCCGTTGCCATCGCCGTCGACACCTCGACGCTGCTGCGTGAGGCGGTTGAAGCGGGCATGAAAGAAACGCGACGGGTGCCGATCCGACGGGTCTTTGCGCCTTGCGAGTTTCACATTCTGACCAAGTCACTTGTGTTTGTTGTGCAATGCTGCATTGCAGTGTAACGGTCGTCCGCCACGTGCGCCGGTTGGGGTGATGCGCAGCTGCGTCGCCCCTTCGTCAGTTCACCGAGTCCTCATGTGACTTCGTCAGGATTTGCACCACTGGTCAAGCCATTCGAGTACCGTCTCATGCCACAGGATGCTGTTGGCGGGCTTGAGCACCCAGTGGTTCTCATCGGGGAAGTGCAGGAACTTGCTGGGGATGCCGCGGCGCTGAAGGGCCGTGAAGGTCGACATGCCCTGCGTGTCGACCACGCGAAAGTCGAGACCGCCGTGAATGACCAACATCGGCGTCTTCCAGTTCTTCACGAAGTTGACGGGGTTGTGCTTCTGATAGTGCTGGGGCTGCTCCCACGGCGTTCCTTGATGCTCCCACTCGGGAAACCAGAGTTCCTCGGTATCGAAGTACGCCATCTGCTCGTCGAGGTTTCCGTCGTGGCAGACGAGGCAGCGGAAGCGGTCGGGCCAGTTGCCGGCGATCCAGTTGATCATGTATCCGCCGTAGGATGCCCCGAGTGCCGCGACACGGTCACCATCCATCCACGGGTGCTTTTCGAGCGCCGCGGCCAGCCCTTTCTGAAGGTCCTCCAGCGGCTTGCCGCCCCAGTCGCCGCGGATCGAGTCGCAAAACGCCTGTCCGTAGCCCGTGGAACCGTGAAAGTCGATCATGACTGCGGCGTAGCCCGCGCCTGCGTAGGCCTGGGGGTTCCAGCGATAATGAAAATCATTGCCGAACGATCCCTGCGGGCCGCCGTGGATGAGAAACGCGACGGGGTACTTTTTCGACGGGTCGAAGTCGACGGGTTTGACGATGTAGCCAAACGTTTTTTCCCCGTTCCAGCCGGAAAAGGAAAACTGCTCCGCCTCGCCCGTTTTCGCGGCGGCAAGCTTCGTGTCATTGATATGTGTAATGCGCCGGACGTCGGCACCGTCCGGCTTGACGCTGTAGAGCTCAGCCGGGCCGCGCAGATGATTCATGGAATAGACGATGCGATCCTCCACAATCTGCGGCCCGCTTATCGTCCCCTCCCACACGATGGGCCGGTCCCGGCCGTCCTGTGCGTCAACGGCGAACAGCGAGTGCTGGCCGACGTTCTGGGCCGTCGCGAAGATGGTCTTGCCGTCCGCCGACCATGTAATGGCGTCCGGCGAGCGATCCCATGCCTCGGTCAGCACTTTCGCCTCACCCTGCGGCCACGGCATCAGCACGATGCGCTGCCGGTCCGCCTCGTAGGTTGGCCGCTTCATGGCAAGATACGCGAGGAACTTTCCGTCGGGGGAGAACACCGGCTGGGTGTCAACGGCGGTGTTCGATTCGGTCAGGCAGCGCGGCTTTGCCGAGCCGTCTGCCGGAGCGACATAAAGGTCCATGTCGGTGGACCAGGCTTCTTCGCGGCCGACGTCCCTGGCCACGAAAACGACCTGGTTGCCGTCGGGCGCGAAGGCGATGTCCTCCGGTCCGCCAAACGGCTTGGTCGGGCAGTCGGCATCCATGTCCTTCATGATGTCCACCGCCGCCCTACCGGAAAGCGGTCGGACAAAGACGTGCGACCGCCGGCCGTCCTTCCACGTGTCCCAGTGCCGGAAGAAAAGACGATCATAGACCCGTCCGGTCGCCTTGTCGGACGCGATCTCGTCCAGCCGCTTCTTCGTTTCCTCGACCGACGTGCCGGGAAAGACTTCCATGCCGTAGGCAATGGACTTTCCGTCCGGCGACACGACGACGGAATTCACATCCAGCGGCTCATGGGTCACCCGCTCAGCTTCTCCGCCGTCGAGCGAAATCCGCCAGACCTGCATCGACCCGCTTCGCGTCGATAGAAACACGATCGACTTGCCATCCGGGAGCCAGCGCGGGTTCACGTCGGCGTCGGGATGCGATGTGAGCCGTCGAAGCCCGGTCCCGTCGCCGTGAACGAGCCAGAGGTCGGTCCGGCCCTTGTTGGCTTCGAGGTCGGTCGTGCGGAGGACGAATACGACGCGTTTGCCGTCCGGAGAAACCTGATGATCGGATATGCGATCCATGGCGAGCATGTCGTGGACCGAAAACGGATGCGGATCGGCCGCTGCCGAACGTGAATGTCCAGACGCGAAACAACAAAACAGCACAGCCAAGACTGCATGCCGCGGCATCATGTTTCTCCCATCGTGACCACCAGACGCTGCCGGAAAAGGTGAGCATCTTACCGTCTGCGGCCACACACTCCACCGTCGTTGTCCATCCGGCATGTCGCGCCTAAAGTGAAGGCCGATTGACGCCGCCTCACGCCCATCGACGACCGGCACGAGAGGTGACAATCGGCCTGAGAGAACGGACGTTGAATGCCCGCGAATTCAGAAGATGGTTCACCGCAAAGGCTTCCGGAGCCTTCTGTGCAGCCGCCCCCACCATGCCCATGGCCGGGGCCGCCGCCCTGGAGCGATTCATGGCGATCGTCGGCGGAAGGCTGCCGGTCCTGGGCGCGCATGTCCGTGCAAACCTGCGCGCCGCGGGACTTTTTACGCCTGATGTGCATAAGGCGTATTTCGAGCAGGTCGGCGTGCACCTGGCCAATGCGCTGAGGATCCTGAAGTTTCAATCGCGGCCTGAGCGCGTCTCGGAACTGGCCCGCGCGCAGATCGCTGTGGATGCATCGATAACACAACTTCGCGACGCGCTCGCCGCCGGGCGGGGAGCGATCGTCGCCGCGCCGCACGTCTGCAATTATGTTCTGACGCTGGTGCGGCTCAACCAGGAAATCCCCATCACCGTGTATCTCCGCTGGTCGAGCGACGAGCGCAAGCGCGAACTCAAGCACGCCTGGTGCAGAGCGGCGGGGCTGCCCGTCATTCTCGAAGCGCCTGACGCGGCCAACCCGGCGGCGCGGGCGGCGGCCTGCGTCGAGGCGCTGCACTACGGCGCGGCGCTCGTGATGACGCCGGATATCGCCCAGAAAGACAGCGACAAGGGCGTGCCGGTGCGGCTGCTCGGCCGAAAGCCCTGCCTCCCGAGCGGTCCGGCGTCGATCGCGATGCTGGCGGAAGCTCCGATTGTTCCGGTATTCGGGCGACTTGAGGGCCGGCGGCATGTCATTACCGTGGCGCCGCCGATCTTTGTGCAATCACTTTCCCGCGCCGAAGGCGGACGCAGAATGGCGCTTCACCGGGCCATGCAAATCTGGGCCGACGGATTCGCGGAGTTTCTGGCCGCTTTTCCGCAGGCATGGTTTCTCTGGGCCGACAGCCGATGGACGCGCGTGTTCGGCGGCGACATCCGCTATCTTGGCGAGCTGCCGGGACCTTCCGAAGGCGGAAGCCCGGCAACGAGTTCGCAAAGTGCCCTGGAGACGGCATGATCGCACTGCTCCTGCTCGCAGCGATTCCGTGCGTCATGTGGCTGATTCAGACCGCGCTGCTCACGCTGCAGGGGCATCCGGTTCGATGGCGGCTCGATTCGCGGGCGGCGCCGACGATCGTGCGGACCGGCGGCCGAATCGCGACGCAGCTCAGCCTCCTTGGCGTCGTCATGGTCTACCCGCTGACGCGGGGCCGCGGGGCACTGGAGTACTATGCATCACTTCTCCCGCGAGACCGGACCGCGCTCCAGTTCGCCCAGGGATTCGCCGTATCAACGCTGTTTCTCTGCCTGCTTTTTGCGGCCTGGCTGGCGACCGGTCGTCTTCAGGTCGACGTTCATCACTCGCGAAAGAAGTGGATCCGTCGGCTGGTCCTGCTCATCCCCACCACAGTGTTCGGCGCGGTCGTCGAAGAAGTCCTTTTTCGCGGGGTCGTGCTGGCCGACCTGCTGGAGGCCGAGCGCCTGCCGCACGGGGCGGCGATCGCGATCGGCGCGATGGTCTTCGCCGTTGCGCATTATGTACGAACCGTCAAGCGGCGATGGACATTCCCCGGCCACGTTGTGCTTGGTGTGCTGCTTTGCGTCGCGTTCGCCGAGACCGGCGCGCTGTGGCTTCCCATGGGGTTGCATGCCGGGGGGATCTTCATGATCATGGGCTTTCGCCCGTTCGTGCGTTATCGCGGGCCGGCATGGGTCACGGGCGCGAGCATTTTTCCATTTGCCGGCGTCATCGGCCTGCTCGGGCTGGCCGTGCTCACCGGCTTTGTCGTCCGTCAGTACGGAGTGCCATGAATAAGGCATCGCCCGGAACCGAAGTCCCGGCCGCCGTCCGGTGTGCCGCGCGGCGCGCCGCCGATCCGGAAGGCGACCGCCGCCTTCGCGCGGACCTGGATGCGCGGCAAGGCTGGCGCGCGGAGTATTTTCTTCCCAAGGACGACGACGAGATGAACACCGCGCTGGCCGCCGGGCGGTTTCGGCACGCGGCGTTCCTGAACCTTGACGCGCTCTGGGAGGCTGTATGGAAAGGCGAGGCAGACCTGGACGCATGGGAGGCGGCGGGGGTTGAGATTCACGTGGTCGAACCACCGGCAGCCGACCGTGACGCATGGCGGGGCTGCGTTCGTGAGACTTATCGAAGTCTCAAAAAATGGCGCACCGCAAATCGCAGGAGACAGATCGTCGCCGCGGTCGTGCTCAGCCTGCTCGCCCTTGCCGCGATGGCCGTCCTGCTTTCGATTACTCCTCCAGTGCGATAACGCACACTGCGCGTGCGATCACGCGATGCCGCGCTGCCTGAAAACAATTCTTTCCACGTCCCATACCTTGCCTTGAAGTTCACGTGCATAGAATGGTCGAGGCAGGCGGTTGGGCGACCTGCCAAACCCTGATCGGGCAATCTAAACGGAATCACGATGAACTTCTGCACGTCGAGTCGGCCTTGTTGTCTCCCACTCTCCATCGCATGGCTGGCCTTTGCCGCGGCCTCGGCTTCCGGTGCGTCGCCCAGGGGAACTCCGCCCAACGCGATGGTTCTCGAAACGACCGCATGCGTGGACAACACGTTTCATGTTGAAGTTTGGGTGCGCAACTTGCAGGAGCCGGTCACCGGCTTTCAGGCCTTCGTGCAGTTCGACCCCGCCGCGCTGACCTTTCTCGGCGCTGAAAGCTGTTATGCCAAATGCACCGGCGCACTTGAGCCTCCGTGCGGCAGCGGGCCATTCCAGACCTTTATCCCCGCAAACATTGACAATGCAGACAACTTCCCCGGCGCGATGCCGGGCGAGTTGAACTTCTCGGGCATCACGGCGTTCACCGGGCCATGCGCAGCGCCGACCCAAGCGGACGGCCTGGTGGCGATACTCGTGTTTCAGGTAAGCTCCGGTCTTGATTGCGGAACTTCCTCGGTCGATTTCCGGATGTTTGGAACGCTTACTTCGGAATTGAGCTTCCAGGGGTTTCCCATCGAAACAAACCTCGTCGGGACGGGGCCGTTTATATTCGACGCAGTTCCGCCCGTGGTGACCTGCCCGGACGACCTGGTGATCGATTGCGATCAGCCGAGTGATCCGAATGCGACGGGGACCGCACTTGCGGAGGACAATTGCAGCAGCGCGATATTGACGTTTCACGATGTGGTCGAGCCCGGCGCGGGATCCCCGCTCTATACGATTCATCGCTTCTGGAACGCGGTGGACGCCTGCGGAAACGCGGCTGACTGCGAACAGCTTATTGAGGTGCTTGCAGCCGGACCTGACACCGATTCGGACGGCGTCCTCGACTGCGTCGATAATTGCCCGTCAGAACCGAATGCGGGGCAGGAGGATTGCGACAGTGACGGAATCGGGGACTCCTGCGACACGCCGGGGGGTCCGGTCATCGAAAATTCGCCGGGCGGACTGGCCCAGTGTGCCGGCGTGTCGATCGTCCTATCGGTGTCGGCGACCGGTTCGAATCTGAGCTATGAGTGGCGGAAGGACGACGCGCCGCTGGTCGATGGCGGCGCGGTAAGCGGCTCACAATCGGATACGCTCGTCATCGGTCCCTCGGCGGCAACCGACACCGGCATGTACACTTGCGTCGTTTCAAACAGCTGTGGTTCCGAAGCGACCGACCCTGTCCTTGTCGAGGTCTTTACGAGTGGCGGCGGAGACTCGAATGCCGACACTCTGCTTGACGGATTGGATCTGCAGGGGTGCATCGACGCGACGCTTATGCCCGGCCCGGCCGGCGAGGCGTCCTGCCGCTGCGACCTGGACGGCGACGGGGACGTCGACCTGACGGACCTCGAGGATTTGGTGGGACTGCTGCTGGCACCCTGACGGGCGAGTCGCGGTGGGTTGCTAAAGGGAGGATGCCGAAGGAGGGACTCGAACCCTCACTCCCTTGCGGGAAACGGATTTTGAATCCGTCGCGTCTGCCAATTCCGCCACTTCGGCTCACGTGCTGCCGGGCATTGTGATGCCGCGCCGCGCGGGTTTCAATGCGGGCGCGGCAGTAATATCGGCTGCACGGACGCCGACACCGCCTTCGCACAATATTCACAAACCGGGTTAACGGCGGGACTGTTCTTATCGGCGTGCAAGCTTACGCGCAAGCCCGGTTTAGCGGCCGGACGATTCCGCGGCCAATCGCCAGCCCATCGTCCGAAAAGATGACGGGAAACGCTTCATTTTGTGACGGGATACTGATAGAATGTCAGAGTCGAGAGTGTGTTTCATCACTGGATGAGGAATGCTTCTGGAGGGATCCCCAACTCGCTTCCGAAATTGCAGGTAACGACAACCGCCCCTTGTCGCAAACCCCAGCGGATGACGAACTGCGTCGTCCTTAAACGTGCACGAATAATTTCGCGAGCCGAGAGGGTGGAATTTCGCGAACCTCTTCCCCCCGATGTCAAGACCAAAGGCGGGCGCGATTATGCGCCCCTTGAAGATCCGTTAATCGAACATGAGCGAAGTACCTCGGAGCGCAGCAAGAGACAGGAGAAACGACGTTATGTTTACGAGAGTGGGAATTCGGACGGCCCTGGTGTTCTGTTGCAGCCTTGCCGTGCTGCTCGGTTTGGCGACGGCCCCCGTCCATGCCGGTACGACGGAACTCGCGCGATGGACGTTTCAAGTCAGCGTCCCAACCACGGCCGGACCGCATGCCGCCGAAGGCGGTCTGAATGCCGGGGCAGGGTCGCCGGCGACCGGATTTCATGTGGTCGGCGCCACAGCCTACAGTAATCCCACGGGTAACGGCTCGACGGAATCGTTCAGCTCAAACAACTGGTCAACGGGTGACTATTACCAGTTTGCCACCAGCACGACGGGCCAGTCCGCGATCACGATCAGTTGGTGCCAGACTCGTAGCAGTACCGGACCATCGACGTTTGATCTCGAATGGAGCACCGACGGAACCAACTTCACTACTCTCGTAAACGACTACACGGTCCTGCAGGTAAACTGGAGCAGCACGACTCCGGACCCAACGACGTGTTTCGGCCCGATCCTTGCTCCTCCCGCACTGAACAACCAGCCGGTTGTCTATTTCCGACTTGTTTCCCAGGCGACGACGGCATCAGCCGGAACCAACCGGGTGGATGACGTGGTGATCGCCGCCGTGGGTTCGGACGCCGGCGCCTGCTGTTTCGCAAGCGGCGACTGCACGCTTGTTTCCGAGGTGGACTGCGACACTGCCGGCGGAGTGTTTCAGGGGAATGGCACCGTATGCGAGCCGAATCCCTGTCCTCAGCCAACGGGCGCATGCTGCGACTCGGTCGGCGACTGCACCATCGCCACGGAGGCCGACTGCCTGAACGTGGTCATGGGCACCTATCGAGGCGACAACACCACCTGCTCACCGAACCCGTGCAAGGGCGCGTGCTGCGACCAGAACGGAGTCTGCACGCTTCTCACCGAGGCGGACTGCCTTGCCGCGAACGGGATCTACAAGGGCGACGGAACGGACTGCGTCAACAACCCCTGCGTCGGCGCGTGCTGCGAAGGCGGCGGGGCCACCTGTTCGATCCGCACCGAGGCCGACTGCGAACTCAACACGATGGGCATCTATCTTGGCGACGCCAGCTCGTGCGCCGGCGGCTGCCCGCCCAGTTACGAAGGTCTGCTGATTAACGAAATCCGCCAGGAGATGGCCGGCTCCGATCTGCACGAGTACTTCGAGATTATCAACACGAGTAACCAGACGCGAAGCCTGAGCGGCCTTTCGTATATTGTGATCGGCGACGAGGGGACGTTCACCAACAACCCCGCACGGACCAACTCGGGCCTTGTTCAGCTGGTCGTCGATCTCGACGGCTTTGTGCTCGGTCCCGGCGAACACTTTCTTGCAGGCCGTGCGACACTTGCGATCCCCGGCTTCCCGGCTACGCCCGACCTGATCGTTACGGGAACTGTGCAGGAAGGTCCCGGAGAAATGTTCCACTGCTTCAGCGACAACACCACGCATATGCTGGTTTCCGGCTTCCGCGGGCAGGTCGCCGACGACATCGACACCGACGACAACTGTTTGATCGACAATCCGCTGTGGATTGATGTGCTCGACGTGGTCGCCCTGATTGAAGACGACAACGGCATCAATCAGCCGCCGGCCAGTACGGAGTGTCACTATGCATCCGGCGACCCGTTCGTGGATACGTTCACGGACGGCGCTTTCAATCCCGGCCATGTGTTCCGGCTGCCCGACGGATCCAACACCGGATTCGAGGATTGGCGCGTCGGGCCATTCGACGTCACACGGGGGGATGACACACCGGGCGGCGCGAATGCATTGTCAACCGGGGCGTGCTGCGCCGGTGCGGGCGGATGTCTAGACGACATCGAGCGTCAGGAGTGCGTCGAGGCGCTGGCGAGCCTCTGGCTGGGACGGGCCACTACGTGCGCGGTCAACGGAGCCCAGTGTCAGGGCGCGTGCTGCGTGTGCACGAACGCCCCGGACTGCACCACCTTCACGTGTTCCGTCACGGATTCGGTAACCTGCGACGGCATGGGCGGTGTCTATCAGGGCGCGTTGACGACGTGCGTCGACCCGCCGGCCGCCGGCGCCTGTGCCGAATGCAAGACGATTGCCGAGGCGCGAGCGCTTCCTCCGGGAACGCCGGTCCGCATCTGCAACGTAATCCTCAGTTCGAAGACGAACCTGATCAACTCTGCTTCGTCCGCGTCGCTTCAGATTCAGGATTCGAGCGGCATGGACGGCCAGTCCGCCCTGACCGTCTTCAGCGCGACGGCGATCATCAATGGTGAATTCGGCAGCGTAGCCGAGGGCAATCAGATCGACATCCAGGGCACGACCGGCGTCTTCAACGGCCTGATCCAACTTCAGAACGGCGCGCCCAAGGCTCTCGGACTTTCGCGAGATGACGGTCCCTCGGGCGTTCCGGCTCCCGTCGTTGTCACGGGCGCCGAGTTTGCGCCGGGCAGCCCGACCGCGGAAAACTACGAGAGCGAGATCGTTCGCCTTCCGTGTGTCGTGTTCCAGCAGGCGGGAACGTTTGCCGGGGCGACGAACTACACCGTCTCGGACGGCACGTACACCGTGACCGTTCGCGTTTCGACGCTTTTCCAGACGGACATCATCGGCCAGCCGATTCCGACAGGACCGGTGACGCTGACTGGCATTCACAGCCAGTTCGATTCGACCGATCCGCGGGACAGCGGCTATCAGCTGCAACTCCGCACGATAGCGGATATCGATACGACTCCGTTCTGCGGCGATCCGGCGGCGTGCTGTCTGCCCGGCCCGAGTTGCCGCGCCGATCTGCCGGAGAACCTGTGCAACGGTCTGGGCGGAATCTTCCACCCCGGCCAGTTGACGTGTCCTCCGACGCCGCCTTGCCCGGACAACCTTGACACGCGGCTCAATGAAATCCGGATCGACCAGCCGGGCGACGACACCGATGAGTATTTCGAGCTCAAGGGTACGCCCAATGTTCCGATCGGCGATCTCACCTACCTCGTCATCGGCGACGGTCCGGACCTCAACAGCGGCATCATCGAGGCCGTCATTCCGCTCACCGGCCAGAAGATCCCCGCCGACGGGTACTTCCTTGCGGCAGAGGAAACCAATGCGCTGGGTGCGTCAATCGATCTTGTAACGACGCTCAATTTCGAGAACGACGACAACGTGACGCACATGCTCGTCAAGGGTTTCACCGGAGCTCTTGCGAATGACCTCGACACCAACGACGACGGCGTCTTCGATACGACGCCGTGGGCGCTGGAGCTGGACCGGGTGGCGCTCATCAGCGAGCAGAACCCGCCGATCAACACCGAATGGCATTACGGGCCTCCGGTGGTCGGTCCCGTCGCGGGCAGCAGCCCGGGTCATATTGCACTGTGCCCCTCGATGCCTCCGGAATGGCGCATCGAGGCGTTCGATCCATCGTTTGGCGATGACACCGCCGGTGAGGCAAACCCGGCCACCTGCGGCTGTGCGGGCTGCCTGGGAGATATGGACGAAAACGGCTTCCTGAATGCTCTCGACATTCAGGGCTTTGTCGACGTTCTCATGTCAATGGCCGGCAACGGCTGCGCCGACATCAATCAGGATGCGGTCGTCGATACGGATGACATCCTTCCGTTTGTCGATCGCATACTGGCTGCGCCGTCGTGCGGACTCGCACGGGCGTTCGGCACCCGAATCGTGACCTGGAACCTGCTGGCCTACAACGGCGGCGCATCCAGCACGCGGAAGGACGCCTACAAACGGATCGTCAACTACCTGAACGCCGACATCATCATCGCTCAGGAGGTCGAGGGTACGACCGGCGCCAACGATTTCCTGACGTCAATCCTGAACGCGGCGGATGGACCGGGCGGATATGCCCTGGCCGAGTTCACAAACGGCCCGGACAGCGACAACGCCCTTTACTATCGCACCGACAAGATTGTGTACACCAACGGCAATCACGTGACGTTGTCGACGACGCCGCGCTGGACGGACCGCTGGCTGCTTGATCACGTCGGGAGCCCGGCCGGCGGACAGTTCTACGTGTACGCCATGCACCTGAAGGCCGGTTCGGCCATGGAGGACCCGCAGAATCCGATCGACCGCGCCGCGGCGGCGGCCGTGATTCGCGCGGATGCCAACGCCCTGACTACCGGCAGTCAGCTCATCTACGCGGGCGACCTTAATCTCTATACGAGCAGCGAGGGCGCCTGGACCCAGCTGACGGGTTCGACCGGTGACAACGATGGCCAGGCGTTTGACCCCATCAATGCGGCCGGCAATTGGAGCGAGAGCTCGGCATTCGCGGGCATTCACACCCAGTCGCCGCATCAGGACAACGCCGGGTCGCCGGCGGGCGGTTCAAACGGAGGACTGGATGACCGGTTCGACTTCATCCTGATCTCCGACACGCTGCGCGACAACGTGGGACTGACGTACGTGACAAACTCCTACCGGGCGTTTGGCAACGACGGGAACCACTTCAACGCGGACATAAACGATCCGCCGACGATTCCGCAGGGCCTGTTCATCGCCGACGCGCTGCATTCATCGTCGGACCACCTGCCGGTCGTCATGGAGCTCAACCTGATCTCTGCGCCGTGATTGATCGATCACGATACGTTGATTGGGTTTTCAGGAAAAGAGAGGACCCGGGGCTTCGATAGCTCCGGGTTCTTTCATTTTTACAGGAGACGCGGCGGGAGAGCGGCATCAGAAAGGCAGTAACTTGGCGATGCGCGGCATCATGTACTGAAGAGCCTCTTCCTCGGCGGTCCAGGTCCCGATGAGATAGGGGCCGTGCGGCGGAAGGAGATTGGTGGACTGCGAAACGGCGTCCTTCTGACGCATGAGAAGCTGCGTGTAGCGGGCATGCGCGTCATAGGCGGCTTTGTTGGCGGGGTACTGCACGACCCATACAACGTTCGCGCCGCGGCCTTCCGGCACTTTGTAGCGGCCGACGCACATGACGGCCTTCTCGCCCAGGCCGAGCAATTCGCTCGTCTTCATGAGGTCCGGAGGGTTGGCGATGTCAATGGCTCTGGGAGGCAGGCTTCCCATGTGACGGACTAGCCACCGGCCCTCGAGCAGTTCCGCATCGGCGGGGAGGGCGTCCACCATGGCCGGACGATCTTCGCGCGGGATGTGCCCGGTAATGTGAAAGAGGAGGCGGATGAGCTGGTCGGTGGTCTCGGTGCTGCCGCAATCGGAGGAAATTCGCACGTAGTTCTTTCCCTGCCAGCAGTGCAGGTGCATGCCGTCCGTGCGATCGACGCGGGTCTCGCCGCCGACTTTCACCAGTTCCTGCGATGCGCTCTGGCACGTGAGTATTCCGTATGCGTCAATTGGCGATTCGGTCTCGATGAGGAGCACGCGGGCGCGACAATCGGACCCGGCGCTTGTTTTCGATGCATAGACGGACGTCGCGGCGGAAAGTACACGGAAATAGCCCAGCTGAATGACTTCGGCGGGCGTCACGGCTCCTGCCAGTTCACCGGTCATGAAGACCCGGATCGGTTCGGTCTTTTTCCATCCGGGAACGGCATCGGCCGCGGGCATGCATTCGGGGGCATTCGGTGCGTCGCCGGCGTCGACAGCCGTGAGCGGTGTCTTCGCGATTGGCTCGGTGTCGATGCGGCTCACCGCAGTGGTGTCCTGCGGCGACGACGGGGCCGTCGCGGCCGAGGGTTCAGGCTCTTGCTTGCAGCCTGCACCAAGCGCGAGGCCCAGCCCGGCAGCACACAGGCGGAGCCACGCCGCGCGGGCGGTCACCATGGATGGACTTAAACGGAGCACGTCGCCGGACTCCTTCCTGCGCGAGCGGCGCGCGGATTGTAAACGCAATCCCCCTTCGATCAATTCGGATTTTGACGGCCCGCCGCCCCATTCTTATAATCGCGGGCGCAATTTTCGCCGTTCGAGTGCATGCAGGGATGGACATGATCATCACCATTGACGGACCCGCCGGATCAGGGAAGAGCACCGCCGCCCGGAAACTTGCCGCCAAACTGGGCATCGCCTATCTCGACACGGGGGCCATGTACCGGGCCATCGCGCTCGCGGCGCTCCAGGCGGGCATCCACCTCAAGGACGACGCGGGAATCGTGCGGGTAGCTCGGGGGGCGCAGATCAACGTCGACTGCGGGCCGACTCACACACGGGTAACACTGGGCGAGGTCGACGTAAGCGAAGCGATCCGGTCGATGGCGGTAAACCAGGCGACGCCGTTCGTGGCCCGAATCAAGGAAATCCGCGAAATGCTGGTCGAGAAGCAGCGGGAGATCGGCCGGCGGCTGGGCTCGCTGGTAACCGAGGGGCGCGACCAGGGAAGCGTGGTTTTTCCTGACGCGGACCTGAAGTTCTTCCTGGACGCGAGCATCGAGAAGCGGGCGATGCGGCGCTACCAGGAACTGACGGCGGACGGCGAAGAGGCGTCGTACGAACTAATACTCGACAACCTGCGCGAGCGGGATGGCAACGACCGGAAGCAGTGGGCCCCCCTTCTCGAACCTGCCACTGCGATTCACATCGACACGACGCAGATGACCATACACGAAGTGGTTGAACGGCTGCTTGAAGAGGTGCGTAAGAAGCACCTGGTCGCCTCACCCGCGTAATCGCATGCGACTTTACTACCGCTTTCTCCGGCTGCTGGCACACGGGTTCTACGTCTTCTACTTCCGGGGGCGCGTGTTCGGTCTTCGGAATGTGCCGCAGAGCGGCGGCGTGCTCCTTGCGAGCAATCACCAGTGTTTTTTCGATCCCGTTGCCACAACGCTGGCCCTGCACCGCGAGGGCAATTACATGGCGCGGGACACGCTTTTTCTCAATCCGTGGTTTCGACGGCTGATTGAATCGCTCAACGCATTCCCCGTTCGGCGCGGCGCGGCGGACATCGCGGCGGTGAAAGAGATCATGCGCCGGCTGCGCGACGGCCGGATCGTGGTGGTCTTTCCGGAAGCGACGCGGACGCACGACGGCAGCATCGGGCAGATCAACGCCAACTCGCTGGCCATTGCAAAGAAGACATGCATCGCGATCGTCCCAACCGTGGTGGACGGGGCGTTTGAGGCGTGGCCCCGCACCCGGAAGTTTCCGCGACCGGGACGGATGTACGTAACGTATGCGCCGGCGATCACACCTCAGGAAGTCGAAGCATGGCCGTTGGAGAAGATCACCGAGACGGTGACGCAGCGGCTGCATGAGGCGATGGAGCGTTCGCGGCGGATGCGGCGGAACGCGATGAACTTCGGGGCGTGACTAGGGTTCGTCCGCGGTTCCGGCGGCCACGGCACCGGGAGGCGGCGTATTCAGCACGCGGCGTATTCGGGGCAGCGCCTTTGTGAAGAAGGTCGCAAGGTAGGCTTCGTATTCCGCGCCGCCGCGCACCATTCCGGCCACGTCGCGCAGCGATTCGGCCAGGCCGTGCAATTCTTGGGCCATGCCGGGCGGCGGCGGCTCCGGCTCGAAGAGCCAGCGACCATCCTCCAGGACGAACCGCGCGTGAAACAGGGGCACGTTCTCGCCTTCCTGAAGGGTTACAAACGCCTCATCGCCACGATACTTCTGATTGATCAGATGCATGCGCGCCGAAAACGGGCCGAGGTTGTTCTCGATGAAGGCCAGGTCCCAGGTGTCGGTGGCCGGCAGGTGATAGTAATCGCCGACCGCCTCTCGAAGCTCCAGGTTCGCCGCGAGCACGTCGGAGATCGCCTGGAGAATGGTCAAGGTGGCTTCGCGGCGATCGGGAACGAGGTGCGGGCCGATCGCGGCGATGTCCCGTCGCTGGAAGTGGTCGTGAAGCGACCTGGCCACTTCGGCAGGTGTCGCCTCGCGCCGCGCGGTCGGGGCGGCTCCTTCCCCCTTTCTTGCGCGGTCAGGCTGCGTTGCAGGCCGACACCCCGGTACAAGGACCGACAGGCCGTATATGACGCAAAGGACAGCTGGGGGTGATTGACTGCGCATAATCTTTAATATCGGGCGGCGGGCTTTTCCCGCTGACGCGAAACCCGCGCCGCCTTGGTTCGTGCGAGCGGCATCGACACCCCCCTGCCCGGTCGTATACCATGCCGCCCCAAACCGACCATGGAACTGACTCTCCGCATCGCAGTACTTGTTTCGGCCCTGGCCATAGCCTGGCAGGCTGGTCGCCCTGAACCCGCCAAGTCCCCCACCGCGCCAGCCGTTGATGGGCCGGCGGCCCCCCCCGCGCCCGTGGGCGGGCGGTTTCGCGGGATGGCGATTCAGCTTCACGGAGGCGAGGATGTTTATGACCACTATCGCGAGCTGATACCGGAGGTGGCGCGGCTCGGGGCCGATACCGTGCTGTTCGTGGTGCACGGCTGGCAGGATCACGGGGGAAGCCTGGACCTGCACATCGACGCACGGAAGACGGCAAGCCCGGAAGCGCTGGGGAGGTTGTGCGACCTTGCGACGGCAAACGGTCTGCGTGTGATCCTCATGCCGATCGTGCTGCTTGAGAATCCGCGAAACAAGGAGTGGCGCGGAAAGATCATCCCGGAGGGTCACGACTGGGACACCTGGTTCAAGCGGTACACGCGGTTCATCGTGCACTTCGCGCGGATCGCAGAGAGGCACAAGGTGGCCGTGCTGATGGTCGGCTCGGAACTGATCAAGACGGAGACCTACACGGACCGATGGCTCAAGGTGATCGAGGAGGTCCGTCAGAACTACCGGGGGGCGCTGGGTTATTCGGCGAACTGGGACCACTACCAGACGACGAAGATCGGGTTCTGGCCGCAGCTCGACTATGTGGGCATGACGAGCTACTACGAGCTTGCGGACGGGCCGAACCCGTCGGCTGAGGAAGTGGATGAAAACTGGGGAGCATTCAAGAAGGAAATCCTCGCTTTCCAGGCGGAGGTGAAGAAGCCGATCATCTTCACAGAGGTCGGGTGGTGCAGCCAGGAGGGAGCGGCGCATGAGGGCTGGAACTACTACGCCAACCAGAAGGCGACCGAGGCCGGACACAGGGAACAGGCGCTTCTTTACGAGGCATTCCTCCGGGCGTGGGACCGGGAGCCGGGGATCGGCGGGATCATCTGGTGGGAATGGAACACCAGCATGGGTGGGCCCGGCGACTACAACTACACGCCGCGCGGCAAGCCCGCGGAGGAGGTTCTGCGGAAATGGTTCGCGGAGTCGGCGCCACCGCTGACGACCGGCGCGTTACCGGGGGCGGGTCGATGAGGGCACAAAAATAGCGTCTTCGTCGTCGCAGCGCGCCATCATGGCGATCGTGGGTGTTTTAAGAAGAAACGCGAATTGCCAAGAAATCAGCCGAAGACCCCCGAATCAGGTTGGAACGGCGGGTTGCGTCTCTGAATGCGCTACCAATTCCCTGGGGTGACTTTAATACTGGCTCACCGTGCGCGCTTGCGGGGCGTCAAACCCGAGATTGACATGGCGGCGGAGTTCCCGGTGTCGATTGGGGACGAGGGTGCTGCCGCCCAACTCAGTTCGTACACGGGGGAGGAAACCGGGCGCTCCGTTTCCAACGAGGGACCGGGTTCGATTTCGCGTCTCTCCCCAGCCTTACTGGCAGCCTGAGTCGTTCAGGAGCAGGTCAACAAAGAGCGGGATGTCGTCGAGTTCAACCAGACCGTTCGAGTCCAGGTCGGCGCAACCGCAGTTCAGGATGCCGCGGGCGTCGGTTTCAAACGGGGAGACAAGCAGACAGTTGATGCACGGGCCGATCTGGCCCCCGTTCACGGGTCCCGGAATGACCTGGCCAGGGCAGGCACAAAACGGACTGGGGCTGCAACGGACGGCGACCCACCAGGTAGACCAGCGGGACGAGGCATCTGTACAGGTTCCGAACTGGGGGAGGTTCTGGTCGGTGTGTTCCTGGATGGTCCAGAGCATTTCGCCGTCGGAGGGATCGGCGCAGGCGGTGCTGTAGTTGCCCCAGCGATTGCGCAGGACGTTGTCGACCCTCTGGTAGGGGCTGATGCCGAACTTGTAAACGTAAATCGGCTCCATCACGCCCGGCGGGTCGGTCGGCTGGCGCGTGGTGTAGCCGGCGCTGCCATAGTAGCCACTGAGCGTGTCGGGATTTGACGTGCTGAAGCCGAGAAGAACGCATCGTTCTCTTGTGACCGCGATCGAGGGGTAGTAGTACGGCAGCAGCCCCTGGTTTACACGCCCGGCCTGAACCAGGGTGGGCGTGGGCACGGGTGAGAACTCGTACCAGGCGACTTCGGTTCGCGAGTTCGGCGCTGCGGGGTTCGGGCAGCCTGCGGTGATAGCGCCGACTGAATGGGCGACCCAGAGGTGCGGAACGCCGGAGTTGTCGACGCGAAGGACGGCGGTGCTGGTGAGTCGGGTGTCGAGGGTGTCCAGCGGCTGGCAGGACTTCTGGGGGGCGTCGGCCTGATTGAAGTTGTAACAAGGCACTTCGACGAGGTCGGCGTCCCCCGGCGGGCAGTCGATAAAGGCGGCCGCGCCGATCCCCCGCACGGCATTGATGCGGATGAAGCGCCGGATTCCGGTGAAGTCGTACCAGCCTTCGCTGAGAATGTAATTGCGAAGATCAGGATTGCCCGGGTCCGGCGCTGACTCGTAAGCATGGCAGGATTGATAGGAGGACCCCAGTACGCCGCAGGGGTTGTGGATGATGGTGTAGTCAATTCCGAGGGTTACCGCCGAGCCGGCGAGCAGCGGGTTCTTGTCAAAGATATAGACGTCTGCGTGGCGGAATGGGCCGTTGTAGTCGTACATGTCGCCACAAATGATGATATTGTTCTCGTCGATTCCGAGCGTGGGCAGGTCCATCCACTCGCCAGAGTGGCCAGGGGCGAAAACTTCGAAGACGTATCGGTTCCACGCCATCGTGGGGTCCGACGTCTCCGAGACGGCGAGGCAGAGATACGAGGCAAATGAACCGTCGTTGTTGTAGGGATTGGTGCCGCAGGTGGCGACCCAGCGGTGGGCGTACTGATCGTATTGAATTCGTGGAAGGTACGGGAAGTTGATCGGCGGATTCGGGCTGAAGAAAAAAGAGGCCAGGCTAATCTGCGAGAGAACGTGGCCGCCGTACTTGTTCTTCACCGTGAACCCGGAACTGAGCAGGGTAACGGCGTGCGCCGGTCCGATCGCGCCGTCGCTATCCGGCGGATAGCGCGTACCGTCGTCCCTTTGAGCGTTAAAGCTGCGCACGGGGTTGAGTGTCGCACGCGGAGCCGCGGGCTGCCCAGCGGGGACTGACCCGGCATGAGAGATCGTCAATGGAGGCGCGTGCGTCTTTTCGACATTCACACGTTGCGGGTGAGGGCGGTTGTTCGCGGGCAGCTGCGCGACCGGCGACCCGGGGAATTGGCGATCCCGCTCCTGCATCTGCTCGATCGTCACGCGAAGCGGGATGACCGGTTTGGGGGCATCGGCGACAGCCGCCTCAGGCTGGGTTAGAGAAGCAAACAGCGCGCTGACAACCAACGATCCGCATATGACAGACCGGCATCGCACAGACCGCCCATGGCGAACGATTCCAAGCTCCATATCGCACCTGTTTTTCAGAGTTGCCGAGCGAGACACATCGCAAAGACGAGCGCCGGCTCAATCGCCGGGAGTTGCCGCAATCCTACCCGCGCGGGCCTTCGCACTGTGATGGATTTTGTGCCCTTTTTCAGATTTCGAGCGACCGCTCCCTTGATTGTGCCCGTCTGCGTTTTTGGAGGCACGTTGAGGCGCTTGCCCTGGGGACCACCTTGAGGCGATCTGTGCGGACCCTCTTGAGAACCTGGGCGGGAGACGCTTCGGCCCTCGGCGACGGTTGGAAATGCGGACCCGTCGAATGACGGCTATCCCTTGCAGGCAACGGCCTTACGCCCGATGATGGCCAGTCTTTGAGCCATCGTGGGAGGTTTTTCGTGGCATTGCCATACAACGAGCGAACGCATGACTGCGGGGCCTTGCGCGCCGCGAACGTAGGACAGTCGGTGCTCCTTGCCGGGTGGGTGGACAACTTCCGCGACCTGGGGGGTATGGTGTTTATTGACCTGCGCGACCGGGGCGGGATCACGCAACTCCGATTCGACCCGACGACGGATCCGAAGGCACATGAAGTGGCCCGAGGGCTGCGCAGCGAATACGTGATCTGCGTTCGGGGCGAGGTCGTTCACCGCGGGGACAAGGTCAATGCGAACCTGCCGACGGGCGAGATCGAAGTGAAGGTTCACGAGATCGACCTGCTTTCGAAGTCGAAGACGCCGCCGTTTCAGATCGCGGACGACATCGAGACAAACGAGGACCTTCGGCTGGAGACCCGGTACCTCGATATCCGGCGGACGCCGATGCGGAGGGCGTTGATGCTTCGGCACCGGATCACGAAGACGATCCGGGATTACTTCGACCGGAACGGATTTCTCGACATTGAAACGCCAATTCTCACGAAGTCGACGCCGGAGGGCGCGCGGGACTACCTGGTGCCGTCACGGCTTCAGCACGGGTCGTTCTACGCGCTGCCGCAGTCTCCGCAGCTTTTCAAACAGCTCCTGATGATCGCGGGTCTGGACAAGTACATGCAGATTGCCCGGTGCTTCCGCGATGAGGACCTGCGCGCGGACCGGCAGCCGGAGTTTACGCAGGTGGACGTGGAGATGGCGTTCATCCAGCCTGAGAACATCATGCAGCACATCGAGCGATGCCTTTCGGAAGTGGCGGACGCCGCCCGGGGCATCGACGTGAAGCTGCCGCTTCCGCGGATCAGCTACGCGGACGCGATGGAGAAGTACGGCCGCGACGCGCCGGACCTGCGCTACGAGATGACCATCAAGGACGTGACGGCCGCCGCGAAGATGACCGACTTCAAGGTATTCCGTGAGCCGGTTGATGCCGGCGGAGTGGCACGGTGCATCGTGGTTCCGGGCGGCGCGGAGATGACCCGCAAGGAGACCGACGGGCTGACCGAGGAGATCAAGGGGATCGGGGCAGGCGGGCTGCCGCTGGTGAAAGTGGCGGAAGAAGGCGGAAAGGTCGTCTTTCAGACGGGAATCGCGAAGTTTCTCGAAAACGAGGCGGTGAAGGCGGAACTGCTCCGGGCGACGGGGGCCAAGCCGGGCGACCTGATCCTTTTCGCGGCGGGAACGGAGGCGAATGTCTGCAAGCACCTCGGCTGGCTGCGCAGCACGGTAGCGGAGCGGCGCGGCATGATCCCCAAGGATACGTGGTCGTTTTGCTGGGTCGTCGATTTTCCGATGTTCGGCTACGACGAAGAGACGAAGGCCGTCTTCCCGATGCACCATCCGTTCACCAGCCCGAAGGACGAGGACGTGCACCTGATGCAACTGGGAAGCGACACGATTCCGCCGAAGGAGGACCTGCTGAAGATCCGAGCGAAGGCCTACGACGTTGTGCTGAACGGCATCGAGCTGGGCGGCGGGTCGATCCGAATTCATCGCAGCGACGTGCAGTCAAAGGTGTTCCGCATCCTCGGACTGACGGAGGAGGACGCCCGGAAGAAGTTTCAGTTTCTGCTGGAGGCGCTTCAATATGGCGCGCCGCCCCACGGCGGGATCGCGCTTGGCCTGGACCGCATGGTGATGCTGTTCGGCGGGTTTTCGTCAATTCGCGACGTGATTGCGTTTCCGAAAAATGCGCGGGCGGCGTGTCCGTTGACGGAGGCACCGTCTGAAGTGACGAACGAGCAGCTCAAGGAACTGGGCCTTGACCGGCTGCACGAGGGCTGACAGGCCGCGTTCGGGGCGGGAAACATCCTACGGGAAGGCTGCCGGGCCGCCCGGGATTCAATTCGGGCAGAAGCGGGCGGGAAAATCCTACCGATAAACACGAAGGGATGCCGGTCGTGCTGCGCAGACACCGCGCCGTGAGGACGCCCGGTCGTTCAGAGCCGGGATGCCATGACGGAGCCGCTCGTACAAGTCCGGGGAGTTAGCAAGCAGTTTCGCCGGCGGGCGAACCATGACTCGCTGCGCGATCTTGCGGCGTCGATGCTGGGGATGGGGTGCGGGGATCAGCGACACGCGGATTCGTTCTGGGCGGTCCACGACGTGGGCTTCGTGGTCGGGCGCGGCGAGGCGCTGGGCATCATCGGGCCCAATGGGGCGGGCAAGAGCACGCTCCTGAAGCTGCTGGCGGGGATCATGCGACCCACGCGCGGAGAAATCGCGGTGTGCGGGCGGGTATCGGCGCTGATCGAGCTGGGGGCGGGGTTTCACGGGGACCTGACGGGGCGCGAGAACATCTTCCTGAACGCGAGCATCCTGGGGATGAGCCGGCGGGAAGCGCGGAAGTGTTTTGATGAGATCGTAGAGTTCGCGGGCGTGGGTGAGTTCCTGGACACGCCAGTGAAGCGGTACAGCAGCGGGATGCACGCGCGGCTGGGTTTCGCGATCGCGGCGCACGTGGCGCCGCAGGTGCTGCTGGTTGATGAAGTGCTGTCGGTGGGAGACCGCGTCTTTCGGGCGAAGTGCATGGACCGGATGAACCGGTTTCTGAAGGACGGGGCAGCCGTGGTGTTCGTGTCGCACGACCTGGGATCGGTGGCGCGGTTCTGCGGGCGAACGCTGGTCCTGGATCGCGGGCGGGAGGTCTTCAAGGGGCCGTCGTCGGAGGCGATCGCCAAATATTACGACGCATGTTCAGAGGCGCTGATTCGTCGACGGCCGGACGGGAGCGTGCCGGTCAAGGTTGCAAACCTGCGGCTGGTGGACGCAGAAGGAGTCGATACGGCGCATGCGCTTCCGGGCGAACGGCTGGCGTTGATGTTCGATGCGGAGTTCGAGGCAGAGGTGCCGGAGCCGTCGTACGGGCTCTCCATCGTACGGGTTGAGGATCACCTTACAGTGTTCGAAACGAGCAGCACGCGGCTCGGGCATTGCGCGGAGGCGGCGCGGCCCGGCAGCCGGCAGCGCGTGCGGTACTCGTTTCTGATGAACGTACAACCCGGTGAATACGTGATCGGGTACCATGTTCGAGACCGGAACTCGCTGAACTATGTCGCGCACGAGCCTTACGCGGCGCGGGTCATGGTCGGGCGGCAGGATCAAAGCGGCGGTGTGGCGTACGTCGCGCCCGCCGTAAAGGTAGAGGCGCTGGTGCACGGCCTTGAGCGGCCGGGGGCACTGGTCGCGGCAGAGGCCGGACGGCATGATGAAGCGTCCTTTTCCGTTCACAGTTTCGAATAAAAAGATCGCAACACCCATCGGGAGGCAGAAGATGAATCGAAAGCGAAGCCGACGGCGGATGGCCGCACTGGCCGTGATCACGACGGGCTGCTGCTGGCAGTTTGGATGCATCCAGACGATGCTCGCGGTAATCGGCGCGTCATTTTTCTGAGCGGTGATCAGGGACGCCGCCCGGCGCGCGGATCATTTCAGAGAACGAAATCAGCATCGTCGTCGTCTACGGGCCGGGCGGGGTAGGCCGGGCGGGCGAAGGCCGGCGGGCGGCGCCGGGGAAAGAAGAGGATCATCGCGAGGCCGGACGCGAAACCGCCGATGTGTGCCCAGTAGGCGACACTGCCCTGCCCGCCGAAGTAGGCGGGGAAGAGATTCTGCACGCCGATGTAAAATACGAAGTACATCCAGGCGGGGAGCTTCACGGTGAAGAAGTACCATCCCAAGGGTACGATGGCCAGAATGCGCGAGTGCGTAAAGAGGACCATGTACCCCCCCATCACGCCGCTGATCGCGCCGCTTGCGCCGACGAGCGGTACGTAGCCCGCGCTGAAGAACGCATGGGTCAGGTTGCCCATGATGCCGGTACCGAGATAGAAGACGACGTAGAGGAGCGGGCCGAGGCGATCCTCAATGTTGTTTCCGAAAATCCACAGGAACAGCATGTTTCCGATGAGATGCATCCAACCGCCGTGAAGGAACATGGCGGTAAAGACGGTGAGCCCGGCGGGCAGGCTCAGGGCGGAGTCGATGGGGATTTCGCGGCGCACGACCAAGACGCGTCCGAACCGATCCCGCACCGGCACCAACTCGGACTTGCGCAGGCCTTCGCGAAACTCGTCCGGGGACTGGGTCAGCCGGGCGGGAACAAAGCCGAAACGGTAGATGAATGCCTCGGACCTGGGTTCGGAGAGGGTCGCCTGAAAGAGAAAGACGGCCGAATTAATGACGATGAGTCCGATCGTGACGACCGGGGTGTGATGCGTCGGGTTGTCGTCTCGAATCGGGATCATCAGGTATGAATCGGCGGAGCGGCGCGCGCGGGACCAATCGCGCTTCAGATCATGGGCTGTCCCTGGCAGTTCATGGGCTGGCCTGCAAGGGCCTTTACCACGTGTTTCATTGCGGGGCCGACAAGTTGAAGGCAATCCTTCACGCCTTTTGGGCTGCCGGGGAGCATGACGACGAGCGTCCGACCGATGACGCCCGCTCCGCCGCGGGAAATGATGGACAGCGGCGTCTTCGAGAAGCTGCCGGTTCGCATGATCTCGCCGAATCCGGGGAGGAGCCGATCGCAAAGCGGCGTGACGGCCTCGGGAGTGACGTCACGCGGGGCCACGCCGGTTCCGCCAGTGGTGACGATGACGTCGACGGCATCGCGGCAGGCGGAAACGGCACCGCGGATTGCGGAGATCTCATCGGGGACGACTTGGCGCCGGGTGACTTCAAAGCCCAAGGCGCGCAGTTCCTCTTCGGCAAGGGGTCCGCCGGTGTCTGGAGCGCCGCCTTTGGAGCGACTGTCAGAGACGGTGATCACGGCTGCGGTGGGCATGGTGTTTCGGGTCGCGCTTTTTCGGCAGGCGAAGCCGTCTTCTTTACGCAGGTACCTTATCCGGGCACGGGCTTTTTTTCCAATCGGGTGGCATGGGGATTCGTGGGGAGCGTGAATCGGACAGTCGTGCCGACGCCGACGGAGCTGGAAATCCGGACTTCGCCGCGCATGGCGTGGAGGGCGTGCTTGACGATGGCGAGACCGAGGCCGGTCCCGCCCTGGTTCATCGCGCGGGACTTGTCGACCTGATAGAAGCGTTCGAACACTCGGTCGAGGTCCTCCGGGGGAATGCCGCAGCCGTTGTCCTCGACCTCGAAGAGGACGCGGTCTCCCTGGGCGGCGCAGCGGAGGCTGATCCGGCCTCCGGTCTGGATGAACTTCACGGCGTTATCGACGAGGTTTTTCAGGATCAGCTCGAGCCATCGCTGGTCGGTAAAGACTTCAGTGACTTCGGAGGTGCACTGGAGGCGGGCGTTCTTGGCACGGAGGGCTTCGGCGAACATGTTCTGAATTGATGCGAAGACCCCGGCGGGATCGAAGGTCGTGCAGTCAAGCTCGACGGCGACGGATTCGACCTTATTGAGGTACATGAGGTCTTCGGTAAGGCTTTGCAGTCGTTCGACGTTGCGGTCGATCATGGCGAGGAACCGGCTGCGGGCGTCGTCGTCGAGGCCCTCTTCGCGAAGGGTATCTACGGCAGCGCGGATGGAGGCTACCGGCGTGCGGAGTTCGTGGGAGGCGTTGGCGACGAAGTCGGTTTTCATGGCGGCGGACCGGGCGATTGCGGTGATGTCACGCAGACAAAGCAGCCAGGCGATGGGCGTTTCAACCTGGGTGACATGGAGCAGGGATACGTCAATCGTGCGGGTCACTCCGCCGGCTTCGAGGACAAGTTCGCGACGAAGTTCGCGGACGCCGGCGCTTCGGGCTTCGTCCCAGACGCGGCGGAGGGCACGCTGGGGCAACTGTTCGGCAAGCGGCCCGCCGACGAGTGAATGGCCGACACCGAGAAACCGGCGAGCGGCGCTGTTGGCCAACAGAACGATCCCCTCGCGATTTACGGCGATGACACCCTCTTCGAGGCTGCCGACGGTGATTTCAAGATCCTGGCGCTGTTGCTGGGCCTCGCGGATGCGGGCGGCGAGGCCGCGGCGCATGCGTTCCAGGGCGTCGGCGACCTGCTTGATTTCGTCGTTACCGCCTACTTCAAGATGGGTGGTGAGGTCGCCGGTGGCGAGCTGGCGTGCCCAGTCGCTGACTTTTTGAATCGGCTCGGCCAATGCGCGGGAGAGAAACCACGCGAGCAGAAGCGCGAGCGGGAGCGCGACGGCGAGGCCGGTGACGATAAGCTGCTTGAAGGCCGTTTCGCGTCTTTCGATGTCCTCGGCAGGCGCGGCCATGCGGACAACGGCCACGAGACGGCCGTCGATATGGATCGGCTCGGCGATGTAGACGAAGGGATGCCCGACAGAGGCACTGGTTCGGCGGTTTAGTCCGACCCGGCCTTTCAGGGCTTCGACAACTTCCGGCCGGTTGGCGTGGTTTTCCATGCCGGCGGGATCGGCGTCGGAGTCTCCAAGGACGCGGCCGTCGGGGGCTAAGACGGTCATGCGCAGGCCGGTTTCCTGTCGAACCCGCCGACATTCCTCCTGGATCTTCGCCGGCGCCTCGAAGGGCCATTCGTGTTCGACGGCGATGCGCGCGAGATGAGCGCTGTTGGTCAGCTGCTCGATGATGTAATCGCGGAGCCACTGCTGCATGATCTGCCAGGCAAAGCCGCCAACCACCAGCATTCCGGCTGAAAGCAGAAGGCCCAGGCGCGTGAAGACGCGGTTGAAGAATCGCCCCCGCCAGCGAACTGTGCCGTCCTGCGTCATGTGACGCCCCACCTGATCGATTCAACGCTCATCGCGTCGAGGGCCGCCGGCGAGCAAATACCGGAGAAAACCAAGATGGCCCGGCGCATGCTGCCGCCGTTGAACAGTCTAACACGGCGGCAGCCGTTCCGAAGGTCTCTGGCGCGGGACACCCCGCGGAGGCGATTCCCACGGCGGAGCCGGCTCGTGGCTGCGGGAACGGACATTGTTACGCGGAAAGGGATTCGCCCTGCCAAACGTCCGCAAATCGGTACCCGACACCCCGGACGGTTTCGACAAGATCGCGATGGGCCCCCATCTTGCGGCGAAGGGACGTGATGTGGACGTCGATGGTACGGTCGGTAACGGCGATATCGGGGCCCATGGCCCTGGCCATGAGTTGATCGCGCGAGAGAACCCGCGATCGGGCGGAGACGAGCGCTTCGAGAAGGCGAAACTCGGTCAAAGTGACGGGGATCACCACATTGTCGACTTCGACGATGTGTCGGGCGCGATCGATGATGACAGGGCCGGCACGGAGGACACTGTCCTTCTCAGCTCCGGCCGACCGCCTCCGAAGGACGGCGGCGACGCGGGCAAGCATGACGTCCATGGAGAAGGGCTTGGTGACGTAATCGTCGGCACCGATCTGAAGGCCAAGCACGACGTCGTTCTCGCTGGTCAGGGCCGTCAGCATGATGATTGGGATGTTCCGCGTCGCGGAGTTGTTCTTGAGAGCCAGGGTGACATCGCGTCCGTTGACTCGGGGCAGCATGATGTCGAGAAGGATCAGGTCGGGTTTTTCGCGGTTGGCGAGGTCGATGGCGGATTCGCCGTCGGCGGCGGTCAAGACTTTGTAGTGCTTGCGTTCGAGGTTGAAGCGAAGTGCCTCAAGAAGGTCCTGTTCATCGTCCACGACAAGGATCTTTTCGTTCGCCATGGATGGGGCCCGGCGCGGGTTCTTGACATCGGGATTCGGGTAAATCTGCATCACCATTTGGGGCGATTATAAGGCGGGCATGATGCGACTTCACGCGCAAAACCTCGGGCTTCGGGGCGCCGGCCGACGGAAAATGCGAGGATTATCGAGGAAAATCGGGGATTCGCGGATGAAGGCTGGAGTTAACGGAATCTTAACGGCCTGCGCGCGGAATCTTCATTCTTCTTCGAGCGAGAACTCCTCCGGGTGCATTCGCTCGCGGGCTTCGAGGCGGATTCGCTCTTCCTGCGCGTCGGAGCGGCGCTTCACAACGGCTCGGACGAAGAGGTTTGTCACCAAGGTACCAGCCATCCCGAAGATGCCGAGGTAAAAGACGGCCAGGCAGACGAGGCCTGTCGCGACCATCGCGATAAGCCCCGACAGGACCCAACTGGATACGACCCAGATAGCGCGGCCGAGTTTCAAGGCGGCATCGCCACGAACGAATATTCGATCGGCGATGCCCGTCGCGACCACACAGGCGAAGGCGACGTAGGTTGTGGAGACAGGCATCCCCATCGCGGAGGCAGTGGCAATGACCGACGCGGAGACGCACATGATGACGCAGGCGCGGAGCGGGTCGTAGTGCATCGTCTTGCCGCGGATGTTCTTCGTGACGATGGGCGCCAACGAGGGCATCACCTGCTCGCGACGGCGGCGTTCCAGCACACGGACGGCAAGGGCAATGCACCATTTCGGGGCCCACAGCTTGACGTGATGGCCCGCGCTGCCGGTGCGCACCTCGGCGCGGGTAACGCGCTGGGCGTACTCGGTCATCATTCCGGCGACGAGAAGGACGCCGCAGCCGAAGAGGGCCCACCTTGGAATCTCGGCACGAACGAAATCGGCCATGGAGGCATTTGCGGCATGAAGCTGAACGAGCTTGATGACGGCGAGTCCGGGCGCGGCGCAGTTGGCAAGGTCGTTCTGGCCGAAGGCGAAGGCCATTCCAAACATGCCGAGGATGGTGAGCGCGGGAAAGAGCAGCTCGGCGGCGCGCTTACGAAAGATGATGAGGGACAGGTGGATGAGCATGGCGAAGAAGATCCACAAGACAGTGACGGCGACCATGGGACCGTAAAACGGATTATCGCGGACGGCGCGGGTGACCGGTCTGACCAGTTCCAGGTTCTTCATTCCCTTGACGAGCATGAAATAGGCAAGGCCGGCCATGAGACCACCGCCGGCCCATCCGCCGTGAAGCAGGAGCGCGGGTAGACTGGACCATTTGTCGCCGATGGCGGCGCGGATGATGCGCTGGAGGAAGAAGCCCATGAATCCCGACAGGCCGATGGAGCAGACGATCGTAAGCATGACGCGGCCGACGCCGGCCCACTCGACGGCCCGGAAGGACTCGGGCGAGCGCATGATGCCGAGAAAGAGGGACGCGCCCACAAGCTCGAAGACAAGGGCCGCCGTGGTGCTGACGGGCATTCCAAAGGCCGAATAGCTGTAGAGCAGCACGGTATCAACGATGTAGACAGACGTGAAAATTGCGAGGGCTTCCTCGAAGGTGAAGGTGTGCGGGTCGAAGATGCCCTTTTGTGCCGTTTCGATGACATCGGACGACATGCTCGCGCCGAGGATCACGCCGACGGCCGCGACGCGGACGGCGGCGCGGCGGGAGAGGATCCGGGATCCGAAAACGGCGTTGACGATGTTGGCGGCGTCGTTGCGCCCCACTTCGACGGTGTCCCAAATGAGCATGACAACGGCGAGGGCCACGGCCAGCATCATGAACGCGGACAGCGTCGGTGCGTCGGCGGTCTGAGCGAGCGTATACATCGGGGGACTTGCGAGGATCATCATTGGATATCGAAGCGTTTGGATACAGGAATCGTTTCTGCAGCCGACGGCACGGAGGCGCCGGGAGCGCGGCCGCGGGAACGCTGTGACGCTTCCCGCAAACCACGGTCGAATCGGCACCTCATTGAGACAACATTCTGCGCAGCCGCTCGGCCATTTTTTCCGCGTGATTGGCGAGCTGGCCGAGCTCAAGAAAGGCCCGCCACCAGAGCATGAGGTCGGAGGGCTTGAGTTCGTCCTCCATGGCGAACAGGGCCTTGGACAAGCTGTACTGGGCCTTGTCGGCCTCCCACTCGGCCTTTTCGACGGTGCGTATCAGATCCATGAGCCCGGTCGCCTGCTCTGCGACAAAGCCGCGGGCGACAAGGTCCGGCAGGCGTTCGTTCATCTCATGGTTCTTGTCGCAGGCGCGGAGCACGGTTTCCACGTAGCTGAATACCTGCGTCACGAGCGACGGGGGCATTCGCAGTTTTTTTATGGTCAGGAGTATAGCGATGTCCTCGACGGAATCGGCCATGTCGTCCTGGAGCTTCAGGTAGCCGAGAAGGTCGCCGCGGTAAACCGGGAGGAAGAATGTCCGCGGAATGACCTGGCGGATTTCGTCCTTGATGGTGTCGGCCTCATGCTCGGTTTTGAACACGCGCTTAACGAGCTCGTCGAGCTCGCCATCGTTTTCGTCACGGACAGCCTCGAACATCGGACGGACCAGGGTCACGCATTGCCGGACGATCTTCAGGTGATGCAGCAGAGGTTCGAAGGGCGAATGCTGGAACAACTCGGCGATGAGTGCCACACGGCACCTCCCATGCACATGCGACCTCCCCGAAGGGCGCGGGCGGCGCGTGCGCCTACATGCGCGGCGTGAACCGGGCCCGCCGCTGGTGACGAGTCAGACATACCGGCGCGTCCACCGCGCCGCAACGTACTGCCGTGTTAAGATATCATTAAGGTACATTTCGAGCTATTTTTGCAGGAGGTTCAAGGCGGAGGAGACGCAAGGCGTCCTTCCGCGCGCGAGGCGAAAAGACGCGCGAAAAAGCGCCTTTCCGCAAGCGGATTGCGGTCTGGACAAGGGAGGCGACTTGCAGCAACATGGCGACCGGAGTGGCGATGGGCCATCGCCCAAACGAATATGCCACGGGCGGGTGATCCGCCATCTTGTCCGACGTAATCAGCAGACGATCTCGAGGCAGGACGAAAGGGACGGCGCAGTGTTCAGCATCATTCCCCGCGATGAGGGTTTCTACAACCTCTTCGAGCAGGCGGCGCAAGTAATTATTGAGACAGCGCAGAAATATTCTGAGCTTTCGCGGCATTACGATCGGCGCGAGCAGTTAATCGCCGACATCCGGCAGTGCGAGCAGAAGGCGGACGAGGTGGTCCACACGGCACTGGCCAAGCTGGACACGACGTTCATCACGCCGTTCGACCGCGAGGACATCCAGGCTCTTCTGAAGCGGATGGACGATGTCGTCGACGAAATCGACGCGGCTGCCAAGCGAATGACATTGTACCGGATTCCCGAGCCAACAGTCTGGCTGGTGAAGCAGACGGACGTCCTGGTCAAGGCGTCGCACCTGATCGGCGAGGCCATCAAGCGGCTGAGAGACGTTCGGAAACAGACGGGGCTTCACGACAAGCTGGTCGAGATCCATCAGCTTGAGAACGTGGGCGACGAGAACAACCATGCAGCGGTGGCGGAGCTCTTTACGACCGCGACGGACGCCATGTACGTGATGAAGTGGCGAGAGATATACGACCGCACCGAAAAGGCGATCGACCGGTGCGAGGACATCGCCGACACGATCGAGGGAATCGTTCTCAAGAACGCCTGACGGCGGCGAGTCATGTTGACGTACATACTTCTCATAATCGTCATCGCGCTGATATTCGACTTCGCCAACGGGTTCAATGACGCGGCGAATTCCGTGGCCACGATCGTCGCCACGCGCGTGCTTTCGCCGCGGCTGGCGGTGCTTTGGGCGGCGTTCTTCAACTTCATTGCGGCGTTTGGCTTCGAGACGCACGTTGCCCGGACGATCGGCAAAGACCTCGTGAAGGCGGGTGTGATCGACCCGAACCTGATTCTTGCGACGCTGCTGGCGGCGATCATCTGGACGGTTTTCTGCACGCAGAAGGGTCTGCCGATCAGCGTATCACACTCGCTGATCGGCGCGATGGCGGGCGCAGCGATTGTCAAGGGAGGCGTCGGGGCCTTGATCTGGTCAAAGATCGGCGTCGTTGCAATGTTTATCGTTTTTTCGCCGCTGTTCGGCGTGATCCTGGCGTGGATCCTGATGGTGGCGATGCTGTGGCTCTGTCGGCGGAGTCATCCCAAGAAAGTCGATGCCCGGTTTCGCTATCTACAACTGGTGTCGGCTGCGGTTTACAGCCTAAGCCACGGGCTGAATGACGCCCAGAAGACGATGGGCATTATCACCGCCCTTCTTGTATCCCAGCCGTCGATCGCGCACTGGGCGACCCATACCGGAGACCCCCAATCGGACAAGATTGCGTGGTGGATCATTCTGAGTTGTCACGGCGCAATCGCAGCGGGTACGTATCTTGGCGGCTGGAAAGTCGTGCATACACTCGGCCAGCGCGTGACGAAGCTGCAGCCGATCGGGGGCTTCTGCGCCGAGACCGGCGGCGGTGTGACGATCATCGCGCTTTCGGCACTGGGTATTCCCGTCAGCACGACGCATACCATCACGGGGGCCATTTTCGGCGTGGGTGTGACGAAGCGCATGTCCGCGGTGCGGTGGTCTGTGGGCGGCGAGATCATGACTGCCTGGCTCCTGACCCTTCCGGCCGCGGCACTCATGGCGGCACTGACGTACTTCATTATTTCAATCATCGCCGGCTGATGGTCGGCGGCTTCCGGCACGTGCTTGTCCGGTATGTGTCGCACACCGGGCAACCCTTGTGCGCGGCGATACAATCCCAGTTGATGGCGGAGACCCGTAAATCGGAAGACGCCCTGATCGAGTGGATTCGTGCCCGGTCCGTTGCGCGGGATGCGTCGATTCTGCTGGGAATCGGGGACGACATGGCGATGGTACGCACCGGTCCGGAAGTTCTGTTAACGGCGGACATGCTGATGGACGGGGTGGATTTCGATTCAGCGCGGCACGCGCCCGACGAAATCGGCCGAAAGGCGTTGGCGGTAAGCCTTTCGGACTGCGCCGCGATGGCGGTTCGGCCGCGCTGGGCGGTGGTGAGCGTGGCGCTGCCGGACGCGTGGGGAATGGCGGAGGCGCGGGGTCTGCATACGGGCATTGAGAGACTCGCGGAGGAGTTTGAGGTGCGGATCGTGGGGGGCGACACGAACAGCTGGAAGCAGCCGCTGGTCATCGACGTGACCGTGCTGGCGGAGCCATGGGCGGATATCGCGCCGGTGACGCGGAGCGGGATGAGGCCCGGCGACGCGATCTGGGTCTCGGGACCCCTGGGCGGTAGCCTCTCGGGGCACCACATGAGCTTCCGCCCGCGCGTGCGGGAGGCCCGCGCGCTGGGCGCGCACTATGGCAATGCCCTTCACGCGATGCTCGACCTGAGCGACGGACTGTCAACGGACGGGCACCGCATGGCGTCGGCTTCGGGATGCGGGATCATTTTGGAAGAGCGGCAACTCCATGAGGCGGCATCTGACGCGGCGAAAGAGGCGGCGCGGGGAGACCTTGAGGCAATCGTGAAGCACGTGTTGGATGACGGCGAGGACTTCGAGCTGCTGTTCGCGGTGGCCGGCGACGCGGGAGAGCCACCCGCAGTGCCGAACAGTGACGGAGCGCGTGCGGCGCGGTTCGTGCGGATTGGTGTTGCGACGGGCGAGCCGGGACTTCGCGTGCGTGGCGGGGATGGAACGCTACGAGACGTCGAGGCCGGGGGCTGGCAGCATTTTACGGAACGCGCATGACGGCGATGGTGGAAATCAACTCGCAAAGCCCAGAGGACACGATTGAAATCGGGCGGCTGATCGCGTCCATGCTGGAGCCCGGTGACGTGGTCGGGCTGGTCGGGCCGCTGGGCGCGGGCAAGACGCAGCTAACGAAGGGAATCGCGCTGGGGCTGGGAGTGGAAGACAAGCGGCTGGTGAACAGCCCCACGTTTGTGCTGGTCAACGAATACACAGGCCGGACGCGAATTCACCATATCGATGCATATCGACTCGCCGGCGACACGGAGTTCGACGCGCTCGGGGTGGACGAGATGACGCAGGACGGGGTGGTCATCGTGGAGTGGGCGGATCGGGTGGCGGGCGCGATGCAAGGCGCGACGTTTCGGGTCGAAATCAGGGCGACCAGTGACAGTGAGCGAATGATTCGCGTTTCGGCCGACGGAGCGAAGGGTGCGGGGCGACTGGCTAAGCTTGGGGTTGCGGAGTAACGTACGGGGCATGGCGAAAAGGACTTCCAGGGGATTGCGGGACAGCGGGCGGCGCGTGGACGGGCGGCGTTTCGACGCGCTTCGGCCGGTCAAGGTGATCCGCGGGTTTACCAAGAACGCCCCGGGCTCGGTGCTCTTCCGGGCGGGTGATACACATGTGCTTTGCACGGCGTGCGTGGAAGAAAGCGTGCCGGAATGGCGCGAGGCGAGCGGGCTGGGCTGGGTCACGGCGGAGTATGACATGCTTCCTGCCAGCACGGGCCAGCGGCGGGCGCGCAATCGGACAAAGATCGATGGGCGGACGCAGGAGATCCAGCGGCTGATCGGTAGGAGCCTTCGGGCGGTCGTGGACATGAGCAAGCTGGGGCCGCGGTCGATCCTGATCGATTGCGACGTGATTCAGGCGGACGGCGGTACGCGGACGGCGAGCATCACGGGGGCCTACATCGCGCTCGTCGATGCGGTGCGCGCGCTGCTTCGAAAGGGGCTGGTCCGCGAGAACCCGATCATCGACAGCGTGGCGGCGGTCAGCGTGGGGATGGTGGACGGCCGGCTGCTGTTGGATCTGAATTACCTTGAGGACAAGGATGCCGAGGTCGACTTCAACGTTGTGCAAACGGGACGCGGGAAGTTCATCGAAGTGCAGGGGACGGCGGAGGGCAAGCCGTACACGCGACAGGAGATGTCCCGAATGCTGGCCCTGGCGGAGCGGGGCATCCGCGAGCTTCGCGCGGTTCAGGCGCGGATCATCGGCCGAGGGGCGAAGGCAGGCTGAGCGTTCGGGACATGGGGGCCTATCATCGGGAGGCACTTGCCGCGGCTCGCCGGAATGCGGGGTCGAGGCTGCCGATTGAGAGTTTCACGATCATGAGCGCAATTTCGGGGTTCCAGAAGCAATCGGCACCGCGCCGGGCGCGGCGCGTGGTTGCCGTGTGCTGCGTGGCGGCGGTGGCCGCGCCGTTCCTGACCGGTTGCAGCCAGGCGGACATGCAGCGATGGAACAACCTGTTCAAGAAGCGGCCGCAGTCGGTGGCGCGCGGCACGAAGATCGGCCAGAAAGAAAACTGGACGATCGAGTGCAACGAGTTCCTCGGTCCGAATCACATTGAGACGGCGGACACGGTGGCAACGGCGTTGAAACGGGTGCAGGGGATCAACCCGGACCTGGTGCGCGTGGAGCACCGGGACGACCGCAGCAAGGTGTATTACGGCACGTACGAGCTGGAGTACGTTCAGGCCAAGGTCGAGGGATTCAGCAGCGCCGAGGGCGACGTGGTGATCCAGCTTTCGGACGAGATCAAGGCGGACATGGAGTTCATCCGCAAACTGGCGATGGGGAACAAGCACCCCTTCATGCAGGCACGGGCGATCCAGGAGCCGAGCCCGGACGTTGGGCCGCCGGAGTTGGACCTTCGGAGCGCGAGCGGGCTGTATACGCTTCATGTCGGCGTCACCTATGCGACACCGACGTTGCACGATTACAAGTATGCCGCGATCGAGTGGGTGAAGGACCTCCGGAGCCGGGGGTACCAGGCGTACTACTACCACGATCCGGAGAAGCCGCAGACGTCAATCTGCGTGGGGACGTTCGGTCCGGAGGCGCTGGAGGACACAGGCGGCGGTCGGAGCGGGTACAGCGGCGTCGTGCGGGCGCTACGCGAGAAGGAAGAACTGAAATACAATCTCGAGAATGGGCACATCGTGTATCGCATCGCTACAGACGAAAAGGGGAAAAAGGTAAAGATTCCGAACTGGTCGTTCCTGGTCAAGATTCCCCAGAAGGGCCAGGCGCCGCGCGGGCTTCAGCGCTGGTAGCGACCCCCCGCGTGCGCACCTGGCGATGGCATGCGGCTTACAAATGACGATTCTCATTGCAACGAACAACCCGGCCAAGGCGCGGGAGATTGCGGCCGTGCTGTCTGCCAATGACGCCGCAGGCGAGTCCGTGACGTGGAAATCGCTTTCCGACCTTGGCGAGGCGATCCCGGAACCGGTCGAGGATCGAGACTCGTTTCTTGAAAACGCAACACTTAAAGCGACCTACTACTCGAAGGCCACGGGACTCTGGGCGCTGGCGGATGATTCCGGCCTTGAGGTGGATGCGCTGGGCGGCGAGCCGGGGGTGCATTCGGCATATTTCGACCGGAATTCGGCGCATTTGCCGCGCGCGCAACGGGACGGGGCAAACAATGCGAAGCTTGCGGCGATGCTACTCGGACGGGAGACCCGGTCGGCGCGGTATCGGTGCGTCCTCGTTCTTGCGGCGGGCGACTGCGTCCTCGCCATGTCGGAAGGGATCTTCGAAGGAGTCATTGTGGACGAGCCGCGGGGCCGGGGGGGATTCGGGTATGACCCCTACTTTCTGGTGCCGGCGCTTGGCAAGACTGTCGCGGAACTTTCTCCGGAGGAGAAGAATCGTATTTCACACCGGGGCAAAGCGCTTGCGGCGCTGCGTGAGCAGCTGCGCACGCTCTCCCCGCGCGCGTGAGCACGTGGACGCAATTGGCGAAAGTAGATCGAACTATTCGCGCGACGATGACCGGGGGCGGCGACGCCATGCGCCAAGGAAGGGCGCGGGGATGAGGAGCAATGCGGTCGCGGGTTCCGGGATGACCGCGATCCATGCCTCCGTTTCGCCGGTGGGATTGACGCCGTAGCCGCAGATGACGGTACCGTCGTCGGAGATGCCCGTGGCGGCGGTGAGGGACCATCCGGTGAGATCGACGCCGATGACGGTTGTCAGGTATTCGCGCAGGCTGCGCATGCCGTCAATCGGATCCCAAATGAATGCTTCCGTTCCAAGAGAGCTCGTGGCCTGCCCTACCACCCGATTGCCGTCAGCGGAGACATCGTTGGCGGCGCTAAGATGCAGGCCGCCGGGCAGGTCGCCCAGGCTCTCAAGGACGGTGCCGCCGTTGGTCCAGCGGACGGCCTCCTCTCCCCCATCGATGAAACCCACCCCGACGATCACATCGCCGCCGGCGGAGACGCGGTTTGCGTTGCTCGCGAAGGGTCCGCCGGGAAGGTCTCCGAGGGGGAGCATGCCGGTATCGCGGGTCCAGATGAAGCCCTCGTTTCCGTTCGCGGAGATGCTTTGACCAACGATTACAGCGCCGTCGGCCGAGACGCTGCTGGCCACTGCATATGGGGCGCCGCCGGGCAGATCGCCGAGGTTTTCCATGCCATCGGCCTGCGTCCAGCGAAAAGCGGTTGGGAAGAAGCCGGCGGTGCCCGCCCCAACGGCGACGACGCCGTCGCCGGAGACACCGGTAGCGAAACTATCGAATTCGCTGCCCGGCAGGTCTCCGAGCCCGACCATGCCTCCGGACTGAGTCCATCGAAAGGCCTCACGTCCGTTGTCCGAGTTTGACGAGCCAACGATGACGGCGCCGTCGTCCGAGACGCCGAAGGCGGAGCCTTCGTAAGCGCCGCCGGCCAGCTCACCGAGTCCGACCATTCCATTGGGAAGACTCCATCGAAAGGCCTCAAAGCCCGAGGTGGTCTGAGCGACACCGACAACGACGCGTCCGTCGGCAGAGATGTTGTTTGCGACAGAGCTGCCGACGCCGTCGGGAAGATCGCCCAGGCCGAGGAAAGATGGCGCAGGTCCTCCGCGCGCAGGCAAGCTCAGCGACGCACAAACAACCGCGGACACGAGAGACGGAATGCGGATTCGGCGGGCCGGGCGGAAGATGGACATTATTCCCCTCTTAATTGGCGGCTCAGTTCTTACTATGTTAGCGGTTTTGCGGGGGCGATTTCCAATCCGGGCCGGTAAAAACGCCCTGAAACGGAATAGCGGCATTCGAACCCGCCCGGCGGCGGGATCCGACGAGTTCTGATATGATTCCCGACACGGTTATCGGGAACGCACACGGCGACCGAGATTTCGAATGAAGGTACTGCTGGCTAATCCACGGGGATTCTGCGCGGGGGTCGATCGGGCGGTAAAGATCGTCGATCTCGCCCTGGAGGTCTTCGGCCCACCGGTTTATGTCCGGCGGGAGATCGTCCACAACAGCCACGTTGTGGCGGATCTTCGCGGCAAGGGGGCGGTGTTTGTTGAGGAACTGGACGAAGTGCCTCGTGGGGCGGTGGCGATTCTCAGCGCGCACGGCGTCGCGCCGACGGTTTTCCATGAGGCGCGGAAGCGGGAGCTGCGCCTGATCGACGCGACGTGTCCCCTGGTGACGAAGGTTCATCTTGAGGTGCACCGCTTCGTTCGGCAGGGCTATCACATCGTTCTGATCGGGCACAAGGGCCACGACGAGGTCATCGGGACGATCGGGGAGTCGCCGGAGCATATCACGCTGGTTGAGAACGAGGCACAGGCGCGGACGCTCGACCTTCCCCCGCACGAGCGCCTTGTCGTGCTTACGCAGACGACACTGGGGGTGGACGACACGGCGCATGTCCTCGCGGCGCTGCGCGAGCGATTCCCGTACCTTGAGCTTCCGCCGACCGACGACATCTGTTACGCAACGCAAAACCGGCAGGACGCGGTCAAGGAGATGCAGCGTCGCGGGATGGGGTTGCTGCTGGTTGTGGGCTCACGCAATTCGAGCAACGCGGCGCGGCTGGTGGAAGTCGCGCTGACGCGCGGGGTGTGCGGGTTTCTCATCGACAGCGCGGCCGAGATCTGTGCGGAGTGGGTGCGCGGTGTGGAGGTTGTCGGCGTGTCAGCGGGCGCGAGCACGCCCGAGAGCGTCGTGCAGGGTGTTCTGAACCGGCTCCGGGAACTCGGGGCGGATTCGATTGAGCTTTGCACCACGGCGGAAGAGGACACGGTGTTTCAGATTCCGCCTGCCCTAAAACAAGCGGTGTCGGAGCGTGCGAGCGGCGGGGTTCGGCTTGAGATCCTGGGGCAATCGTGACATGAGCGAAAAAATCGATCCCAAGCAGGTCGTCGGGTCACTGGCGGCGACGGCGATCGACACCGGTCGATCGGCATTTGACGCGGCGGCCGCCGGAGCGAAGACCGGGGCCAAGCTGGCGGTCGGAACGTTTTTCGCGGGGTGCAACCTGCTTCTGGACCTTGGGGTGAAAGCGGCGCGGCGGCTTCCGCTTGACGGACGCGCGCCGGGAGAGATTGCGGAAGCCGCGGATAACGACGCAGACGATGGGGAAGGACGTGCGGCCGGCCAGATCGGGTGGTGGCTGCCCGATGAAATCGGGGCGCTGGACTTTTCGTCGCTCGGGGCGGGGCTGCTTCAGATCACGCGACCGATTCACATCATCGAGAGGGACGGACGGCTCGGCGTGGGACTCGGCGGGCGAAGTCTTCTGGGCGCAGGGTCGCTGCACGTGGAGCCGTCGTATCCCCTCGTGGCGTTCGCGCCGGCGTTGCACCCGGCGCAGCTGGGCGACCCGGCTTTTCGAAAGGCGCACGGCCTGGCGTACGCGTACGTCGCCGGGGCAATGGCGAACGGTATCGGATCGGAGGAAATCGTCGAAGCGATGAGCCGAGCGGGGATGCTCGGATTCTTTGGCTCCGCGGGATTGCCTCTGCCCCGCGTGGAGCAGGCGATAGACCGGCTGCAAAGAAATCTCGGGACTGCGCCGTTCGGAATCAATCTGATTCACAGCCCCAACGAGCCGGACCTCGAGGCGGCAGTGGTTGACTTGTACCTTCGCCGGGGCGTTCGGCTGGTAGATGCGTCGGCGTATCTCGATCTGACGCTGCCGCTGGTGAAGTACCGCGTGGCGGGGATTCATCAGAGTCCGGATGGACGGGTCGTGTGCCCGAACGCGGTGATTTCAAAGGTCTCGCGAGCGGAGGTGGCGCGAAAGTTCATGTCGCCGCCGCCGGCGGCGCTGCTCGGGGAGCTGGTACGACGGGGCTTCATAACTGAAGCGCAGGCGCAGATGGCGGAGGCGATACCGCTGTCTCAGGACCTGACGATCGAGGCGGATTCGGGCGGTCACACGGACAATCGCCCGGCCATTGCACTGTTCCCGGGGATGATGGCGCTGCGGGATGAGATGCAGGCAAAGCATGGGTATGCGGAGGCGCTGCGGATTGGAGCGGCGGGAGGGATTTCGACGCCGGCATCGGCGGTGGCCGCGTTTTCCATGGGCGCGGCGTACGTGATGACGGGCTCGGTGAACCAAGCGTGCGTCGAGGCGGGAACATCGCAGTCGGTTCGGGAGATGCTGGCCCATGCGGGCCCGGCGGACGTGGCAATGGCCCCGGCGGCAGACATGTTCGAAATGGGCGTCAAGGTGCAGGTTCTCAAATGGGGGACGATGTTCTCGGTGCGGGCGAAGAAGCTGTACGACCTGTATCGGGAATACTCAAGCCTCGAGGCGCTGCCGACCGCACAGCGGGCGACGCTGGAAAGAGACTATTTCCGGTGCTCAATGGAGCAGGCGTGGGAGGACACTCGCCGCTTTTTCGAGGAGCGCGATCCGAGCCAGATTGCGCGGGCGGAACAGGACTCAAAGCACAAGATGGCGCTGGTGTTCCGTTCGTATCTTGGGCGCTCGTCGGACTGGGCAAACAAGGGAGAGCCCACGCGAAGGGCGGACTACCAGATATGGTGCGGGCCGGCCATGGGGGCGTTCAATGAGTGGACTCGCGAATCGTTTCTTGCGAAGCCGGAAAACCGCGGGGTCGTGACCGTAGCGATGAACATTCTGTTTGGAGCCGCGGCGTTGGTTCGGGCCAACTGGCTGCGGATGCAGGGAGCCGAGATTGGCGCGGCTGCGGCGGTACGGCCGATGCCGCCTGAGCGGATTTCGGAACTGCTCTCCGAAGAGATTTCACAGGACAGGTGAACCGGCACCCTGCTTGGGAAGCCCGGCGGTTTGCCCTATACTGCGCGGACTGTTCTCCTGGCGGGAGAACGTATCAATACGCTGAGGATTGCCATTGGCGAGCAAAGGACAAGGCGCGGGTCCTGGGCAGTGCCCCATTGCCATAATCGGCATGGAGTGCATGTTCCCCGGGGCGAGGAACCTGACGGAATATTGGCGGAGCCTTGTCCGGGGAGAGGACGGCATCACGGATGTCCCGCCGACGCACTGGGCCGCGGCGGACTATTTTGATCCTGATCCGAAGCGGCCGGACCATACCTACTGCACGCGCGGCGGGTTCCTTGCGCCGATCGCATTTGATCCGACGGAGTTTGGGATCCCCCCCACTATTCTGGAGGCGACCGACACGGCACAACTGCTTTCCCTTTGCGTGGCGAAGGCAGCCCTGGAGGACGCCGGGTACGGGGGCGACCGGGAGTTCAACCGGGAGCGCGTGAGCGTGGTACTGGGGATCACCGGTACACAGGAACTGGTGATCCCGCTTGCGGCGCGGCTGGGGCACCCGCTGTGGCGAAAGGCGCTTCGCGAGGCGGGCGTTTCCGAGTCGGTGGCGGAGCGCGTCATCGAACGGATCTCCGACGGGTATGTGTCATGGCAGGAGAATTCGTTTCCGGGGCTGCTGGGAAACGTCGTGGCGGGTCGCATCGCGAACCGGCTGAACCTCCGCGGGACGAACTGCGTAATTGACGCGGCGTGCGCGAGCTCGCTGGGGGCGGTGCATCTCGCCATGATGGAACTCGCCACGGGCCGGGCGGACATGGTGGTCAGCGGCGGCGCGGATACGCTGAACGATATTTTCATGTACATGTGCTTTTCGAAGACGCCCGCGCTGTCGCCGACGGGCGATGCGCGGCCTTTTTCGGCGGATTCGGACGGCACGGTGCTGGGCGAGGGGATCGGAATCCTCGTCCTGAAGCGGCTGGAGGACGCGGAGCGGGACGGCGATCGCATATACGCCGTAATCCGCGGCATTGGGACATCGAGCGACGGACGATCACAGAGCATTTACGCGCCGCACTCGGCAGGCCAGGCGCGGTGCCTGCGAAACGCGTACCGCCTTGCGGGGATCGAGCCGGACACGGTGACGCTCATCGAGGCGCATGGGACCGGCACGAAGGTCGGCGACGCGACGGAGTTTGAGGCGCTTAAGACGGTTTTTCGCGAAGCGCGCACCGACGGGAGCTGGTGCGCGATCGGCTCGGTTAAGTCGCAGATCGGCCATACCAAGGCGGCGGCGGGTGCGGCGGGGCTGATCAAGGCGGCGCTGGCGATTCATCATCGCGCGCTGCCTCCGACATTGAAGATTCGCGAGCCGAATCCGAAGCTCGGAGTCGAGGAAAGCCCCTTTTATTTGAACACGGAGGCGAGGCCGTGGATCGCGCCGGGGGATGTGCCGCGGCGGGCGGGTGTCAGTTCGTTTGGATTCGGGGGGAGCAACTTCCACGCGGTGCTTGAAGAACATCGCGCGGCGCGGCCCGAGCCCTCGTGGGACGGAAGCGTTCAGCTTATTGCCCTGTCGGCGGCAACGGCGGGCGGGCTGCTGGACCTGATCGACCAGTGGCACGCGAAAGCGTCGGATGCGTCATTTGACCGTACGCAGTTGGCGTATTGGGCCATGAAGTCGCGGGAGCAGTTTTCGACGGAGCATGGGCACCGCCTGGTTCTGGTTGTGGAGTTGACGGATGATCCGATCGCGCTGCTACGTCAGGCCAAGGACCGACTGCTTGAGATGCCCGCCCCGCAACCCTTTTCGGCACGGGGAATCGAATACGGATGCGGCTCGGTGCGTGGCAAGCTGGCGATTGTGCTGCCCGGCCAGGGGAGCCAGTATGTCGGGATGTTGCGACGGCTGGCTTGCGTGTTTCCGGCGTTTCACGAAACGCTTTCGCGGGCGAACGCGGGAATTGACGGAATCGAGGGGCGCGTTTCCGAGGCAATCTATCCGGCGCCGGCCTTTCAGGAGGAAGCGAAGCGAAGGCAGGCCGCGGCGCTGACGCGTACGGAAATCGCCCAGCCCGCACTCGGGGCGATGTGTCTCGGGGCTTACAAGGTTCTTGAATTGTTTGGTGTCACGCCGGATGCACTGTGCGGTCACAGCTACGGAGAGCTGGTGGCGCTCTGCGCCGGCGGTTACTTCGACGACGACACGCTGTTTCGGCTGACGCGTTTGCGCGGGCGGCTTATGGCGGGCGACGGCGAGGACCGCGGCGCGATGCTAGCTGTTAAGGCGCCGCTGGCGGAGATCGACCGGATGGTGGCCGAGGACCAGCTGGAAGTAGTCGTCGCCAATCGGAATGGGCCGGCGCAGGGGGTGCTCTCAGGGCGAAGGCAGGCGATTCTTTCGGCGTCGGAGCGGTGCAAGGCGCGGGGTTTCGCATGCACTCCGCTGGCCGTGTCGGGCGCCTTTCACAGCGCGCTCATGGAAAGCGCGGTCACGCCTTTCCGCAACGCGGTGGATGCCGCGGAGTTTCGGACAGGGCGCCTGCCCGTTTATGCAAACGCGACGGCGGGCCAGTATCCGCGGGACGCGGCTGGTGCGAAGGCGCTTCTCGCGCGACAACTGAGTTCGCCGGTAAATTTCGTGGGACAGATTCTCAGCATGTATGATGCCGGTGTGCGCACCTTCGTCGAGGCCGGGCCGAAAATGGTGCTGACCGGACTGATCGGCGCGATCCTTGCAGATCGGCCGCACCTGGCGCTGGCGGTAGACGCGTCGGCAGGACGGCGATGCGGAATCGCGGACCTCGCACGCGTCCTGGCGCGGCTGGCGGCGGACGGGGCGAGCGTGAACCTGCGAAACTGGGAGCGGCCGGTTGCAGAGCCTCGAAAGCCGCGCATGGCCGTTCCGCTCACGGGCGCGAACTACCGGGCGAAGACGCCGGGTCGATTGGAGTCCGCGCCGGAGCCCGTGCCCCTTGGAGTGCCTGTCGCCGAAGTGGCGCCGACTTTGGACAATGTGTGCATCACTGAAGTTGAGAACCCGAAGATGGATCAATGTTCGTACATGAAGTTCGCACAGGGATTGTACGGCGCGGAAATGGAGCACTTGGCCGATCGTGCGGCCCCAGAAGCAGGAGCCGGGACCGGCGGCCTGACCACCCAATCGCCGGAACAACGGGGCGCGGCGCAGCAGCCGGCAATGACCGAGGCGCTTCGGCTGATTCAGGAAGGGCTACGGTCGATGCAGGCCCTTCAGCAACAGACAGCGGCGGCGCACCAGCGATTCCTCGAGACACAGGAGCAGGCCCACCGGGCGTTTCAGCAGCTTCTCGAGAGTCAGCAGCGGCTCGTATTGCGATCGGTGGATGGCGCATCGTATGACGCGGCCGCGGTACTGCAGGCGACTTCCTCCCTGCCCCCGTCTGCACCTGCGCCGGCGCCGCGGCCAGCACCGGCACTGCCCGGTACGACGCGCGTGGACGGGCCAGCCGCGGGGATATCCGCTCCGCTGCCGGTGGCCCGCTGGCCGGAAACGATGGCAGCGGCCGCTTTGGCGCCGACATCCGCGGCGACAGTTGCGGTAAATGCCAATGTTCTGGCATCCGACACGCCGGGCGCGAGTCGAGAACGGCTCGAATCGGCGGTGCTGGAAATCGTCGGCGAGAAGACGGGCTATCCGCGCGAGATGATCGCGCTTGAGATGGATATTGAGGCGGATCTGGGGATTGACTCGATCAAGCGCGTCGAAATCGTCGCAGCCATTGAGGAGCGCGTGCCGGGGTTGCCCTCCTTGAAGCCGGAGCACATGGGCAGCCTTCGGACGTTGGGACAGATCGTGGACTACCTCGTCGGACCCTCCGGCGCGGCGACTCCGCGTCGCGCGCCGGCGACGATACTGGTCTCGGGTGACGCGCCGGGCGGAATGGGATCATTGCCAAGCGTCGCGGACACGCGGCACGGCGCGGGCGGCGCACCGGCGGGTGATTTTTCCGCCACCCTACTGTCGGTCGTCGCCGAACTTACGGGATATCCGCGGGAGATGCTCAACCTCGACATGGACATCGAGGCCGACCTGGGAATCGACTCGATCAAGCGCGTAGAGATTCTCGCGGGCGTGGAGGCGCGGGTGCCGAATCTTCCGCCCGTCAAGCCGGAGTACATGGGCAGCCTTCGGACGCTTCGGCAGATCGTCACGCACTACGGCGGGCGGGCGGGCGGCGCGGAGGAAGCGAAGGAGGTGGCGGCGACGGCCGCGCCCTTTCGCGCCGTTGATTCGCAAGTGACGCCACGGGAAACGACGGCAGAACCGGGCGTGCCGAGCTCCGAAGCCGTGCGGGCCGTTCAAAAATCCGCTTCGGCGGTTTCGCGGCGGCGGACGGGCATACACCGTGGCGTTGTCCGGGTTAAGCGGCTGACTGATGTCGCTGGCGCGACACTGACGGCGCTACCGGCCGGTGATATCTGGGTCGCCGGGCCGAGGACGAACTTCTCCGATGCTCTTGCGGCCTATCTTCGGCAGCGCGGGCTGTCGGTGCGGGGGGTCGGTGTGGCCGAGGTAGCTACAATCCGGCGCGATGCGCGGGCGGCAGGGTTGATCATCGTGGCGCCCGAGCGCGTGGGGAGCCTTTCGGAGGGACGGCAGTTTCTGGCGGATTCACTGATGGCGGCGAAGGCGCTTGGCGGCGATCTGGCATCGAGCGCCGCCGCCGGCTCGGCGTTGTTCGCGACGGTTACGCGAATGGACGGGATGTTCGGGCATTCGCGCGGGGACTTTGATCCGATTCCGGCGGGCCTATCGGGGCTGGCAAAAGCGGCGGCGTGCGAGTGGCTCCACGTTAAGTGCCGCACAGTTGACATCGACTCAGCATGGACGAGCGCAGGCGAAGCGGCGCGGGAGGCGGTCGAGGCGATCTTCGGCGACGGGCCGATGGAGATCGGACTTCGGGCCGACGGGCGGTACGGATTGGAAGTCGCCACCGAAGTTGCGGGGGTCGGGGCTCCTACGCTGGCGGCCGGCGACGTGGTGGTCGTAACGGGCGGGGCGCGGGGCGTCACCGCGGAATCGGCGCTCGCGCTGGCGCGGCGCTACGCCCCGACGCTGGTTCTTCTGGGCCGGACGGAGGTCCCAGAGGATGAGCCGGCGTGGCTGGCGACGCTGCACACCGAAGCGGACATCAAGCAGGCGATCCTGAAGCACGAATTCGCCGGGCAGAGGCCGACCCCGGCGCAGCTTCAGGCGCGGTTCGCGGAGCGCATCGCCGCGCGGGAAATCCGGCAGAACCTCCGGCGAATCCGCGAGGCGGGCGGCATGCCGAGCTACTTCGCGGTGGACGTTCGGGACGCCGAGGCTGTCGCGCGTGTGCTGCGTGCGGCGCG
>QEVG01000005.1 GCA_003576905.1 Planctomycetota bacterium | reverse complement strand
AATCCGCAACTCACCGTTCGCGCCCCGCCCCGCCCCAAACCTGAATGCATTCAGGTTGTTCAGGTTTCATTCAGCCTTCCTGCGCAAGGAACGCCGTTTCTCAGGATAAAAATAATTTGTGCATGCCCCCGTTCAGGTTTGCTTATCCGGACCCAACAGGCAACGCCCCGCGGCGCCCCGCCCGGTCCTCGCGCCCCGCGGGCGTCGACGCGGTTGCCCCCGTGCCTCCCGACTGAACGGCCGCGCGCGGTTCGGACCTGCGTATCGCGCGCGGCATCTTGGATCGAAAAACGGAATCGCGACGCAGCGCTACAGTCCCCCGCCCTCAGCCGCCGAAAGCGCCCGCGGCGCGCACGCCGGCGCGTGGCAGAACGTCGCCTCTTCAATGACGTGCGCATGCGGGATGCCCGCCCGCTTCATCTGCCGAAGCTGTCGGCGCTGGGCCTTCGCGTAGGCGAGCGCGAAGTTCCCATTGGGATCCTCGTGCAATACCGGAGACCGGGCGCCGCTGCGGAGCACGTCGACGATCCGGCCCAGCGACTCGGCGTGGTAGCTCTCCACCACCGACCGCTCCAGGCTGAAGCGCGACAGCTTCTCCCAGAAATCAACGCTGCGCCGCCAGGCGTTTTCCGACGCCAGGAGGTTCATGCGTTTGAACAGCACCCGGTTGGTCTTGTAGGACAGGAGCGTCCGTTGCAGATGCGTTTCGAGAAGGCATTCCGGTTCCGGATACTTCAGGTGCAGCGCCCGGCGAAGCTGGCTCCAGTACGGCCCGTCCACCCGGGCATCCGCCCGGATTTCCCAGTAGAGGTGCCCGAACGAGATCGTCGAACGGCTCACCGCCATCTGCCTCGGTAGAAACTTGTTGTGCGCCACCGTGTCCGCGGCCAGGTGGCAGAGATATCCGTAGGCAAAGGCCCGGCCCGCGTCGGACTCCGCCCGTTCGAGCAGCGAAAAGCCCGTCGACCACCGATGGCAGACCTGCTTGACCTGGCTCATCTTCTTGGCGAATACCGTGTCCGTGGCCACGTTGCCATAGACAAAGTACCGCCGGTGCCGGGCGATGATTGCCGCGATGGCCGTCGGAATAAGCCCGAGATTGAGCAGAAGTTCGGAAGCCAGCTTGACGTGGGTGGCCGGCCCCCACGCCATGGCGGGATCCGCGACAAGGAATATCAGGAGAGCCGCGAGGAAAATCACGGCTCGCAGGTAGCCGGTGGTCACGAAAGTCCCTTCCTGGGCATGTGGCGCATCCCTCAGGGGCGCCCGATGGTCATCGTAATTCTAGACACCTCGTCGGCGCTAATTCAACCTGTTCGAGGCGTCCGCGCGCCGGCGCGCCCGCCGGGCCCCGGCTTCCGGAATCTGCATCGTCCCCGGTCGCTGCGGACATTCGCATTATTGCCCGGCCCGGCATGGACGCGTTGGGTCGTTCCGCCGGTAAGCCGCCCGCCCGCCCGGCGTACCGGCTTCTCGGTCCCGCGCCAGGGGCTATACTCGGGCCCATGACCCAGAGCCCAGCGGCCGTCTACTTTCGCGACTGCGACTATGCGTCGCCCCTGCGCCGCTGGCTGGCCGCCCTGGCCGACTTCCTCCTGCTTGCACTCGTCCTGAGTGTTACATGGACGGCACTCTCGTTCCGATACGTTCCGGCCGAGGTCCGCGCCCTGCCGCCCTCGCGCCAGAAGCAGCAGCGTGTAAACGAGCACATGCAGCCCGTCGCGCGGCCGCTGTTTCTCAGTTGGATGGCGGGCTGTTTCCTGTACCACGTCGGAGTGCGGCGCCTCGGCGGACGCACCGTCGGCCACCTCCTCACCGGCACCCGCGTCGTCGATGCCGCCGGCGCGGCCCCATCGTGGCAGGCCCTCGCCCGCCGCTTCTTCATCGCCCTCCCCACCGTGGTCTTCCTCGGCCTGCCCTATCTGGCCTGCGCCCGAGACCCCCGCCGCCGCGCTCCGCACGACGTCTGGTCCGGCACCTGGGTCGTGCGCGCCCGCGCCGTGCCCGCCGGCCCCGCAAGGGTCGCCTGGCGCACCCGCCTTCTCGGCGCATGGCCCCTGAGCTATGCCGACGTCGAGCCGGCCGAGGCCCCGATCCCGGAGCCGCTGTCGACCGCCGCTCCGGCATGACCGCCCCCGCGCCGACTGCTTCCGATAACGCCGAACCGGAACAAAGCCCGCTGGATCGCGCGGAAGTTCCCCTGTTTCGCGCATCAATCCGGCCTCCCGTCGGCGTATAGTGGAGATGGAGGGACCGCCGCCGTCCCGCGCTCGGCGCGGGCGAGGTCGGCGAAGACGATCCGGGGGAAAGCCAAATGAGGGGGAACCGTTTCAGACCCGTCGCCGCTTTGTGTGCCTGCGTATTGACACTCCTCGCGCCCAGCGGCGCGATCGCGCAGACCAATTGTCCGAAGCTCAGCGATCAGCTCGTCCTCGTTACGACGGCCCAGCCGGTCGCCTTTCAGCTCGACGTGACCGACCTCGGCACGGGCACGGTCAGCGTCTTCCAGTATCCGCTCGGAGGAATCCTGGAGCAGGTTGGTCCGCTGGAGTTTGTCTTTGTGCCGCAGCTCGACTTCCGAGGCACGACGCAGCTCACCTACCGCGTGACCACGCCCGTGGGATGCCCGCAGGCGTCATTGCTTGGCCGCGTCACCCTTGCGGGCGGAAACGCCGGCAGTCTCGAAGAGGAGAACGCCACGACGGCGATCGGCCTGGTGGAACCGCCCAAGGAGCCGGATCTGTTTGAACTCGTCGCGGTGGGGATTGTCAGCAGTGCGTGCGGACTCGGCTTTGCGCCGATGAGCGTCGTGACGTTCGCGATGCTGGTCGCCGGCGGTCGATGGCGCCGGCGACCTCGCAGAAGCGATTAAAGGCATGAGGGCTGAACGTCAGGTGCCGGACCCGTGTTATCACGCATGCGTGCGGCAGGCACCCGGCGCGATTCCTTGACACCCTGCCGCCTCGGGCTACACTCCCGAAGAGCCATTGGCCCCTAGTGTAACGGTAGCACGACAGACTCTGGATCTGTTTGTCAAGGTTCGAATCCTTGGGGGCCAGTCCGACACGCCGCTCTCAATAGCGCACGTACCACCTGCGGGGCCTCGCCGCGCAGGGCAGCGCGCTCCGGCTGAAACAGCGTCGCAACGAAGAACGGGTGGTCCGGCCATTCGAGTGCCCGCACGTCCCCTGCCGCATCGACGGCACTGAACCGCACGCCGGCCCTCTCAAGCCTTTCGCGATAATTCGGATTCAGCCCGTAATTGCAGTGATACCCTTCAATCGTGCGCGCCGCTCCGTATATTTGCCGCAGGCGCGACCCTTCGGCCAGCATCACTTCGCCGGATTTCTCGACGAGGCTGCACGCCAGCGCCGACACAACAAGCTCAGCAGCGTCCGCGTGCTCCTCGGCATGGGTTGCCGACGCGATACCCGCCGCATTCCGAGCCAGCTCGATCACCGCGTGCTGGAACCCCCCGCACGTCCCCAGGAAGGGGACATGCGTGTTCCGCACGTGGCGAATCGCCGCGATCACTCCTTCCCCATTACGGTAGGGGCTGTTCGGAACGACCCACACGGCGTCGTGCCCGGCGAGCAGCTCCGCGCCATTTGAACCGAGCCGCTGCGTATCGATCCATTCAATGGCTGCCGGAATCCCGTCAGCCGCGGAGGCCAGGGCAATGGCACGTGGGATCGCCTGGTGGGCCACGACGGTCGGATCAAAGTCACCGACCAGTGCGATGCGGAGCGGATTTCTCATCACCAGATTCCTGTCGCATTCAACCGCACGACGTACATACGGTTCGAACAGGTTGGCCATTCACTCCGCCGCGGCATTTCGACGCCAGGCGTGTTTCGGCACGAATAGAAACGCCCGACCGGCGGTAAGCCGATCGGGCGCTGAATTGTCGGGCAATCATATTGCGGGCGTACTGATCGTTCCACCCGGGGACTATCTGCGGCGATTCCTGCGGATGCCGAAATAGCCAAGAACCATCAGCGGCATCATCGTCGCCGTGCCGGCGCCGCAAGCGCCACAGGGATTCGGCGTCGGCTGGGGACCGGGGCCATCGCCACCATCATCGGAATCGTTGCAATCCGGAGTGCCGTCGCCATCGGTGTCGGTGTCCGCAACTCCACAGCCGCACACACCGGCGGCAGTCTTGTTGGCGTCGCCCGGACATCCGTCGTTGCAATCGGGCGTACCGTCGCCGTCGGTATCCGTATCAGCTACACCACAACCACACGCCCCTGGTGCGTCCTTGGCGGCGTCGGCCGGACAACCATCCACGTCGCCACAGACACCGTCACCGTCGGCGTCGTTCGCCGCGTCGTTCGGGCAGGTATCGCAACCGTCGGCCGTACCGTCGCCATCGGCATCGGCGTTGTCGTCGAAGCCGGGGCAGGCATCTACGTCGCCACAGACACCGTCACCGTCGGCGTCGTTGTCCGGATCATTCGGACAGGCATCTACATCTCCACAGATGCCGTCGCCGTCGATGTCGTTATTCGCATCGTTCGGGCACACATCGAGATCGCCGCAGATTCCGTCGCCGTCAATGTCGTTGTCCGGATCATTGGGGCAAAGGTCCGTGTCATCCGCCACGTATCCCGGCGAAGGCGTACAACCCAGCTCCGTGCTGCCGGGGTCACCAAGCCCGTCGCCATCGACATCTTCGTAAAACGTCAGTTGGCCGACCGTGTCGTCGTTGTCATCACAATCCAAGTCATTGTCCACAAAGCCAGGGCAATCACCTGGCTGATCGCATGTCGGAGAATCACAGGTGCTACCTGAATCCCCGAGCCCGTCTCCGTCGAGATCCTCGTAATAGGTGCATTGCGCGTTCGCCGATGGCGAAATGCCGAAAAATGCGGCCGCAGCGAGAACCACCCCCAGATAAATCACATGTCGGTTCAGACTGGCCATGAATAGCCTCCTAAAGAATGCGAGAGCAGAACACCCGGTACCCCGGGTAAAGCGACAAAACGTGAGAGTTCGCGCAATCGTGTTCCCTGGACGCCCGGCGAGGTGCGGTCAATGAAAACGTGCGTCCCCCCTGCAACCAACTTCTTCCAAGGAACCAGCTTATTCGCTTAATCCTGACGCGTCAAGCACTTTTGACGACAAAGTGCCAAAGGAGCAAGCCCCTGGGGGTACACACGGCCTGGAGCACTGGTCGCTGAAGTCCTCGCCTGCTTGCGCGATTCTGCGACAAGTGCAATACTCCAGACATTTTCAAAAAGTGCGGCGGCGTGTTTTTGCGATGGACACGTCCCACATTTCCGGGCCATCGGGGTGAAGGGCTGATAATTTCCGGCCGGGTGAGGTCCGAACATATCCCTAATTCCGGTGTTCTTCGCGTCGCGATGTGTGCGCTCAATTTGCGCAAAAAGGCAAATCCGTATTGAACGGCGGACATGTATTTGTCATAATCGGACTCGATTAAGGCAGGGATGCCCAAGCCACTCTCGCACAGCTTGCCTGTCGGCAAGACCATTGGGCTTCGACGGAAACCTGGCAGTTGAACTGTCTTTTCCGCTCGAAAGTAGGCTTTGTGGTGGGGAAGTATCGCGGCCGTATCGAACAACACTAGCTGGGGGATCCTTCAGGCGGAGGCTGGTGGTGTCTCTATGGACACATTCCCCGCGAGTTCGAATTTCAAATGAGTAAGGAAGTAAGGAGAGTAACGATGAAGCGGAAACTGAATCAAGGTACCTGCTGCCTGTCCGCCGTAATGGCGTTCGCGGCGGCAATCGCGATTGCCACGCCTTCGGCTCAGGCATTCGTGGGCAACGTGGTCATCAGCCAGGTGTACGGAGGCGGCGGCGCAGTCGGCGCTTCCTTCACCCACGACTTCATCGAACTCCACAATCGAAGCGCTGCGCCGGTGAACGTCACCGGATGGTCGGTGCAGTATGCTTCGAGCGCCGGCGTTTCGTGGCAGAAGACCGATCTCTCCGGCATCATCCCGCCGGGCGGATACTTCCTTGTACGCGAGGGCCAGTCCGCAGGCGGCGGCGGCGCCGCGTTGCCGGCGGCCGATGCGACGGGCGCAATCGGCATGAGCACGGCGGCAGGCAAGATCGTCCTGCGCAGGAACAACACGCTCATCACCAACGGCACCGCATGTCCCAGCGCGGACGCGACCGTTGAGGACTATGTCGGTTACGGCGCCAGCTCGACATGCTTCGAGGGGGCCGGTCCCACCAGTCCGAACCTCACCATCACCACGGCGGCCATCCGAAACGGCGCCGGGTGCGACGACACCGATAACAACTCCGCCGACTTCTCGACGGGCACGCCCACGCCGCGCAACAGCGCCTCTCCTCGCGTTTGCTGCGGCGCAACGAACGGCGATGCCGACAGCGACGGCGTCGGTGACGGCTGCGACAACTGCCCCAATGATGCCAATGCCGATCAGGCGGACAGCGACACCGACGGCGTCGGCAATGTGTGCGACAACTGCGAAAGCGCCGCCAACGCCAACCAGGCGGACAGCGACACCGACGGCGTCGGTGACGCGTGCGACAACTGCGCCAATGACGCGAACTCCGGACAGGAAGATGCGGACACCGACGGCGTCGGCGATGCCTGTGACAATTGCCCCGACGCGGCTAACAGTAACCAGGCCGACAGCGACACCGACGGCACCGGCGATGCCTGCGACGGCTGCCCCAATGATCCAAACAAAACCGAGCCGGGCCTCTGCGGCTGCGGCGAGAGCGACACGCTCGATACCGATTCAGACGGGATCGTCGATTGCATCGACAACTGCCCCAGCAATTCCAACAACGATCAGGCCGACGCCGATTCCGACGGCGCAGGCGACGCGTGCGACAATTGTCAAGATGAATCGAATCCCGACCAAGCGGATGTCGACAGCGACGGCGTCGGCGACGCTTGCGACAATTGCCCATCGAGTGCCAACTCCGGCCAGGAGGATGGCGACGAGGACACGGTCGGCGACGCGTGCGATAACTGCCCCGATGACATGAACCCCGGCCAGGAGGACGGCGACACCGACGGCGTCGGCGACGCCTGCGACAACTGCCCGGCGAACGCCAACAACGATCAGCTGGACAGCGACACGGACGGCACCGGCGATGCCTGCGACGGCTGCCCCAACGATCCCAACAAGACCGAGCCGGGCCTGTGCGGCTGCGGCAACTCGGATACGGCGGATGCCGACTCGGACGGCGTGCCCGACTGCATCGACAACTGCCCGTTCGAATCCAACAGCGACCAGGCCGACGCCGACAGCGACGGCGTTGGCGACGTCTGCGACAACTGTCCCGGGGCTTCGAACAGCGACCAGGCAGATGTCGATATGGACGGCGCCGGCGATGTCTGTGACGGCTGTCCGACCGACCCGGCCAAGACCGATCCGGGAATCTGCGGATGTCTCGTCGATGATTCGATCGACACCGATTCGGACGGCGTGCCCGACTGCGTCGACAACTGTCCGCTCGTTTCCAACAACGACCAGGTTGACAATGACGGCGACGACGTGGGCGATGCCTGCGATAACTGCCCCAACACGGCTAACGCCGATCAGGCCAACGCAGACGGCGACAGCGCCGGCGATGCGTGTGACAACTGCCCGGAAAATCCGAACCTGCTCGAGCCCGGCCCCTGCGGCTGCAACGAGGAGGATAACGCCGACAACGACGGCGACGGCCTGTTGAACTGCAATGACAATTGCGACAACGACTTCAACCCGGACCAGACCGACGCGGATACGGACGGCATCGGGGATGTCTGCGATCCGACCCCTCCGGCCAATACGCTGCGGCTGGAGATTCCGGACTGCGTCGGCGACAGCGGCGACCAGATCATGGTCGAGCTCTGGATGCGCAACTTGGTTGACCCGGTGACGGGCTTCTCGGCCTTCATCGACTTCGACGAGACGCAGCTCACCTTTAACGGCGTGGCAAGCTGCTACACCGAGTGCTCCGGAGCGACGGATCCGCCTTGCGGCGTCGGTCCGTTCGTCGTACACATTCCGAACAGCATCGCCAGCGCCCTTGGTTCCTGCACCGTTAATACGGGGATTCTGGGCCTGAGCGGCGGCGTAGCGGTTCCGCCGAATCAGGCAAACCCGTGTTCGCAGCCGTGGGGTCCGGGCCTTGCTCCGCGCGAGGGAGACGCCCTTCTGGCGATCCTCGTGTTCACCGTGAATCAGGGCCAGGACTGTGTCAACACGCAGGGCCTGCAATTCGTGGACTGCGGCGCCCTGCCCTCCACGCTGAGCTTCCAGGGCACCGAGGTTGACACCAATCTCATCGGTACGGGCAATTTCGTGTTCGACAACACGGCGCCCCTGATCAAGTGTCCAAGCTCGGTTGTCGTCGAGTGCGATGATTCGACCGATCCCAAGTTCACCGGCACTCCTGAGGTATTCGACAACTGCGAAGACGTCGAAGTAACCCATCAGGACCAGATCTTTGAGGGCCAGTGCCCGTCCTCGTACTCGATCTTCCGCGTCTGGACGGCGACCGATGCCTGCGGCAACTCGGCCCAGTGCTCGCAGTCCATCACGGTCGTGGACGAAACACCCCCGGAGGTCACTGTCTGCACTGCGGACGGCGGCGAGCTCGATGCGAATTGTGACGGTGTCGTGACCTTCTCCGCGACGGTCACCGACAACTGCTGCATCCACCCGGATGGCATCAACATCCACTTCTCCCACAAGCCCTTGAGCGTGGATTTCGCCGACCCCGAGGTCATCAGCAAGACCGAGGTACGCGTCAGCGGCAGTGCGACGTTCTCCGTGGACCCCGGCTGCTCGGCAGAGATCACGGTGCACGTCTATGCCGTTGACTGCTGCTTCAATTCCTGCGGCAGTGTCCCGCGCGACGGCGATCCGCGAAGCTCGCCGGCCTGCTGCTCCGCGACGGCCCTTTTGACCGACACCACGCCACCGGCGCTCTTCTGTCCGAAGGATGCCGTCGTGGAATGCAGCGGCGGTCCGCCGGCCTTCGGCTCCTGCTGCCTCGGTCCGAATGAGTGCATCGACACATTCGCGGCGGACTGCGCCTTCAAGGGCGGCGCGTTCAACGCCGACATTTCGTGCTCGAGCGGCATCTGCGACGCCCCCGAGTGCGAAGGCGCGACTTGTGCGACATTCGTTCCGTGCTTCGGCGATCCGGCCTGCGTGTGCGTACGCCTTTCGGGCGGCGGCGCCGGCGGCGTCTGCGTCATTGGTTCTACGCCGTGCGCGGGACTCGCCCCGTGCTCGGATGGAAACTGTCCTCCGGGCTCCGTGTGCGCGGTCGACACATGCTGCGGTTTGCCGGTCTGCGTTCCGCAGCAAGTATTCTGCACAGACACCTCCAAGGAGCGTGCAACGGCCAATCCCCCCGCTCCCGGCAGTTTGACAATTGCAGGCGTCGTGGGCGAAGACGTCCCGACTCCGATTCAACCGTTCGCGATGGAGGCGGCAAACGCGGCATCCCCGCGCGGCCGGCCCAACGGCGGCCCGACCGACCCGGCCAACACGGGCACGGCATCGGCCACGGACAACTGCACCGAACAGCCCAACGTGACGTACTCGGATGAGATTACCGAGGGCGAATGCGCTCCCGAGTACACAATTACCCGAACGTGGACCGCAACGGACGACTGCGGCAACACCTCGACGTGCGTCCAAACCATTACGGTTGTGGACACGACGGCGCCGGTGATTTCGGGCAAGGCGTGGGGCGGTCTCGACAGCGAATGCGTCGGAACGGTCAACTTCTTCGCCGCGATCTGCGAGGAGTGCTGCATCGATCCGGAAGGCATGTCGATCACCGTCAGTGCCGTGGCAACCGGCGCGGTGGCCGGCACGCCGCAATACACGGTTTCCCAGGGCAAGGGCTGCCTGGTTGTCGAGGGCTCGGTCTCCGTGACCGACCTCGATGGCTGCTCGGCCTCGGTGGTGGTCACGGTTTCCGCGACCGATTGCTGCGGAAACTCGGATTCCCATGACCTGGAAACGTCCGTGGCCGACGAGGCCGGGCCGATCATCACATGCCCCGCCGATGTCAATCTTCCGTGCGGCGGAGACACCGATCCGTCGATCACGGGCTCGGCGACGGCGACGGACAACTGCAGCGAAGCGGGCGAGATATTCATCTCGTCGAGCGACTTCGAGCAGGAGAACCCGCCGTGCGTGATCCGCACGTGGACGGCAGTCGACACATGCGGCAATTCGAGTTCGTGTGTTCAGAACATCTGCTTCGTGGACACGGTGGACCCGGTCATTACCTGCCCGATTACCGAGTACTTCGAGTGCGTCGCGGCGGTCCCGCCGCCTGCCGAAAACCTCGAGGAATTCGAGGAGATCGGCGGCTCGGCGTCCGATGATTGCGGTTTCGTGGAAGTCTCGCTGGCCGATGAGTTCGTCAGCCCCGGCGACGGCTGCAAGGAACCGAAGATCATCGTCCGCATCTACGAGGCGACGGACGCGTTCGGAAACACCGCGACCTGCAAGCACGTCCTCATCATTCAGAACACGATGGGCCCGGTGGTCACCGGCGACGACGTGGTTGCTTCGACGGGCCCTGAATCGTGCTCGGCGGTCGTTGAGTTCTCCGCCCTCGTCAGCGACTGCTGCGTGGACGAGAGGTCGTTCGACGCCTACCTGATTGACACCAATGGCGCCTTTGGCTTCGTGTCCAACATTACCGTGACCGAGGTTGAGGATGGATACCTGGTTGAGGGCTCGGTCGATCTCACTCTGGTGCCCAACACGTGTCAGGGCACGGCGACGATACGGGTCGAGGCCTACGACTGCTGCGGTGTCTATGGATTCCACGACCTGGTCGTGACGCTGAACGACGAGACGGGACCGGTTATCTTCTGCCCCGGTGATGTCGTGCTGGGCTGCGGCGAGACTCCGGACAACCTCCAGATCACCGGAACACCGGAGACTTTCGACTTCTGCTGCTCCAACGTGACGTCCACCTATGAGGACAGCGAGGAGATGCAGGGCGAATCGGGAGTCTTCATCATCCGTACCTGGACGGCCGAGGATTGCTGCGGCAACACGAGCACGTGCACCCAGTCGATCACGCTGAGTGACACGACTCCGCCGGAGTTCATCACCTGTACCGCGACGGACACCACGGTCGGCACCAACACCTGCTGCACCACCGTCAACTTCTCCGCGGACATCCGCGATCAGGAGCTCTGCGATCTCTGGGATTGCGACTCCAACGGATGCTACGTGGAAGCCGGCGGATGCGACCGTGGCGGGAAGTGCCCGATCTATGTGTCCGCCGACGGCGATTTCGAATACATCTACTACGTGTACTTCGATATCAGCCAGGACGAGAAGGATGAGACCTTGTACCACGTCAACGGCTACGTCGAAGTCTGTAACCTCACCGAGTGCCCGGCCGAGTTGAACGTGACCATTACCGCGTACGACTGCTGCGGCAATTCGTCATCCTGCGTGGCGACCGCGGAGGTAACGGACGAGGAACCGCCGCATTTCCTCAACTGTCCGGCGGAACCGATCATGGTCAACGCCGATCCGGGCGAGTGCCAGGCATTCGTCGATCTGCCGACCCTGGATGCATCCGACAACTGCGCTTCCTACGGCGGCCCGGCTGCCAGCCAGCCGCTGGTGCCGGTGGTCTGCTCGCACGAGGACGGCATCTTCCCGGTGGGCACGACGACCGTGACCTGCACAGCGACGGACCTCTGCGGAAACACGTCGACATGCACGTACGACGTCAACGTGACCGGGACGAACATCATCTCCGCGACGGTCCAGCTCCGGAACGTGAATGCCGGCGCCGGCCGCACGCGGTGCATCAAGTTCATCCCGAAGAACGCGGGCGTCTGCATCGATCCGGTCAGCGTGGTCGTGAACTTCACCGGAAACCCAGCGACGGGCACGGCGATCATCGAGGTGCCCTGCGGCGATTACGACGAGATCTGCGCCAAGGATGAGCAGCACACGTTGTACGACACGCAGGCCCTGGTGCCCATCGCCGGACAGTTCCAGACAGCCGCAACGCTGGTGCTTGTCGGCGGCGACACCGACAACGACAGCGACGTGGACATCAACGACCTGACGTTCTTCCTGTTCACGTTCGGTCAGGCGGCCGCCGACGGCGGATGTCCGTACGACGGAAGCACGCGTGACGCGGACTTCAGCCTGTCCACGCTGGTGGACACGGCGGACCTCACGTTCTTCAACACCGACCTCGGATTCCCCATCCAGCCCAAGCCGTGCACTTGCGCGGCGCCGCTGGACGCGGGCCCGAATCGGGGCGGTCCGATTTCGGCAGGTCGCGTCGCGGTACGCATCTCCGAACTCGATCCGCAGATCGGTGCGGCGGTTGACTTCAACGCCGACCAGGTCTTTGATTACCGTGACGTCCAGATCTTCGAGAATCGGCATGGATTGCCGAACAACCTGTCGTCACGCATGAAATCAATGACCGCTCGGACTCCGCTTTCCTCGACGAAATAGTCGAAAGGAAACGGTGTCGAACGATTGAGTTTGTCCCGTGCCTGCGGCCCCGGCGAACGTGCCGGGGTCGCGGCACAGTGTGCTTGAAACCCTGGGGGGGTGTTTGCGGCCCGGGCTGCCGGGTTCAGGCCGCCTTTATGGGAGTAGTATTGATGTTCCTGTCCGCCCCAATTCTCAGGACCGCGATGAACGCGCAGAAAAGCGCGGTGATCGTCGCCGCATTTACCGGATTGATCTCAACCCTCGGGTTCTCGGAACGGGCCGCCGCGAACATTGACCTGGTTCTTTCACCTCCGCAGACCATCGTTGCATGGGACGGCGGCAACAGCACGATCGTCGAGATCTCGCTGTTTGCACAAACCGACCAGAGCAGCGACGAGTGCTTCAGCTCGATCGAGTTGATCCTCGATTACGACCCGGCGTTTGTCGAACTCGTCGGCTTCGACAGTTCGGGAAACAACTATGGATTCGTCCTTGAAGGGTTCCTGCCGGATCCCGATGGGATTAACTCCAGTATCGGGGACGGGGACGCCCTTTACACCGCCGGCGGATTCGGCGCGGCGTACACGGCCCCGCCCGCCCCTGGCGCACTGGTCACAAAATTCCAGTTCCGGATTATCGCCGCCACCAGCGGGACGGTAATCGATTACCTGCCGAGCTCCGGTTTCTTCGGATTGACCCAGGTTCTTGAATGCCCCATGGGCGGCGGTGCTGCCGAGAACATCCTTGGCACGGTTTCGACGGCTCTGATCCGCACGATCGACTGCTCTGCGGGCGGCCCGGATGCCGACTCGGACGGCTTTCCCGACTCCTGCGACAATTGTGACAACAACGCAAACCCCGATCAAGCGGACCGAGACGGCGACGGCGCAGGAGACGCTTGCGACGGTTGCCCCGACGACCCGAACAAGACCGAGCCGGGCGTCTGCGGCTGTGGCGCGCCGGATGTCGACTCCGATTCCGACGGAGTGCCGGACTGCGAGGACCAATGCCCCGGCTTCGATGACAACGACGACTGCGACACCGACGGCGTTCCCGACGGCTGTGAGGCCGATGCCAACTCGAACGGCACGCCGGACGACTGCGAGTCCGAAGACTGCGATTCCGACGGGACGCCGGACGACCAGGAAGAGGACTGCGACGGCAGCGGCACGCCGGATGACTGCGAACAGCTCACCGACTGCAACGAAAATGGAACGCCGGACATATGCGAGGACTTTGCCGACTGCAACACGAACGGCACGCCCGACGAGTGCGAGCGCGATCTCGACACGGACGGGGTAATTGATGACTGTGACGGATGCCCCACGGACCCCAACAAGACCGAACCCGGCTTGTGCGGGTGCGGCGTTGCGGACACCGACACCGATAGTGACGGCACGCCCGACTGCAATGATGGATGTCCCACGGATCCGAATAAGACCGAACCGGGCTTGTGCGGATGCGGTGTTGCCGACACGGATACCGACAGCGACGGGACGCCCGACTGCGACGACGGTTGTCCAAATGACCCCAACAAGACGGAGCCTGGCCGGTGCGGATGCGGTGTCGCCGACACCGACACCGACAGCGACGGGACGCCCGACTGCAATGATGGATGTCCAGCGGATCCGAATAAAACCGAACCGGGCTTGTGCGGATGCGGTGTTGCCGATACGGATACCGACAGCGACGGGACGCCCGACTGCAACGACGGTTGCCCCGGAGACCCGAACAAGACGGCGCCCGGCGTCTGCGGCTGCGGCGTCGCCGATACCGACACGGACAGCGACGGAACGCCGGACTGCATTGACGGTTGCCCGACGAATCCGGATAAGATTGAGCCCGGCATCTGCGGTTGTGACCTTCCCGACGAAGACAACGACGGGGACGGCGTCCTTGATTGCGAGGACCAGTGCGAAGGGCATGACGACAACTTCGACTGCGACTCGGACGGTCTTCCGGACGGCTGCGAGGCCGACTGCAACACGAACGGCACTCCGGACGATTGCGAGGAATTTGCCGATTGCAACACCAACGGCACGCCGGACAGTTGCGAACTCGATCGTGATCAGGACGGCGTAATCGACGACTGCGACGGCTGCCCCTCCGACCCGAACAAGACCTCTCCCGGAGCGTGCGGCTGCGGCGTCGCCGATACCGACACCGAGGGCGACGGCGTTCCGGACTGCAACGACGTCTGCCCGCTGAACGGCAGGCCGGGCAACGTCGACGCGGAGGGACGACCGCTGACGGACTTCAACCGCGATTGCCGACCCGATCTGATCGCTCGTCAGGGCCCGCCGGGGATTCCGGCCGGCAATGAGCGAGTGACCGATGGTGCGGAAGCGGATCAAACAGTGGACGCGTTGTACAGCTTGACCGGCACAACCTGTGCATCCAGCTCCAGCACGGTGGCGCCGCTCTTGCTGACTCCGATTGCGATCATTGGCTACCGCGCGGGACGCAGGAGACGGTATCGCTCCTGATCGCCTCCGACCGGTAGAGATGCTGATAAACGCTGCGAAATCCGACGGTTGGCCGCTCTCCTGCATTCGGGGGAGCGGCCCGCCGTCACGAAGCGATGAAGCAGCGGATTCTGAAAAAGGGCACCGCCATGGATTCTCACCGGTCTGACTCGCACTGTAACTGGCTTTCGAACAGGCCCCGAACGCTCGCGCTGATGGGCGCGATCGCGGCGCTGTTTCTTTCCGCCGCGTCTGCGCGCGCGGCGATCAACCTCCGCATGTCCCCCCCGCAGACGCTTGTCGCCTGGGACGGCGGAGCAACGACGATCGTCGAGATCGAGCTTTATGCCGAGACGGACCAGGTCGCCGACGAGTGCTTCACATCGATCGAACTGATCCTTGACTACGATCCTGCGGTGCTCGAGTTGCTCGGCAACGATCCGACCGGCTCGGCGTATTCCTTCATCCTTGACGGATTCTTCCCGGACCCCGACGGAATCAACACCAGCATCTCCGACGGAACGGCCCTGTACACCGCCGGCGGCTTTGGCGGAACATTCAGCGCGCCACCCGCGCCCGGCGGACTCGTGACCACATTCCAGTTCAAGGTTCTCTCCGCCTCCCCCGCCACGGTCGTCGATTACCTGCCGAGTTCCGGTGTTTTCGGCGAGACGCGTGTTTTCAACTGCCCGAGCGGAGGGCAGGCCGCGGAGGATATCCTCGGCCAGGTGTCCACCGCCGAAGTGCGAGTTATTGACTGCTCCGCAGGCGGACCGGACACGGACAGCGACGGCTTCCCCGATTCGTGTGACAACTGCGACGCCAACAGCAACCCCGACCAGGTCGACGGCGACGGCGACGGCGCAGGCGACGCTTGCGACGACTGCCCCGCCGATCCAAACAAGACCGAGCCCGGCGTCTGTGGGTGCGGCGTGCCGGATATCGACACCGACAGCGACGGCGTACTGGACTGCGTGGACGCATGCCCGGGCTTCGATGACAACCTCGACTGCGACAACGACACCATTCCGGATGGCTGTGAAGAGGACGCCGACATGAACGGCACGCCGGATGACTGCGAGGACTGCGACTCCGACGGTACTCCCGATGACCAGGAAGAAGACTGCAACGAGAACGGGACGCCCGACGATTGCGAAGAATTCAACGACTGCAACGAAAACGCCACACCGGACGAGTGCGAGGCGGATACCGACACCGACGGCGTGATCGACGATTGCGACAACTGCCCGGACGATCCAAACAGCGATCAGTCCGACGTGGACTTTGACGGGAAGGGTGACGTCTGCGATTCCTGTGTGAATCGCCGCCTGGGCGACGTGAATGGAGATGAATTCGTCAATACCGACGATATAGACCTCTTCGTCGCCGTCGTACTGGAGCCGGAATTGTTTGTTGGCAGCGACGAATACTGCGCCGCAGACTGCGACGAGAACACCGTCGTGGATGCTCAGGACATCCAGCCGTTTATGGCCCTGCTCCAACCCTAGCGCGACCCGATGTTCAGATGAACGCGGGGCCTCCCCCGCCGTTGAACGAACCAGAACGCCGGACGACTCATGGATGGGTCGTCCGGCGTTCCTTTTGGACCTCGCCGCCCCGCGTTCGAATTCGTCGCCGGGTCGATGTCTGCCGTTTCGCGCTGCCGGATTTGCAGGGCCTGTCACTGACAGAATGGCCGGGCGGTGAAGCGCGGCACGTCCGTTCATTTTCCTAACTGCTTAAAAACCAGCAGGTTACGGACAGGCTTTCGGACCTTTCGCTTCGGCACGGGGCTTGCATCAAGAGCCCCACGGAAGCCACGACCGGCGTGGCGGGATGGCATGATCATTCCCAAGTGGAGGAAAACACATGCTTACGCACCGATTCAGCTTGCCGATGGCGAGCCGTTTCGAGCGGGAGATGAACCACCTGCTCAGTTCGTTCCTGGACGGCACGCCCTTCACGACGTCAACCCCGCGCGTCTTTCCGCCCATAAACGTCTGGGAAGACGCGGAGAACGTGTTCGCGGAGGCGGAGCTGCCCGGCCTGGCCATGAGCGATCTGGAGATCCTCGTGGTCGGCAATGAACTGACGATCAAGGGACGACGCGGATCGCAGGACGAGACCAATGTCTCGTATCATCGCCGCGAGCGCGGCACCGGGGAGTTCGCCCGCGTGCTTACGTTGCCGACCGCCGTGAACCAGGAGAAGGTCGAGGCCGCGCTGAAGGACGGCGTGCTGACAATCACCCTTCCCAAGGCGGAAGAGGCCAAGCCTCGGAAGATCCAGATCAAGGCATCGTAACGTGCACGACGGACGATGAAGGACGAGAACAAGCGGATGAGTTCCGGCCGCGCCTCAGGCGGCCGAGGATAGATGGAAAGGATGGGTTGCCATGGTATCTGACATCACCACGCAGGAGCGACGCGAACTGCCGGTCACGCGGGCCGAGCGGACCCGCGAGGGCCGAACGTATGTTCCCAACTGCGACATCATTGAGCGTGAAAGCGAACTCGTGATTCTGGCCGACCTACCCGGCGTCCGGGCCGAGGATGTCGACGTCAACTTCGAGCGAGGCATGTTGACAATCCAGGGCCGGGTCGACCGCAGCCGGGAGAGCGGTCGAACTTTCATGCACCAGGAGTACGGCGTCGGTGACTTCTACCGCACGTTTGAGATCGGGGAAGGCATCGAATCGTCCAAGATCGAGGCGGAGTTGAAGGACGGCGTCCTGACTCTGCACCTTCCGAAGTCGGAAGCCATTCGACCTCGGAAGATCGCCGTGCGAACCCGTTAAGGGAGCGGCGCGGCGAAACGGAATGGCGAAACTTTGTGAATTGTTCCGGGCGATCCGACGCCCGGGGAGGATTTGCAATGAACATCATTCCATGGTTGTCAAAACGAGAAGACCGGCTTGGCACCGCTTCGCCGGAGAACGCTGTTGCCCGATTCCGTAACGAGATGGACCATCTTTTTGAGCGGTTCTTTACCGATCCCTTCGGCCCGCCGATGGACCGGGGGCAGTCTCTCTTCGGTCCGCGGGTCGATCTCGCGGAGTCGGACAACGAGATCACCGTCAAGGCCGAGCTTCCGGGCATCAACCCGAAGGACGTGGATCTCCGCGTCGAGGGCAATGTCTTGATGATTCGCGGCGAGAAGAAACAAGAGAAAGAGGAGCAGCGCCGCAATTATCACTACGTGGAGCGGCAGTACGGCTCGTTCCAGCGCTCGATCCCGCTGCCGACGGGCGTCGACCCCGATAAGGTCGAAGCCGCCTACAAGGACGGCGTCCTAACGGTCACAATGGCCAAGCGACCGGACGCAAAGGCACGGCGCATCACGGTAAAGACGGCCTGACCGCCGCGAGAGGCCTGTCCGTGCATCCGCGCGGACGCCCCGTGGGCGGCACAAACCCACTAAAAGGCCCACGGATTCTCCGGTCCGTGGGCCTTTTTCATCAATGCGACAATTCTGCCACGCGGCGGCCCAGAAGGTGCCGCCCGCGCGCGGGCCGTGCCTATTCGTAGATGTGCGTGCTTTCGGTCTCTTCGACGTTTGTTTCCAGCTGGTCGCTGTCCAGGGTCGTGCGGAATCGTACGTCGCCCACCGAATTACCGCGCACCACGACGCGCCATACCGCCTTTGCCTTGGGCGCGAGCCGCGCCAGCGGCGCGAAGCGCACGACCTTGCCGGCGACGGCTGCCGTGGTCGGGCCGTCGGACGAGACATACTCCTGCTCATCCGGAATCGTGCACTCGATGACAATGTTGGTGTCATCGGCGGAACCCTGATTCGTCACGATGATGTCGTAGGTCTCGTTCATGCCCACCTCGATGGGGTCGTCGTTATCGACCACCTCGAGAAGAACGGCCGAGACGCCGCTAACCTGCATCGACGATTCCGCGCTTGCCTCGCCGCAGTAGGCCTTGGCAAACGCGGTATTGCGCACCGTTCCGATCTGACCAGGAACGAGCGAAACGCTCAACGTCTGCCGCGCCCCGGGCTCCAGCGTGCCGAGATTCCAGGTCACGCGCCCGCCGGACACCTGTCCACCCTGTGTCGCTTCGATGATCCGCGTGCCGGCGGAAATGTCATCGACCACGACCGTATCCCGCGCGGGGCCGTCGCCGTCATTCGACACCGTTAGCTCAAAGGTCGCCGGGCGGCCAAGATAGCGCATATCCGGCCCTGTCTTGGTTAATGCGAGCCTGGGCACTGTTACGCGTGTGTCCGCGCTGGCCTCGGCCGAAAGTCCGCCTTCTTCCGTCGCACGCGCGGTGTTTGTAAAACTGCCGGTCTCAGAGGCCTTGGCGACAAGCGTCGCCTCTTTCGATTGCCCGGCCCGCAGGTCCCCCGCGTCAAACGTCACGCCCGACCGGCCGTCCTGCGTCTTCCAGCCCGCAGGCAGCACGGCGATGACCTTTACGCCGCGGGCAATGCCGGAGCCGGTGTTCCGAACGACGTATCGAAGGGTGACCGGGTCACAGAGGATGACCTCCGGCGTCGCAGTCATGGTCAGTTCGAGCGCCGGCTCGACAACCCGATTCGCGTTGCAGAGCTGTGTCTGGAAGGTCACGGTCGCGCAGTAGCTGAGTTCGCCGGTGGCGTCGCCAGACCCGGTGACGCGCAGCGAAGTCGACTGCCGGGGGCCCATGTTGCCAAGCGACCACCGCAGTTCCGTGCCTTCCTCCGACGTGGGCGCCGGAGTCGCACTGGCATACTTGAATCCGGCGGGCATTCGCTCGAGGAGCTCAACGGAGCGGACTTCGGTGTTGCTCTGGTTGGTCAGCTTGATCTCATAGGTGAACATATCGCCCGTCCGTACTTCAGCCGGAACGCTTCGCTCCAGCATGATCGAACTGCTGTCGCGCGAGCCGGACGGGAAGAACGTCTCCGTTCGATTCACGGCACCCCTTGGCGGCGCCGGAGCTTTCGATGCACCGGACTGGGCCACGGCGGCAGCCTGCGCAGCGTGCATGACCGGGGCCGCGACGGATGCCGCAGGCGTCGGCCGCGAAGGTACAGCCGACGCAACCTGCACAGACGGCTGCGCACCGCCGCGCACGTAGGCGCCTTCAATGACGCCGGGCCTCAGATTGCCATGACGAGACACGACGGGTGCGGAGTGCGCCGACGGCTGAGCCGCCGTGGCCGGGGCCGGCTGGACGCGCGACGTGCCGGCCGTCCGCCGGGCCATGTGCGGATAGGGATCCGGGGCGTCCTGCGCCCGGGCGCCCGCGCCCATGAAAACGGCCCCGGCGACGAGCGAGGCGAGGATCAAGAGGGGTTGACGGTTCATGTTCATCTCCTTTGGAAATCGTGGTCCTATCTGCCACTGGTATGGCACTTCCCACCGAGTCTCCACGGACCGCCGGCCCCCTCCGTTGCCGCGAAGACGTGCTGACGGGCAGATTGTAGTTCCAAATAAGAAGGGCGGCACGACCAGGATTCCCTGATCGTGCCGCCCGTAAGGTTGCTCAGATTTCTCTGAGAGCCGCTATCAGTAGATATGCGTGCTCTCGGTTTCCTCGACCGGCGTCTGAAGCATGTCGCTGGTCATCGTGGTCCGGAAGCGGACGTCGCCGACCGCATTGGCCTTGGTCTGGACCTTGTAGATGATGCGCTGCTTCGGAGCCAGCGACGGATACGGCGGGAAGGAAATGGTCTTGCCTTCCACCGAAGCCTGCTCGCCGGACGGACCCGACGCGGAGACGTAATCCATCTCCGGCGGGAGCGTGACGACGATCTTCGTGTTGAGGTCGGGCGCCGAACCCTGGTTCGTGACCACGATCTCGTACGTCTCGGTGCCGCCCACTTCGATCGGATCGTTCATGTCGATCACTTCAAGCAGAACGGCCGGGACACCCTTGACCTCCATCGTGTACGACGCGTTCGCGTCGGCACAGTAGGCCTGGACCGTCGCGGTGTTGACCACTGAGCCGAAGCCGGTCGCCTTCAGTTCCGTCGTAACGGACTTCGAAGAGCCAGGTTCCATCGTGCCCAGGTTCCACGTGACGCGTCCGCCGCTCATCTGGCCGCCATCGCTGGCGCTGATGAACTGGAGGCCGGCCGGGATCGTGTCAGTCAGGATGACGTCGCGAGCCGGGACGTTGCCCGTGTTGTTGACGGTGATTTGATAGGTCGCGGGGCGTCCGATGTAGCGGACATCCGGACCGGTCTTGGAAACGGCCAGCGACGGCGAAACGATTCGCGTCGAGCAGTTGGAATCGGCCATCAGACCGCCGTCGGCGGTGGCCGACGCACGGACTCCGTAATCACCCACGCGCGAGGCCTTGGCGTTGAAGGTGGCTTCCTTGCTCTGGCCCGCTCCGAGGTTGCCCGCGGAGAAGCTGAGCTGGTTGCGACCGTCGGAGCTCGCCAGACCATCCGGCAGATCCACGGTGACCATGACGTTCTTCGCGGTGCCGTCGCCGTTGTTGCTGACGACCACGCGGAACGGAACGTTGTCACAGAGCATCAGCTCGGCCTGGCAGTTGAGGACCAGGGCCAGCGACGGAGCCGTGACAACCGTATCGGCACAGGCATTGTCCGACAGACCGTTCGACGCGGTCACGTCGGCACAGTTGTGGAAGGTGCCCGTTCGGGTCGCGCGGACGCGAACCGACAATGCGGCGCTCTGGCCGCCGGCCAGCGTGCCGAGGTTCCAGCTGAGGGCCTGACCGGAGACGGACGCGGCCGGGTTGCTCGAAACGTACACGATGCCGTCCGGCAGATTGTCGCGGACGGTGACGTTCTCGGCAGCCATCTGGGCCGGGTTCGAGACGACGATGCTGTAGTCAAACTCGTCGCCGACTTCGGCGCGGGCCGGAGCGCTCTTGGTGATATCGATCTGCGGCGCCAGCCAGGTCTTGGTGGTGTTGCAGGTCGCGATATGAGCGCCGGGCTTGCAGCACTGGGCGTTCTCAGGTCGATTGATGTCGATCTGGATCTCATTGACGCCTTCCATCGGCGTGTCCTGGTTCAGGACCACGCGGGCAATGCCGTCGTCACCGGTGTTGACCGTGACGGTGTTGGCGGCGCCGGGATCAAACCGACCGCCGGGGCCGGACATGATCTTGTAGGTGACCAGGTAGCCGGCCAGCGGCGAGCCATCCGAGTACTTGAAGACCCGGGTGACCATCTCGTGCGGCGTGCCGACCATGTTGGTGTCCGGAGCCGGGCACTCCCACGAAACGTCGTACCAGTGCTTGACGGCGAAGACCTTGTGCTTCGTCCAGTCATAAATCGCCGGGCAGTACGCGATGATGTGGGTGTCGCCCTCGACGGCCGAGGTGATCACGCACCATGTCTGGCCGGGCTCGAGGTTGATATCGTCGGACGGATCATCCGTGCCGCGGGTGAGCGTATGCGAGTAGTTGTTGGTGTGGGAGATAGCGTAGCTGTTGGTCAGCTTGTAACCGCGGCTGGCGCGGAAACCGCTCTCGTCCACCTCAACAATGCTGCCCACACTCTGGTCGGCGATCATCCACTCGACGCGCCGATTCGGCAGCGGCTTGCCTTCCTTGTCGCGAACCGTCGCGATCAGGACGTGCTGCGTGCGCACGGGATTCACGGCCTCAAGGGGCGTGATCTCCAGCGTCGCTGCGTAGGGATCCCAGTCGGAGTAATAGCCGCCCTCCGGGGGCTTCGGGTGCGTGGGAATCGTGTCACCCGTCGCCGGCCATGTGAAGGAGTGGGGCATGCTTTCTCGACACCCCACAAGGGAGACCGCCGTAGCGGCCAACATCAGGCATGCAAAACCTCGGAACCTTTGAACTCTCATACCAGCCTCCCGAATCTCATGTTGCTCTCGCGCGTCATCAAGCGTTTCTGCTGGTGATATCGCGCCTTTACCACACCGGCGTTCGACCTCATAGCCTGTTCGTCCGGTTAACCATATCCACTCGTCGCGTACCATCGGCCTCCGCCTTGAGGCCGCTACTGCCTTTCAGACACCCGGAGAGTCCCGCCGACCCTCGCCCGTCATGAAGACGAAAGAGGCTCCACCCGTGCGAAACTGCTCCGATCGACTACCGCACATTCCGTGCCACGGACCGCTAAGACGGCGCATCTCATTCGTCACACCGGCACCGCGACTTTCGGTGGAAACAGCGTTTACAGGGTGATTGATGAAACGCGGTGCAACTCTTGCCGAAACCGTGAAATACCTTGAAACACGCAAACTGTAAACAGCAGTTCTCAACCGACGTTTATCGGTGTCGTACTGCCTCACGGCGATTGAGGCAACAGCGCCGAAGAACTGATTATCTCTGCGTCCTGCAGATTCGGCGGCGGCAATCCTTGCCGCCCCCTCATTGTAGCTATAACCTGCGAAACTTGGTACCGCCAATCCAGATCCTTCCGGTGGCACCACCTTATGGGACGATAAGCCGTAATCGGCAATTTTGGTGTGCCGCACTCTACGTCCCTGGTGCCCTTTTCTCTTAACCGATCCACGATCGGACCGGCCCATGGCTCCCCTTGATGCCGCTGCCTAGTCAGTTGCGCCCGCCTCATTCGAGCGTGTCGTCAAATGCGGGCTGTCTGTCACCACACGTCCGCTTTCATCCCAGAAAACCCAGTCCGCCTGGGGCTCGCCATTCAGATAGGTCCCCTCGCCCGCCGGCCGACCGCTTTCATGGTAGATTCTCCATCTTCCATGTCGGCGATATTCGCCGGTCCATCCCAGTCGTTTCACATAGCCCTCGGCCTTGATCCTGCCACTGGGGTACCGCTCTTCCGACACCAGCACCCCGCTCACGATCCAAAGGTAAGAGAACCAACCGAGCAGGATCGCAACCGGAATCAGTGCAATGAGCTTTTGCTTGCGGAAAGGCCCGAAACCGTCGCGACGTGCGAGATGGGAATCTGGGTAGCCCGACAAGAGTCGACCTCGTCAACTCAGTCATTCATGCTGACTGGGCGCCATTCGCTCGAACATTCAACCGCTACGCCGAAGCGATTCCGCCGCAGGCAAGGACATAGTGCCGTCAGGGGGCCATTCACTTCCTTTTCTCCCCCCAGCGAAGGGAATCTTACGTACCCCCAAGCATTCCGCAAGAGGGTGTCTAGCAAAAAATGTTCCAAAAAAACGGCATCTTTGCTCGCAAGAATCGGTCACTTCAGCAGCCAGCGCTCGATTGCGTACACGCTTGTCTGCCGGCCCGCCTTGGCGATCGAACGCGTCAGGGGAATCTCCTTAGGGCAAACTTTCACGCAATTCTGGGAATTTCCGCAGTCCGTTATCCCCCCCGGACCCATCAGGCCTTCCAGCCGGGCATGGGAACTCATCCGCCCTGTCGGATGCGTGTTGAAGAGAACCGCTTGGGAGATAACCGCCGGTCCCACGAAGGCCCTGTCGAAGGCACTGTGGCACCGTGCCTCGAACTCGCCATCGCTCTCGCCTGGCTGCCGCTCAAGTTCAACCTTCGCATATTGAGGGCACACCTCCATACAGCAGCCGCAGGTCATGCACTCCGAAAGCGGATAGGCCTCTTCCTGATCTTCCGGGCTCTGGACCGGCCCAGGTCCGGCCGGATGGTACCCATCAACCGGGATCCAAGCCTTCACACGCTGAAGCCCCCGGAACATTCGCGTGCGATCCACGACGAGATCGCGAATGACGGGGAACTTGCTCATCGGTTCGAGCTCGATCTCGCCCGCGTCTGTCCGGCCGAGATTGTCCACCAGCGCCGAACACGCCTGACGCACGCGGCCGTTGATGACCATCGTGCACGCTCCGCACACTTCCTCGAGACAGTTGCAATCCCACGAGACCGGGGGCACCGGCCTGTCTGCCCCGAGCGGCTTCGGGTGCGCGGCGATGTACTGAAGGGCCGAGATCACGTTCATCCCCGGCGTGTAGGGGACTTCAAACGTCTGCCAGTAGCGCGGCCCGCCGGGCTTGTCCTGGCGTGCAATTCTGAATGTCACGGCTTGTTCGTGAGGGTGCCCGGCGTGATCGGCGCCCCCGGGGGCATGTTCGGCGTGCTGTGCGGCCATGCGTTCGTAGGTCTCCGTAGGTTGTGTCTGACGACGGCAGTAAGCTGTCCGTTGCGCGAAAGCCGAAGTTCGTGCGGATTATAGGGAAGCGGTGGCACGTGCAAAAGTTTCAAAAACCGCGATTTGCGCCGGCCTTCGGGCGATCGATTTCGCACTCTCGCCGGACCGCAGGGGCACGCATGGCGCATCTGCGAGGGTGCCTCAGTTGACCGATGCCACGCACACTCCCACGCATGCCTTCGCCAAGTTCCATTCATCCACCGCTCCCGCCAGACAAGGCGACAGCCCTGCCGAACATGCACGGCCAATCCCACGAATTACTCGTTGCACTTCTGGCCGCTTGCCACCGCCCAACCCCCAATTCCTGGCTCGAGGCTAACGTGTGTTTCGTTCCCCCGCGGCCGAAGGTCTGGACGGGAATCATGGCCCGGACGAATCGGACGTAATCGGTCGCCCGACCGAAGCAAAGCCGCGCCGCCACCCCCCTTTGCGGTTGGAGTCCTTGCGTGCCCGGGCGGATAGGGTACGATGCAAGGCTCACGCTACGGGGCGTAGCTCAGCCTGGTTTAGAGCGCTGCGTTCGGGACGCAGAGGTCGGAAGTTCAAATCTTCTCGCCCCGACATTCTGACGCCCGCTGTCTGCGAATGACGGCGGGCGATTTCTTCTGTCGCCATCGACACTTACGGCGATTGCCGATGTCGCCAAGTCGGCACCCCCGCTTGGGTCCGCCTTGTCCGGCCTTGCCCCCAATATGCTCGTTTTGTCAGAAGTTGGTGCAAGCGGTGGTGCAAGCGAATCGACATCATTTGTCGGAATGCTTCGGCCGTCCGTGCCGGTTGCGACGGCGACTTCGGGTGAGTGCTTGGGCATCGCATCCAGCGGCAGTTCGGGCAGCGCGGCCACGGCCCCGGCCACGTCCAAAAGGCGCGGGTCGGTGTAGGTGTTCATCGTCAGGTCGATGGAGCTGTGCCGCATCGCGGCCTGTGCCGTTCGGGGCGCGACTCCGCCCTTGCTCAGCATCGTACCGAACGTATGCCGAAGTGCATGGACATCGACGGTCCGGCCTCTGTCGTCTCGCTTGGCGATCCCCGCCGCCTTCATGTCCCGATCCAGTATCCGCACCAATCCAGTCGGCACGTTGAATAGCGGCAACTCGGGCGGCAACCGCAGCGGCACGGAAGCCCCGACAACCCGCCTTGCTTCGCCTTGGAGCGATTGCAGCCGATCAGCCAGCCATTCGCGTAGGTCGCTCGCCAAATCGGCCCGTAGCGGCAGTTCCGCGCCCTTGCGGTTCTTTTCGTCGGCCGCATGCAGCACCAGAAACGGCGTCGGCCCGTCCAGGTCGAGTTGCCCGACAGTCAGCGATGCCAGCTCGCCCTTGCGTAGCCCGGTCAGCACCAGCGCCTTGTAAATCAAAGCCCGCTCCCGGCCGCGCTTTATCACTTCGGCGATGAAGTCTGACCGCTTCTCGAATCGCTTTTGGGCGCGTTCGATTGCTGCGGGCATGTCCGCGATTGTCAGCGGTGCGAAAGTCCAGCATGCCCGCTTTGGCTTCTCCGCCTTCGGGTCCGGCTCAACTTTCATCGACTCCCGGCCATACTCCGCCAGCGGCCGACTTCGAGCGACGTAGAGAAGTCGCTGTAATTCATCCTCGGTCAGCGCCCGGCGCTTTCGCTTGCAGTCTGCCCGCGCATCCGCCTTCGGCACCCTGTTGAATGGATTGCTCACCAGTCTGGATGTCTGCACGCACCAATTGGCAAAGCCGACGATTGCTTCCCGGTATGCGTTTCGATTGCCAGCCGACATGCCCGCGGCGCTCTTCTCGGCAAGCCATTTTTCCAGAGCTGCGGCGCTTAGCTTGGCGAGCCGTTGAAAGTCGCAGCCCTCGGCGATGCGGTCCAGACGGCGGCGCGTATTCTCGATTCGGACGGCGCTAAGTCCCTTGGCCCGCTGGTGTGCGATGTAGGCGGCGAAGTGTTCCGACAGCGGCCGGTCCTGATGATCCGCCGCCGCGCTTTCGTCGGCGGTTATCACGTTCGCTTTCACCAGCTCCGCCCGTCGCACCAGTTGCGACAGCACGCCACGGGCGGCAGTTTCGTCCCGGCAGCCGGTCGGCAGCTCTATGACATGCCCTTGCCCGTCGCGATACTTCGCGGTGAATGTCGCGGCCTCGGCGATGATGCGCGGTGAGCCGTCGCGGCCGATTGTTACCCGCTCGGTACGGGTCCGGCCGTTGCTATCTTTCCAGCGGGCGAATTGCTCGCCTTTGCGGGAAAAGATTTCTGCGCCTTCGGGCAGCGGCTTGGTAAATGTTTTTCGATAGACGGTTGCCATACTCAAATCTCATATTCGATTGATTTTTGAAAGAACGGATTCGGGCTTCGTACGCCTTAGGGTGCCTTCCAAATAACGGAGCTTGAGCGGTCGAAGAGAATGAATGACGACTCGGGCCGTTGCGTAACTGCGCCATCCCGTTTTCCCTCTATGAGCGATACGCCCAAGGTCGCCCGTTCATGGCCTTCCTGATCCAATATTCTGATTGACGGTCCGAACTTATTCGTACCTACATCTATTCGTTCCTTCCCATTGTCATCAAACATCACAACTGTGCTTCCATGAATAGTATGGCCAATTGCAGTGCGAATCCGTTCGTTACTGTCTGAAAACCGCAACGTCGCCCCTTCATTTTCAGAAGCGAGTAAAACGCTACCCTTACCATTTTTGTCGAACATTCGAACCAGCGGATACTGCCCGTCATCAAGAAACATGAGTCCGACTCGCTCCTGACCTCGATCATCGAACATTGACAAATAGGGACCACCATCCCCGACTGCCAGCACAAGACGCGCCTGCCCCCGACTATCCGCTATGGCAAGTCCTACACCATCGCCACACTCGCCAAGGGTTAAGCGGAGTTTCTCGTCTTGATCGAAGAGTTGGATGCGTTCAGCAGTTTCCACAAAACGAAAGTCCTCTCTTGGTCGCTTCGAATCACTGCGATCTTCGGTAGTTGCGGGCCGGGACGTTTGCGCTGCCTGCCCCATTGCTAGAGTCAAACCCGCCAAGGCGACAATGCCGACCATCCAGCCGTAAAGAATGCGCTGATGTCGTTCCATGCGTTGCAATCGATGCTCCACCATTGCCATACCGTCCATACTCAGCTCCTTTTCGGCCGGACCGAAGCCACAATTCCAAGACAGTCGGTTAACTTGTCTGCCATATCGAGCCGTAGGGTCCGCTCCCCGGTAACGAATCGCATGATCGATGCTCGATGCACGCCCGTTTCGCGCTCCAACTCCAGGTACGTCTTTCCACTGGCAGTTATCGCTTGCCGCAGCACGTCGGATATGGTCGCTTTATTCTTTCGATTGCTCATGCTTGTGTCAATTGTCACAAATCCGCCTTTCGATGTCAAGTCTTTTGCATGCGTCGCCCGCCGCCAGAGCGCGGCGACGCTTCTGGTCCCTTCTGGGATAGCGGACAAAGTTCTGTCCTTAGCAGCGACGGCTATTTGTCCGCATGCAGCCGGACAAAGCTGTGTCCTCATGTGGTCGCCTTCGACACCCAACGGATGCGATATCGGCGGCATCCCTCAGACGCAGGAGATGCTCGACTGCTGCTGGAAGCACAACATCCCCGCAGATGTTGAGGTCATCCCAATCCAGAAGGTGAACGATGCCTGCGAGCGGCTGCCCAAATCTTACGCGAAGTACCGATTCTGTATCGACATGGCGTCGCTCAGGTCTGATTGAGCGGGGCGGAGTTCAACGCGCCGGGCCGGGCGCTTCGTCGCGCAGGCCCGCAAGGACGAAAATCTCGCGCATGAATGCCCCCTTCGCCTCGGCGAAACCCTCCCGATCGTCACCGAAGCGCGGGGCAAGTTCCTTTTTCAGTGCCGCGTATCGGGCGGACGCCTCGGGATGTGTCCGCAAGATGTCGCGGACGGCCACATGACGCCGTGCCTCGATCGACCCTTCAACCAGCATGTGCGCGTGATGCGTTCGCGGCGAACCCTTAATGAACAGGTGCCGCCCCGCAATCCCGAACTCGCCCGCGTACCAGTAGCCCAATGCCCGCATCGGCGCGACGCAAGCGTAGCCGTCGTCGAAACACTTGAGAAGCGGCATGAGATCAATTACGGGCTTGGCGATCAGGCCGGGCACCGCAGTGCTGCCGATGTGCTCGACGCGAACAACCGCCGGCCCGCATGCATTTGCGATCCGGCGGCCCTCGTCCGCCGCGGCGGCGAGCCAGCCCGGGTCGTGTGGGGCAAGCACGATAGGCTCTCGAGTCCGCCATAGCTGCTCAGGGTCGATCCGGGGCCTTGCTTCCATGTCACGAGGATATCGGGGGCTTGACGTCCGTCCACCAACGGGAACCGGCCTGGCCGGGTGTAACCGCGCATCGATACCGCGCGCACAAATTATTAAACCAAATGGTTGATTTTTGCGCGTCGCGATGTATATTAAACCATATGGTTACAGATCGCTCGCCTGCCCTCGACCGCGTCTTTCATGCCCTGGCCCATCCGGCCCGCCGGGCGATCCTGCGTTCCCTCGCCGACCGGGAGCAGAACCTCAGCGAACTGGCCGCGCCGCTGAGGATGACCTTTCCCGCCGCGTCCAAGCACGTCAAGGTGCTGGAGCGGGCAAGGCTCGTGCGGCGACGCGTCGTAGGCCGCGAGCATATCTGCCGGATCGAGGGCAGGCCGCTGGGAGATGCCGACCAATGGCTGGAACAATTCCGCAGGAACTGGGAGCGAAACTTCCTGCGGCTTGATGCCCTGCTCGATCAGATGCATGCCGAGGAACGAGACAGGGACTCGGAACACCCCAAACGCTGAAGGAGACAAACGATGCTACAGTCAGGCACGCTTCAGGTAGCCACGCCCACCGACACGACGATCGTCATGACGCGCACCTTCGATGCGCCGCGCCGCATGGTCTGGGATGCCATGACCAGGGCCGATCTGGTTCGTCGCTGGATGTTCTGTCCGCCAGGATGGTCATGGGCTACGTGTGAGATGGATGTGCGCGTCGGCGGCGCCTACAGATGGGAATGGAACGGGCCGGACGGCGACCTGGCATTGACCATTCGCGGAGTACACCGCGAGGTGGACCCGCCGAACAAGATTGTCCACACGGAGTTGATGGAAATGGCGCCCGGCGCCGGTCCTTGCGCTCCGGACGGCGGTCCGCCCGAGCCCTGGGAACTCGTTGCCACGCTCGAACTGACGGACACGGATGGCGGCACAGCGATGAAGATGACCCTTGCCTTCAACTCCAGACAGGCGCGCGACACCGCGTTGGCGTCCGGCATGGAGCAGGGCATGGAGGCAGGCTACCAGCAGCTCGACGCGTTCCTGGCCGAAAAGATCCAGCGCTGAACGTCTAACGCGACAACCCGGATGTGCCATTGAGGCACCCTCGGCGTCCCTGATGAATCGCGTTTTGCGCCAGGTACACAATCTGCGTTAATCATTCAGATCCGTTGTGTTCGACGCGCCGAGTTTCCCATTGCTCCGTACTCATGCAATGGCACACGATTGCTCTGCAACCGGGAGGAAGAAACGGAGTCTACAGCCATGAAAGCCGGTGCGCCGACACGGACTCATGACGAATACCTCTCGCGCCTTGCCCCCGCGCAGCGGAAGGCGCTTCAGAAGCTGCGAAGCGCGATCCGAGCCGCCGCCCCTGGGGCCGAAGAGTGCATCAGCTACCAGCTTGCCGCGTTTCGTCACGACGGCCGAATGCTGGTTTCCTACGGCGCGACCGCGGCCCACTGCGCATTTTACGTGATGAGCCCCTCGGTAATGAGTGCCCTTGAAAGGGACCTCGCAGGTTGCGACACAAGCAAGGGGACAATCCGATTTCAGACGAATCGCCCCCTGCCTGCGGCGCTCGTGAAGAGGCTCGTAAGGGCGCGACTCGCCGAGAACGCCGCCCTTGCCACGATGCGACCGGCGAAAATGTCGAACGGAAAGCGCGCCGCGCCGCCGACCAGACCCGCATCGCGGTCGGACCCTGGCGCCGCAGATTATTTCCGCAAATTCAAGCACCCGTTCAAGAACGACATCCAACTCGTTCGCGCGTGCATGCTTGGAGCAAGTCCGCGCATATGTGAAGGGGTCAAGTGGAACTCGCTCAGCTACCGCACATCGGACTGGTTCGCGACGCTGAACTGGCGCTGCCGGGAACAAGTCCAGATGGTCCTTCACACGGGCGCCAGGAAAAAGGACAATACGATCGGCAAGATGGACATCTCCGACCCCAGGGGCCTGATCAAGTGGCTCGCGGACGATCGCTGCCTCGTTTCGTTGGGATCCGGTGGCGAGCTGAAGGGGAACCTCCACGCCCTTGCGAAAATCGTGCGGGAATGGATTCGCCGATTGTAACAGGCCCGCAGCTCGCGGTCGCCGACCCGCGAGGCCATGTATCTGAGGAGTGATGCGCGGATGAAGGAAGGTCCCGCGCCAACCCCGGTCAGCGGGAGTCCCGGTAGCGCTCGTGGCAGGTCCTGCATGAACTGCCAACGACGCGCAGCCGCTCCGTCAGCGTCGCCGGCGGCAGTTCGCCACCCAAAGCCCTTTCAAACGACATAGTTGCCACGTGCGAGGCGCGCATCATATCCGAGAATCCGGCCGGGTAGCGCCGAGCTTCTGGGTCCTCACGCAATGCCCGGAGGAGGTTCTCCAATCGCCCCGCTTCGGCCAGAGGCACGATATCCGGATTCGCCACTGGAACAGTCCACCTCGCATCGCGGACCTCGACCAGGTGATCGTACGCTTCCTGCGCTTCGACCATCGCTTTCACGAAACCCGGCATCGGGGCAATCTCCGGAAATTCGGGCGCGACGGACTCGAGCATGTCGCTCGGCGCCGGCTCAGCCTCAACGACGCACGCGTACAGCCCCGTGTAATGCGGCGATGTACCCGCTTCTTTAAGCACCGACAGCCCCTCCGCGGGCGTGAGGAAACCCAGCACAACGGCTGCGGCGGCGGCCGCCGCCGGCCCACGGTGCTTTCCGTGATGACAATGCAGGTAGATCGGCCCCGGAAGATCGCGCACCGCCCGGGCAAGGGTCATGCGCCGTTCCGGCTCGATTCCGTGATAACCGATGGGCAGATGGACATAGCGGAGCCCCCTCGCCCGCGCCCGCTCTACGTCCGGCGCCGCGCCGTCGACCGAGATGATAGTGTGGATTCCCATGGCGCGGAGTTCGTCAAATGCCTCATCGCCGTCCGGCACCGAGCCGCTGTAGAGCTTTTTCGTAACCTGAAAGACGTTTTCCAGGTCCGAATGTTGCGATCGCGTGGTTGAAACAGCATGGATTTGATCGTCGGCATCTGCTGCCGTCGGACACGGCGCACTGCAACCGGCAAGAATCGAGGCAAACACTACGACACCGATTGACGCCACGCGCAAGAGACGACTCCGGTCATTCCATGGAAACCCAGCGCACCAGTATCCAGAACCGGGACTCGGGTTTCAACTGATACGGAAAAACCGGAGTTGTGCCGCAGAACGCATTACCGGGGGCGCAAACAACAGGTGCTGAAATGGGCCTCGACGAGATCCCCGCGTAACGTTTCGAAACGCGTAGAAAAACCTCGATCCGGCGGATGGCATTGCCACATTGCGTCGCCGCAGGACCGGGCTGCTGGTTGCCCGGTCCTGCGGGTTGGATTGCCGCGCAAATTCAGGAGCCGAGTACGCCGCTGGCCGGACCGACCTGAACCTGGGTGCCGGGCGTCAATTCGGTCGGCAGGTTCGCCGGCCAGGGCAGGTGCCCCGGCTCGATGTTCGTGTCGAACTCCAGCTCGCCCTCGCCGAGGGCGCCGATCGTAAGCTGGCCGATCAGGATTCCCCGGACAAGCACGTCATGCGTGCTGCCCGCCGCGGCATCTTCAAGCTCGACCTTCAAACTGCGGCGCGCGCCCTCTTCCCGGTATTCCGCATCTCCGTGCGCCGGCCCCGGGCCGGTCAGATCCGCCACGATGCGAAGCGCGGAACTGTTGTCGTCATCCGTGCCGTTCGAGTTCGCATCATCGTCGGTTCCATTACTGTTGGAATCGTCGTCCGTCCCGTTGCTGTTCGCGTCGTCATCGACGCCGTTGCTGTTCGCATCGCCGTCCGGACGGAGGATACTGATGACGGCGTCAAGCGAACAAGTCGGCGACTGCGCCAGCAGACCGAAGGACATCACCGTCAGAATGGACCACATGGCAACCGTGTGTGCACTGGACATTTTTGATCTCCCCGATGGTTTCGGCGCGGCCGCGGCCGACGCACTTGAACTCGACTCGCCAAACACAAAGAACTCAATCGTCTTCAAAGTCGGCCCTGAATCCGCCGCTCATTGGGCGGGACGTGGTGCATTTCCCGTGCCAGAAACGCATGGACCGCGCCGAAATCCGTAGGCGACTCTAACTGCATGCAGAGCATGGAATAACCGCGGTCGAAATGATCGTCGTGAGAATGCCGGAGGATTCGACACTTACGATTGGGCGCTTGCGCGATTGGGATCGCACACAAGTCGTGCGTTCATGCACATAAAGGCTGCGACAGGAAAGGAAGTTGCGCCCCGCGGAATCACGAAGCGGAATTGCAGCCGACCGCAAGACCGCGGCTAACCGGGCTGGTAGCTCCAGCGCCACCACGGTTCGGTCGTGGGCTGCCCGGACGAAAGGACATGGCCGCCGATGAAGCCCACGTTCATCCGTTCGCGATGCCGGAACGAAGGAAACCAGTTCCGGCCCGACTCATAGATGTCCGTTGTCTTGTCGGTCAGAATCGGCGGAGCCGAGTACAGGGCGGGAACGTCGCGCGCCGACGCCTCATCGCCCGCCGCATCAAAGACGAGCGGCACGTCAGGATACTGGAGAATATTACTCGTCAAATAGGCGGTCGTCGCCACCGGACGCGTCCCCGCCATGCGCGTTTTCTTCTCGAGCCGCTTGTTGAAGGCCGCGCTGATGTTCCTGGCCGGACCCACCGCGCCGTCGCTGCAAGGAATGCCTGAGCGGCGCTCCAGCCGAGCGGGGCTTTCCGGACACATGAGCACTTGGCGTGAGGCGTCCATGGCAATCCGTTCAGCCTCGGGCCCCGTCCAGAACTCATGAACTTCGTACACCGATTCCACGAAGTCTTCGAGGAGGAATCGTTCCGGGCCGAAGCGCTGGCTGTCTCCGCGGAGTCCGACGCCGCCCTCGTCGGCGAACTGAATGAACTTCTGACACACCTCGCGGAAGTTCGCGCGGCATTCCAGATCCTTGGCGGCATGCCGGCCGGCGCTCATCGCCGGCATGACGACCGAGATCACAAGCGCGAGCACTCCCATCGAAACAAGCAGTTCGATGAGCGTCACTCCCCTGGCATGGTATGAGCGAATGATCATCCGCAACGTGAAAAAGATTTCCTTCCACGCCCTCGACCGGCGAGGGCTCCGGGAAAACCTCACTCATGTTAAAGCTTATTGCCCTCGGGGTGAAGCCGCCCAAGGGGCGGTCGGCTCACGGAGAAAGCAGAATATCGACAAAGTCGGCGATATCCGCCGCATTCACCTGGCCGTCACCGTTCAGGTCGCCCCGGGCGTGCGGTAACGCCCCATTGTGTGTGTCCATGTACAGGGACGGGTCCAGGAGGGCCAGCACGAAGTCGTCCACATCTTCGAACTGAACCGACTGGTTGTAGTCCATGTCCCCCATGACCACGGCATCACTTGCATGGACGAATCCATCGTAGTTTGTGTCATAGACGCAAAAACCCTGAGAAAAATCATGCCATTCCAGTGAGCCGTTCACCGAGCTTCCATCGTCATCGAAACCTGCCGCGCCGTCATAATTCAGGATAAATGTGTTCAGAAGCTGCGTGTCCAGGGCGTCCGCGCCGCCACTGCCGTCAAAGTCGCCGGTTACCGGGTCGGGCCAGACGTCCGTCCAGGCGTACCGCGCATTGTTTTCCTGTAGGGCCTGGTACGCGGTTCCGATGATGCCACAAATGCGCCACTGCGCCGGATCGAGGTGATCTCCGATCGAGTTGAACTCCCACCCTGCCAAAAGGTCGAATTCCGGCTGCATCCGGTCCCACGGATCCGCAAACTCCGCGCTGACTTGAAGGTCATCCAGCGCCTCTTCGATCGAGTTCTGATTCTGGTCGCACCCGTCGTTCGGCTGAACCGGGTGCCCCGGGTCGATCATGGCCGCGCTGCCCGCGTTTGTCAGGGGATACACGAGCGACACCGTCGTCCGATCCGACGGCGCGTCATGCTCAAATCGAATCCACACCTCCGGCTTGTAGCGGCCGGGTCGATCCGGGCACCCGAACGCGAAACTCTCGAATCCGTGGGCCCGATGAAACAGGTCACCGTGCAGTAGCCATGTCTCGCCCGTCTCAAAGAGTCCCGTCGTGCCGCCCGGTTTTTCGACGAGGACGAATATCTCGTCAACGTCTTCGGCGTTGATCGAAAGATGAAACTCCTCGCCGCTCCGATCGACATATGGGGGCGTCGTCACATCGCCGTCAAACTGGTGGTGGTGCTTCGCGGCGCGACCCGCGAAGCGCCCGTCCGATGGAAGTCCGCCGAACCGTCCGACGTTTCCCAGGTAACGCTTCTGCGGATACTCCAATTCTCCCCCCGTGTCTTCATCCGCATCCAAATCAAACTCAATCCATCCGAAGATCGGATTCGGGCCAAATCGAAAGGGGTCGTAGTCCGGATCGTCGTCATCGAATGCAAGCGGGCCGGGCGGATTGATCAACCCCACGAGCACAAGGTCGAACCGCATGAACGCGCCGGACGGATTCCATATTCCATCAAAAAGCGCGTTGTCAGGATCTACCGGAGCAAACGCGCCGAGCCGCATTTCGACCACATCGGGCAGCCGGTGAAGCTCCGGATCAAGCGGTCCATCCGCGCCAAGGTCCGTTCGACGAATCACCGCTTCGCCGGTCGCATCCACGAGCACGGCGGGCTGCGCGCGGACAGATTGTTCCGCGCTGGAGACAAAGACCAGGCACGACGCGAGAATAGCCGGCGCCCGGCCGCGCGCTCTCGGGCGCAGAGACGCGGCGCGGTTCGAGGAACGTGCGCTGAAACGAGTTACGGAGTTACTGCGCATGGCGCGTCGTCTCCATCGACTTGTTAAGCCGGTAACGCAGGGCTTCCCGCGTAATGCCAAGGATTCGCGCGGCCCGGCTCAGGTTCTGGCCAGTGTATTCGAACGCCGCAACGAGTATGGCGTGCTCCACCTCGTCCAGGGTGGGCCGCTCACGCTCAAAATCCATCTGAATCACGCGGTTGTGCGGCAGCTCGATCGTCATGTCGGCCGCCTTGCCCTCGCCCGGCATCGGGAGGTGGCCCGGCTCGACCACGTCGGAATCCGCCTGGAGCACACAGCTCTCGATCGTGTGCGACAGTTCGCGGACGTTTCCGCGCCAGTCAAAACGGCGAAGTGCGCGCAGGGCCTCTTCCGAAAAGTGCTTCGCGCCGAGCCCGAACCGCCGGCAGTGAAGGTTCAGGAAGTGCGTGGCAAGCAGCGGAATATCCTCCGGCCTGTCCCGCAGCGGCGCGAGATGGAGGTGCACGACGCGCAGGCGATGGTACAGGTCGCGCCGAAACTCGCCGCTTTCCACGGCGGCCGAGAGGTCTCGATTCGTCGCCGCCACGATGTGCACGTTGATCGGCCGTGTCTGCGTCGCGCCCACCGGGCGTATCTCGCGGTGCTCGATGGTCTGCAGCAGCTTCGCCTGCATGTCGGCCTCAAGGTGACCGATTTCATCGAGGAATATCGTTCCGCCCTGGGCCACCTCAAACAGTCCGCGCTTCGCCTGGGTCGCGCTTGTGAATGCCCCGCGTACGTGCCCGAACAGTTCGGATTCAAACAGCGTCGACGGAAGCGCAGTGCAATTGACGTGAATGAACGGCCGGCCCCGTCGCGGCCCCTGGTAGTGAATCGCCCGTGCGACGAGATCCTTGCCGGTTCCGGTCTCGCCGGTGATGAGCACCGTCGGCGGATCGGGCAGGCTCAGCACTTCGGTTCGCGTAAGCCGGCGGATGCTTTCCTTGAGCGCCCGTACCGGTTCCGAATCGCCGATGATGCGGTCCAGCCCGCTGCTCTCTTCCTCGCGGCTCTTGAGAAACGTCAGGTTGTCATTGATCTGCTGGAGATCGACAACCCGCCCCACGACCATGAGGAGCTCGTCAAGGTCGACGGGCTTCGTGAGATACTCGCACGCCCCCGCCTTCATGGCATCCACCGCGATGCGCTCGTTGCCGTGGGCCGTGACTACCACCACGTTGGTGAAGGGCGACTCCGCCTTGAGCTGCGGCAGGATCTTCAGCCCGTCGGTGTCCGGCAGGCGCAGGTCGAGAATCACCACCTCGGGCAGAAACTCGGCATTGGTCGCCGTCGCCTCGCGTCCGCTATGCGCGATTCGAACCTCGTGTCCATGCGCCGCCAGCTTTTCGCGCACGTTCTTCGCAAGAACGCGCTCATCTTCAACAACCAGTATTCGTGCCATCGCACTGTCTCCGAAATCAGACAAGCGGCGACCGGCTCTGCCGCCGCTCGACATTCACTGTTTGCCCGCTTGTGCCTCCGGCTCATCCCGCGGCGTATGCCCCTCCGGGGCCGCCGAATCACCCCTGCGCGCCACCGGAAGCGTGACGAGAAACCGCGCTCCCCTGTGAGACGGCGCCAGTGTCACGTCCCCACCGTGCAGCCGGGCATATCGCTTGATCGTCGCCAGCCCGATACCCGTTCCGCCCGGCTTCGTCGTAAAGAACAGATCAAAAACACGTGATCGGATTTCCTCCGGCACGCCGGGCCCCTCGTCAGCGACCTCGATGGCGGCCGTACCGTTGGCCGACGGCCTGCGGCAGGCGACGTGGATGCAGTCTCCCGCCTTGGCGTGATCCATTGAATTGGAAAGCAATTCGACAACGACCTGCGCAAGCTGATGGCGGTCGCCGTGCACGTGGATTTCCTCCGGAGCGATTTCGACCTGAATTCCGATCTGCCGGCGCTCCAGTTCCGGGCGCAGTTCCATAACCGCCCCTGCGACCAGTTCGCCCAGATTGACCGATTCAAAGCCCTCAGCGTTGGCCCGCGCCATTCCCAGGAGGCCCGTGACGCGATCGCCCAGCCGCTTGCCTTCCTCCAGGATGTCCTTGAGCCGTGCCTGCGAGGCGTCGTCCATCCGGCCGAGCTCGAGAGTAAGCTGCGCGGAACTGCGGATCGCCGCGAGCGGATTTCGAATCCCATGGGCGACGCTGGAGCACAGTTCGCCGATCGCCGCCAGACGCTCGCGGCGCTCCTCGGCCAGCCGGCGCCGCTGTTCCTGAAGGGCACGGTCGTATTCCTGCAATCGGCGGCCGAACCACAGAATGCCCACAAGGATAAGGATGACCGCCGCGATGAAATACCGCTCATAGGTAATGCGCGCCTGAAGGTCGCTTTCGTGTTCCTGGAGAAGGCGATCGCGCACTTCCGCGTTTTTCGCGAGCACCAGACCCAGCCGCGAGAGCGATTCATGCTGCCACTGATCCATCCGTGCCATCGCCTTGCCGGCCCGGCCTATGGCCTCCCGCCTCACGTCCTCCGTCACATCCGCGCGTTGGATCGACGCGAACTCCGCGAAGACCGTCTCCGCCGATGCCACCATCTCCCCAATCTCACGCGTCGGCAGGTCGACGGGAATGTGCAGCTTCCTCGCCTGCCGAAGCGCCTCGTCCATGTTCCGGCGAGCCACCTCGAACCGCGCAATCTGGAGGCGATAGTCCTCCATACGGAAGAGGTCGTTGCCGGGAGCGTTCAATTCCAGGATTCTCTGTTGCGCCAGTTGCAGCCACCGTGACTGCTCGTCGAGGTCCGTAGCCGCATGGATGAGTTCAGACGCGCTGGCGACCGTCCGGCTATGCAGGTGGAGGCTCAGCAGAATGACAAAGACGTCAAACAGCGCGAGCAGGAAGTAGTAGTGATACCAGCGGATGCGGGACACGAGTGCGACTCCGGTCCGACTCGATTTCCAACCCCTAATCAGGATCGCTGTGTATTATCACACAAGCGAAGTGTGTTTCAGTGCACATTGCCGGGTCCGAAACAGGGCCACTCGACCCGGCTACTTGGCACACAACAACGTCATAAACTATTTAAAAATATACTCTTATATCAAAACCATCGCCATCATGCCAAACCCAGCCGATGCTCCATTGAGCAATCCCTGTTCCAAAGGCCCCGTGTTCGGTCCCGCAAATAAGGGGCCGACCGGAACTGCGTAACCGGAGGGGGCCACACAGACCCGATAGACCCGATAAATCCCAGGTTTCGGGAGTATGAGACGCACCGCCGGCAGGGCGGCTTGCGGCCAGAGGGTTCAGTCGCAGCCCGTTTGATCTGAAATCGCCCGAACGGCACCGTACCCCGTCCCTCCGGTGCCCTGGGACCGTTCACCCCCCGATTGACTCCGGCGGGATCTCGCGCCCGTGGGGATCCGTTCGCGGAGACGTCAGGTCGGCCTCAATTTCGTGGCGCAACTCCGGAGTGAGGAAGTGCTCGACCCGTTCCGCGGACATATGTACATGGTCCGGCGGCAGGTTGAAGTGGCGATCGATGTAGGATTCCCACAGTCGGTGCGATCGAATCAGGCGGGCGGCTCGGGCCTGCCCGTCTCCGCTTAGGCGGTAGGTGTGCCCCGCGTCCGGGGGGCCGGAAGCCTTCTCGACAAACTGCTTTCGAAGCAGCGAACGGATGGCCTGGCGCACGGAACGAGTATCTCCAACGGCCGCGAGCACTTCGCGATGCGTCATTGCCCTGCCGCCTTCGGCCCGCATCTCCTGCCACCGATGGAGCAGACCCAGAATATCCTCGCGAAGGATTGTCATCCGCATCTGCCTGCGATGCAGAAGCCTGCTGACGAGTCCATGCCGCGGGGCCAGGAGCACTGCCGCGCAGAGAAGCAGTCCCGCTACGACGGCCATCATCGCGGATGTGTTGGTCGCCGCCTTCATGCCGAGCCAGCCCGGACCGAAGGCGGCGAAGACATGGCCGCCGATCGCCGACAGGCACGCGGCCATCAGGCTGACACCGATCATGGCGCTCAGCCGGTCCGTCAGGAGGTGCGCCGTCACGGCGGGCACAATGAGCATGGCGATAACCAGGATCGACCCCACCGACTCGAAATTGGCGACCGTTGTCACGGAGACGAGGACCATCAGCGCGTAGTGCAGGGTATCCGCGTTGTACCCCAGCGTCGTCGCCAGTTCCGGATCAAACGTGGAAATCTTCAGCTCCTTGTAGAAAAGTACCACGAAGAGCACGTCAACAACCAGCACGACGGCCAGGTTCACGACCTGCGGCGGAACGCGTCCGCCGATCGCCTCAAGCGGAATCTGGGCGATGTTCCCGTAGAGAACGCAGCCCGGATCAAGGTCCACATGATCGGCGGCCTGGCGAATGAGGATCAACCCCAGCGCGAACAGTACACTGAAAACGACGCCCATCGCCGCCCCATGTTCCACCTTGCCGTGCCGGTTCACTGCCTGCGACAGGACGGCCGTCACGACGCCCGCGATGACCGCGCCGGCAAACATCGGCACCGCCGACCGGCTGTGCGTCACCAGGAATGCAATGGCCAGCCCCGGCAGAACCGCGTGTGAAATCGCGTCGCCCATCAGGCTCATGCGGCGCAGCACGAGATAGTTGCCCAACAGCGCGCAGGAACATGCGCTGAGGACGCCCGCCAGCACGATCCAGCCGTCGAGATGCCAGTTCCATCCCGTCATGGCGCCGGTTCCCGCACGTGCGGCGAAGGCGGCACGCGCGCGACTTCATCGAGCGCCCGCTCGAGATCGCGCACGATCGCCTCCGACAAAACGTGTTCGACTTCATCCGCGTCGCGATCCACGTGCGACGGCGCAACGTCCGCATGCCGTATCAGGTAGAGTTCCCACAGTCGATGGTTTCGCAGGATGCGAAGTGCCTCGACGCGGCCCCGCTGCGTCAGGCGCACGGACCCATCCGCCAATACCGCCAGATCGCCCGACCGCACCGCGCGCGCCAGCGTTCGGCGCACCTGCGCGGCGGACCAGCTTCGGACGGAGAAAAGGTCCTTTCGGCCGATCGCCGCCCCTTCGCCGTGTGTCTCCTCATACTCAGCGAGGGCTCGTAGCAGGTGCTGATATGCGACGCGCCTTCGGAGCAGCCAGTGCCGCGCCGCCGACGCAATCACCCCTCGCCGCGGTGCGATCAACATGCTGAAAAAAAAGAAAACACCCGCGCAAAGAACGATCATTGCCCCGGTCGGAAGGCCCGACACAATCGCACTGAGCGTCGCGCCGATCAGGGACGACATGCCCCCGAACAGCCCCGACAGCGCCACCATGACCAAAAGGTCATCGGTCCAGAACCGGGCCGCGGCGGCAGGAATGATCAGCAGCGCGACGATCAGGATCAGCCCCACCGCCTGAAGCCCCACGACCGTTGTCATGACCACCAGTCCCATCATGATCAGATCGATGAGCGGAACGCGGAAACCCTGCGACGAAGCGTATTCCTGATCGAAACAGATGACTCGAAACTCCTTGAACAGCGCCGCGCAGGCCGCGACCACGACCGCCGCCACGACGCCGATCAGCCGGGCGTCACCCGCCACCATCGCCGCCGCCTTGCCGTAAATGAACCCCGCCAGGCCCGCCTCGTTGCCGGTCTGCATCTGTTGAATCAGCCCGAAAAGCACCATGCCGAATCCAAAGAAGACGCTCAAAACGATTCCGATCGCCGCGTCCTCCTTGATCCGCGGCATTCGCCGCATCCCGAGCACCGCCAGCACGCCCAGAACGCCGCTAATCGTTGCCCCCATCAGCAGCAGCGGCATGCTCTTGGCACCGGTCAGCAGAAACACGATCGCGATGCCCGGCAGCGTGGCGTGGCTGAGGGCGTCGCCCATGAGGGCGCGCCGGCGAAGATAGGCAAATGTGCCCACGACCCCGGCGGCCACTCCCAGCAGCGCCGTTCCAAGAACCACGACACGCGTGTTGTAATCGCGAAGAGCGAGCGCCCGGGCCAACTCCGGCCACGTCGGCCATCGAATGGAGGTGTCCGTAATGGAGCGCCCCGGCTCCGATGCGACGACCGTCGCGCCGCACCAGAGGACCCCGGCCATTCCGATTGCGGCGAGCGCTCGCGCACGCGGCGACATCAAATGCCATTCGTCGCGCTCTCTCTGTCTGAATGCCGGGCACATTATCGATTACCGTTCAGGGCCATCGCCTGCGCCGCCTTGTCCAATAGCGTCAGCCGCCCGCCGTACGTTTTTTGCAGGTTCTCCTGCGTAAAGACCTGCGCCGTGGGCCCCGCGGCGATGATCCGCATGTTGAGGAGGATGACGTGATTGAAGTACTCCGCGACGGTCTGAAGATCGTGATGCACGATCAGCACGGTGCGTCCGCGAGCCCTCAGCTCGCGAAGAATCCCGACGATCGCCGTTTCCGTCGCGGCATCGACCCCCGCGAACGGCTCGTCCATGAAGTAGATGCGTGCGTCCTGGGCCAGGGCCCGCGCGAGGAAAACGCGCTGCTGCTGCCCTCCCGACAGCCGGCTGATCTGCCGCCGCGCGTAATCCGCCATGCCCACCTGTTCAAGGCAATGCAGCGCCACTCGGCGGTCCTCTCGGGTCGGCGGAAGACACCACGGAAGCCGGCCATAGCGCCCCATCGTGACGACGTCGAGCACGCTCGCCGGAAAATCCCAGTCCACGCTTTCACGCTGCGGCACATATCCCACCAACCGCCGCTGCTGGCGATACGGCTTGCCGTAGAAACTTACACTGCCCGACGCGATGGGAACCAGATTCAGGCAGGCCTTGATCAACGTGCTCTTGCCGGCCCCGTTCGGACCGACGATGCCGATAAGCTGACCCTCCGGCCCCGCGTAGTCGATATCCCACAGCACCGGACGACGATGGTACGCGACCGTCAGATCGTGGATCGAGACCGGGCAGGCCGGATCGTGATCCGGCGAGGCGCGCTGAACGGAAGAAGGTGACGTTTGATCGTGCATATGTGGACTTCGGACCGCCCGCCGCGCCTGCCGCCGCTCGGAGCGGCGCGCTCGACCGGCTCTGGCCGTTATCCTCCCGTATCCGTTGCGGTCGTCGCCGTATGGAGCGATTTCCCTTCAGCCGCGGCCGCGGAAAGCTTGCCCGCCATGCCCCGCTCCGGAGCGCTGCCGCCCAGGGCGCGGGCAATCGTGGTCACGTTGTGGTCGATCATCCCGACGTAAGTACCCTCGTAGGTGCCGGGGCGACCCATCGCGTCGGAGAAGAGCGAGCCGCCGATAGTCACCCGATGGCCCCGCGCCGCCGCCCCCTCAATCAGCGCCTTGACGTTCTTGTCCGACACCGACGACTCCACAAAGACCGCACGGACTTTTCGCTGAACGAGCATGTCGACAATGCGATTGATATCGGCGATTCCCGCCTCGGACTCGGTGCTGATTCCCTGAATCCCGCGCACGTCGATATCGTATGCGCGGCCGAAATAATTGAACGCATCGTGGGCCGTGACCAAAACGCGGCTCTCGGCCGGTATCGTCGCGATGGTCCGTTTCGCATAGGCGTGCAGCGCGTCCAGTTCCGCGGCAAGCGCCTCGTAATTCGCCCGATACGCCGCCGCGCCGTCCGTATCGCGCTCGCTCAGTGTCCGCGCCACCATCTCGGCGCACCTCTTCCAGAGCGAGACATCCATCCACAGGTGCGGGTCAAAGTGCCCGGCGAACTCCGGCGGCTCCAGCAGCAACGACTCGTCCAGCAGTTCCGTCACGGCGAAGACCGGTCGCTGCCGGCCGACCTTGATCAGCGCGTCGGCCATCTTTCCTTCCAGCATCAGGCCGTTGTAAAAGACCAGATCCGCGCCCAGCAGCGCGGCGATATCCGACCTTGTCGCCTGATACAGGTGCGGGTCCACGCCCTCGCCGATGATGCCTGACACCTCCGCGCGCTCCCCCGCGATGCGCCGGACGATATCCGTCACCATGCCGACCGTGCAGACGACCCGCGCCGGACCGCCCTTCGGAGCGGCCTCGGTCGCGGGCGCACAGCCGTGCACGGTCAGCCACCCCGACATGACGAGAAAAAGACAGGTCACCCGAACGGTCCAATGACGCATGGGACTCTCCGCTCCCCCTTTCCCGTTGAGCATAGCCGATCCGCCATGCCAGGTAAAGTCCTGGCAAAATAATTTAGCATATACTACAATTGAGGAGCATCGGCGTCAAGGTGTACTCACCCTTGAATTCGCGCCCCGCCGCGTGCAATAATCCGGGAATGCGACCGTGGGCACGTCGCCGGCCGCATCGTGTGCCGCCAATCGCGCCGCGTGGCCCAGCCGAGGAATCCCATGCCGAACCGACTTGCCCGCAAAAAGCACGTTCGCAGGAATCCCGTACATGAGAGCTCGGCAAACGGCCATCGCCGGACCCGGCAGGATCACGCCCTCGAACTCGCCGAGGATTATGTCGAACTGATCGACGACCTCATCCAGAAATGCGGCGAGGCCCGCGCCGTGGATATCGCGCGGCATCTGGGCGTGACCCACGTGACCGTCACAAAGAGCATCAGCCGGCTCCGGAAAGAGGGCTTGGTGACGTCGGCCCCCTACCGCTCGATATTCCTCACCGACAAGGGACGCCTGATGGCCCGGCGGGCGCGCGAGCGCCACCGCCTCGTGCTGGAGTTCCTTCTCTCCCTGGGCGTGGCGCGGCCCGATGCCGAGGCCGACGCCGAGGGCATCGAGCATCACATCAGCCCCAGGACACTCGAGGCGATGCGCCGATTTCTTAAAGAAGCCCCCGTGGCCGGCGAATAGTGCCCATGTATTGACACTCTCCGGCAGGCCGACCCACTTGACTCTAGCCGCCGATTCGGCGAATGCCGCGGAAAGCCATCGCCAGGGCCTCCGGGTTCGTCGCCCAGCGCAGCGCCTCGGTGCCCGTTATGACCTTATCGTTGTACATGCGGAGAAGGTGTTGATCGAAGCTCTGCATGCCGGATTCGCCCGTCTCGATGTAGCTCAGCAACTCTCCCAGCCGGTTCTCGAAGATGAACTTCTCCGTCACCGGCGAGCCGCGGAGCACCTCGACCGCCGGGCGGCGCTTCCCCTCGGCGGTCATGACCAGCCGCTGCGAGATGATCGCCTCGATCGAGTCGGCGAGCTGGGAGAGCAGGATGTCGTGCTCGTTCTTCGGAAACATCGCGATGATGCGCTCCACCGCCTGCGCCGCGTTCTGACAGTGCAGCGTCGAGAAAACCTGGTGCCCCGTATCCGCCGCCCGCAGCGCCATCCGTAGCGTCTCGACGTCGCGAAGCTCGCCCACGAGGATCACGTCCGGATCCTGCCGCAGCGCCTGCCGAAGCGCCTGGTCGAACGACGTTGTGTCCGTCCCCACTTCCAACTGCGAGATCATCGACTTCTTGTTCGTGTGTATGAACTCAACCGGGTCCTCGATTGTGATGATCTTGTTGCGGTACTTCTGATTGATCAGGTCGATCATCGCGGCCAGCGTCGTGCTCTTTCCGCAGCCCGTCGTGCCCGTGACCAGGGTCAGACCGCGCTGAGAGAGGGCCACCTCCTGAACGACCGGCGGCAGGTTCATTTCGTCAAACGTCGGAATTCGTGCCTTGATGACCCTAAGCACGATGCCGTACCTGCCGAGCTGGCTATGTGCGCTGCACCGAAACCGCGAGATTCCCGGTGCATCGTAGGAAAAGTCAATTCCCTCGCGGATGTTGCGGTCGGCGTCGGCCCGCAGGTTCTCCGGGAGGATGGAAAGCACGAACCCCCGCGTCGCGTCGTTCGTCAGCGGCTCGGATTCGAGAAACCGCGATTCTCCCTCGATCCGCAGCATCGGCGCCGAGCCTGCCTGAATGTGAAGATCCGACGCCTTGCTCTCCACCGCGAACTTGAGCAGATTGTGAAGGTCCATGGAATGGGTCCCGTCGGCTGAAAATAGCCGATGTCAGTATATCCTCTCAGGGCCTGATCCGGCAGTTCCCGGAGCGCTTGCGGGGAATGCCCGACGCGCCGGGCAAGTCGTCGTCCGCCCGTGCGGAAAACCCGGGTGTTTCATCCCGGATTGCCCGGGCGTATCATGATGAACGGCTCGACCGAATCAACAGGAGAACGCCATGCCGCGCCGATGCGTCATTTGGGTCGGACTGATCATGCTCGGACTGCTCATGCCCGCCTGCGGCGAGGATGAAGAAGAGGTCCAGGAACGCAAGCCGGACGTTCGGGTCCGCGCTCCTTTTACGAAGGTGGACGTGTACCTTCCCGACGACGACGACGAGGAAGTGGAGGTCGACGTGGATGTCGATGATTGATCCGCGCATCTGACGCCGCGATTTGACCCCTGATTCCATGACCTCTTCGGCGGCGGGCGGCGCAGCCAACAGGGGCGGACAGTTTCCCGGCCCCCTTGCGCCGGGCTCTCTCGCATGACGGACCAGCGTCTCACGCCGACCGCGCGATCCCGCATGTTCGACCGCCCGCATTCGCCGGCGAGGTTTTTTCCTGCCGCGGCGACTCTCGGCGCGCTCGTTCTCCACGCCCTCTGGTACGACTTCACCAGCGACGATGCCTTTATCGTGGCACGATACGCGCGCCATCTTGCGGAGGGCCGTGGCTGCGTCTGGAATCCCGGCGAGCGGGTCGAGGGATACACAAGCATTGTCTGGGTCCTGCTGTGCGCAGGGATCGGACGGACCGGCCTCGACTACGCCATTGCCGCACGTGGATTGTCATTTCTTGGAGCAGCCGGGTGCGTGATCGTAATGATCCGTCTTGCCAGTCCCCTGGGGCTGGCACGGAACGCCGGGCTTGCCGTTGCCGCTCCCGCTCTTTTCGCTCTCAGCGCGAGCGTCGCATGCTGGGCACTCGGAGGGCTGGAGACCTGCGGATTCGCATTCTCAATCCTGCTGCTCCTTTTCATTCTCACGCGGCATGCAACCTCGGCGCCGGCCGCCGGTTTCGCCGCGGGATTCTGCGCATTGACGCGGCCCGAGGGCCTTGCCGTCGCCGTTATCGCGGGTCTGTACTTCGTTACGCGGCCCGGGAGGGGCAACGCGCGGCGCCTGTCCGAGTATGCCGCAGTATTGACACTCATCGCGCTCGCGCAACTGGCATGGCGGCGCGCCTATTACGGCGACTGGCTCCCGAATACCTATTACGCCAAGGTGGGCCACGGCCCCGCGGTGTGGCGCGCCGGGGCTCGCTATGTCTGGGAGTGCATCTCCGACAACGGCGGATTCGCCGCGTGGGCCCTGCCCTTCATCGGCCCGTGGCTGTTCTATCGCCATCGCGAAGCGGCGGGTCTCGCCGTCGTGGGGCTCACCCTCATCGCCGGGGTGATCTTTGTCGGCGGCGACGGACTTGCCATGCATCGGTTCATCGTGCCGGTTATTCCGCTCTGGCTGATGCTGTGGATCAAGCTTCTCGCCGAATTTCCGGGTTGGCTCACCCGTACCCTGCCGCGGAGTCCCGCCGGCGCGGGCCGAGTTCTTGTGTGTGTCATTACTATTGCACTCGCGGCGTCGCTGGCGTTCAAACCCCGCGCGGCGCGGCAATACCTGCTCTATACCGAGCACGCTGTCGAAGTGCCCGACTGGATCGCCGTGGGCCGCTGGCTTCACGAGAACGCCCCGCCGGACGCCTCGGTCGCGTGCGTGCCGATCGGCGCCGTCGGCTATTACTCGCGCCTTACCGTCTACGACATGCTCGGGCTGACCGACCCTCACATTGCCCACAGGGAAATGCCGCTCGGCGGCGGCTGGGTCGGGCACGAAAAACATGACGGTCCGTACATACTTTCGCGCCGGCCGACCTACCTGCTTCTGGGAAATATCCAGGTCCTTGCGCGGCAGTTGCCTGCGGGAGACAAGTACTTTGCAAAGCCGCCGAACCCGAACATCGCGCAGCGCGAAGGCGACATCTTCACCCCCGAGTTGCAAGCGCAATATATTCCAGCCGTCGCGCGACTGGAAAACGGCGGCTATCTGCATTACTTCGTTCGGCGCAGAGCCGAGCCGGCGCACGAACCCGGCGGAAAAACACCCTAGAGTGACGCGACCGCAGCCTCGCGCTCCGCGCCGCGTACAACAGGCCGATACAGCGTATCCCGCTCGACGGGAACGCGGCCGGCCTCGCGGATCAACCGGCGCATCCGCTCCACCGACATCTCCTGATGTCGAACGCCCTCGCCCCCCTCGCGCTTGGTGATGTCGTACCACACCACGGTCCCGTCCAGATCGTCGCACCCGAAGTTCAGGGCCACCTGCGCCAGCTTCGCGGACTGCATGATCCAGAAGGCCTTGATGTGCGGGATGTTGTCCAGCATCAACCGACTGATGGCCAGGGTTTTCAGGTCGGTCAGTCCCGTCGGTCCGGGCAGACCTGCCAACTCGCTCCCCTCCGGGATGAATGACAGCGGAATAAAGCAGTTGAACGACGCCGCGCGAGTGGCAAGCGACGCGTCCTGATGTTCCCGAAGCTTGATCATGTGGGTGATACGTTCTTCGGGGCGCTCCACATGCCCATAAAGCATCGTCGCGTTCGAGCACATGCCGATCTCGTGGGCCGTGCGGTGCACGTCGAACCAGCCCGCTTCGCCCACCTTGTTCCGGTATGCCTCGTCGTGCACCCGATCGTCGAAAATCTCCGCCCCCCCGCCGGGCAGGCTTCCGAGGCCGGCTTCGCGCAGCAGCTCGAGTACATCACGAATGCTCCGCCGCGGCCGCGCAATGCGCGTGAAATGAATGATCTCGATGGCGGTAAAGGCCTTGACATGGATCTCGGGGCACGCCGAACGGATCGCGCGGCACATGTCGAGATAGTATTCGAAGGGCAGGCGGGGATGGAGTCCGCCGACGATATGGACCTCGGTCGCGCCGGTGTCGCGGGCTTGCCGGGCCAGCTCGGCGATCTTCTCGACCGGCAGTTCATAGGCATCCGTCTCCGGCTTTCCGTCGGCGATCGGCAGCGAGATCGTGCCATCTTGTCTGACACCGGCCGCGCCGCCTCGCGCGGCCGCGGAGTCACCTCCATAGGGCCGGAAAAACGAACAGAACTTGCATCTCAGGACGCAGTAGTTCGTGTAATTGATGTGGCGATTTATGTTGTAGTAGGCGCGGTTCCCGTGCAGCCGCTCGCGGACCATGTTCGCCAGGCGGCCGATCTCGTGGATGTCGCGCGCGGCATAAAGGCGCACTCCATCCTCGTAGGTTAGTCGCTGACCGGACTCGACTTTTCGCGCGATGTCGGTAAGCGGCGATCGATGCAGCGTCAGCGTCATCATCAAATCGATCTTAGCGGGCTGACGAGGGAACCGTCGCGCCTTCAGGGCTTTTGAAATAACTGACGCAGACCCGGCGCCCCCATCTGCCTCGCCTGCCGCCGGTGAACCGACCCCGAGACGATTCGAACGTCCGACCTCAGCCTTCGCAGGGCTGCGCTCTATCCAGCTGAGCTACGGGGTCTCGCGCCTGACCCGGCTTCCCACCGGGTCGGGCCGTCTTTCGACGAACTCCCCTAGATACCCAAAAAGCCTGCGTCTGTCGAGAAGCCGATTCGGCACGACTGCGCGTATGTGAATGATCAGCATCACACCAACGATCCCAGCTCACCTACAGCCCGATTCAGCTAAGGAAAGTCAGAAATGGTCACGGATAGAGCGTAACTGCAGCTTCAACGGACTCGTCTCCCGACGTCGGATTTCGGATTGAGCACCCAGCCAGTCTCGCTCGTGCCCGGGGACAAATCAGACTGTAACTGTCTTCATTAAATAGATTTACATTCCAGTCCTCATCGCTTTTTCTGCAATAATTGAACCGCGACGCCGGTGTAAGGGTATATAAGAGTGGCGGGCACAGCCTGTGAATTGCTCGCCAATGGAATTTTTATAAGACCCTTGACGTCGGCAAATGATCAGGTAGAGTCAGCGCCAATTGAAACGATTGTAGGACTTGGAGAATCCTGCCGATAAAGTGGATATCGGTCGCACGCAGCATATAATTGTGCTGGGACATAATGATAGCGTGATTATCCGGAGGTCCTAAGTTCGAAATCAGGCTCGCAAGGTGAGCCAATTTCATTCGGCTTCTTTCCCCTCCGGAAAGCACCGGGAATGCCCTTGAGGCGCTCGGTGCTTTCTTTTTGCGCCAATCACCATCAATGACAAAACAGGGAATCTCTTCGGATCGTACGGATCAATCCGAATGTGGCGCATCGCTAATGACCGTTCGCCCGGAAAGCGATCGGTCGCAGCAGATCTCGGCTACGCTGAGTCGGTTCTACTTAGCAAGGGGCGGCAGTTCGCGCTGGCCCGTCAGCAGATCAGCGAACATGCCAATGACACTATCGGGGGGCGACGCGGTCGCCGCCATGCGAAGGTTCTTGAGCCCCTCTTCCGGCAGACCCGAATAGAACTCCAGGTAGCCGAGGAGAAAACGCAATTCCGGGTTCTCTGTCTTCGCCAGCTTGCTTTCAAGGTCCGCGCGGCGGATGTCAAACACATCCGGCTGCCCGATCATGGCAGGCAGGTCAATGCGAAACGCCGCAATCTGCGGGAAGCGCTCAATACCCTGAAGGAGGAATCGCACCGCCGAACGATAGTCCCCGGCCGCCGCAAGTGCATGGCCCCGCGCCAGAAGCGGGAGCGGATTCATCGGATCAATCGCCGCGGCGATCTCGAAGTGGCCCGCCGCACTGTAGTACCGCCCCTTGTGCAGCTCATCCTCGCCCTGGCGCATCGTCTGGTTAAGGCGGTTCTCATTGGCTCCCGCAAACGTTTGAATCGGATCTTCGATCACGGTCGACGCCCACTGTGCTGCCGTCGCTAACTGGCTGAGCCCTTCGCTGGGCTTGCGCATCAGGCTCTTCGGAATGCCGGGCCGGCGCGATTCCTCGGGCGGCGGCGCTGGGGCCGCCTGAGGCTGTGCAGCAGGTGAGGCGGGCGAAACAGTCACGTCGAACCCGAGCCGGCTCACGCCCATCGATTGTGCCACACCGACGGCATTATACAGATCGGCAAACCGGTCCGCGCCGAGATTTGCCGGTGTTTCGACCGGCGGGGCCGCCGCAATTGCTACTTCCACGGGCACGTCGAGCGGCGGCGGGGCATCCTGGGGCGTCGTCTCCGGCGGATTCGTCATCCCCTCGATCCGCCGATCGGCCGGATCTCCAGCCACCGATCGCTCCGCAAGGCGAAGCAGATCGTCTTCCGGCATCGTTCCGCTCAGGCCGGAGCCCGTCCGGCTCGTCGCCGCCGGGAGCGGTGAGCCGAAGATCGACGATGTCATCGCGGAGCGGTAGGTCGGGTTAACCGTCGAAGCGGGTTTTGCGAGCGGACTGCCCGTGAGGTCCGTCTGCGAGATGCCCGGCTTCGGGTCGGGTCGCGAGATGTTGACGCGCAGATCCTCGGGCTGCCGAATCTGCTGAAGCAGGTACGCGGAGTTATTGTCAGACTTGAAGTTGTCCGGCGGGGCGAGACTCGTCGAACGGATCGTCGAAGAGCCCGGCTGGTTCAGGCCCTGGCGAATGTAGCCGAGGTCGGAGATTGTCTGCGTCTGATCGAAGAAGTATGTGGGCCGCAGCGTCCGGCTCGCCTGGACGTCACTGATTCCGACCGACCGGGCCTGAAACCCCGACAGATTCGACGACGGAAGCGTGTCGCGAAACGCGTTGACCGACGGGATCGGCGAATAGCCCTTGAAACCGGCGAGGCCAGTGACATTGCCGGTGATGATTGCGTTTGACGCGGTTCCCGGCGAGGAAAGCCCCGGCCGCGTGAGGTTGAATCCGCTGCTGCCGACGGCGGAATTCGCGTCCAACGCCCGACCGGCGGTTCCGGAGTTTCCTTGGTTGACACGATGATCAATCTGCGCCACGCCCGCTTCGGCCCAGGCAAGAGCGCCCGTGACGATCAGCCCTAACCGGATGTGCCATGTCCGCCTCATGTTCAAAACCCTCGCTCGCGGTTTGACGGCGCGCACATGTGACCCGCCACATTATAAGCCTTGCACACCCGCACTTCACCTGCCCGCCGATGTTCACGGGAAAGAGCCGAGTCCGCTGCCCGCGCGCCGGGGGCGGGCCGAATGGCGCATCGACCGGGCTGACGCCGCCGCTTGAACCGGCGGAAATCGACGGGGGAGCGGCAAAACCCGCCGCCGCCCGCTTCACAGATCGGCCGCGCTCGGTTCGAATAGCCCCCCAGAGGATAACGGCACTAGGATGTGCGGCATCAACATCTTCATCTGCGGTGTCGGCGTGGCGATGGCTTCAGGCCAGACGGCTACCGCGCCGGCGGAGGCGTCGGCGAGCGCGAAAGCCGCGCATGCGGAGATCATTCGGCAGCTTCGCGCGCAGCCGGTTGCGGGCGTCACGCTTGAGGCCTTCTGCCTGCCCGACGAGTTCCTGGGACGCGTCGGCGATCGAATCGTCCGCATCGACTATCAGCGTCGCTTCCGCACTGTGCGCGCTTCGGTCACTGGCGGGGCCGGCGGCGCGCTTCCGACGGCCGGCAGCGGACAATCGCCCGCGGCCGATCCGCCCGGCGCGAGAACCGGCGGCGGCGCGACGACCGCCGTGTGGAACTGGGTCGTCGTTGCGGCGGTGATCGCGGCGGCCGCGGTGATGCTGTCACGCAGGAGGAAGACGGCATGACGCGCCTCGGACCGCTTGCGCTCGCCGCAGTCGCCGTGATCGTGGTCGCACTGCAGGCGCCAGCGCAGACCTCATCGGCCGCCGACGGGAAGATCCGGATCGTCCGCGTTGAACTGCCCCCGGACACGCTGACCGCGCAGAAGGCTCTGCGCGAAGAGGCGCCCCTGCTGCGGGGTGTCCGGCTGAACCTGACATCGCGGAGCGTCGTCGGAGAGTGGCCCACGCTTCCACCAGGGGCTTCGGTGCCGCCGGAGATGCATGCCGCGACGCGCCATGTCGCCGAGCGTCTCGCCTGCGACGGGCTGCTCACGACGACGGCCCGGGTCATCGAGATGCTCGGCCCGCCGCTGTTCAAGGAGGCGGGCGAGGAACAGCTCCTGATGCTTCGCGCCGTGGGGTTGCCCACGGACCTGTTCGACGGATACACCCCCCTGCCGCGACGGCGGATCGCCGCCGAGCCGGGAAAGCCACTTGCCATCGGCCCGACGGAGCGCGGGGCGGCGGCGGTGGTTCGGATCATCAGCCGGTACCTCCTCGACGGCGGCAGGGCCGATGCGGCGGGGACGGACCTGGCACGTGAGCTTCCATCGGCCCTGTTCGCCGGGCTGCCGCTGACATCGCCCATCACGCTCGCAACGGAGGACGGCGCCGCGCCGGCGCGGCTGGTGCGCATGCAACTGGCCAACGCCTCCTACTGGCGCGGGCCGGGAGACGGCAGCGCGATCGACGTCGCGGCGCAACTGGTCGCGGCGATGCCGGAGGCGGACTTCATCCTGTCGACCAGCTACGCGGCGGTGGACGCTGTGGCCGAGGAGGCCGCGGCCACGTGGCCGCTGACGCGCGACGGGCAGCTCACGCTCGTCGCGTCGCCGTGGACGCCGCAGCAGTGGGCGCAGGACAACGGCAAGCCGGGCTTCGTGCGCACGCCCGACGGGCGGGTCGCGGCCGCGACGCTCGTGCCGCGGTACGCAAGCCGCGGCGAGGAACGGACGGTGCTCGATCCGGCGGAGTCGTGCACGATCGCGGCGCTGGAGGCGGCGGGGCACGCGCTGGCGCAGACGCCGCTCCTGTTCCAGGGCGGCAACGTGCTGTGCGTGGCGACGCCGACGGGAGCGGTCGTGCTGGTGGGTGAGGCGGAGATCGCGCGGAACCGGGCGCTGGGGCTGAGCGAGGAGCAGGTGATCGCGGCGCTGGCAGAGCTGCCGGTCTACACGGCGGGCGGCGGGCCGACGCGGGTGGTCGTCCTGCCGGCGGTGTCGTTCCACATCGACATGGAGCTGTGCTGCCGAACGCACGAGGGGCAGGTGGTGGCGCTGGTGAACGACGACGCGGCGGCGGCGCGGCTGATCGTCGCGGCGGCGGCGCGGGCGCTGGCGAAGGCCGGGGCGCTGGAGGCGAAGCTGGCGGATGACGCCCGCTCGGCGGCGGAGGCGGGCGCGGACGACCGGCTGGTTGACCTGGTCGCGCCGGCGCTGGCGCGGCTGGCGGGGGCGGGCGGGACGTACCCGCCGGAGGTCGCCGAGAAGCTCTCGGCGGGGCCGACCGACTCCGGGCCGGCGAACCTCGAGCGGCTGCTGCTGGCGATGGACATCCTCGCGGCGCGGTCGATCACGCCGGACGACATGCCGCGCGATCCGGCGGCGCGGATGTACATCCAGGCGCTTCAGCGGCGGGCGGCGGACCGGGCGGCGCTGCACGCGCGGCTGCGGGGGCTGGGCTGGAGGGTCGCGGCGGTACCGAGCCTTTCGGACGAGACGCGGAGCGTGTGCAACGTGAACGGGTTCCACCTGCCGGACCGGTACCTGATGCCGGCGTACGGCGGGGTCTATGCCGAGGTGGACGCGGCGGCGGCGCGGGCGATCGGCGCGGCGTTCGGGGGGAGTGTCAAGGTCGTGCCCATCCTGTGCGGGGAGACGCAGCGGCGGCTGGGGGCGATCCACTGCGCGGCGTCGATCTACTGCGTGCCGTAAAGGGGGCCGCGGCGGGACGCCGAGCCGACGGGCCGGGGACGCTCGCCGGCGCCCCGTCGAGTGCCTCCAAGGCGGCATCTCACGAATGCCAAATGTACGACACCGGCGCGGCCGGGGCCGACCCGCGCCGAAACCCGCCGGGCGGGCGGGACTACTTTTTCGCGGGGGGCCGGGCGCCGGCGCGCTGTTTCTGGGCCTGGGTCGGAAGGCTTTCCAGGCGCTGCTTCAGCTCCTCGAAGAGGGCGTCGAGGGGCTTGTTCAGGGCCTTCAACTGCTCGGAGCGGACCTTCGGATCGGTCTGAAGCTCGGCGCGGGCGTAGTCCTCCGCCCGGCTGGCCTGGTACTGATATGCCCGTCGGCGGAGGTCGCTGAGGACGGAGCGGGCGTTGGTCAACTGGGCCTGGTCGAAGCCGTACTTGTCGGCGGTGGCGAGCATGTGCTTTTCCCATTCGTCGAGCGGCGGGGCCGGCTGGACGGGCGGGAGCTTGGCGGCCTCCGGGGCTTTCGGCGGCGCGGCGGCGGCCTTGCTGTCGGCCGGGGGCTGAATGGCGGGCCGCGGCGGCGACGGGGCAACCGGCGGCGCGGCCGGGGCGGCAGCAGGCTGGGCGACGACCTGGACCGGGGGCGGCTCGGAGACGGCCGGGGCCGCAATGACGGGCACGGCGGCGGCGGCATCGGCCTGCTCGCTGCGTCGCTTCGGGCGGCCGGGGTCGGAGTAGCGCTGGAGGCGGTCGACGCGGTCCTGGGCCTCGACGGCCTCGGCGAGATCGCCCGGCGGCATGGGCCGCGAGTGAATGGGGGACTCCTGAGCGGTCATCTGGAGGGCTTCCTGCGAAAGCGTGGCCTTCTTTCCTGAGAGAAGGTTCGTGTCTTCCATCTGCGTAGCCATCACCGTAAACCGGCGGGTAATCAGTTCGTTAAGGCGCGATCGCCCTTCCTGTGCAACCTCGGAGGGAACACGAGCATCCAGCCATTCCGCAACTTGAGCCTCGTCGAGCGGCATTCCCCGCGTCAAAGAAAGGAAAGCTTCGTTGTACTTAATAACGAGGGGGTTCTCTTCGTCCTCAAACGCGACGCCAGCAGCCTGGATCTCAGCGGCGAGTTTCTGCATTTCCGCATTCATCATGCGCTCGTACTCAATCTGACTTACGAGGCGGGCGTTCATCTCGGCACGCAATGCTGCCTCGGTATCCGCGTCCAAGCCATACGCCGAGCTGAGCAAACCCAGTCGCACGTCGATCTCGCCCTCCCACGAATCAACGACTCCGGGGTCGGCGTCGCCCAGGGCCTCGCGGTAGTCACCGCCCTGCTGGGCGGGCACCGGGACCGCGGCGGGGAAAGCGGCCGCACCCAAGGCGGCGAGAAAAGCGATCAAGAGCCGTGCGGGATGACGGGTCATGCCAATACCCTCGAGAAACGTGGGAAAACGGTTCTTCACGGGATTATACACGCGGGGGAAGGGAAGAGTGAGGAAACAGGGAACAGGGAAAACAGGGGGCAGAAAAAACCGGAAGAACGAAAACCGGGCCGGTCGGGCTGGGGTCGGAGGGGGGACGGGCAGGTCCGGATAAGCAAACCTGAACGGGGGCACGCATAATATTTTTTTTGCCTGAAAGTCGGCCTTCCTTGCGCAGGAAAGCTGAATGGAACCTGAACAACCTGAATGGTCCCAGGGTCGGGCGAATGACGGATTGACGGCATAACGGCGTCCTCCCCCGGGCGCGGCGGCGCTCCCGGGCTTTGCCCACACTGCTTGCCCAGCGCTCGCGCGGGATCGGATGGCCGCGCCGGGAATCCGCGGTCGCCTTTGCTCAGGGTTCTGTGGGCACGGTACCTGCGTCCTGCACGGGGCGATAAGACAGATGGGGGCAGCGCAAAAAGGAACGCGGCCGAGCGACGGGTGTCGACTCGGCCGCGTGATTGACTATCTCAGACGTTCTGAAATCAGCCGATGGCAATTACTTGCGGCGGCGGATCAGAGCCAGGGCGCCCAGGCCGATCAGGCCGAGGGTGGCGGGCTCAGGAACGTTGCGGACGACGATGACAGCGCCCGGAAGGGCGATGCCCGGCCAGTAGAACGGCGAAGGATTGTAGCCAGCGACCGGAGCATTCGGGCCGACCTGAATCACTTCGTAAGCACCGAAACCTTCGGCGTCGTTGCCGCCGAACTCCGGCACCTGGATACCGGCATAGATAAGGCTCGTGTTGAGCTCGCCGGGCAGCTTGTTCTTCGACAGCGTGAACGTCATCAGCTGATAGAGACCAGCGGGAGCACCCGTCGCGGCGGTGTTTCCGCCACCAGCAGCGTTGATGAGCAAGCCACCGGGCTGATTGATGCCGCCGAGGGTGGTGCCACCAGCAACGAGGGCGCTGGAAGTGTTGAGGGCAATGTTCTTGATCGTGAACTTGCCATCATCCTCAGGGCTCGTCGTACCAACATCGAGTCCCCAGCTAAACGCGCCACCGTCGAAGTTCTCGTACAGGACAGTGATGACCCAGTCACAGCGGAGACCCTGGCTGATGTCGCACTGGAGTTCCAGCACGGGGGAGCCGGGCTGCGACAGGACCGTACCATTCGGGCTGGCAGCGCCAGCTTCGAACCAGACACGGCCGGCGGCGTTCGCCGAGGCGTTCACTGCGATCACCGCAGCGGCGGCCAATGCTAAGATTCTTGCACCCTTCATTTTCTCCATCTCCTTTTCTCTCAGATGTCTGAGATCTAATTTTTCTTTCCCGCTTTTTCCCCTCGCTTCCGGCCGACCGTCATCCATCCTCTGGGGGCGACCGAAACTGGCGAAGCTGACGAGAAATAACCTATCGATTCTCTTTGGACGAGACCCTATGTCTCGTCTCCTAGTTTACCAGTCTGAACCGAGCGATTCAAGGGTCCCGGGGGGCTATTTTCTTGCCCCCCGGGCCTGAATCTCAACGAATTACGGACAGCTTACCGAAGCGGTCGTTGCAGCGTTGTATCCACCGGTATCACCGCCCGTTACGCGGTTGTCACCCGTGAAGTCGCCACAGAATGTCTGGAGCAGGTTATCGCTCGCATCGACGTTGGCGGCGTTGGCGTAAGCGCCGTTGTCACCACCAGTTACGCGGCCATCACCCGTGAAGTCGCCCTTCATGCGGATCTCGATGGTGGCGTCGGGCAGGGCCGAGGTCGCGCCGTTCATGCTGCCGCTGACGGTCGGAAGCTCGACCGCGCCGAGGCTGTCATAACCGAAGCTGATGTTTTCCTGCGGGGGGACATCACCAGCGCCGTTGAAGACGCGGGCGACGAGCAGGTTGTTGACCTTCATCTTGACGGTGAAAGTCGAATTCGCATTGAACGGAGCACCAAAGGAGCAATTTCGCGTGCCAGAGGTGACGCGGAGCTTGCCCACGCGGTAGGGCAGCGTGGTGTTGGCACCGACGCCGTTGTTCGGCTGGAGGCCGAGGCTGGCATTGTAGACAGGACCCGGATCGACCGGGACGCGGACGGCCTTGGCGCCGGCCCAATCCGGCGGGGAGCCGGCGACCAGCGAGCCGTTGATCTTGTTGTTCCAGGGCGTTCCGCCCGTGGGGGTGACCGAGTTAAAGACCGAGCCGTCGTTGAACAGCTCGAAGCTGATCGCGCTGATCGTGTTGCGGACGAGGGTGCCCGACGCGGTCAGGTCGAGATCGAGACCGAGCGAAGCGAGGACGTCGCCGGTGCCGGCGGCATCATCGTTCATGTCCACATACACCCAGAGGTCACCGGTCGAGCGGTCGCCGTCGCCGTCGTGGTTCGGGAAGGCCGTCGGATTGGCGGTGTGCGAGCTATCCGCATGCACCGGCTCGAGGCGAAGGATCTGGCCCGCGCCCTTGCGGCCGCCGTTGACGTTGTCGGGAATGTACGGATTCACAGCACCGAGGGAACCCGTAATATTGTTCACGCTATTACCCGCCGCATTGTTCGGTCGGGCGTCCATCCAGATGGCCGATTCCTGGGCGACGGTGACCGAGGTCACAACGGCCAGCAGAGCGGCGCCCAAAAACATTGAGCTCTTATTCATGACTTCAAATCTCCCTGCTCTCACGAGCAACTTTTTCTGACGACAGCCGGCGGAGTGCCGGATGTCTTCGACCCATGCTTACCGGGGGCGATGAGTCGCTCGTTACTTCTCTCGAACCTCGCGTGAAGGACCGTCCTTCCATTGCGAGGCTGACACGGCCGGTTCTGCATACCGCCCGAGCCACCCTGACCCGCGCACCCGACACGCCGCACTGCCGAGAACACCAAGCGGGCCTGCATAAAAGCGGCGGCAAGTTACTCTTGCGGAGCGTTGCGCGCTTTTAGAAGCCGCAGGACCGACCCTCTTGCAAAAGGCCGGTAAAGGGCTTCACCCGATCGGCGCTCCCGCGCGGCACGACGCCGCGGGAACGCTTTGAGGATATGCACGCCGCGCGGTGACTCTGCAAAGGCACCACGGGGCGACACCCGAAACCGGGCACATACCCTCGACAACCATCATACCCGGACGGGCATGACCAATTCAAGCCGTCCAGGGGTTGAAAACGTCATTTTTACCATAGCCTTAACCTATTGCAGGGCCGCAGGTTACGGGAAATCCTGACTTCGGGCCGCCCCGCTTTCGGGGGCCGGGGGCCGGTTTTGCGCGGCCTGCCGGGGATGCCCGGCAGCCGGGACGAAGGCCCCTGCCCTCTTTCATGCGAGCTTTCGGGCGCGGGACTCACGCGGAAAGCGGGCCGGGCGCGCGGCCCTCAGCCCAGGCGAAAGCCGACTGACGAGAGCCAAACCGCGGCGGGGTCGCCGGCATCGAGGCCGCGGACGCGGAACGCGGCGAACTCTCTGCGCCGCGCGCAGGCGGCCCGAAGGGCGTCAAAGGCGGCGGCGGGGTCCTCTGCGGCGAGGGACGCGCGGAAGCGGCGGTCGGCGTCGAGGATGCCGGTGGCGCGGCACAGGACTTCGGCGGCGGCGGGCCAGGCCTTTTTTGCAGGTGACACAGTAATGTCACCGGCGTCGGACGGGGGCCGCGCCGGGGGCGGCCGGACGGGCCGGCCGAGCCAGGCGGCGAGCTTTTCGCGGATCAACACGGCGGCACGCTCCTTGGCCTCGGCGGTGTAGCCGGCGACGTGGGGCGTGGCGACGGCGGCCGCGCGGACGCATGCAGGATCGACCCGCGGCTCGCCCGGCCAGACATCCACGACGGCGGGGCCGAGGCTCAAACCGGGAAGCGACGCGAGGAGGGCGGGCGGGCGGAAAATCTCTCCGCGGGCGGTGTTGATGAGGATGGTTCCGGGGCGGAGGCGGGCAAGGAAGGCATGGTCCAGCATGCCGCGGGTGGCGTATGGGCCGGTGTCGGTCAGGGGGACGTGGAAGGTGAGGATATCGGCGGAGGCGAGGGCGGAGAGGTCCACCAGACCGGGGCGGCCGGACGCGGCGAGGGGCGGATCGCAGGCGAGGACGGACATGCCGAGGGCGGCGGCCCACTCACGGACGATCGAGCCGATCCGCCCGACACCGACGACGCCGAGGGTACGCGAGGCGGGAACCACCGCGGCGCGCTCGCAGAGCAGGAGGATGGCGGCGAGGACATATTCGGCGACGGGGCGGCTGTTGGTGCCGGCGGCGTCGGCGAAACGGATGTCGCGTTCGGCGAGGAGTGCGGTGTCGATGTGATCCGCGCCGCTGGTGACCGTCCCGACGAAGCGGACAGGGGACCCCGCGAGGAGCGCGGCATCGACGCGGGTGACGGAGCGGACGATGAGAGCATCGGCGGCGCGGAGATCGTCCGGGGAGAGCGCGCGGCCGGAGAAGGTGCGGATCTCGCCGAGATCGGAGAAGAGGGCGCGGGCCTGCCAGACGGCTTCGTCGATGAGGATGCGCATGGCGGAGGCATCATAGCCGGGCGAGGGGGCGCGGCGTATCATGGCGGGCATGAGCGAGAGGGATGTATGCAGGGAGTTCTGCGGCTATGCGGGGGAGAAGCTGCGGGACCATCTGGCGCAGATAAAGCGCTGCGCGGCGCTCCTTTCGGAGGAGCAGGCGTGGTATCGGCCGAACGAGCGGAGCAACAGCGTCGCGAACCTGGTGCTGCACCTGACGGGGAACATCCGGCAGTGGATTCTCGGGGGGCTGGCCGGGCGGCCGGTCGAGCGCGATCGGCAGGGAGAATTCGACGCGCGGGAGAGCGTGCGGAAGGAGGAGGCCGTCGCGGGGCTGGATGCGGCGGTGCGCGAGGTCTGCGGGGTGATTGAGGGGCTGACGCCGGATGACCTGATGCGGGAGTACCGGATTCAGGCGTACACGGTGAGCGGGGTGGCGGCGGTGATGCACGTGGTGGAGCACTTCGCGTTTCATACGGGGCAGATCGTGACGACGACGAAATGGCTGCTGGACGTTGACCTGAGCCTGTACGACGAGAAGGGGCACCGGCGCGACGGGCGGAAGGCGGACGTGCCGTAGCGGGTCAGGCGGACGTGCCGCCGAAGAGGCTGTTGAAGAGCTGCGTGAGGGCCTCGGTGGTAATGCCCTGGAAGAGGCTGAGGATGATGTTCAGAAAGAGGCCGACGAACTGAAAGGCGAGGTCGATCAGGGCCAGTTGAAACTGGTTTTCGGTCCCGGTATCCATGAGGCGACTCCTTGCCGCAAAACGCCAATCCGCGAGCCCGACACAATAAGTAGCGTCCGCAGAGTGATACCGCAATGGGCGCGGGGCGGTGGCTTTCAAAGCGGATGAAAATACCGTGGGGCCGCGGGGCGAATGGCCGGGCGGGCGGGGGGACGTATAATCCGCCTGCCGGCACGGGCCGCCCGGCGCGAGAGAAAGCAAGGAAGATGTCGCAAAGCTCGGTTCTGGCAAGCCCCCCTGCCCCACGGCTCATCACGTTCGGCGTCGTATCATTTCTGAATTCGCGTCCGCTGCGGGAGTACCTTCCGGGGTATGAGGCGGTGGCGGTTCGGCCGGAGGTGCCCTCCCGGCTGATCGGGATGCTGGACGGGGGGGAATGCGAGGCGGCGCTTCTGCCGGTGGTGGATTACTGGCGGAACCGGGAGCGGCTACGGGCGGTCTCGGACGGATGCATCGCGAGCGACGGGGAGACGCTGACGGTTCGGGTGTATTCGCGTCGTCCGCCGGACCGGGTGGAACGGCTGCACGTGGACGGGGATTCGCATACGTCGGTCGTATTGGCGCGGCTGATCTGGCTGGAGCTGTACGACCGGCGGGTGGAGGTCGTGGCGTGGGGCGGCGGGACGCCGGACGACGACCGGAGCGTGGACGCGATCCTGCTGATTGGTGACAAGGTGGTGACACGGGCGCCGCGGGGGTTCGGTTTTGAGGTGGACCTGGGGGCGGCGTGGAAGCATCTGACCGATCTGCCGTTCGTGTTCGCGGCGTGGTACGGGCGGAAGGAAGCGGACCTGTCGCGGGCGGCGCGGATCCTGAACGCGGCGCGGGACAAGGGCGTATCGGATGCGCGGGGGATCGCGCTTCGGGCGGCGGCGGAGCACGGCTGGCCGGCGGAGCTGGCGGTGAAGTACCTGTGCGAGATCATGAAATTCAAGCTGACGCCGGGGATGCGGGCGGGCATGGACCGGTTCTTTCACATGGCCGAGCGCCGCGGGCTTTTTGAGACATGACGCTGCTTCAGACACCCCCCACCGCGGCGGCGCGGCTGACCACCGATGACCTGCGGGCGATGTACTTCGAGGAGTCGATCCACGCGCTGGGGGCGCGGGCGTTTGCGATGACGGAGCGGCTGCACCCGGAGGACTACCGGACGTACGTCGTCGATCGGAACATCAACTACGCGAACTGGTGCACGGCGAAGTGCATTTTCTGCAACTTCAAGGCGGACCCGCCGGGGATGAACACGGGGCGGACGGACCTTCCGGCGGGGTACACGCTGACATATGGGCAGATCGGGCAGAAGATCGAGGAGCTGATCGCGATCGGCGGGACGCAGCTTCTCATGCAGGGCGGGCTGGTGCCGGCGGACGGGCCGGAGGGGCTGAGCTTTGAGTGGTACCTGGGGCTGATGCGGTTCATCCGCAGGAACTACCCGACGATTCACATTCACGCGTTCAGCCCGCCGGAGATTTTCGCGTTTCACCAGATTTTCAATATGTCGATTCACGATGTGCTCGCGCGGCTGATGGAAGCGGGGCTGGCGAGCGTGCCGGGGGGCGGCGGAGAAATTCTGAGCGACCGGGTGCGGGAGAAGATCGGCATCGGGAAGACGCGGACGGCGGAATGGCTGGAGGTCATGCGGGAGTGCCACAAGCTCGGCATGCAGACGAGCTGCACGATGATGTTCGGGCACATGGAGACGCTGGACGAGCGGTTTGAGCATCTGCGGCTTCTGCGGGAGCTGCAGGATGAGTCGCTGGCGCGGGGGAACGGCGGCGGGTTCGGAGCGTATATCTGCTGGACGTTTCAGCCGGACAACACGCCGCTGGGGCGGATGAAGCCGCTGCCGGAAGAAACGTCAAAACGGCAAAATGAAGGCGGTGATGGGCCGAATCCGTTCGCGGGCTCTGGCGAGCGGGACACGGTCGGGGGCCGGGCCGGCCGGAAGGGCGATGCGCTTGCGATGCGGCGCAGGCCGGTAAATGACGGGAAGCATCTGCTGCTCGCCGATGCCAACGAATACCTGACGATGCTGGCGCTGTCGCGGATGTACCTGGACAACATTCCGAACATACAGTCGAGCTGGGTGACGATGGGCCCGAAGATCGGGCAGCTGGCGCTCTTTTTCGGCGCGAACGACATGGGCAGCGTGATGATGGAGGAGAATGTCGTCAGCGCGGCGGGGACGACCTATCGGCTGGCGGAGCCGGAGATCCGCCGGCTGATCGAGGATGCAGGCTGGCGGGCGCAGAAGCGGGATTATTACTATCGGCCGATTGCGTAGAGGGCACACCGGCCTCCGTAGGGTGCGACGTTTCGCGCAATGGGGCGCGGAAAAAGCCCCGGGCAGGTGATGCCCGGGGCCTTTTTGTCGTCATGCGTGGTGCCGTTTGAGCGGCACGGGCGTCCTGATTAGCGCTCGGTCGAGAGCACCTGGAAGTTCGCCACGTCGTCGAGGTTGCCCCAGATGCCGTCCTTGCCGGCGGACCAGAGAATGAAGCGGTCGGCCTTGACAGGCCGGGGCTGGATGATGTCGTTCGGATTCGTCGGGCTATACGTACTCGCGCGGAACGATCGAATGAACTCGGCGAACCGATTTTCGTCCTCCAGCGTCGGGCCATGATTGGCCTGATTCGGCAGCGGTTGATTCGCGTCACAGACCCGATGAGACAGGTTTGACGCCGGACCACCGGCTGGACAGTTGGTTGTGTCATAGCTGGTAAAAACCTCATTGTCTTTACCATCGTAAATACCGTCGCTGTAAAACTGGGCCGGAGGCGGCTCGGAAGTCTGCATCATCTCCGTGTTCTGCGTTGCAGTCGAACTGGCTCGGTAGTAGAGAATTGGCCAGCCAAACTTATCCCGAAACACGCGACACAGAAGCTGCTCGGCGCCGGCCCCCGTAATCTGCGGTTGAGGATTTCCAAGTGTGGTGGGAATTCTACCGAAGCCATCCTCCGGCGCTTCATTGACGGATGTCACATCAACACCGTCAGCCGGAATGTACGGCTTTCGCCGATCATTGTTGGAGGCCCAACGATCATACGTGAGTGGTGCGCCTGCACCTGGCGCCTTTGGGTCGTATCCCAGGAAATCTCGGCCGACCAATGCGTCCACGATCAGGTGAGCACCCTGTAACGGGGCATTCAGGGTTCCCACCTCCCAGTTCTGCATTTCCTGATCGAGGTTACCCTGCGTATTGTTGATGTCATTTGCGTAGAGGACTGCATTTGAAGGCGCAAACTCGTCCTCATCACTGCTGAACGCCTCGAGGCCGACTTCCATGGCGTTGAGCTGCGCGCGGACGGCGGTGGCGCGGGCGCGGTCGCGGGCGGCGCCCAGGGCCGGCGTCAGGATGCCGATGAGCAGCGTGATGATGGCCATGACCGTGAGCAGCTCGATGAGGGTGAATGCCTTTCGTTGTGCCCGGGTTCTCATGATGGATCGCTCCTTGCGGTGGGATGAATTCATTTCTTGCCGGGGCCCCCGATGCCTGCCTTCATCTTAGGGTCTGGCCGGGGGCCGGGTAAAGCACAATCGGCCCCTCGCGGGCCCTCACCTTATTGTTCAACCGGCCCACGTGTCCGGCCAGCAAAAAACAACGTGAAACGCGGGATTTCGCGGACCTCGGACGGTAAACGACGCCGGAAGCGCGGCTTGCGCAGGCGGGGTTCGTGCACCTCGCCGTCGGTTCCGGGTGGTCCTAGCGGACGGCCTCGGCGTAGCTGCCCTCTTCGCGGGTCAGGATCCGCGGCAAGACCGCGCCGCCGACGGAACCGACGATCGGCGGCTTGCGGAAGCAGTCGCTGCGATCGAGCGTGACCTGGCCGCGCTGAACGTAGTTTCCGTTCTCGTCGATCAGGGCGATGTAGGCGGTGAATACGTCGGACCGGGTCTGCATCTGGTTCTGCCAGCGCGTCAGGAGGATATCCCTCGCGCGAATGCCGCCGGTCTCGAAGTAGTCCGCCGGCGCGCCGACGGGGACCGGGAGGGGCATGTAGTCAACCATGTAGTCGTCGCCCTGGCCGGTGTCGAAATTGCCGTCTTCGTCGTTGTCGAGCCGGCGCATGCGGAAGTCGGGCGACAGGGGCGACCACGGTCCGGCATCGGGGTCGGAAGGAATGACTTTGTGATTAACCAGGCGCAGGACGGGGTTGGCCGGATCGGAGTAGAAGCGATCGATCCGAAAGGCCGGGGCGTGCTGATCGGCGAAGGTCCCCGTGTCGCCGGTAATGTGCTTGAGCGACGAAAGCTCAATCGCGCGGCCGAAGGGTCCTGAATCGGCCGGGGTGGGCCGGCCCAGTCCGGTGCCGCGCCGCGCGACGGTAGCCATCTCCATACGCTGGTTCGCGGGATTCCAGAGGCGCACCGGGACATGGCGCAACTCGCGCCGGGCGACAATGGCCGAGGCGAGGTCCCAGTAGACGCCGGCGTTGGCCGCGTTGTCAAACTCAATTGCCGCGTTCACGGCAGTCGACACGCGAAGCATGAATTCCACAGAGCTGGGCAGCATGCTGACAAAGGGAATCGTCCGCAGAACGCTGACGGGCGCGGTGTTGATGTTGATTCCTCCGGCGACACGGTAGAGCAGCCGCGCGCCCTCGGCGGGGTCGGCGAGGTCGGCCTGGCCGCTGCCGTCGTTGTCGATGCCGTCCCACACGGGGCTGCGCGTGGTGAAGAAGTCCATGAGGCGATGGGTCCAAGGCTTGGCGCCGGCCGAAAGGGCGTCTTCGAAGTCGATGCGGCCGACGGCCACGCGCTCAAGAGTGGTCGACGGCAAGTCGCCGGCGGGCGGATCGCTGACAAAGGTGGACGCGGTCAACTCGGCAAGCACCTCGGTGACAGGAATCTGGCCCTCTCCGAGGGGCGCGCCGTTCTGGTCAAGAAGGAAAGGCGGATCGGTCGGGGCGACTCGGTGAATCGGGCCGACGATGAGCAGGCGGCTCAGGTCCGCGGGCGAGTCGAAATCGCGGAACGGGACTTCGGAGCCAAAGGTCCCGCCCGCGCCGGGCGGAAAGACGCCGTTGATCGGGGCGCGGCCGGGCCAGACGGACTCCGGAATGAACTTATCGAGGTTGTCGGTGGCGCTGTTGGCGCGGCCGAGGGACTGTCCGAGCGGGGGCCGGCTGGCCGGGCGCGGGGGCGGCGGGACTTCGCCGTAGCGGTGCCAGGCGGTGGTAAACCGCCAGCCCTTGGTGCTGCGAATGAGGGAGAAGTCCATGCGTGTGTCGACCGCCATTCCGGCGGGCTTTCGGGCCCAGGTATCGACGGCGCTATTGCCTGAAAAGACGCTCATCGCGCTGGTATTGCCCTGTCCCGAGTAGTGCGGGCCGATGGCGTCAATGACATGTTCGGACGGGTCGTTCGCAGCGCCGGTCAGGGAATACACCAGTTCAACGGAGCCGTTTCCGTCGGTGGCGATGCGGAACCTGGGATTGCTGTAGAACGTCGACAGCGTTACCGGCGAGATTGTCGTCGGAGGATTGGTGGTGGAGCCGCAGAGGACGATCCACCGGCCGGTCGGTCCGCCGTCCATCGGCGGAGGGAAGTTCCCCGAGACGCTCAGGAAGCTGGAAAGCGGCATCAGCTCGGCAGGGCCGGAGCCGGTTACCGGCGTGCGGATGTAGAGATTGTTCGTGCTGAGCTGCCAGTATGGCGGCACGAACAACTCGACGGCGAAGAACCAGCGATCGCCCGGCCGGCTCGTCGGCGAGGGTCCGCCGCTCGTATCTCCGGCGCGCAAATGGGCGTAGGCCTCGGTGAGGAACGGCTGCTTTTCGACGCCGTAGATGACCCTGCCCGGCTGGGTCGGCCAGTAGATGATTGTCGGATCGTTGTCGTAGTCGCGGTAGTCGACGAGGTTCGCCGCGAACTGCCAGGCGAGCCACTCGCGATTGAGGGGCTGGCCGCTGACCGGAATGCCCTGGACGCTCGGGACGCCCTCGAGGGCCAGGTACATGGCGGCGGCGGCATAGCGAAGGAAGTCATCCCTGGCCGCGGCGGGGTTCGCGGCGCTGCCCATGTTGAGGTCGATGCGGAGCACGCGCGCCCATTCGGGAACAGCGTCATTAACATTCGCGGGGTCAAAAGCGCCGGAGAGCGTCGGCGACTGTCCGTGGCCGGGCGTGTTCAGAACGGGCCAGTCCATGCCGATGCTACGGAGCTGCGCGAGCCGGGCATCGGTTGTGGCCAGTCCGTATCGGATGTCCGGCGGGACCTCGACGGCGTGGCTGACGGTCGTCACGAGCTGCCGCTTGATGGAAAAGGGTTCGTCCTCCTGCATGAGCGTGCGCCAGCCCATGACGGGGTTGGTCACGCCGCCTACGTCGTTGCCCTCGTACAGGCCCTGCGGATCGCCCCACTGGGCGTTGAAGCGGACCCAGCGCGACTCGGGGCCGACGTAGCCGTAGTCGGTCGTTTCGATCTCGCGCGTCCACTGGAGCGTGGCGGGCAGAGCCCGGTCGACCGTTTCGTAGGAGTTGAACGAGAACTCGAAGCGGCGGCCGTGGGGAACGAGGACGCCGCGATGGCGGAGGGAGGCTTCGTCGGCGAGGCCGTACAGGACGACGTTTGGATTCGCGGGGCCGCCGGCGAGGGTTCGGCGCACGACGTTGGCGTCGTAGACCGTGGGGTCGGGAATGGCCGCCTTGTTGCGGTGACTGACCATCCGGCCGGAGCGGTTGGCGGTCGTCAGGAAGCTGTCCTTGCGGTGGATGAGGTCGTCGAGCATGAGCTCGGTGGCGCGTTGTCCGCGGCGCTGGTAGCCGGGGAGGCGTTCGTCGAAGGTGGCGCTGCCGTCGGGGAGTGTGGCGCTCGAGGCGACGTTGAGATTGAGCATGCTGGAATGATCGACGATGCGCACGGCGGCATAGAGTTTGCGCGGGGCGCTCGGGTTGGGGGTGTCAATCGGAATTTCGAGGCTGAGGGGCGAGTCGGGAACGCCATCGCCGTCGGCGTCGTAGAGGTCGAGTTCGCCGTCGGCGTTGGTATCGAAATAGGGGAAGCGCGGGGAGGTGCCGGGAAACGCCGCCAAGAGCTGGTCTTGATGTCCACCGGGTGAAGAATCGGCCCATCGCGCAAAGGCGTCAGCGATGGTGACATTGGTTGTCGAACCAGGAATCATCGGCCCGCCGGTCGCCCAATCCCCCGGGGGAGGAGTTTGAAGGACCATTACATCCGAAAGTTTGCCCGTCGCGTATGCAACCGGAAGGGGCGCTTCGAAGCGCGAATTGGTCGCCCAAGCGAAAGGCTGAAGCGGGTCGTTGTTGAACAGGTCGGTCCCGACGTAGCTGACATTCTTCCAGGCAAGGACGTTGCTCTCTGAAATCGGATATGTCGGCGGCGGCGACGCGCCGGTGAATGTTCGAACCGAGAGCGGAGTACCGTACAGCGGATTTGTCGGATTGGTTTCGTACAGCATGTACGGAACGGTCGATGCGAGCCAGCGGTCGTTGTCGCCGGGGGCGTCGAAGGCCTCGTTGTTTTCAAGGACAGCCGCGGCCGACGCGGGGCGATTGGAGTCCAGCGGGCGCGGGTCATTGGTGTTGGGCGCGGGGCCCCAGATGTCTCGCCAGAGTGTCTCCTGAATGCCGCGGACGACGTTCGCGAGGGTCGAATCGGCGGTCTGGGCGGTCATGTCGAGCCGCACGCGGCGCGACTCGCCGTGGGTCCGGGCGATCAGCACCAGGCCGACAAGCGCGAGCAGGGTAAGCACGCCGAGCACGAAGACCATGATCGTGCCGCGTCGCTGCGCGGATCGTTGAACTCGGAGACGTTCATGGGCAAATCGGGTCATCGGTGCATTCTCCGCCAATCCCCCCTGCCCCATCCTACGAACCCCCCAGGCGTCCGACGACCCGGCGGGAGAGCGATTCGCGGCCGGGATTCGCCGAAAAACCGCGAGCGGCCCGGCGCCGGCGAAAGCTCCCGCCCCCCCTTCCCGGGCCGAGCAGGATCACGGCAGGGCGACGACGACTGAAAACTCCTGGCCCCAGCGGACGACGTTGAACGGAGTGACGCCGGGCTCCGGGTCGGCGACGCCGTCATCGTTGAGATCGAGGTGGGCGGGCTTCTGTATCCGGCCGTTGGCGTCGTAGAGGCGGTAGCTGAAGCGCAGGGCCCTGGGGCGATAGCGATCGTAGTCGGAGCCGCGCCACACGGCGCGATATCGCGCGTCGACATTCGGACTGACGCCGAAGGGCGACCACTCGATGCGATTGACGAAAGCGGCGGTGGCGAGCGCGTCGTTGTCCGGGTTTGCGGGGCTGGCAGTGTCGTCGTTCGGGTTTGCCGGGTTCTGCGGGCCGGCGATGGCGCGCATCTTCGCCTGGTAGCGCAGGTCGTCCGGGGCGGTGATGTCGGGAACATTGGTGCCGTCGACGCGAATGGGCGAAGGGCCGAGCCCGAACCAGCGCGTGCTGAAGTCTTCGTCGCCGGTGTTGGGCAGGTCATCGGGGCCGAGCGGGTCGATGCGTCCGCCGTCGGTCCATTCGATGCGGAAGTCCGCCAGGCGCGGGAGGAAAGTCGCGGCGGCGCGCTGGAAGTGATCGGCGGCGTTTACGTCGGTGAAGCTGGCGGTGATCGGGGCCAGGCTCGGCTCCCAGAGGGCGGAAGCCCGGGCGGGGCCGAGGTTTTCCCGGAACATCTGGGCGAAGTCGGCGTCGGTGACCGTGTGGCCCTCGATGAAGGAGATGAGTGACGCACCCGTGGCATCAAGTCCCCCCGCCACGGGGTCGGAGACGACGGCATCGAGGCGGCCCTCGTAATACTCGGGAAAGTTGGTCTCCAGCGAGCCGCCGCCGAGCATACCGCCCGGGAAGGGCGGCAGGGCGCCGGTGGTGAAGACCTGTCCCATGTGGCGCGGGCCGCTGGTGGCGGGCGACCAGTCGGGGTGATCGGCGGGGTTGTAGCTGGTGAGGAGGAGGATGGCGCGGTGGAGAAAGACCCATTCGGATGCGGTCAGGGCGATGGATTCGTCGGCGAAATCGCGTCGGATTCCGGCGGGGGTGCCGTCTCCGACGACGGGGATGCCGGGGCCGAAATAGACGAGGGCATCAGAAGCGGCGGCAGGCTCGCGGAGCGGAAGCTGCGGCGTGCCGCGTGTGGGGTCGGTGACGGATTCGAAGGCGCCTTCGCCGCCGTAGGAGGCGACGAAGACGAGGCGGTCGTGGCGGAGGCGGAAATAGCGCGGTCCCTGCGTCGTTTCGGCGCGGGCCTGGGTCGGCGGCGGGCTTTCGATGATGAGGAGGCCGGGGACGATGCGCGAGAGGTTGTCTCCGAGGCGTTGATGGAGGGCGGCGGAGGCTTCGAGGAGTTCGGCGTGGGAGGCGGTGCGGCCGGCGGCGTCGGAGCTGATGCTGAAGATTCCGGCGACGGTGACCATGGCAAGGATCAGCAGGCCGACAGACACGCTGAGCTCGACGAGGGTGAAGGCGCGGCGGCGCGGGCGGGGCGGGGCCGCGCGGCGGGAGGAGGCAGACCGGGAGGCGGTGCGGATACGTGCCATTAGAGAGGCACCCTCCAATCGAGCAGCGGGGAGACGCGGCCGAAGCCGCCGGTCTCAACCGACGGGGGGAAGACCCAGACGTCGAAGAAGGCCTGCGGCGGGCCGGCGGGCAGCGGATCGCGCAGGAGCAGACCGCTCGAATCGCCGACGAACTCCACGGTGTAATTGTCGATGATGTCCGAGACGGTCAGCACCACGCCCGCGCCAATCGGCGGCGGAATCGGCACCGACGGAACGATATCCACCCCGCCGCGGACGATCAGCTTTGTGCCGACCGGGGCAAGCTCCGCGAGTCCAATCCCATTTGGCGGCGCCGGCTGAACCGAAAGGGCGTTGGTCAGCACATTACCGCCCTCCCATGAGACGAGGACACGCCACGGAACGGGCAGTCTCCTGTTCGTCGCATAGACGGATAGATTGCTTGTGAAGGTCGAAACGGTCGCATCCTGCTCCGCGAAGATCTGATTTTTTCGCTGCTTGCAGGCGGCGGCGGCGAATTCGAAGGAGCCGGTGGCCAGGCGGCGGTAGAAGCCGTACCAGACCTGTCGGTTGGGGGCTTCCATCAGCTCCGCGTCGGTGAAGGGCGAGCCGGCGGGTGACAAAAGCCCGTCACCTGTCGAGGTGCAGCTTGATCCGCTGTTAAAGAGCGTGAACGGCGCGACACGATCGCTGAGGATGTCCAGCCCGTGGAGGTTCCAAGTGTTTCCCGCGCCGACCGGGGCGCCGTTGGCAAAATTCGCAAAGAGCCCGGCATTGACGCCGGTCCCCTGAACCATGACGTCCCAGCAGTCGTTGCCCACGCGGAGATTGACCGTCGGAAGCAGGTACCACGGCGAATCGCGATGGGCCAATAATCCGCCCGGCAGGTAGTCGGTGTGCACCCACAGATTGCCCGTCTCGACCTTGGCGCCGATGAGGGCCTGGGCCTTGGCGATCGTCTCGATGGCGCGGGCCTGGTCGGTGCTTTCGCGGTGCTGCGTCAGCGCGGCCGGGAAGATGGCGGCGACGAGGATCAGGCCGATGCCGAGGATTCCGACGGCGATGGTCGTCTCGAGGAGCGAGAAGGCAGCGCGAGGCCATGCGGCGCGGCGCGCAGGGGCGTCGATTCGGGCGGGGCGGCGGCCCGAGGCGTGTCGTTCCGGATGGCGCAGCGTGTGTGTCACGTTAAAACGCTCCCACGAGATCATCGCCCGTGTATCGATTGAGGAGGACGGTATCGGCGAAATCGGCATAGCGGCCGCCCGGCCGGGTCTGGATCAGCCAGTTGTTCACAATGTCCAGGCTGGTGGGCCTCGGCCCGAGGACCTGGCGCATCTTCGGCCCTTCGGAGATCACAAAGCCCAGCGTCGAGGTAATCGGTGTATCGGGGCTCGCGCCGCCCCGGACCATCACGAACGGGGGCACGTCAAACACGGTGAAGTCCGGCGACTCGTCGATAAGCCGGTTGCGATCGGCCGCGTTTCGGGTCGTTCCGTCGCGCAAGGTGTAGGTGCGGGTGGCGATCCGCCGCGTGCGGACCACGAGCTTTCCGGTCTTGTCGAAACAGAAGGCGGCCCAGGTGTTGTTGTCGAAATTCTGATCGTTGTCGGTCAGGTACGGCCGGGTCTCATCGTCGCCGAAGTCGATGGGATGAACGACGGCGAGGGGCCGACCGTTGGCATCGACCGGCAGCCGCGCGCCGGAATCGAGCACCGGGGCGCAGGCATAGCCGTCGGTGAAGGGAATCGCCGTGCCGGACGAGAGCGGGTCCCACGGTCCGCCGCCGGGCGGCGGGTTGAGATGCCAGATTTCGAAGCGCCCGTTGAACGGATTGACCACCATCATCGTTTCGATCTGGTTGGCGATCGCATAGCTGCGGGCGAGCTTGGCGTAGGTGAGCACGGCGTTGCGGGCCTGGGCGAGGACGTTGGTCTCACGGGCCTTGCTGAAGGCATAGGTGCTGATCGACATCAGGGTCGAAATGATGGCAATGACGATGAGCATTTCGACCAGGGTGAAGGCCCGGCGCGGAGGGCGACCGTTCGAGCGCATCGATGGCAATGCGATCGATCGGAGGTCTTCGAACTGTGCCGGGCACGTTTTCATGGCGAATTCACTCATGGCGCGATGAAGAGGTTGTCCTCCGCGTCGGCGATCTCCTGCTGGGTCGGGTTGATTTTCCAGACGTTTCCAAAACGCTTGTCGGGACCGGCGGACTCCAGCACAAAGCCCGCGGCGATCTGCGTGGCGGCGGGCGCGGCGTCCTGATTGAAGGCGCCGTTGAAGACGCCGAGCGGACCGGAGTCGGCGACGAACGGTGCGAAATCCACCGGGAGCCATCCGCGATGTGACGTCCGCGAGGCATCGCGATAAACCCAGAAATAGCGGATGGGCGTTCCCCACGGATCGACAAATACCTCGGTGGTTTTTGCCGCGTCGGCTGCGCCCGGCACGCAGACGGGATCAAACGGGGGGTACAGGATGCGGCCCGAACCGCTGACGAAGTTCCGGCCTTCCTGCATGTTTGCGCCGCGGCGGTCGCGAACGTGCGGACCCTTGCCCGACTCGGCGAGCAGGGCGAAGGCCAGTGTCGAATTCGCGTTGAGCACGAGCACGTTGTCCTGAATCCAGTCGCCACCGCCCAGGTCGACGAAGTCGTTGTAGCCGGGGATGGCCTGATAGACGCCGAGGGGATTGCCGCACGCGGCGAAAAGCCGGCCGGGCACGAAATCGGGCCAGCCCTTGTCGGCGATGACAACGCTGCCGACCTTCCACTTCGGCCAGAAGTCGGCGTACTGGTCGATGGCCGTGGCAATCAGGCGAAGCTGGCTCTGGGCCGTGGCCTTTCGGCGCGAGTTCTGCATGAGGCGGCTGGAGAAGGCCAGCGTGCCGGCGAGCACGGCGAGGATCGACACGCCGACAAGGACCTCCACGAGCGTCCAGCCGCCGCATCTGACCGTCCTGAGCCGTTCGATCGCGAGCCGCATGTTCATTCACCTTCAATCCGCCACGTCATGTCCGAGCACCTTGCCGGACGCCGGGTACGTGGCGATCAGCCGCCCGCCCCGCCGCCGGTCAGGCTGTTGACCAAGCTGACCATCGGGAGGAAGAGGGCGATGACGATAAAGCCGACGATGCCGCCGAGCACGATGACCATGACCGGCTCGAGCAGGCTGACGAGGCCGGCGACCAGCGTTTCGACTTCGTCGTCGTAGTTGTCGGCGACCTTGATGAGCATCTTGTCGAGGTCTCCCGTCTCTTCGCCGACGTCGATCATGTTGACGACGAGGTTGTCGACGACCTTTGTGGCCTTGAGCGGCACGGCGAAGCTCTCGCCCTCGCGGATCGAGTCGTGCACCTTGGCCAGCGCCCTGGAATACACCTCGTTGCCGGAGGTGTCCTTGGTGATGTTCAACGCTTCCAGGATGGGCACGCCGGCCGCGACCAGGGTGCCAAGGGTTCGCGTGAAGCGGGCGATGCCGGACTTGCTGAGGATCGTTCCAAGGATCGGGACCTTGAGCTTCACGATGTCGAGGAACAGGCGTCCGCCCTCGAACTTACGCACAACCTTGTAGGTGCCGATGAACGCGAGGGGCGAAAGGATAATGATCAACCAGCCCGGTATGAGCATGTCCTTCTCGGCGCCGCTTTCGTCGGTGGTCTTGCCGACCATCCAGTCGGACAGGTCCAGAAGGAGCTGCGTAATGCCGGGGAGGGTGGTGTCGAAGTCGGCGAAGATCGTCTTGAACTTCGGAACGACGAAATACATGATGCCCGCGACGATCAGGAAGGCGAAGCCGATGACGCAGACGGGGTAGATCATCGCTCCGATGACCTTCCGCTTGAGCTTCTGGGCCTTTTCCATGAAGTCCGCGAGGCGCTGGAGAATGACGTCGAGCACACCGCCCGCCTCGCCGGCGGCGATCATGTTGGTGAACAGGCGGTCGAAGACCTTGGGGTGCCGGGCCATTGCCTCGGAAAGCGTCGCGCCGCCTTCGACATCCTCGCCGACGTAGCGAAGCGCCACGCGAAGCGTGCCGGGCTTCTGCTGCTGTTCGAGGATGCGGATGGAGCGAAGAATCGGCAGACCCGCGTCCATCAGGGTCGAGAGCTGACGCGTGAACTGCGTGAGCTGTTTGACCGAGACCTTGCCGAGCTTGGCGGTGCGCTTTTTCGGCCCGGCTGCGGCGGTCGCCGCCTTTTTCGCGCCGCCCTTCTGCTTGACCTTCGTCGGGAAGTAGCCGAGGGCCCGGATCTTCGCAATCGCGTCTTCCGACGTCTGTGCGTCGATCTCGTCCTTGACCTCCTGCCCGGCGGCGTTCATCGCCTCATACTGAAACTTGGGCATGACTGCGCACTCCACGAACCGACAACTGTTCGCGCCCGAATACACGAAACGAGAACAACTGCGCCCCCGCCCCGCCGAGCGGCCCGGCCTTCTTGCCGGAGAACCGCGAAATCGGGAAGGCAATCGGACGTACGTCATCCTCGTTGCGGCGAATTATTCGGGTCAGCAAGGTGTCTGACGAGGGGAAAACCGCCTGCTTCTGGCGGCGAACCAGTGATGAGCATGCCGCTATAAAACATTATAAGAAAACAGGTTAAGATCACGCGCGGGCGATCGAAATCAGCCGTTCGAGGGCCGGGATTATCCCGCACAAAGCGCCGCCCGCGACGTATAATCAGCCCGCTTCAAGGTCGTCGAAGGGAAGGTCTTTCGAATGCCCCCACCCCGCAAACGGATCTTTCTGATCGGTAACGCTCAAAAGCCGCACGTGATCGAGACCTTCGAAAAGTTCTCCGCCTGGCTCACCGGCCTCGGCGTTCTGGCGGGGTCGGACCTGGACTGCCAGCCGGACCGAATCAAGAAGGCGGACCCCGACCTGATCATCGCCCTCGGCGGCGACGGCACGATCCTTGCGGTCGGCCAGGCGCTGCGCGACCGGCAGATCCCCATCGTGGGCGTGAACATGGGCAAGCTCGGTTATCTCGCGGATTTTTCCGCCGTCGAGGTGGAAGAGCACCTTGACATGATCCTGAACGATCATGAGCTGGTCAGCCGGCGCATGATGCTCGATGTCCGGCTGAGTCGGCCCGATTCGACCTTTGAGCACGGCATCGCCCTGAACGACTGCGTGATCCGCGTGGCCGAGCCGTTTCGGACGGTCGGACTGACCGTGTACATGGATGACCGGCCCGTCACGACGATCGTCAGCGACGGGCTGATCCTCTCCACGCCGACCGGCTCGACGGCGCACAACATGGCCTGCGGGGGACCGATCGTTCAGCCCGACGTTGAAGCCATCATCCTGACACCACTGTGCCCGCACTCCCTGACTCACCGGCCCATCGTGGTCGGTCCGCAGACGCACGTGGGCATCGCGGTGCGCAAGACCGACACGGGGGCCTCTCTGGTGCTCGACGGCCACTATGTCTGCCCCATTCCCGGCGGATCGCACCTGCACGTGAACCGCTCCAGCGAGTCGTTTCTGCTGGTCCGCAATCCGCGGCGCAAGAGCTGGGAGACCCTCGTACAGAAGCTTAAATGGGGACAGGCATTAACGTAACGCCCGAACCGGTCCGCGCGAACCGGCGCCTTCTCTTCGCGCTTGCGCCGCTGTTCGGGCTGACGCTCGTCGCGGGCCTGCTCTCGGACGGCGTCTACCACGATGACGACCTGACGCACTTTCTCGTGGCGCGGTGGTCGCGGTGGTTTCCGTCCTATCTCCTGCACATCTGGGGCCGACCGGGCCTGACGGTTCCGCTTGCGTCGGTCGCGGGGGCCGAAGACGTCGAAACGGCGTGGCGCGCCGCGCGGGTTCTTTCGGCGATGGTGACGGCAGCGGCCGCACTGCTGACCGGGCGGCTGGCGCTCCGGCTGGGCCTGGCGCGGCCGCAGCTCGCAGTGCTCTTCGCGTATGCGCAGCCACTGGTCGCCGTGCTGGCACTGACGACACTCACCGAAAACTTCGCGGCGCTGTACCTGGTCTCGGCGGTGTTCCTGCTCCAATCCCGGCGGCCCGTGTCTGCCTCGCTGGTGTTTTCGCTCATTTTCGTCACGCGGCACGAAGCGGTCATCCTGTGGCCCGTATGGCTCGCGGGGCTGTATGCCGCGCGCACCCGCCCGCGCCGATGGCTGCTACCTGCGCTGTGTTCGGTCTGGGCGCCGCTCGTGCATAACGCCCTGTTCTTCGCCGTGTTTCGGCGGTGGCCCGTGGCGATCTTCACGCGGCCGCACGGGTCGACCGAATACCCCGCCGGAGGGCCGCTCGCATACATCCCCGACGCGCTGTACGCGCTGACGCCGGCGCTTCTCTCGCTGGCCATTGTCGGAGGCGCATGGTTTATCCGGCGGCGCATGCCGCTCATACCCGCGCTGGCCGGCGTGTTTCTGCTGGCGCACATCGTCGTGAAGGCGATCGGGGTATTCGCCAGCGGAGGGTACGGGCGGTTCCTCGTGACCGTCTTTCCACTGGTGGCGATCCTCGCCCTGGCGGGCTGGAACGAAATCGACCGGCGCGTCCGGGAGGGACTCTCGTGCCGGGTGATATGGCTGGTCTTCGCGGGCGTGTGCGCGCTCGGGTGGCTGGCGCTCGAGGAGCAGAACCACGCGGGTCGTTTTCATTTTTCCGAGCGCACGCTCTGGCTGCTGCGCGGCGGCGCGGCGGCACTGATCGCGCTCGCGGTGGGACTCATTGCCGCGGCGCGGGCGCAGGCGGCGCGGGCCGGGTTGCTGATTCTGGCGCTGACCTGCGCGGGGCAGTGGTGCGCGATTTTCCGGCCGCTGGGGGAGCGCGACGACCAGCGCACCGTGCGCGACGCGTGCCAGTGGCTCATGCAAAGCCCCTACGCCGCCGGACCTGTGTTCGGCACGAATCCGTGGTTCGCGCTTTATCTTGATTTGATCGAACATCCGCGCGCCCATAAGGGCGCGGCGCTTCTGGCCTCCCTGCCGGTCGGCACGATCTTCTTCTGGGATTCCAAGTACAGCGCGAACGACTTTCACCGCCTGCCGCGGGACTCTTTTGCCGGCGACGCGGCTCATTATGAAACGGTGCGCATCATCCGCAGCCACGGGCGCGAGCCGCTCGAACTCTGGGTGTTCCGAAAGATCGCGGAGACGCCGCAGCCGGACGCCGCCGAGCCCCCCTATCCGCCCGACCTCGCGGCGGAGGAAAGCCCGGTGCGCGGGATTTATTATCTGCGCGGAAAGCGGGCCGAGGCAGCTCGCCCGCCGATCATGAGGTGACTTGCGGTCAGCGGATTCGTATCCGGCGGCGGCGGCGGAAGATCGCGGCGGCAGCCGCGCCGAAGAAAACGAGTGTCGCCGGCTCCGGCACTACCGTCATGGTTGCGGGCGCCGACTCGGTCACGCCGAGATTGTCGGCGCAAGCCTGGGGCGCGGGGGCAAGAAGAAACAGCAGCACAATCGCGACGATCGCCGCCCAGGCGGCCCACGGAATCGCGCGCCGCCTTCCGGCGTTGGCAGCGATGTGGCGGAAGTCGCAAGACATGCTCAACCCCCCGAATACCGGCGGCGAAACGCGCTCGCCGGACACCTCAAACGTACGATACGGCCGACGCAGGCACGCGAGCGATAACTGCTTATTCCGCAAACGGTTCTGCACTCGGCCCACTTGTGCCGCGCGTCGGACGGCGTGTCGCTTTTTAGGGGACCCGGCGAAAAATCGCCGGTACAACTAAACGCCCGATCGTCGGGCGACAGTTCCCTCTTGATGTCCGCAAGAAACGGAAACGGACGGCCAGGATGCCGGGTGGCTCGATGCAATCAGGAAGTCACATGGCCGGCTCCGGGCGCGACGGGGAAGGCGGCGCGGCCATTGAGCAGGTCCGTCGCCGGGTCGTCGGGCTGGCAGTGAAGCTGGTCTGGCGGCGCGACGACGCGGAGGACCTTGCGCAAGAGGCGTTTCGCCTCGCGGCGGCGGCGGGGGTCTCGCCGGGCGAAGAGCGTTTTGTGCCCTGGCTGCTGCGGACGGTCGGAAACCTGTGTCTGAATCACCGGCGACGAAAGACACGGTGGGTGCCGCTTGAATGGCACCTTGAGCGGCCGCCGGGCCGAGCCGCTGAGGATCGCGCGGAGACGGCGGAACGGCTGGAGCGCGTGCGCGAGGCTGTCGCCGCGCTGCCGGACCGGCAGCGGCTGGCCCTCGTGCTGCGGACGATGGAGCAGATGAGCTACGAGGCGATCGCGTCGGTGATGGAACTGTCGGTGCCGGCAGTGCGGACGCACGTACACCTGGCGCGGCGGCGGCTGATCGAACTTCTGGGGGAGGATGAATGATGCTCGGCTGCGAAAAGACGCGAATCCGGCTGGACGACTGGCTCGACGGCGCCCTGGAGGCCGAGGCGCTTGCCGAGGTCAGCGATCACCTGGCTTTCTGCGACGAGTGCCGCGATCGGTTCCAGCGTGCCCTCGCGCTTCAGGACGATCTCGCGCGGCTGGGGTCCATTGCCGACCGCGTGGCGGTCGAAGATCGCGCGTCCCGACCGCGCACGATCTGGCGGCTGACGCGGTTCGCCGCCGCGGCGGCGGTCGTGCTCATGGTCGGCGCTGGATACCTGATGACCCGACCGGTCCGGACCGGCGTTGCGCCGGGGGGCCGAGAGCCGATTGCAGCGGGCGACGTCCGCGACAGCGAACTGATACCGCTCGGCGACCTGATGGTCCGCCGGCTGAAGTCTGACCGGGTACGTCTGATCGGCGCGGACGACTGCGTCGCCGTCGATGTCCGGTCCTCGAATCCGAAGGTCCACATCGTGTGGCTTTACGGCCAATGCCTGAACCAGCCGGCCAGCGCGCCGCCGGCGGAACCAGAAATGCCCGAACCTCGTGACACAAGGAGACTTTGACCATGTTTCTACGAACGCTTGTCATCGCCCTCGCACAGCTTGTCGCCGTCGGCTTCGTCGGGCCGGCCCATGCGCAAGAGGCATCGGACGCCCCCGGTCGGCGCGGCGGTCGCGGTGCGGCTCCCCCTTCCGTCGCCGAACAGGACGCCCCGGCCGTCCGGTGTTTTGACATTCGACAGAGCAATCCAACGAAGATCGCGGATATTGTGGGCCAGCTTTACGGCCGCGGCCGCGTCGTGGATGTCCCCTCGACCGGCAAGCTGGTGTTCATGGGAACGCCGGCGGAGATCGCGCAGGTGGAGGCCCTGCTCAAAGAGATAGACCTGCCGGACCAGGTCAACGCAGAACCGACGCTCGTGATCACTCCCGTGAAGCACCGACCGGCAGGCGAAGTGCTGGACCAACTTCAAAAGACCATCGGCGGCGACAGCCTTCTTCGCATCTCGGCGGACGAAAGTCGCGGCTGCATCATCGCGCTCGGCCGCTCGAGCGCGCGGATGGCCGCGATGCACAGCATTCTCAAGGAAATCGATACGCCCGCGGCGCGTGTTTCGATGGAGTTCGTTTACTTTCAGGCGGACCTGAATCCCGCGGAAGAGAAGTCCGTCATCCCGGCGGACTTGCAGGAAGTTGCCGGCGAGCTGAGCCGATTCGGCGAAATCCGGCTTCTGGGGCGGCTCTTCGCCGACTCGGTCGACGGCGGAAGGTTCAGGGTGGAAGGTCGCATTCATCAACACGTCACTGCCAAGGTGCAGGGCGACGTCGAGAACGCCGAAGAAGGCCAGCCGGTCCTTCTGAGATTCCAGGCGAGGGCAAACGTCGAGTCCTTTTACCGAACTGATGCCGGAGGGCAGCAGTCACTCAGCGGGTCGTTTGAAATCGAAACACGGCTCACAATGAATTCGGGAGAGTATTACGTCGTGGGCGGATCGCCGGCCGGCCTCGCCGAGGGGCAGTCGATCATCCTCGTGGTACAGGTACGTCGCTGACTGTCTGGAGCCGCGGTCCTCAGGGGCTAAGCAATGGGCGGGACGACTTTGATGGGTCGCCCCGCTCTTTCATCTTGAATCTGAGGGGCCAACCAGCACGCGCATAGGCGTCATCGCACCGGGGCGGCGTCTTTCTGAACCCTGAGCGACTGGATCTTTTCATAGGGCGCCTGAATCAGAAGCATGTCGCCAGGCTGAAGCTGGGTGTCCGGTGGCGGGAATAGTTGCGGACTGCCCGCGCTTCCTGCGGGGCGGCGCTCGATGATGCAAATGCCGTGTCCAGACATGACCTGCCCCACGGTGCGAAAGGCGAGCCGCCCGGACTCCCAGACCTCCCAGTTCTGCATGACGACGAGCTGCTCGCCGACGACGAAGCTTCCGACGATGGAGGATTCGATGGCCGCGACGGCGAAGGCCGGGGCGCTGATCGCCGACTGGCTCATGGCGATGTGGATGTTGAACCCTTCGCGGATCTTGTCGGCCATGTTCTGGTCGAACATGCGCAGGACGACGCGAATGTCGTGGGACAGCTTGCGGGCGTCGAGGGCGATCTCCAGGTTGGCGAGGTCGTCGTCGGTCGCGAGGACGATGCTTTTGGCCCTGGCCACGTTGGCATCGTTGAGGAGCAACTCGCGCCGGGCGTCGCCGATCAGGACCGGAGTCCCGTCACGGCGGATTTCTTCGAGAAACTGGCAATCGGGATTCCGCTCGATGACGACGACGGGCTCGCCGAGCTGGTGAAGCAGGCGATAGGTGCGAAAGCCGAGCTTGCCCAGGCCGACGAGGACGATGTGGTCGGAAAGAGATGCCGCCATCATGACACACCAGCTCCTTTCGTATCTCCGCCGATCGCGCAGCATCAGGGCCAGGTCGACGATGCCCTCGATGATGACCGTAAGCCCCAGCACGGGCACGAGGAAAAAGAGCAACTGAAGAAACGGTGAGTTGGGGAACTCCTCGGGGGCTTCACCGAACACGAGGGACCAGGCGTAATAGGTCGCCCGGGGAAGCGTGTGCTGTTTCTCCGGCTCAAGGTACTGAAACGACAGGCCGCCCCCGATGAGTATGGCCGCCATCAGGATGACGCGGTTTCGCAGGTGCTTCGCCGCGGCGCGGACGAAGCACCACTCGCGGCGCCACCGCGATCGAAGCGGATGGGGCCGACGGAGGGGACCACGAATCCGATGCACGTGGAGCCGGTTCAATTGACCTCGCTGGCACGCGATCCGCCGGGACGCCCGTTCGCCGCCCGTCGCTTAGCCGTGAATCCACAGGGAGTTAGGCACAAGTCTTCGCCTCGGCGGGCCGGCCCCGAACAGGGTCCGAACAATACCTAACATTTTCCTAAAAAACCGCTTGCCTGCCCGCCGATATCGTGTCATGATATGGAAAGTCGCGGGACGTGGCCACGTCCGTCCGCCGGCGACCCCAGGCAGCGCGAAAGCACAACCGAACAAGTCTTCCAGGAGACGGCTCGATGTCCACACCTCAGGCAGACAGCAAGCGCCAGCAGGCGCTCGACCGGGCGCTACAGCAGATCGAAAAGGCATACGGCAAAGGCTCCATCATGCAGCTCGATGCCAACGCCGCGCCGTCCATGGACGGAATCAGCACCGGGGCGCTTTCGCTGGATATCGCCCTGGGCGGCTTCGGCGTGCCGCGCGGGCGCATTGTGGAGATCTTCGGCCCCGAGTCCAGCGGCAAGACGACGCTGGCCCTGCACATTGTCGCTTCGGCGCAGCGCGGAGACGGCGTGGCCGCCTTTGTCGACGCGGAACACGCCCTCGACCCAGCGTGGATGAAGCGGTGCGGCGTGAACCCGGAAACGCTGCTGGTCAGCCAGCCGGACTGCGGCGAGCAGGCGCTGGAAATCACGGACATGCTGGTCCGGTCGAACGCGGTCGATGTCATCGTGGTGGACTCCGTCGCCGCCCTGACGCCTAAGAGCGAACTGGAAGGCGAAATGGGGCAGGCCTCCGTCGGCGTTCAAGCCCGGCTCATGAGCCAAGGCATGCGGAAGCTCACGGCCGGCATTGCCAAGAGCAAGACCATTGTCATCTTCATCAACCAGATTCGCGAGAAGATCGGCGTCATGTTCGGCAATCCGGAGACGACGCCGGGCGGACGGGCGCTGAAGTTTTACAGTTCCATACGCATTGACATCCGGCGCATCGCCTCGATCAAGGAAGGCGAACGTGTCACCGGCAGCCAGGTGAAAGCCCGCGTCGTGAAGAACAAGGTCGCCCCGCCCTTCCGCGAAACCCTGTTTGACATCATGTTCGACAGCGGCATCAGCCGCGAGGGCGATCTGATCGAACTCGCCACGAAGCATACCCTGATCGAGCGGCAGGGCGCCTGGCTGCGCTACGGCGATGTCCAGCTTGGCCAGGGCAAGGAAAACGCCAAGGTCTTCCTCAAGGACAACCCCGACCTCTACGAGGAAATCCGCCGCAAGATTCTCGAAGTCAACGGGCTTCTGCTGGTGCCCGGCGCAAAGACCGAGGCTGCCAAGGACGCCCGGGTGGTCGGCAAGGATGAAGCCAAGGTGAAAGTGGACGCTCCCGGCGGCAAGACATCGACCCCGGCGAAGGGCAAGACCGCCCTTCCCGGGAAAAAGGTCGCCGCGGCGGCGAGGTAATTGATGTTTCAGCGCCGCCGATTGATGGCCGGAGCCGCGGGACTCTGCGCGATCGTTCTTGTCGCCCCTGCGGGGCTGCGCGCCGGCGACTCCGGCGGTTCCCCTTCGGCGAAGCCCTTAACGTCTCCGCCGGTGGCGGCGTCGCCGCACGTCGGGGCGGATGTATCGCTCACCGGAAGGCTGAGCGAAGTCGATGGCGTCCCGCTGCTTGTCCTCTGGGGCACTCAATACGAGCGCGGCTTCACGCATGGCTATCTTCTCGCGGAAAAGATCGTCGGGCTGTTCGACGGCTACCTGCGCGAAACCGTCCGCGGGGCAGAGGCGATTGAAAACTTCGAAACGACGGCGCGCCGCCATCTCAAGGCGATGAACTTCGCCCCGCGCTACCTTGATGAACTGCGCGGCATGCATGCGGGCGTCGTGCGCCGTCTCGGCGACGCCGCGCGCATCGAAACACTCGACCGCCAGATCGCGTTGGACGATCTCGTGGCCGTCGCGTGCATTCCCGAACTGGCGCGAATCGGCTGTTCGTCCTTTGCCGCGTGGGGACCGCTGACGGCGGACGGCCATACGATCAGCGGGCGCAACCTCGACTGGCACCGGCTGAACGCGCTTCAGTCCGGGCAGATGGTCGTCGCCTATGCCCCCGGCCCAGAGGATGGCCGTCTCGGGTGGCTTTCGGTTACTTGGCCCGGCTACATCGGTTGCCTGACCGGGATGAACTCGGAGGGCGTGACGGTCGCGATGCATGACGTGTTTGCCGGCCCCCCGACCGCCCCGCTGGGATTCACGCCGAGAGGCTTCGCCCTGCGCGACGCCGTAGAGACCGCCCATGCCGCCACGGCCGGGAAGGATGTCCTCGCCGTCCTGCGCGGGCGCATCGCCGCCGTGGGCAACAATGTGCCGATCTCCTTTCCCTACCGCGGCGGCAACAAGGAGTCGGCCGTCGTGTTCGAGTACGACGGAGACTTGACCAACGGCGTCGGCGTAACGGTCCGCCGCGCCCAGCGCAGCGGTAGCGCTGGCGATGCGACCGCGTACCTCCCCTGCACGAATCATTATCGCAAACGGGCCAGCGCCGAGTCCTGCGATCGCTATGAGAAGATCGACCGCCGGATGAAAGAGATCGCCCGCAGCGGCCAGCTTATGACCGTCGCCGACGGATGGGACATCCTGCGCATGGTGGCCTGCCGTTCCGGTCCGCGCGAGCGCATCCAGACCTATCACAGCGTCGTGTTCGAGCCGAATTTCGGCCGCATGCACGCGGCCTTTTCAACGCCCGATCGTGCCGCGCCGGAGAACAAGCCGGTCACGTTCGACGTGCGATCGATTCTCGACGGGGCACCGCCCGCGCCGGCCCCCTGACCCGGTCGCTGGTGTCCGCCGCCCGACCCGGATAATCTTCGTTCATGCTTTCCCAGCGTCTTTTCTTCGGCGCCCTGCTCATCGCCGCCCTGCTCGGGCTGTTGTATGTCGACAGCCGGCTTCCCGCCTGGCTGGCTGCACAGGAGACAGGACCGCGATTTGACGGCGCGGTCGTGACCCTGGTCGTCGGCGCGCTGGCCTACCTGGGTACATTGGAACTCGCCCGGCTTCTGCGCCCCGCCGGGCACGCGCCGCTATTTCTGTGGCCGGCGATCGTGTCGATCGGCCTTGTCCTTGTGCCCTTCGCGTATCATTCAGGGCTGCTCTGGATGGCCGGGCTGGGTGACGTCGGCGTGGCTGAGTTGACCGTGGCAATGCTCGTCGCCGCCGTTTTCGGCACGTTTGCCGGTGTGGCCGCCCGGCGGCGGACGGAACGGGCGGCAGGCGACATGGCGACGAGCCTCCTCTGCGTAATCTACATCGGGCTGCTGGCGCAGTTCGTGGTGACGCTGCGGTTTCACGGGGGCATCGCGCTTCTGATTTACTTCGTCGCGACCGTGAAGGCGAGCGACATCGGCGCGTATTTCACCGGGCTGGCCCTCGGCCGCACGAAGCTGATCCGGTGGCTGAGTCCGAAGAAGACCTGGGAGGGTCTGGCCGGGGGCGTCGTCGCGTCGGCGGCGTGCGCGGCGGGACTCTCCTGGGCCTTCGGGAGTTCAGCGACGTCAACGCCGACGCACGCCACGCATGGTTTTCCGCCGCCGGTGCACGGCGCGGTTTTCGGACTGGTCATGGCCCTCGTCGGGCAGGCGGGCGATCTTTTCGAGTCGCTGATAAAGCGGGACGCGCAGTCGAAGGACTCCGCCTCGGCGATTCCGGCGTTCGGCGGAGTGCTGGATATTCTTGATTCCATCCTTCTTACCGCTCCCGTCGCGTGCCTGCTGCTGCTAAGATAACAGGGACGGTCATGTCGGACGGCCGAGCGTCGAAGCGCCCGACCCCGACAGCCGCGTCCACGACCGGGAGTCGCGAGCCCCTTGGAATTGGTCATCACACTCGATCTGCCGCTGGATCAGCGCATCTCGCTCTTCGGTCCGGCGGACTGCAATCTTCGGGCGCTGCGCGAGGCGCTGGGTGTCAAGATTTTTGCACGCGACTCGACCCTCAAGCTGGTCGGCGAAAGCGAGGCGGTCAACAAGGCCGCCGCGGTGATCGACTCGCTTCAGGAAAAACTTCGCCGCCGTTCGCACCTCGATCAGAACGACCTTGCCGACGCCCTTGTCGAGCTGGCCGCGCGCCAGGTTGAAAACGACAGCAGCGTCATCCGGGTATTCCGGCAGTCGGCGAACATCCGCCCCAAGACGCCGGGGCAGGAGGCGTATGTTCGCGCCATGGCGGAGAACGATCTGTGCTTCTGCCTCGGCCCCGCCGGCACGGGCAAGACCTACCTCGCCGTGGCCATGGCCCTGTCTCTGCTGAAAGTCGGACGGCTCAAGCGGATCGTCCTCGCCCGGCCCGCCGTCGAGGCTGGCGAAAAGCTCGGCTATCTTCCCGGCGACATGCAGGCCAAGGTGAATCCGTACCTGCGGCCGCTGTTCGACGCGATGCACGACATGATGGAGTTCGAGCAGATCAAGCGCTTCATCGCGAACGATGCGATCGAGGTGATCCCGCTCGCTTTCATGCGCGGGCGGACGCTCAACAACGCAGCGATCATTCTGGATGAAGCCCAGAACGCGACCGTTCAGCAGATGCTCATGTTCCTGACCCGTCTCGGCGAGCACAGCAAGATGATCATCACCGGCGATGACAGCCAGTCCGATCTCGAACACCACGGGGCGAGCGGGCTTTCGGACGCGGTGCGGCGGCTTTCACATGTCGAAGGTATCGCCGTGGTCCGTCTCACCGAAGTGGACATCGTCCGCCACAAGCTTGTCAGCCGCATCGTGCAGGCGTACGCCGACCGCATCAGCAAAACGCGCATCTGATAATCAGAATTGATTCACCGCCCCGCCGATCGGCGCGGCGCGAAGGATGGATCCGGCTACAGGCGCCGGGTGATCCGACCGCGCGTGAGGTCGTAGGGAGAAAGCTCGACGCGGACCATGTCGCCGGGCAGGATGCGGATGAAGTTCTTGCGCAGGCGTCCGGAGATGTGGCCGAGCACGAGGTGCTTTTTCCCGGCGAGTTCGAACTCGCACCGGAACATCGTGTTCGGCAGGGCCTGAACCACCTGGGCTTCGACTTCGATCGTTTCCGTCTTCGACATACGTCTCCATTGGGCCGGCGCACGGGCAGCCCCCGCTGGCGTCCTATCGGTCAGATCGACCCCACAAGTCGAATCCGATGGTACCCCCCTGATACAAAACCCGGCGGACAGGGCTGAAAACGGCTCGCGCGCGGCAAAGCCGATCCGGCCATATTCTAACCGTCCACGCCCGGCCCGACAACTCGGCAAGCGCCGAACGGCACCGACGGCAGGGTGAGCGGCGCGGCGCCTGATTGCAGTCCGAACCTCGCTCGGCCACGCGGAATGGGCGCCGCGTTGACAGTCCAACCGCCCAGATTTAGTGTGCGCGGCGGGGGCAGGGTATTTGGCAAGCAGGGTCCCCAGTCATCCCATCGATCGAGAGGAGTCAACATGAATCGAACAAATGTTCGCGGTATCTGCCTGTCGTGCCTGGTCGCGGTCGGCTTCTGGTCCGCCGGATGCAGTTCCTCGCTGGTCGGCTCCTGGGAGAACGCCGATCCAAAGGCCGACGAGTCCGGATTCGTCATCAACAATGCCACGTTCAAGGATGACGGCACCTACGTCGCCACGGCGTTAAACGGGACCGAGACGGTCCGGCTCGCCGGCAAGTACGAGTTCGACGGATTCAACCTGGTCCTGAAGACGCCCGGCAAGCCGGAGCGCAAGTACGGGGCGACTTACATGATGATGGGCCCGACCCTGGAGCTTCGCCACGACGGTGCGAAGCAGCAGCTCAAAAAGAAATAGCGCGACGTCCTCCGGCGTCGAACGGGAAACTCGCCGAGAGCGCGCGACCCAAGCTAACCCGGCGGTGAAAGCGCGCGCCCACGCTGGGGAATCCTGTGCCGATGCTTCGAAATAGATGAACGGCCCAGCGCGGAGGAGGGGAACCTAGTCGAAGTCCTCTTCTTCCGCCTCTTCTTCGACGACTTTCATGCGCCGCTCAGCCTGGCCTTCGCAGGCGAGGCAGCGCCGCGCGAACGGGAGGACTTCCAGCCGTTTGCGCGGAATCGCCTTGGCGCAATCGACGCAGAGGCCGTAGCTGCCTTCGTCGATGCGCTGGATCGCGGCTTCGATGTCCTCGAGCTGCGCCGCCTCGATGGCCATAAGTCCCATGTCAAGTTCGTCCTCAAAGCCTTCGGACGCGCGATCGCTCAGGTCGGCGAGATCACCGGATTTCTCGGCCATCTGGGCCTGGGTCGTCTGCACCACGGCAAGGAGCCGCTGCCGCTGCGCCGCGAGGGCATCGCGCATGCTCGTGGTGAACTCGCTGTCGACCAGCGGCTTGGCGGGCACGACCGGCTTTTCCACCGCTTCCTCGCGATGCTCCCGGGCCGCGCCGCGCTTCGCGGCGGCGGGCATTTCGGGCACGGCCTCGCGCGGCGCTTTCGCCTTGGAAAGCGGCTTGGACTTCGCGGTCTTCTCCGGCGGTTTGGCCTTCGGCGCCGGAGCCTTGGCGGCTGCCTTGGTCTTGGCCTTCGCGGCGGAAGACTTAGCCGGAGTGCTTTTCTTTGCGGCGCTCTTCGTGGGTTTGGCCATTACTCGCGATTCCCTGGTGGGCAAGAGCCTCGTGCCACCGGCCCTGCCGGCCGGCGGGAGGAAAAAGAATGATATCCGGGCCCCTTTCCGTCAAGCAAAAAAGCAAGCCAGAAAGTCATGAGGCCCACACGATTGCGATTCCGCCGGGTCGGACACCCGGTCCATCTGCGATGATAGTCTTCCGCGAACGGTGTTTTCCATGTTTACGGACGCCCTTCACATAGGTCACGCGACTTTCGCGGGAGGGGGCGTCCGTCAGGAAAAAGGCACAGGCGATGAGGGCGTCGCCGAACCGGGCATTCGCTCAGGGCCACGCCGTCATCGCCTGATCAATTCCGCGACCGGGAAAGAATCACTTGCCCTTCTTCTTTGCGCCGCCGCCACCGAGGATCGCGTCCTTCGCGGCCTTGGCCACGCGGAACTTGACGACCTTCTTCGCGGGAATCTTGATCGCTTCGCCGGTCGCGGGGTTTCGGCCCATGCGCGCCTTGCGGTTCACCAGAACCAGCTTGCCCAGGCCCGGCATCATGAAGCCGTTCTTGGCCTCCTTGTAGGCGGTGTTGACGAGGGTGTCGAGGAACTGGACGACCTGCGCGCGGGTCAGCTCATTTTTCTCGGCCAGGTGTCGAATCAACGCGCTCTTGCTCATTCCGGCAGCCATGTTCACTCCTTCGCTTGCGATGCTTATTGCTGCTGTACCAGGACCATTCAAGCCGGCTTTCACGCCGACAGGGATGGACAAAATAGCGACCCCCCCGCCCGGAATCAATCCCTCCCCGGCGCGGAAACCGTAAAAAAATGCAAGCCGGCGTGCAAAATCGGGGCCGACCGCAGGCGAAAGGTCCGCCGGGCGGTCGGTCCGGCCGGGCAGGCTGCGGCGGTCGAAACCCGAAAACGCGGGCAAACAGCCGAGCCAGTCTGCGTCTTCCACGGATCGCGGCGCCGGAGGAGCCCTCGAATCCTTGACAGGCTCGCGCGTCGGCCGCCTACTTTCCGAGGACCGCTCCGGCGCGTCCGGGCAGTTCCTCCAAGGAGGGCGGGACATGGCGACGCAAACGCTTTGGGAGACCACTGTCCGCGGGCACAGCGTGCGGCGCGGCAAGGTACGCGACATCTACGATCTGGGCGACCGGCTGCTCATCGTCACGACCGACCGGCTCAGTGCGTTCGACGTGGTGCTGCCGGATCCCATTCCACACAAGGGACGCGTCCTCACGGCGCTTTCGCGGTTCTGGTTCAATCGCTTCGCGGGCCGCTGCCCCCACCATCTTGTCGAGGTGATTGACGCCACGGTCCCCGCGGGTTTTGAGGCCGCCGCCGAGGAACTGCGCGGCCGCGCGATGCTGTGCCGCAAGGCCGAGGTGATTCCGATTGAGTGCGTCGCCCGAGGCTACCTGGCGGGGAGCGGATGGAAGGAGTACCAGGCATATGGCACCGTCTGCGGCATCCGGCTTCCCCCGGGTCTGCGCGAATGCGAGCGACTGCCGGAGCCGATTTTTACACCGGCGACCAAGGCCGAGACCGGACACGATGAGAATATCTCATTTGAGACGGCGTGCCGGCATGTCGGCGAGGACGTAATGCGCGAACTGCGTGACAAGACGCTGACCCTGTACCGCGAAGCTGCGTCCTACGCCGCAGAGCGCGGAATCCTTGTCGCAGACACGAAGTTCGAGTTCGGCCGGACCGCCGAGGGCATCATCCTGATTGACGAAGTACTTACGCCCGATTCAAGCAGGTTCTGGCCGGCGGACCGGTATGCGCCGGGCCGCGCGCAGCAGAGCTTCGACAAGCAATATGTCCGCGACTACCTCGAGCGGTTGTGTGCCGAGGGCAAATGGGACAAGACGCCGCCCGGTCCGGCGCTTCCCGAGGACGTGATCGAGGCGACCCGCGCGCGATATGTTGAAGCATACGAACGCATTACAAGGGAGCGCTTCGCGGCATAGCGGCGGCACCGATCGCACGATATAACCGCGCGGATGGACGACGGATCGCAGCCAGCCGCCGATGCCCGACACGTTTCTTCGGAACCGGTGGGCGGCCCTGGGGCGCCGCTGCGGCGGATACTCGGCCCGGTCAGCGTGGCCTGCGTCGGCGTCGGCGTGGCGATCGGCTCCGGTATCTTCGCGACGCCGGGGGAAGCGGCGAAACATCTGCACAGTCCGGGAGCCCTGTTATCGATCTGGGTCGTCGCCGGCTTTGTCACGCTCCTGCAGAGCTTTGTCACCGCCGAGCTGGCCACGCGGTTTCCGCGGGCCGGAGGGGAATACCAGTTTCTCCGCGAAGCCTACGGCGATTTTGCGGCGTTTTTCTTCGGCTGGTCGTTCACCATTTTCATTGTCGGCGGCGGAGCGGGCACGATCGCCGCGGCCTTCGGGGAGTTCATCGCCGAGCTGCTCGTGATGGATCAGCCTTGGTCCGCGCCGCTCTTCGGCTGCGCGGCCATCGCGGCGGTCACCACGGTCAACGCCCTTGGCCTTCGTACCGGGGCCGTCACCCAGAACCTCCTCACATTCCTGAAGACTTCCGCCGTCGTGGCGATTGCCGTCGGGGCGCTGCTCATGGCGCGCCGGGCAGTGCCCGCGGCGCAGGCAGCCGCCCCGACGGGCGGCGCGACGCTGGAGTCGTACCTTCTCGCGCTGCTGCCCGCGTTCTGGTCGTATTCGGGCGCGAACGACTCGGCAAAGCTCGCCGAGGAGACGCGCGACGTAAATCGGGCGCTGCCGCGCGCCCTGCTCGCGACGGTGACCGTGCTCACGGCGGTGTACTGCTTTTACAACTACGCGCTGCTGTGCGCCGCGCGGCCGGATCAGATGGCCGGCGTGCGGAGCGTGCCGGCCATGATCTTCGCCCCGCTCACCGGGTACCCCGTCAACGAGATGATCCTTATCGCCAGCGCGCTGGTCTGTCTCGGGGCGCTTAGCAGCACGTTTCTCGCCAACATTCGCGTGACCTATGCGATGGCCCGCGACGGACTGACGTTTCGCGCCCTGGGCCGCATGAGCGCGAAGCAAGCGCCGGTCGCCTCGCTGGTTGTCGGCGCGGTACTGGCGTGCGCCTTCGTGGTCAATCGGCGCTTCGAGGACATTCTCCGGATCTACTTCCTGGCCAGCGCGCTGCTATTCGGTCTGACCTACGCCAGCATGATCGTGTTTCGGCTGCGTGATCGAAGGGAGGGCCGGGCGTTTCCTTCGAACGTGTTTCGTACGCCCTTCGGGATGGCAGTCGCCGGGCTGCTCATCGTGATCGAGCTGGCGATCGGCGCGAGCATCATCAGCTCCGACCTCCGCACCGGTAGCCGGGACAGTCTAATGACGCTCGCGCTTTTAACGGCGCTGGCGGTGCTGTATGTCGTCTGGAAGGCCGTGGTCGCGCGATTCGCCGGCGCGGACCACTCCGGCGGACGGCGGTAGCCGTGTCCGACATCGACCCCGGGCGGGTTCGACGCGAGGCCGCGCGCTAGGATTTGGTCGGGACCATCTGGCCCACGCCGGCCGGAGGCGCAGGCTCCCCCGCGGGTGGCGGAGCATTCTCACCTTCCACGGGCTGGAATTCCTCGTCGGTGGGTGTTTCGTCGATAAACGCCCGCCGGTCGAGGATGTCGACGTCGGGCGGCTCGCGCAGGGCCGAATCGGACCGCTGGGCGTCGTGGTCATATCCCAGGAACTGCTTCGAGATCTTGCCGTCGCTTTCCATCAGTGTGCCCGGCGGCGTGACGACCGCGCTGACCGGGAAGCCGACCGTGTTCAGAAAGTAACGGGCCGGCCCATAGGGCATGTGCAGATAATCCACCCAGTTCCATGCGAAGACGTTGTCGGGCGCGCTCTCATTGCCGTCGGCCGGAGGTTTGTCGCGATTGCCCTTGTCCTCAAACGGATCCTCCCACCAAAGGGGCCAGTGCGTGACGACGCCGTTGGCATAGGTGACGTTTGACGATTCCCATGTCCGGCGCGGATTGGCGCTGGTGCCCGGCTTCGATTCGTAGGCGTTGGTGCTGGGTGTCGTCATATCGGCATCAATGGCGGCGCTTGAGTCCTTCCACGGATCGTTCAATTGCGCGCAGCCCGAGCCGAGCGCCATGCCGAGCGCCGCGCACAGCGCCACCCCGACCCGCCGACTTCCGCTGATTCTTCGCATCTCACACTTCGACGATATGTTCTGCCGCATAGTTCGGAGCTTCCTCTGTGATGTACAGGTTGTGCGGGTGCGATTCGACCATTCCCGCGCCTGAAACGCGCACGAATCTTGCATCGCGGCGGAGGTCCTCGATAGAGGCCGCGCCGCAGTAACCCATGCCCGCGCGAAGTCCGCCGACGAGCTGGTACGTAAGCTCCGCCAGGCGTCCGCGATACGGAACGCGACCCTCGACCCCTTCGGGGACGAGCTTGTCGCGGGGGGTTTCTCCCTTCTGACTGTATCGGTCGGCGCTGCCGGAAACCATGGCCCCGAGGGAGCCCATTCCGCGGTATTCCTTGAAACGCCGGCCTTTCCAGTAGATCACGCTGCCGGGGCTTTCTTCCAGCCCGGCAAAAAGCGACCCCATCATGACACAATGAGCGCCGGCGGCAATAGCCTTGGTGATGTCCCCTGAAAACCGCACGCCGCCGTCGGCGATGACCGGGATTCCCGCCTCCTCGGCCACGGCCCCGACATTGAATATGGCCGTGACCTGCGGCATGCCCACCCCGGACACGATCCGGGTCGTACAGATCGAGCCGGGCCCGATGCCGACCTTGAGGGCGTCCGCCCCGGCGTCAATAAGCTCCCGGGCGGCGTCCGCCGTGGCGATGTTGCCGGCGATGATATCGATGTCATAGGTCGCTCGGATTTTCCGGACGGTCTGAATGACGTTTTCGCTGTGCCCGTGGGCGCTGTCGACGGAAATGACGTCGACGCCGTTTTCGATGAGCGCCGCGACGCGGTCGTAGTCGTGCACGCCGACGGCCGCGCCGACGCGCAGGCGGCCGCGCTGATCCCGGCAGCTGTTCGGGAACTGGCGGTTCTTGTCGATGTCCTTGATGGTGATGAGCCCGGCGAGCTTGTTCTGGGGGTCCACGAGGAGCAGCTTTTCGACCTTGTGGCGCTGGAGGATCCGGTCGGCTTCGTCGAGCGACGTGTTCGGCGGCGCGGTGACGAGGTTCTCCTTGGTCATGACCTCATCCACCAGCATGCCGCCCTGCCGCGCCGACCTGGGACCGGTACTCTTGGGGCCTTCCTTGGGCCAGTGCTCCATGAACTTCAGATCGCGGCGCGTCAGGATGCCGACGAGCGAGCCGTCTTCAAGCGTGATCGGAACGCCCGACACGTTGTGCAGGCGCATCAGCTCGGCGGCCTGCTCGACGGTGTCGGTCGGCCGAAGCGTAACCGGATCGACGATGACGCCGTTGGCGCTGCGTTTGACCTTGTCGACCTCGCGGCACTGTGTTTCGACGCTCAGGTTCTTGTGAATGATCCCAATGCCGCCCTCCTGGGCGAGCGCGATGGCAAGGCTCGCCTCGGTCACGGTGTCCATCGGGGCGGAAACAAGGGGAATGTTCAGCGGGATGTTGCGGGTGAGGAGTGTGCGAACGTCGGCGTCACGGGGAACGACGCTGCTGCGCGCCGGAACAAGGAGGACATCATCGAAGGTGATCGCGTCGCCGAGAATCTTGTGATGCATGACCGGTTTCCCTGGTCAGGCGGAGTCTAACCGGGGCCGATTCCCGCCGCAAGCCGCCGTCCCAGGCTCGCGGATCGAACGTCTCGCGCCGCCCGCTGCCGTCGCCGCCTAACCGTCGGCGGGGCGCGTCGCGGCCGCATCAATCGCCGCGTCGGGGTGTCTTCGCACCAGTTCGGCCCAGGCCGGCGAGTCCGGGTACCGGGCACGGAGCCTTCGCGTGAGTTCCACCCAATCCACGGGCCTCGACAAGCTGAACGCGCGCTCGAGCACGTTGAGCGCGAGCCGGTGATCGCCGGTCACCAGGTACGCCTCGGCCCACAGGACGAGCGCGCGCGGGTCCAGGGGGTATAGTTCCTGTGCCCGTCCGAGCCAGTCAATAACCCTTTCCGCATTTTCCTTTTTCGCGATGAAGGACCGCGCGAGGTCCACGTAGGCGACGGCCAGCAGGGCCGATTCATCGGGCTGATTGGCGCCGAGAATCGCCTTGAGTTGCGCGCCGGCGGACTTTTCCTTTCCCTCGGCGAGCAGCACCGCAGCGCGCGTCCGCCCCAGCGTCACGTCGTGCAGCACCGTCTCGCGATCCGCCGGCCCGTAGGCCACGGCGTACGCCCTGGCGAGAAGGTCCAGGACCTCGCCCGTCCGGTCGAACGGCTGCGCCGCGAACCGGTACCGCGCTTCCTCATGCAGCGCCGCGGAATGTCCGGCGAAGAGCCGCGGGCCGGCCCTTTCATAGAGCGATCGCGCCGTCGCGAGGAGCGCGCAGGCGTCATCGGTCCGGCCGGCGAGCTGCGCCGCCAGCGCGGCGATGCGGCAGCTCTCGGGAGCGAGTCGATCGGGCCACTCGCGCGGTTCGGCGTCCTCGGATTGCAGCGCGAGCGAAACGCCGGCCTGCACCGCATCACCGAAACCGGGCACGCCGGAGAGCTGGCGAACCATGGCGACGACGCGGTGGTCCACCTCGCCGCCGCGCAGGAGGCAGCGCAGCCAGAGCAGACGATCCTGAACGCCGGCGGCGCCGTCAATGACCCATATCTGTTCCACGCGCTCAACGAGGAACGGGTCATCCGCGCGCGCCTGCCGAAGGGCGAGAACAAAGCGCTCCTGGCAATGCGCGACGTTGGCCGGCTCGCCGCGCCGTTCATAGGCCCGGGCGCGGTTCAGCTCGATGTCCGCCTCCAGCCGTGCGACGCGCAGAAAACGGGGGGCCACGAACTTGAGCCGGCCGAGGCGCGCCAGCGCCTGGGCCGACCTGTCGATGACGTCCGCCGGCGGCGGCCCGTCCTGCGCGGCCATCGCATGGTCAATCTCGAGCGAGCGAGCCCACACGGAGATCATCCGGGCCAGCGCCTGCTGAAATGGATCGAGGGCGGCGCGGCTCGCGAAATCGGCCTGGCGGGCCGCCTCGCCGTAGGCCCCCGAGTCCATCATCCGCCCCGCCTCGAAGCGCGCCCGCATCGCCCGCCAGTCCTGCGCGCCGCGATATCCCAGGGCCAGCGCCGCGACACACACGCACGCGCCAAAGAGCCGTATCGTCGCGGCGGCCAGCGGTTTCTCGTCCGCCACGGGCACGGGCACGGGGGCATCGCGGCGGACCATCGCCCAGAGACACGCCCAGACTGTCAGGAGAATCGGCATCGCGCCCGGCTCACGGATCGACGGCGTCCCGCACGCCTCGACGATGGAGGCCGCCAGCGCGCCCGCCAGGCCGATCACCAGCCAGCGATCGGCCGCGGCCGCGGCATCGCCCCTGCGCCGGTCGCAGTATTGAACGGCCCGGTACAGGGGAATGAGCAGTGCCAGCATGAAGGCCGCCGCGCCGACAAGTCCGACGTCCGAGAGAAGCTCAAGAAACTCGTTGTGCGCGTGGGCCGGCCAGCTTCGCTCGTCGAACCGCATGACGTTGGGGTCGTCGAGCTGGTCCTCGCGTCCGAACTGCCCTGCCAGGAGGGCGTAGGCCCCATCGCCATTTCCGGCGATGGGCTTTTCGAGAAACAGGCGAATCGCGTAGGGCCATTCGTAGTCAAGCCGGGCGCGGATGGAATGGGCGCGAAGGCCCGTGGAACCGGTCGTTCGCCAGGACTGAAGCAGAAGCGCGCCGCCGATGCCGACCAGGAGCATGATCAGCACGACCGGAAGGCGGCGCGACCTGGGCGTCTGCAGGGCGACCACGAGGAAGATGCCGCAGATCAAGCCCGCCGCGGCCGAGCGCGATCGCGTCAGCGCCAGCGCGGCGAAGAGGATGCCGACGCCGAGCAGCATCACCGCCACGCGTGCCGCCGACCGCCAGCCGGGCGACTGCGCCGCTTTTTCCGAGACGCGAGGGGCGGGCTGCTTCCAGCCGCCAACCACCAGCCCTGCGCCGACCAAGGCGGCGGGAAGAAGGCACGCGGCAAACCAAAGCTCGTTGCCGATCGGGTACTGAAGTCGCGCGCCGGGCAGATCGGGCAGTACACGCGCGACGTGATACCAGATGCCGATGCCGGCGGTGACGGTGAGAATCGCCACCAGGCCCGCGGAAAGAAGCCTCGCACCGGACGGCGCAAGCATCGCGGCAAGGGGCCACCACCAAGAAAGGTGCAGCATGCGCGCGATCGTCTGCCCCTGGCAGACTTCCGGGGCGTGTGAAAAGGTCGAACTGAGCCAACTGACGGCGATGAGCAGGAGCCACCACAGATAGGGGCTTGCCGCTCGCGCGCGGGCATCGAGCAGGTCGTCGAGCGAGTGCCGCGGCCTGGTATAGGCGAGGGCCAGACGGAGCCCGGCAATGACCGCGAGGGCGGCCGCGCCGAGGTAAAAGACGAGATTGCGAATCTCGAGCCCGCGTGGGGTCGGAAACCTTCCCCAGAGGCCAAGCAGATCGACGACCGGCCGAAGAAGCGATGTATCGGCGAGGTGCTTCTCGGAAAAGCGCGAGGGGCAGTTCAGCAGGCAGTTTCCGGCCAGGGCCACGATGGCGACACAGGCGAGCACGCGCGAGGCTTCATGCTCCGCGCGGCTTCGCCCGTCGCCGGCTTCAACCAAGGTGTCGGATGGCATGCTCAAGGCTTTCGCAGGAAAACAGGTCGATTCCGGCGGGCGCCTTCGCGGCGGGGGACGACGATTTCGGCAGGATGAAGCCGCGAAAACCGACCCGGGCCGCCTCGGAGAGCCGCTGCCGCTGATGATGCACGGGCCGCAACTCCGCGCCCAACCCGAGTTCTCCGCAGACCACGACCCCGGTGGGCAGGGCGCGGCCGGTCAGCGTACCGAGCACCGCCAGCGCGATTGCGAGGTCGGCGGCCGGTTCGTGCACGCGCACCCCGCCGACCACGTTCACGAAAACGTCTTGATCGCCGAGGACGCACTGGGCGTGCTTTTCGAGCACCGCAAGGATCATCGCGACCCGGCCTGCGTCCACGCCGGTGGCCTTGCGCTTGGCCGCGCCGAACACGGACTGCGCGCACAGGGCCTGCACCTCGACAAGGAGCGTACGGCTCCCCTCGCACGCCGCGAGGATGACGCTGCCCGGCCGGGAATCCTTCTGATTCTGAAGGAAGAGCTTCGACGGGTCCTCCACGGGAAGCAGCCCGGCGTCTGTCATTTCAAAAATGCCCAGCTCATCCGTCGAGCCGAAGCGGTTCTTCACGGCGCGAACGAGGCGATGCGTGTGAAACCGGTCGCCCTCGAAGTAGGCCACGCAGTCCACGAGATGTTCGAGGATCATCGGCCCCGCGATAGCGCCCTCCTTGGTGACGTGGCCCACGAGCAGCAGTGCGAAGTTGAGCCGCTTGGCCAGCCAGATCAGCCGGGCGGCGGCATCGCGGAGCTGCGTCACCGAGCCCGGCGCGGCGGTCATGTCGGGGCGATAGACCATCTGCACCGAGTCTACTACGACGACCTCGGGCCGCTGGTTGTGGAGAAGGTTGCAGATAATGTCGAGATTCGACTGGGCCGCGGCCAGCATGGACGAGCGGTCGCCGCCCAGCCGCGCCGCCCGAAGCCGCACCTGACCGAGCGATTCCTCGCTGCTGATGTAGATCGTCTTGCGGCCAGCGGTCGCAAGGGCGTGACCCACCTGAAGCAGCAGCGTCGATTTCCCGATGCCCGGATCGCCGCCGATGAGGATCGCCGAGCCGGGCACGATCCCCCCGCCGAGGACGCGGTCGAACTCGCCGATGCCGGTTACGTATCGGCGCGTCGAATCCGGCTGCACCTTTGAAATCGGGATGAGTATTTCGTCGGAGTCTTCCCTCCCTATCGGCACGCCTTCGATTGCCGGGCGGTGCTTGTCTTCGGCCGCGCCCTGTACGACCTGCTCGACGAGGCTGTTCCACTCGCCGCAATCGGGGCACTTTCCCATCCACTGGGCATGCACCCGGCCGCAGTTTTCGCAGATGAATTGTGTGTGCTTCCGTGCCACACCGGCATGATACGCCCCTGTTGGCTCGCAAGCGACAGGTTGCCGTGTATCATGTTGGCCGAGTATCCATCCGCGAGAACTCACCATGGCCGTCAACCAGTCCCCCATGTACCAGAAGGCCGAGGAGCGATACCGCTCGGCCGCTTCGCCCGCTGAAAAGGTGGCCGCGCTGGAAGAGATGCTGCGGCTCGTGCCCAAGCACAAGGCGAGCGAAAAACTCCAGGCCGCCCTCAAGCAGAAGCTCAAGACCGCCCGCGAGGAAATGCAGAAGGGCCACGCGAAACACGCCGGCGGCGGACATCACGACCCGCTCCAGGTTCCGCGCCAGGGCGCAGGGCAGGTCGTCCTGCTCGGCGAACCCAACACCGGAAAGAGCAGCATCCTCGCCGCGCTGACCTCCGCAAAAGTCGAAGTCGCGGACTTCCCCTACAGCACCCACGCCGCGATTCCCGGCATGGCCCACCACGAAGACGTGCCCATTCAGCTTGTCGACATGCCCCCGCTCATGGTCGGGCACGCCCAACCCGGCATGATCGCCCCAATCCGCGCCGCCGATGTCATATTGCATGTCATCGACCTGTCCGCGATCGAGTTGATCGACCAGTACGAACGTCCGCTTGCCTGGCTGCGCGAACACAACGTCAAGCCCGTCTCGCGGGCCACGTTGGAGTTCGACGAGGACGAGTCCGCGGCCCTTCCCAAACGCCTGCTCGTCGCCGCCAACAAGCTCGATACGCCCAGCGCGGCCGACAACCTGGCCGGGCTTCAGGAACTTTGCGGCACGGAGCTCCGCATTGTTCCGATCTCAGCGAAGACCGGCCAGGGCCTCCCGGAGATGATGGCGGCGCTGTTCGAGTTATTGAACGTGATCCGGGTTTATGCCAAGAAGCCCGGCAAGCCCGTCGATCGCGACGCGCCGTTCATTCTGCCGGCGGAGGCGACAGTCCACGACATGGCGCACCTCGTTCACCGGGAGCTGGCCGAAAAGCTCAAGAGCGCCCGCATCTGGGGAGGAACCGTCCACGACGGCCAGCAGGTACACGCCACCCATGTGCTGACCGACAAAAACGTCGTCGAGTTGCATTTCCCCTGATTCGTCGCGCGACACGCGACGGTCCACGCGCACGTGCGCAGCCGGTCCGATTCGAATGAACGAATCAATGTCGCCGGCCGTCGCGGGCGAGGGTGGTTGAACTTCCTCCTTCGCCTAGTAGATTGATGAGGGCTATTTGCCGGCCGCGGTCGGTCTGCCGCCCGTTCGGGCCGCGCTGGCGGGCATCTCCGCATCGCGGCCCTCGCCCTTCGGCGCGAGCCGCCTGAGCAGAATATCGACCGCGGCGCGAAGCTGCGTGTCTCCCTCCAGCACGATCCGCGCCGCCGCCGCGCGCTCGGGATCGGCCTCGTCCGACGCCGCATCGAGGGGCTCCTTTTCGCGGGTGGTCGGCGCCTGGGCGACTTCGCGCCCCACTTCGCGCCAGATGGCGAGCCACCTGCGGCGTTCGTCGTCGTTCATCGGCACGACGACGGTCGGCTCGACGCCCCATGTGTCCTTTTCTTCCGCCTTCGGCGTGCGGTTGATGCACTGGCCGCTTGGAAGGTAGTAATACGCCGTCGTGAGCTTGATGGCGCCGCTGTCGTCGTCAAGCTCGACCACTTCCTGGACGCTGCCCTTGCCGTAGGAGCGTTCGCCGACGACCGCCGCCCGACCGTTGTCGCGCAGCGCGCCGGCGACGATCTCCGCGGCGCTGGCGCTCGAACCGTTTATCAGCACGACCATCGGAAGGTCCGGGTACGTGCCGTCACGCATTGCGAACCACTGCTTTTCATCCGCGCGGCGGCCGCTGACACGTACGATCAGGCCCGTCTCGAGAAAACGGTCGGCCACCTCGCGAGCGCTGTCGAGCAGACCGCCCGTGTTTTCACGCAGATCCAGAATCAGTCCGCGCATTCCGGCCGAGATCAGCCGCTGCGCGGCCTCGTCCAGGCGCTGCGCCGCGTCATGGGTGAACTTGGTCAGCCGCACGTAGCCGATCCGCTGCTCGGTGTCGAGCATGAAGCGCCAGCCGCCCTCCGCGGACCGCGACCAGCCTCGGATTGGATCGAGGTGAATCACTGAACGTTCCAGCGTGAGCTCGCGCGGCTCGCCGAGCTCCCCCTCGCGCGGGCGCAGAAGCACCAGCGTCACCGGCGTCCCCGGCGGGCCGTTCAGCAGATTGTTCACCGCCTCCACCAGCGGCATCTTCGACACGTCCTCGCCGTTTACCCTTGTAATGATGTCGCCGGGCAGAATGTCCGCCTCCGCCGCGGGCGAATTCGGATCACGGCTGAGCACCTCCAGCCCCAGCGGCGTTGCCCAGACATCCACACCGATGCCCCCGAACAGTCCGTCCGTCCGGCTCTTGAAGCGTTCATACTCGGCCCTGTTCAGGTAAATCGCGTACGGGTCATGAAGCTGTCGGACCATGGCGCGAATCCCGGCCTCCACTGCCGCGCGGGTCAGCGCCTCGTCGTCGACATCCTCCACGAATCGCTTGCGAATCTGGGCCTTTACGTCGGCCAGCGCGCCGAACGCCTTATAGACCGCGTCCCGCCCCGCGATGGTCTGCGGAAGCTGCCACATCAGCAGAGTGATCATCGCAATCACGAGGATCCATGCGAGATTGCGCTTGGGCATGAGGTCTCCCTGCCGGGTGTGCCCGGACGAAGTGGTTCGGAGCGCGGATTGTCGCCGTGGGGGCACATGGCGTCAACTTGAGGCTCGCGCGCTCGCGACGAAATGCCCCTCGGAGCGCGGATGTTCGCTCCGCGTGGCCACCGCCGATATTGAAACGACGGCCGCGCCATTTGATATTTGACCATCGCGGAGAAATGAATCCGCTGAGCCGCGCGGCAACCTTCGCCTCAAAAGGTTGAACTGCGGCGGCAACTTCTGCATAATCCATTTACGGCGGCGCGAGGGACCGCGCACCATCATGGAGGAACAAAGCGATGAGCGTTGCATTCGGCGCGCACTGTGACGACTTCCACATCGCCACGCGGTTGTTCCTGAAGCTCGAACTCGGCCTCGAACGCGAGACCGTGCTGCATTTCTTCGACAGCGTCCGCAAGGAGTTCCCCGGTCTTCGAAAGCTCCGCAAGCGCGAGGACGCGTCCCTCCTGCTCGAAGAGGATGAAAACGAAGAGGGCGCCAAACGGTGGCTCCGGCTCGACCCATCGGCCATTCGCCTCGGCCACTTCAACCCGCCCGCCATCGAGGAGGCCGACCGCCTTGCCCAGGTCGTCCTTAAAATGGCCCCGTACCACCTGACGCTCGGCGAGCTCGACTACGACCACCTCGAAGTGGTCATCGGGTTTGACCTTGAGTACCGCGGCAATCACGACCAGCTCGTCGCCGATACTTTTTTTTCCGAGGGGCCCCTCGCGGGCCTGCTCTCGCACGATGCCGCGATGCAGACCATTGACGCCCAGCCATTCCTTGGACTCGCCCTCACCGACTCCTGCGACACCCAGGCATACGTCGAAATCAAGAGCCGAACTTCCACGTACGAGGTTCGCACCGGGCATTACGACGCCCAGCCTCTGAGCGTGTTCCTGACTTTTCGCAGGTACTGGGGCTTTCAGCCCAACGAGAGCCTCGTCGATGCCCACCGCGAGCTTTCCGAGCGCGCCGAGGAGTGGGCGACGACGAAGATCGCCCCCCTCGTGGTCAATCCGCTGGCGCAGGCGATTGCTTCCCGGCCCTGACCGCGCGAATTCAGCGCTTCGGCCCTTCAGGACTTCGGTCGATGCCTCGACGGCCCGCCCGAAAAATGCCGGTAGCCAAAGTTCGAACACCGCGACAAACATTCGCCGCGCACGTGCACGGGGTATCCGTCTTCTTCCGATTCATACTCAATGACCCGTGAGGCGGCCGACAGACTATCCATCGCAGTGAGCATCGCCGCCGCGCTGCTCTTCGCCGCCATCGGATGGAACTCCTCTCGAGACCTCGAAACGCTCTGGGACGAAGCGGTCGATCACGACATCGCGGTCGATCTCATGCGCCACCCGATTGCCGGGAGCGCTCCCACGCTCGACGCCTCGCAGATGCGGCTGCCGATGTATGTCTGCGCCGCAGTATTCGGCGTCACCGGCCGCGACGACCTGAAGACCGCCCGATGCATCAGCCTCGTGGTCGGCGCCGTGACGATCATCGCGACCGGGGCCCTGGCCCGCGCCTGCTTCGGCCCGATGGCCGCCGGTCTCGCCGTCGTCCTGCTGGCCCTCTCGCCCTACTTCATTTCCTTCGGCCGCATCTCCATGACCGAGGGCGATGTGTTCTTTGCCTGCTTTTCGACGCTCGCCCTCTGGGCGCTGGTGCGGCACCTGCACGCCCCCTCGCCGCGGACCTGGCTTCTGACCGGGCTCCTGCTGGCGTGCGCCGTGGGCTCGAAGCTCTTCGCGATTTTTCTCATACCCGTCAGCGGCGTAATGATGCTCGCGGCCGGCGCGCGGCCGGCGCGCGAAGCGGCGGAAAAGTCGCCCGATACGCTTTGGCTGTATCGCCTTCTTGCTCTTCAGCTCGCCGTCTTGGTCGCGACCGCGGGTCTCGCGTGGTTCTCCCGGACCGCCGCCGTTTTCGGGTGGCTCGCGCTTGCGGCGCTGTGGTGCATGTCGATCCGCGGGGCGCTGCGCAGCCGCGTCGACGCCGCCGGGCCGTGGCCGCGATTCCTCTCGCTGACTGCTTTCGCGCTCGTCTCCTGCTGCGTGCTGATGCCCGTGCACATTACCGATCACCAGATCGCGCGCGAGATCCTCCGGCGCCTGCTTCGCTGGGACAATTCGTTTCCGCTGGCGCTGTGGGACGACCATTTGCGCCTGTACGCGGGAATACTCCTCGTCAAGCTCACCGTGCCGCTCGGCATCGTAACCTGCATCGCGCTCGTGTTCGCCGCCTTCCGTGAGCGCGATGACGGGCGCTGGCGGGCATGTGTCCTTTCCTTCGTCTTTTATGTCGTCATCATCTGCCTTCTACCGCTTCGGCAGACCTTTTACCTCATGGGGGTTTATCCGGCGATCATCGTCCTGACCGCCGCGCTATCGGTCGAAATCCACCGCTGGCTGCGCGCCCGCAGCGCCCGGGCGGCCCCTGCCTGGGTGGTTGTCGTGGTGACGATGGTCTGTCATCTGGGCTGGCGGGCCCGCTCGGAGTTTCCGTGGTATCACCTGTACGGGTACGACACGGTCGGCGACCGCTGGCTTGGGGCCGAGTCGCGCGGCTATCGCAACCTTATCCAGACGCCGAGCGACGGCGTCGAATCGCTTGTGCGCTGGTGCACGGACGGCGGGAAGGTAAAGCGCGGCGATCGCGTCGTCAGTTACCTCTGGGAGGAGCGGATCATCCGCGGCGTCATGCCGGCCGAACCGCATTTCATCTTTGTTCCCCGCGGTGTCACGCCGGACAGCGCGACCGTGCCGCCGGCCCCGTCGATCGACAGCGCGGACTTCGTCCTGCTGCATATCAACAACCTGCTCGGCTACGGCGATCTGCCCCCGGACTGGCCCCCGCCCGAGCTTCTCGCCGCCCGGTTCGAGGTCGTTCATTCGGTCCGCCGTGGACGGCTCGCTGTCGGCTGGGTTTATGCGCGGCGTGATTGACCGGCCGGGTGCGTCAAAAAGCCCTGATTTTAAGGGGTTTCTGCGTATCCTTGTCGGGCACGGCGGGCCGGGCGCCTTTCGCATGCAGCGCGGTCCCTCGCCGCCGCGCCGGGGTATGCCGCCGGTGCGCCGGCCGGACGATTCAAGAAACCCTTGAAAAACAAGGCTTTTCTGCTTGTCATCCCTGCCGGGCGGCTGTAGATTTCGCCCCCGTAAGGGCCGTGGAGGTGCGGCCCGATGGAAGTACACCATGACACAAAGGAGTGACGATGGCCAAGGCAATGAGCAAGTCGGCGTTGATCAGTCATCTGGCCGAACAGAACGAGATGACGCGCAAGCAGGTGATCGCCTTCATGGATACGCTGGTTGACACCGCGTACAAGCAGGCGAAGAACGGCTTCACGCTGCCCGGCGTGGGCAAGCTGGTCCTGGTCAATCGCAAGGCGCGCATGGGCCGAAACCCCGCGACCGGCGAGGCGATCAAGATTCCGGCCAAGAAGGTCGTGAAGTTCCGCGTGGCAAAGGCCGCCAAGGACGCGATTCTTACCGGTAAGAAGTAATCGTGCGTCCGAGCGATGTCTGCCCGTGAGCGCCACGGCACGACAGCATTGGCAACAAGCCTTTGATGCAAGCGCCCCGGAGATGCGACCCATCGTCGGGGCGTTGTTCTTTTTACCGAAACGCTCCCCGCCTTACACGAATGTAACCGGCAGCTCCACGGCATTCGCCAGCCGCGTCAGGTAGTCCTCGCGCGGAATCTCCACCGCCCCGAAGCGCCGCAGGTGCGTCGTCATGAACTGCACGTCGAGCAGCGCGAAGCCCCGGTCGCGCATCCGCTCCACGAGCGCGACGAGGGCCACCTTGCTGGCATCGCGCGCGGCATGGAACATGCTCTCGCCGAAAAAGGCCCCGCCGATGGAAACGCCGTAAAGCCCTCCCGCGAGCCGGCCGTCCTTCCAGGCCTCCACGCTGTGCGCCAGTCCCAGCCGGTGCAGCTCCGTGTATGCGCGGATGATCTCGCGCGAGATCCATGTTCCGTCCTCGCGGTCCGCGCACGCCTCCATCACCGCGCGGAACGACTTGTTGATCTCAACGTCAAACCGCCGCTGGCGGACGAGCTGGCGCAGCGTGCGCGGCGCGTGAAACGCTTCGAGCGGGAGGATCACCCGCGGATCGGGCGAGAACCACTCGATGCGCCCGTCCACTCCCATCGGAAAAATGCCCTGGAGATAGGCGGAGATAAGCAGTTTGGGAGGAAGCCGCGTCATGGTAAGGAGTTTCACCGAAATGCCCGCGCATCCGCAAACACCGGGCGGCCCAAAAACAGGACGACCCCGGAATCGTCGCAATTCCGGGGCCGCACAGGAGCCTGGCATGCGCCCGGTCCTCGATCCCCCCGCACGCCGGGGGGACCAGAGGAGGGGCGCACTGATTTTCGCTTCGCCGTCAATGCGGCGTGGGGTACGGCTGACCGCAGCACGGGCCCCAGACGGCGCCGCTGACCACGATAATCTGAGAGATCGCGTCACCCGTGGCGTAGATCGCCTCGGTCAGGTAGCCCTCTTCAAAAAAGTCATCGTCAATCTCTACGTCACAGCCTGTCGAAAGCATCGGCAGGGTCAGAATCATCAACGAACAGATCAGTCTTTTCAGTGCGCTTTTCATGGGACTCCTCCACGTGCCGGGCCCGGCTCCGCCACACGCTTCGCACGGGCAATGCACGATAAGACACGGGCGGATTCGCAGGGTTAGCGGAGCATTGCCGGACCCCGGCAGTAGCCTTTCCGGCAAGGCAGCCGGCCCCGTCTGGCCAAACAATGCCCAGCCAGCCGACCCGATAAGATCGAGGCACTGGCCCGCCGACCCCCGAAATCTGGGACCCCCGGTGAATTCGCCGCCCCGAATTGACTCCGCTCCGATCGGCTGCGTAAGGTCTAATGGAATCGGGGGGGACGGCGTCCGTGAAGGCACCCAGAGACGCCAGTCGATTGCGGTCCGTTGTCCAGTATCCACGTACCCCCCGCAAGGCCGGGCTTCATGCCCTGCCTTCAATGCCCCGCCGCGGTCGAGCGCCCAATCGACTGCGGCACACGCGCTGCGCTCGACGGGATGTCTGGCGCAGCGCTTTTTTTGTGTCCTGCCGCCGGCGACGGGAGAGGGGCGCGGCCTGGCCGAGGCCGTGTTGACAACCGACGAGGGCGTCCTAATACTCTCCCGGCGATTTGCGAGCCGCCCCCATCGTCTAGTGGACTAGGACACCGGCTTTTCATGTCGGCGACAGGGGTTCGAATCCCCTTGGGGGTGTTTTTTCGCCACTTCTCCCGCGGCCACGCTTGGAACGCTTTCCCCCCATTCGCTATACTGGATGCCGCCATATCTGAATCCGGCACCAGGGTGTTCGCGTCTGTTCCGGGAGGGAGAGGCGATGTTTCGCATCGGCATCTACATAATCGTGTCCGCATCATGCGCGTCGTTTGCCGTCGCCGGCCCCATCTGGCCGGAGGCCGCGGCCGGCAGGGTACCTGCGACGGCCGAGACCGTATTGGGCGGTTCGATCATGTTTATCAACGGCTCGCTCTCCGGCACGCTGCTTCGCGGTGCGGAATCGCCGGACTTTGAAGACATGTATCTCATCCGCATCCAATCGCAAGACGAGTGCGGTCGGCCTTTCAGCGCCAGCACCAGTTGGAACGTTCAGCCGGGCGGAATCAATGACTTCAACACGCAGCTCTGGCTGTTTGACAGCACCGGACGGGGCCTGCTCGGAAACGACGACGCGGCGCTCGGCGTGCCGCAGTCGTTCATCACCTTCCCGGCCACGGACGCCACGCTGCAGCCCTTCCCGGGCGCGGGTCTTTACTATCTCGCCATCACCGGCTTCAACAACGATCCGCTGAGCATGGCCGGCCCGATCTTCAACCAAGTGCTTCCCGATGAGATTTCAGGCCCTGACGGGCCGGGCGCGCCGCTGCCCATCATCGACTGGACCGGCGATGGCGACATCGGGCATTACAGCATCCGCCTGGAATGCGTCGTGGGCGTTCCTGAACCGGCCAGCGGGCTCCTACTTCTCACCGCCTGCGGCGCGCTGGTGCGCCGCCGCCCCGTCCGCCGGTAGACTTCCCTTCGCGTTCAACGCCTCCTGGACAACGGCGAGTTCGCGTCGCGCGCTTTCGGTCATCGCGTGTCGATCTCCGTAGAGCCGGGTAAACCCCACGAGCGCGCGACGCCAGTGCGCCTCCGCGCCGGCGAGATCGCCCTTTTTCTGGAGCAGGCGGGCCAGTCGCCGCACCGCGCGCACCACGCGCCAGTGCATCGGGCCGTAGATGGACTCCACCGTCGCGAGCGACCTCTCGGTCTGGGCGATCGCCTCTTCGAATTGACCGGAGTTTTCAAGGCAGATTCCGTAAAAGATGCGCGTGCTGGCCGTCTCCTCGTGATCGTCGCCGAGGAGTCGAGTCCGCGTCGCCAAGGCCGAGCGAAAGAGCGGTTCGGCCTCGCGGTGCCTGCCCATGCTGTCGAGGCAAGCCGCGAGATGGTGTCGGCATTCGGCCACCTCGATGCTCTCCTCCGGAAAAAGCCGCAAACGCATGTCCAGCGCGCGGCGATACTGGGCCTCGGCCTCTCCAAAGCGCCGCTCGTTCCACCAGGCCGCGCCAAGCCACATCGTCGCCCGCGCGACCCCGGCCCCCTCCGGCGATTCGGCCGTGTGCAGTTCAAGAGCGACACGAAACTGCTCCTCGGCCTTCTTTGCCGACTCGGCCTGACCCAACTTCAGATACATCGTCCCCAGCGTTTCGCGCACTTCCGCCTCGACATCCGGGGGGTTTCCCTTTTCGCTCTCGAGCCAGGACGCGACCTGGTCGAGGTAGTTCCGCACCGTGATTTCCTGTCCGCCGGCGGCATCGGGATCGACCTGCGCGAAGAGCTTGCGCATCATTGCGTTGATCGCCTCGGCCCGATAGCGCGCCGAGCTAATACGCACAAAGGACACCGCGACCGTCGATACGATGACGATGAGCGCAGCGGCGGAGATTGCCGAAACGGCCCGATGACGCCGCACCCACCTCCAGGCGCGGGCCGCCGCGCCGATGCGCCGCGCGACGATCGGCCGATGCGCAAGGTAGCGCTCCAGGTCGTCCGCGAACTCGCCCGCCGTCGCGTAACGATGCTCCGGCGACTTGGACAGGGCCTTCAGCAGGATGGCGTCCAGGTCGGCGTCGCACTGCCGCCGCACCGCCGAGGCCCGCTGCGGCTCGCGAGCGCTGATGCGATTGAGCACGTCCACCAGCGGCCCGTCGATGCCCACCGGCAGGCGGCCGGTGACCAATTCGTAGGCAATCGCCCCAAGTGAATACACGTCGCTGCGCACGCTTACGTCCGCCGCCACTCCGCGCGACTGCTCCGGCGACATGTAGCCGAGCGTTCCGACGAGGTCGCCCGGCCGCGAGATCGACGCCTCGCCGCCGCCCGAGAGGCTGTCGTCGAGTGCCTTGGCAAGGCCGAAGTCGAGCAGGTGCGGCTGCATGTGCGAATCAATCAGAATGTTCGAGGGCTTCAGGTCGCGGTGGAGCACGCCGCGCTGATGGGCGTAATCGACGGCATGCGCCACCTGGCGAATCATGCGCAGGGCCGAGGGGATGTCGCACACCCCCGGACCCAGCGCCGCATCGAGCGTCCGCCCGTCGACATACTCCATGACAAAAAAGTACCGTCCGGCCTGGATGCCCGAGTCCAGCACGCTCACGATGTTGGGATGTTGAAGCCGGGCGACGAGTTCGACTTCGCGCTCGAACCGCCGCCGCAGCGTCTCCGACGCCATCAGCGGCGCGAGCATGAACTTGACGGCCACGCGCCGGCCGGTTGACTGCTGATACGCCTCAAAGACGCTGCCCATGCCCCCGCGGCCGATGCAGTCAATGATGTGGTATCCATCCAGTTCGGGCAATTCGTCCGTTGCCGGCGACGCTTCTCGACGCTCGCATGCGCTGGCGGCCGGGCCGGTGAGCGTCGCGCGCCGTCGCTCCGCGATGCGGTGCAGCGACGCCTCGCGAATCTCGCGGACGTTTTCCAGCGACGGAAACTCCTTCAGCACGTCGTCAATCTGGGTCCGTGGCGCCCCCGACCGGCGCTCGAGGAACCGGGCCACGATTCGATTGACCAACTCCTCGGATGAGGGCTTCATCGACCTTTCCGATGTGCGTGCGGCGAAATGGTCACGACCCGTCGTTATCGGGTATGATACTGCGTCATGCGGGCCGAAGAAACGCCGCCGGATCAGCCCATCGACGTGCTCGCCCTTTGTCGCAGCGCCGCCGAGGGGGATATTGCCGCCCTCGAAACACTGATCTGGGCTCATCGCGGGCGGCTCTGGGGCTTTGCCCGGCGGAAGATCGGGCCGGACTGGCAAGGTGTCATCGACCCCGACGACATCCTTCAGGACGCGTACATCGACATCTTCACCGGCATCGCCAGGTTCAAGGCGGAAAACGAGGACTCCTTCTACCGCTGGGCGACGCGCCTCATCGAGCACCGCTTCATCGACCGCGTGCGGGCACTGCGGCGCAAGAAGCGCGATGTCGCGCGCGAGATTCAGGGATCGCCCCGCTCGGTGTCGCGTCACGAATCGTTCCTCGCCAGCCACCTTCGCGACACCGCCACACCAAGCCGCGCGCTGCGCCGCGAAGACGCCGTCAACGCCCTGATGACGTGCATCGCCAAGCTGCCCGATGATTGGCGCATCGCCGTCCAGCGCGTGCACCTCGACCAGGAGCCGCTCGGCGCCGTGGCGTCCGACATGGGCCGCTCGGAAGACGCGGTCCGAAGGCTTGTCTCGCGCGCCGTCGAGCGCCTCGCGGAGTGCATGCGCAGCGCCTCGCGGTTTCTCAGCAGCCACGACTAACCAGGTCGCGCGGCGAGCTTTTTTTCGATTTTCGCTCGCCGGAATCCCCCTCGAACGGCGCTCTCCCTGTTTGATGAGGCCGAGATTGACTCGGCACGGAAGACGAACGAACCGCCGCTCCCGTCCGCGGCCCGCATCTGGCACAACGCGGGCCGGACAGGGCAACCGAAACCGAGCGACTTCATTCGAGCAATTGCCGATCGGGTCGGTGAGGACGGCGTCGTCGCCGGGGCAACCCCGGCCCCGGCGACGCGTCCAACTCCGATCCGGCCGGAACGGAATGACGACCCCGGCGCAGCCGGACGACACCGTACATGCCGCGGCCGCGCGACGCGCCGCCCGGCGTCCGGCCGCCAGGCCCGTATCCATCCTCCGTTTCTTGCACCCGTTCCCACAGGCCCCCGCGTCCGCCCATGGCGCGGGGGCTGTCCCTGCGCGCCCGGAAACCTCTGCCACCGCTTGCCGCCCTGCCCTCGCCGCACCCGGATCGGGTATGATGGATCAGGCCCGGAGACGGAGTGTGCGTCCTTTGCCCACCAAGCTCGACATTGCCCGGAACTGGCTGCCGCGCTACACCGGCATGCCGATCAACCGGTTCGGCGATTACATTCTGCTGACCAACTTCTCGCACTACGTCGTCAAGTTCGCAGAGCAGTTCGCGTGCGACATCTGCGGCGAAGGGCGGCCCATGCAGGCCAGCACCAACGGCGACGGGCTGACCATCGTCAACTTCGGCATCGGCTCGCCCAACGCGGCGATCATCATGGACCTGTTGACCGCCCGCGCGCCCAAGGGCGTGCTGTTCCTCGGCAAGTGCGGCGGGCTCAAGCACACGACCGAGATCGGCCATTTCATCCTGCCAATCGCGGCCATTCGCGGCGAAGGAACCTCGGACGACTATTTCCCGCCGGAAGTTCCCGCCCTGCCGTCCTTCAAACTGCACAAATTCGTTTCGGAAAGGATCGTGGCGTGCGGGCTGGATTACCGCACCGGCGTCATCTACACGACCAACCGGCGCGTGTGGGAGCACGACGAGGCGTTTCAGCAGCGTCTGCGCGAAGTAACCGCCATCGGCATCGACATGGAGACGGCCACCATTTTCATCGTGGGGCACAAGAATGAGATCTCGCGCGGAGCCCTGCTGCTGGTTTCCGATGTCCCCATTACGCCGGACGGCATCAAGACGGAGGAAAGCGATGCCATGGTGACGCGCAAATGGAGTGAACTGCACCTTCAGATCGGCATCGATGCCATGACGCACATCGACCGCCAGGGCGAGCCGATCCGGCATTTCAAGTATTAGTCCCGGTCTCCCCCGGCAGCGCGCGGCTCAGAGAACGCCTGAGTTCCTGAGATGCTCCGTCGCCGCGGCGACGACCTCGGCGATGGCCTGATCCATCGACTTGTTCTTCATCTTTACGCCCGCCGACTGGGAATGGCCTCCCCCGCCGAATTTCTGGGCAAGCTCCACCACCGTCACCCGGCCCTCGCCGCGCAGGTTCACGCGGATCACGCCCGGCTCGCCCTCGGAGAAGAGCATCGCCAGCACGACACCCTTCAAGGCCCGTGGAATGGACACCTGGTCGTCAATGTCATCAGCCCGGCACCCGGCGTCCGTGATGTCCCTGTACGACAGGTGGCTGTAGGCGATGCGGCCGTCGGCCACGACCGTCGTGTGGTCATAGACGCGCCGAAGCAGCTCGAAATCGCTGCGGTTCTGCGACCGGCAAAGCTGTTCGCCGATGTGGGCCACGTCGGCGCCTCCGCGCACCAGCTCCGCGGCGACACGCAGCGACTCGGCGCTCGTGCACGGGAGCGAGAACCCGCCCGTGTCGCCGTATATCCCCGCATAGAGCAGCGAGGCCACGCGCGATGACGCCTGCCAGCCGAGGCTGTCGAGCAGCACCGCGATCATTTCGCAACTGCTCGACGCGTGTGGATCGACCCAGTTGTTCGCCCCGAAGTCCGTATTCGTGATGTGGTGATCGATGTTGAAGCTGGGGACGGGCCCGGCCAGCGGCGGAGGCGGCTGAAGGTTGATCCGCTTCTCGGCCGCCGTATCGATCACGATGATCGAATCCTGCGGGCCCGACGGATCCCACTCCATCACCCGTGGCACGTCCGCCCCCAGGTCCAGCATGAACGCGATCTTGTTCGCCACGCAGCCCGGGGGCAGCCCGACGCGCGCGTCGATACCGTACTCGCGCATCGCCATTGCCAGACCAAACGTCGATCCCAGGCAGTCCGCGTCCGGCGTGACGTGCCCCGCGATCAGCGGAGATTTCACGGCTCGCAGCGACTCCAGAAAATCGGGGCGGGGGCGGAGATTCGGTCGGCTTTCGCCCGAGGCCGGGCGGCTGGCGGTAGCGCTCATTGAGGCTGTTTCTCCCTGTAGACCCCTTAGCATAGAAGCGAACTGCCACTCCGACCAGCCGCCGCGACCGGCTTCATGAGAATCAAACGATAAAACCTGCGGTTTGTATGAATCGTATGAAGCGTACCGACAAACGCGGGCGCTACAATGCGTTGGTCCAGGCCGGCAAATCCCTGCGCAGAAAAATGGCCAGGGTTCGGGTGCGTGCTGGGGGGAAACACGCGGGGCGCCGAAGCCCTGGCCGTCAGTAAGGATATCGGGCGAAGGGGGGTATTCAAGTTAAAAATGATCGGACCTCCCGGTCCACCAACGCGCGGCGGCCTGTGAGCATAACCTGTTCATAATAAATTAGTTACGATGTTTTAAGCCGCCCCGTCGTGCGTGTTAGATTTCGTCGCTGGATGCCCGGCTTTTTCCCCGCTGAACGCTTCACAGCCCCGCCTCGGCCGCCGGCAACCGCACCCTTCGAAGACTACGGCCCGGCGGGCGTGGCGAGGTCGGCGCTGCCACGGAACATCCACCAAACCGCCGCCGCCATAGCCCCAAGGAACGCCGCGATCAGCAATGGCGCTAGCGCCGGGTACCGAAATCGGTAAAGCCGCCCCAGGTGTTGGAGGTATTCCACCTGTTGCCGGAACGTCAGTTTGCTCTTGCCGTGCAGCCGGTCGGAAAACTCGATGGGGATCTCTTCAACCCGCCGGCAGCGCGACTTGATCATCACCTCCAGGGCGATCTTGTAGCCGATCGGGCTCAATCCCGATGCCTCGGCGACCTGTAGCGTCGCCCGGCGAAGGCAGAAGAACCCCGCCATCGGGTCCCTGACAGGGGTCAGGGGCCGGGCCAACAGCGTCGCCACCATTGAATTGAGCCAGCGCAGGAACCCCCAGTCGTCCTTTGTTCGACCGCCGGCGACATAACGCGAACCCACACAGAAATCCGCCCGGTTCTCGGCGATCGGGGCGATGACATCCGGCACGGACTCCGGCGGGTGCGAGAGGTCCGCGTCCATGCAGAGCAGAATGTCGTGCTTCGCCTCCCGGAATCCTCGAACAACCGCCGACGAAAGCCCGCGCTCGTTCGTGCGTACGATGATGCGCACGGGAAACTCTGCGGCCAACTCCGCCACGATCTTTTCCGACCCATCCTGGCTGTTGTCGTCAACGAAGATCATCTCTCCGGGAATCCCCGCGCGGCCCAGCGCGTCAAACAGCCGGCGCGTCAGAATCGGAATGTTCAGGGCTTCCTTGTACGTCGGAACGATGATGGAGACGGGTTCTCTGCTCATGCGTGAGGATTGTAGCGGGACTTGGCGCGCGGTTGGTCAGGCCAGGCCGATACTTGCGCGAGCCGACAGGGACAGGTCGTCGCGCCGTCCGCGGGAAAAAAGGTGATACCCCAGCGCCGCGATCATCGCCCCATTGTCGGTGCAAAACTTCATCGGCGTCAGGTGCAGCGCGAGCCCGTCCTTCGCGCAGCGTTCGCCCAGCCGGGCGCGCAACATCGAATTCGCGGCGACGCCTCCCCCGACGACGACCGTTTTCACCCCGAAACCACGGGCGGCGGCGAGGGTCTTTTCCACGAGGACATCGATAACCGCGGCGCTGAACGACGCGCAGATGTCGTTGATGTCCGATTCGCCCAGGCGTTCAAGTCCGCCGGTCGTCCGGCCCGGTCCATGCACGTGGTAGAGCACCGCCGTCTTGAGACCGGAGAAGGAAAAATCAAGCGAGACCTCGCCCAGCATCGTGCGCGGCAGCTTCACCCGGTTCGGATTTCCCTGTGCGGCTCGCTTGTCGACGATCGGCCCGCCGGGGAAACCGAGTTTCAGGATGCTCGCCACTTTGTCGAATGCCTCCCCGGCGGCATCGTCGATCGTCGCGCCAAGGAGGCGAATGTCATCGTAGTCGCGGACAAGATAGAGCGACGTGTGACCTCCGGAGACCACCAGCGCCACTGCCGGCCAGGGATCATGCGGCAGGTCGATCGCGGCGCTGGTCGCATGGGCGTGAATATGATTCACGCCGACGAGCGGCTTGTCCCAGGCCCAGGCCAGCGTCTTCGCTGCTGTAACCCCGACCAGCAGCGATCCGATCAACCCCGGCATCTGAGTCACGGCGATCGCATCAATCTCGTCCGGCTGGCAGGTCGCCTGCGTCAGGGCCTCCTCGACGAGGGCATCGAGCCGCTCGATATGCGCCCGCGAGGCGATTTCCGGCACGACGCCACCGTACTTGGCGTGCAGGTCGAACTGGGTGGCGGTCAGGTTGCACCGGACACGCCGCCCGTCATCCACGACGGCAACGGAGGTCTCGTCGCAGGAAGTTTCTATCCCCAGAATCGCGGTCATCGCCAGATTTGAGCCTCCCCCCGGCCGGGAAGCAAGCGATCCGCCGCCGCCGAAAATCCGAGGGCAAGACCGGCAATCGGAAGGGCAATCGCAGCGTCGCCGGTCGCACATGCCACGCGCGCCCGACTCCCCCCTGACACGCCACTTGCATCGTCCTAACAGATACCTAAAATGCCCCACCATGACGACGGCAGGCTACGACACGCGAACCAGCCGGATTACGGATGTTACGCGCCGATACTGGGGGTTTGACGCGCTGCGCCCGCTTCAGGCCGAGGCGATCGCCGCCGGGCTCGAAAACCGCGACAGCCTGCTGGTCATGCCGACCGGGAGCGGGAAGTCGCTGTGCTACCAGGTTCCGCCGATCCTGGCCCAGCGCACCGACGTCGTTGTCTCTCCGCTGATCGCCCTCATGAAAGATCAGGTGGATAACCTGCGCCAGTGCGGGTATCCCGCCGCCTCGCTGCACAGCGGCATGAGCTCCTCCGAGATTCAGGCATCGTTTAAGGGCATCGCGGCGGGGAAGTTTCGCCTGATCTTTGTCGCTCCCGAACGGCTGCTCACAACCCAGTGCCTGGGCATGCTTCAACAAGCCGACGTCCGCGCCTTCGCCATCGATGAAGCTCACTGCATCAGTCACTGGGGACACGACTTCCGTCCCGAGTATCGCCGCCTCGCCGAAATCCGGCAGTCATTTCCTAATGCCAGCTTTCATGCCTTTACCGCGACGGCCACGAAGCGCGTGCGGGAGGACATCGTCCACCAGCTTCGACTCAAGGACCCCGCTGTTCTTGTTGGCGATTTCGACCGGCCGAACCTGACCTACCGCGTTTTCCCGCGCCTCGACGTGTACGCGCAGACGCTTGAAGTCATCCGTCGCCACGCGAACGAAGCGGTCATCGTCTACTGCGTCAGTCGGCGGGACACGGAGTCGATGTCCGCTCACCTCGCCGGCGCAGGCGTTAAGGTGACGCATTACCACGCGGGCATGGACCCGGCGGACCGCCGGCGCGCGCAGGACTCTTTCGCCGACGAGCGGATCGACGTCGTCGTGGCGACGGTGGCCTTCGGCATGGGCATCGACCGAAGCAACGTGCGCTGCGTCATCCACGCCGCCCTGCCCAAGAGCATCGAGCACTATCAGCAGGAGACCGGCCGCGCGGGGCGCGACGGCCTGCCCGCCGAGTGCGTCCTGTTTTACTCGGCTTCCGACGTGATTCGGTGGGAGGAATTGATCGCCAGGAGCGCCGGCGAGGCGACCCGGCCGGATGAAGTCTCTTCCGCCATGAAGGCCCAGCTCGACCTGGTTCAGCGCTACGCCGCATCGATGCAGTGCCGGCATCGGCGCCTCGTCGAGCACTTTGGCCAGCCTTACGCCAGGGAAAACTGCGAGGCATGCGATGTGTGCCTGGGCGAGACGGAGGAAGTGGCCGACTCCACGGTCCTGGCCCAGAAAATACTCTCCTGCATCGCCCGCGTGGATCAGCGCTTCGGCGCAAAGCATGTGACGGAAGTGCTGGTTGGTGCGGACACGGAACTGATTCGCTCGTTCGGACACGACAAGCTGAGCACGTACGGGCTGCTCAGGGGCACGGACCGAAAGGCCCTTGGCAATCTTGTTTATCAGCTTGTAGATGCCGGCGTCCTGGTTCGCACCGCGGGGGACCGTCCGATCCTCAAACTCAATGAGGCATCCTGGGAGGTCCTGCGCGGCCGGCGCACCGTGCGCCTCTTCAAGCCGAAGGAAACCGGCGTACGCAAGACGCGCCACGACGAAGACGCATGGTCGGGAGTCGACGCCGAACTCTTCGAGGAACTCCGCAAACTGCGGCTGGACCTGGCGGCCCGGCGCCATGTGCCCGCGTACACGATCTGCGGCGATACCGTTCTTCGCGACATGGCCAGGGCGCGACCCGGCTCCGCGCAGGCTCTCAAACGCATTCGCGGGCTCGGCGAGCGAAAGATCGCCGAGTATGGCGGCGATTTTCTTTCCTGCATCCGGGCACACTGTGAAAAGGCGGGAGTGCCGCTTGATCAATCGAATGACGGCGACGTATCGCCGCCGCGAAGCGGAGCACCCGGCATGGCCAAGCTCAAGGCGTTCGAGTTGTTTGGCGGCGGCGCCGCGATTTCAGAGGTCGCCGCGGTCATCGGTCGCGCGGTCAGCACCACGACCCAGTATCTCGCCGAGTACATCGAGCGCGACCGGCCCGAATCCGTCGAGCCCTGGGTGAATTCCGCCGAGTACCGCGAGATCGCCTCGGTGATTAGCGTATTGGGCCCACGGCCCCTGCGGCCGATCTTTGAGCGTCTTGGCGAGAAATACCCGTACGATACGATCCGCATCGTCTCCGCGCATATCGCGTACGTGGGGATACCTTCTCGCTGACCTGACGGAGATGTTCAAACCGAACCGCTCACGGCCCAATCTGCCGATCACACGAACCGAGGGCGTTAACTTGACCCCGCGAAGCCGTTAAACTCTGCCCGGGGGAGGAGCAGGCGAGCCACCTGTCTTTGGGCCGCGCGCGAGGATCTCTCCGCACGGCCGCTCGTCGCCGCTTTTCCGACCGTTCGTGTTTGCGCACCTTGGCCAGCACCGAGGAACGTCTATGTCCGCTGTTGAAATCGACTCCATCTGCAAAACCTTCGGCACGCTCAGGGCCGTGGACAACCTCTCGCTGACCGTGCCGCGCGGAACCGTGTACGGCTTCATCGGCCCCAATGGATCCGGCAAGACCACGACCCTGCGCATGATCCTCCGCATCATTCACCCGGACAGCGGCCGCATCCGCGTCCTGGGAGAAGACGCCACCGCCGGTGACGCAGCCAACGACCGGATCGGCTATCTGCCCGAGGAGCGCGGGCTTTACCGCAAGATGCTCGTCGGCGAAGTGCTCGAATTCTATGCCGGGCTCAAGGGCCTGCGAAACGCCCGCGAAGACATCCGCCGCTGGCTCGACCGCCTGCAACTGCCGGGCGTGGAAAAGAAAAAGGTCGAGGCGATGTCGAAGGGCATGGCCCAGAAGATTCAGTTCATCGCGACGGTGCTGCACCGGCCCGAACTGGTGATTCTCGACGAGCCCTTCAGCGGACTCGACCCGGTCAACATGGACGTCATCAAGGACGCCGTGCTGGAGTTGAAGAAGAACGGCGCGACGGTGATCTTCTCGACGCACGACATGGACGTCGCCGAGAAGATGTGCGACTTCGTCTTCATGATCTTCAAGGGCCAGAAGGTTCTCGACGGCACGCTGGAATCGATCAAGGAAAAGTACGGAGCCGACACGCTGCGCGTGCGACTCGACGGCAACGGCGTGTCTTTTCACGAGCTGCCCGGCGTGCAGCGCGTCAACGACTACGGCCGCTTCCAGGAGCTTCGCATCGACAAGCAGGCCGACCCGCAGGCGATACTCCAGCAGCTCGCCGGGCGGGCCCGCGTAAAGCACTTTGAGGTGACGCAGCCATCTTTGCACGATATTTTCGTCCGCATCGCCGGTCCCGCCGCGCAGGAGGTCGCATCATGAGCCGAAAGATGTGGGTCGTTGCCCGCCGCGAGTACCGCGCCACGGTGCGGACCAAGGCCTTTGTCATCGCCATTTTTCTCGTGCCGATCTTCATGTTCGGCGGAATCGGGGTTCAGGCCCTGACGCGCGGGCGCATCGACAACGACCCGAAGAAGATCGCCGTCCTCGACCGGTCCGACCGGCTGTTCGAGTTCCTGGCCGAGGCCGCCGCCAAGCGCAACGCCGAGGACATCAAGGACGACTCCGGAAAGCTCACCGACTCGCCTTATGTCTTCGAGCGCGTACCGGTCGAGGAACAGCGCATCGACGCGCAGCGGCTCGAGATTTCCGACCGGATCCGCTCGAAGGAACTTTTCGCCTTCATCGAGGTCGCGCCGGAGGTCGTCGACGCCGAGGCGAAATCGTCCGAGCCGGCGATCCGCTATCACTCTAACCAGCCGACCTACGACAACATCACGCGATGGCTCTCCCGCGTAATCAACGACAAGGTGCGCAGCGCCCGGCTCGCCGCTGCCGGCATCGACCGCGCCGTCGTCGAGAAGGCGATGGTCCCTGTGTCCGTGGACAACCTCGGCCTGCTGGAGCGCACCGCCACCGGAGAAATAAAGGCGGCCGAGCGCGTCAATCGGCTCCAGGTCTTCTTCGTTCCGCTGGGCATCATCATGCTAATGTGGATGGCCCTGATGATGACCACGCAGCCGATCCTGAGCGGCGTCATCGAGGAGAAGATGCAGAAAATCTCCGAGGTCCTGCTCGGCTCGATCGCCCCCTTCGACCTCATGATGGGCAAGCTGGTCGGTTACGTCGGCGTCGCCATCACGCTCGTCGGCATCTACATGATCGGCGGATGGGCCGTCGCCAACTACAACGACATGTCGGACGTCATTCCGATGCACCTGGCCGGATGGTTCATCGTTTTCATGGCCCTGGCGATCTTCATGTACGGGGCCCTTTTTCTCGCCGCCGGCGCCTGCTGCAACGACCTCAAAGAGGCGCAGAACCTCGTCATGCCGATCTGGCTCCTGCTCCTAATCCCCATGTTCACCCTCGGAACCGTGCTGGAGCACCCGACAAGCGGCTTTGCCACCGCCCTGTCGCTCTTCCCGCCCGCGACGCCGATGGTGCTGATGGTCCGCATGTCGATGGCCCCCGGCGTACCGGCCTGGCAAATCGCCGCCGGCATCCTGGGCACGATCCTGACGACGCTTCTGTTCGTCTGGGCGGCCGGGCGCGTCTTCCGCATCGGCCTGCTTATGCAGGGCAAGCCGCCGAAGCCCACGGAAATCGTCAAGTGGGTCTTCCAGGGATAAGGTCAGAACGGCAATCGCGCAGGACGCCGCCGCGTCGGTGCGCCATGCGCGATCTTGTTCAGAATTCGCGGCGCGCAATGCGTCACTTCTGCCTGCCGTGACACTGCTTGTACTTCTTCCCGCTGCCGCAGGGACACGGGTCGTTGCGCCCGACGCGAGGCTCGTCGCGGCGGATGGTCTCCACCTTCTGCTCCTGGCCCTGCGCCTTCATCGCCGCCTGGCGGTCGCGATCAGCCTGGCCCGAGAAGCCGAGATTCGTCGCGTCGGCATGCCGCACGGCTCCGATGTTGTACCGGCTCCGGTGCGTCGTCTCGTCGCTGAGCCGGGCCTTGAAAATAATGCCCGTCACCCGCTCGTGAACTCCGTCGAGCATCTCCTGGAAGAGCTGGAAGCCCTCGCGCTTGTAGGCGATGCGCGGGTCCTGCTCCGCGTAGCCGCGCAGGCCGATCGACTCCTTCAGCATGTCGATGGCGTGCATGTGCTCCTTCCAGGCCTGGTCGTAAATCTGAAGCAGCACGAAGCGCTCGAGCATCGTCAACTCGCGGCGGATCAGGTCCTGACCGAACATCAGGAGCGCCGCCCGCTTGTCCTGCGCGGCGGCAAAGGCGGCTTCATCGAAGGCCGGGCCGAACCGCTGGCGGCCCCACGCGGCGAGTTGACCGTCGCCCGACGGCGCTTTCTCGATTTCCGCAAGGAGTCGGCCATCGAGCGCATAGGCGCGGTTCAGCTCGAACAGCTCTGCCGCGATCTCCTGCACCGGCTTGCCCTGAATCTGCTCCACCGTCCAGCCGAGGCCGAACTTCAGGTTCACCCACTGGGCCAGCGCATCGGCCGCCCAGGCCGTTTCTCCTTCGCGCAGAACAGTCCGCTCGAGCACGTACTCGACCGGGTATCGCGCCTCGCGCTCGCGGTAGGCCGCCCGAACGCTCTGACGCAGCTTCTCAACCGTCGCCGCGTCGTCGAGATCGCGAAACCCCTCGAAGTCCAGCTCAATGCCGAACTTCTGCCGCGCCCAATCAAGCAGGGAGCGCTTTCCGTGGTAAGGGTCGAAGAATGGCTCGAGGGGCGACAGGTCGGCCGCGTTGATCTTCGCCTCGGCGGATTCGAGAAACTTCTCCTGAATGTCGTCCGGCGACATATCCCGCAACTGGTTCTGCGTCAGCTTTGTGCCGAACCGCGTCTCCCCCCACCGCGCCAGCCCCTTGATGTCCCACTGCGAAGCGTCGACGTCGGGATCCAGATACTCGCCGACGGTCATCGCGATGGACTGCCGCGCCTCGTCCAGCGCGTCGGCGCGGATCGTCCGCTCGGCGCCCATCGGATCGCGCGCGTCGATCGCCTTCGCGTCGATCGTGCACTCCAGCTCTCCCCGAACCCACTCGCTGATGCACTGGGCGCTGTAGTCGCGCGCGAGGAACTTCTTGGACGCCGCGTCGATCGTCTGGTCGAGCATTTTCCAGATGCGATCGATGAGGACTCGGGACCGGCCCGGCAGACTGGCCGAGAGGATCTCCTGCCGCTGCGAGTAGAACACCTGGCGCTGGTGGTCCATCACTTCGTCGTATTCCAGCAGGTGCTTTCGCGCGGCGAAATTCTTCTCCTCCACCTTCTTCTGCGCCCGCTCGATCCCCTTGTTGATGCTCTTGGCCTCGATGGCCATGCCGTCCTCGAATCCCATGCGCTCCAGCATCTTGAGCGTCCATTCGCCCATGAACATCCGAAGCAGGTCGTCGCCCAGCGACAGGAAGAACCGGCTCGAGCCCGGATCGCCCTGACGCCCGGACCGGCCGCGGAGCTGATTGTCGATGCGACGCGACTCGTGCCGTTCGGTGCCGACGATGTGGAGTCCGCACGGCACGTTCAGCGGACAGACCTTGCGCCCCAGCTCCGGAAACCGCGGGTCCGCCTTGGGCTTCCAGCAGTGCGCGCAGTTGGTCTTCGGGTCGTAGTCCGGGCAGTTGATGCAGCACTTCGTGCCGATCACGCCCTTTTCGCGCCAGCCGTAAACTCGCCCGCCGGCGATCTCAGGCGGCCCCAGATCGCCGATGCACTTTTCGAACACCACGCCCTGCTGAAGCTTGATGTCTGTGCCGCGGCCCGCCATGTTGGTGGCGATCGTCACATTCCCGACCAGCTCGCCTTCCTTTCCCTTGCCCTTGCTGCTCGCCGCCCCGAAGGGGTGCCGCTCGCCGGCTTTCTTGACGATCTCGGCCTCACGGGCATGCTGCTTTGCGTTGAGCACTTCGTGCTCGATGCCGTATTTTCGCGTAAGCAGGTTGGAGAGCTTTTCCGAGTTTTCGATGGAGATCGTTCCGACCAGCACGGGCCGCCCACGGGCAAGATCGCCCATGGCCTCGTCATAGGCTTCGGCCATGTGCTTGCCCGTGCCGCCGTTCTTCTGGTCGCGCCACTCCCCGAGGGCCTTGGTGATTGTGTCTGTGGACCGACCCTGCCGCTGAAGGACCTGAATCAGGTTCTCCAGCACCGGCTCCAGCACGAACGGGTCATTGGGCCGGCCCTTTGTGTGGATATCGTGAATCTCCTCGACGATCGCGTTATACTTGTCCTCCACCGTCTTGTAGATGCGATCGTGATAGTCCTGCCGGTTGACGGGACGGTTGGTCGGGATCGCCACCACCTCAAGCTTGTAGATCTTCATGAACTCGTCGGCCTCGGTCATGGCCGTGCCGGTCATTCCCGCGATGCGCGTGTACAGCTTGAAGAAGTTCTGGAGCGTGATCGTGGCGAGGGTCTGCGTTTCTTCCTTGACCCGCACGCCTTCCTTCGCCTCGACCGCCTGGTGAAGGCCGTCGGACCACTGCCGCCCGTGCATCAGGCGCCCGGTAAACGAATCGACGATGATGACTTCGCCGTCCTTCACGACGTAATCAACGTCGCGTTCGTAGACGACGTGTCCGCGTACCGCGTTCTCGATCAGATGCGGCCATTCCATGTTCGCGCCGACGTAGAGCGAACCGACGCCGAGCTGTTCCTGCGCGACCGTGATGCCGTCGTGCGTGATGGCGACGTGCTTGCGCTCCTTCGACACGACGTAGTATTGCTTGTGCCCGATCGCCTCGGCCTCTTCCTCCTTGATCCAGTTCGGGTCCACGCGGAACTTCCGCACGGCGTCGGCGAACTTCGGCAGTTCGGCCCATTCCTTCGGCGGGTTGTCGCCCCATTCGTTCAGTCGGCGGAGCGTCTCGGTGTTGGCCTGTGCCTGTTTCGCGATGAGCTGCCGCGCAACGGCGTCCGCCGTGCGGTAGCGCGTCACGTCGTCGTCCGCCGGGCCGGAAATGATCAGCGGCGTCCGGGCCTCGTCGATCAGGATCGAGTCCACTTCGTCGATGATCGCGAAATCCAGCGCGCCCTGCACCTGGTCCTCGACCGACGTCTTCATGTTGTCGCGCAGGTAGTCGAAGCCGAACTCGTTGTTCGTCCCATACGTGATGTGGCTGGCGTAGGCCTTCGCGCGAATCCCCTCGCGCCCGCCGGGGTCAACCTGCGACTGGATGTACCCCACCGTCATGCCCACCAGTTCGAACACCGGCCGGGCGAATTCCGCGTCGCGCTGCACGAGGTAGTCGTTGACCGTGACGATGTGCACCTTCAGCCCTTGAAGACACTTCAGAAACGCCGCGAGGTGGCAGACAATCGTCTTACCCTCGCCGGTCTTCATCTCGGCAATCTTCCCCTCGAAGAGGACCATTCCGCCGATGAGCTGGCAGTCAAAATGCCGGTGATTCTGTGCCCGGCGCGAGGCCTCGCGCAGGACCGCGAACGCCTCCGGCAGCACGCGGGTCACGTCCTCGCCGGCGACGAGTTGTTCGCGCATCTTCCCGGCGCGCGTTCGCAGATCGGCGCTCAGCTCGACCCGCAGCCGCTGAAGCGCCGCCGGGCGCTCCTCTTCCGGCAGGTCCGCCGGCAGTTTTTCCCTCGCCTCGGCAAAGCGACGGTCGTAATCGCCGCGCACTTCGCCTTCCAGCGCGTTGATAAGCGCGACATTCTTCTGATACGCCTTCAGCAGACGGTCATTCCGCGAGCCGAAGACCTTTCGAAACCCGACGCCGACAAGTCCTAGAACACCCATGTAATCACCGAGGAAGCGGAATTGATCATTTCAATTGGACGAAACGGAAAGGGCCTGAAGACGCGCACGGGCCGCCCAAAGGACGAGACCGCGCGGAGAAGCGAATGTCGCGAAAGGAGTATCGCTATGGACCGTAAAGCCCGCCGGTGTGATAGGAAATGGAATGATCCGCGCGAGACGCGTCGGTCCAGCCCGGCGCCGTCCGCAGCGACGCGGCTCGTTCCGGCAGCGCGTGCGGGACGCGATCCATCGACCGCCGCCCCAGCCACAACAGCAGGGCAAGGACCAGCGCCATGCTCGTGACCGCCGGGACGCCGCCCAGAACCGCGCTGTCCGCGGCGCTTACGATTCGCACCGCCGCCGCCGCCGAACGATGCTGCCGACCGGCGCCCTTCATCGAAAAAGCCAGGTCCACGCCCAGCAGCGCGACCGTCCCTAAGACGATGCCCGTCAGGGCGAATCGCCGCGCGGCGCGATCACAGGCTGTGGCGGGCGTTTGGTTCACGTCGAATCCTCACGGGCGGCGGGCCGGCCACCCCTGCCCATCGGGTATCCCGGCCGGATACGCATCGTCAGTCTAGTCGCGGTCCGCATGGCCGACAATCCCCCTCGCCGCCGGCTGCAACGCCTCTGCCGGCGAACACTCATGGCCGACATGGAAAACCTGCGTCACGCCGACGACTTTACATCGCGTACCACACCTCGGACGCGACGTACATGGCCAGGCCGGTACCGAAGAACCCAAGCCCGAGACATAAAAGAAAAAGAAGAACGACCGCAAGGCGCGGACCCGGCCCGGGCGCGGTTCGCAGGGAGATCACGCCCCGCAACGTGAACACCGCGAGGAGTCCGCAGCCGAGAATCACGACCGACATTGCGGCCCCATAGGCCAGGAGCGCTTCCCCGCCGCTGAAGAGGGTAAACACGAACATCAGCGGGAGTGACACCGGGGCCAGCAGAAAATGCGCCGTCGCGTAAGCGCTGATCGACAGCCACGGCTTGAAATGAGGCTGCCCGTCGTAGTGCGTGCACAACACATAGAGCACCCCGGCAAAGAGGGGAATCATCAATCCGGTGAACACCGTCAGCAGAAACGACGCAATCAGCCCGATGCCGAGGATGTCGCCAAGCCGCGCGAGCATCACCGACCGCGGCATTCGCGCGGCCAGGAGCCACCCCACCCCTACCGGCGCGGCCAGCGCCGGCCAGGTGAGGATGAGCACGAGGCCCGCAAACTGAACCGCCCGTGTGCGCTGCGGCACCACGCTGAAAGCAAATGCGAAGCGGCGCGGATCAAACAGGCTGACGCGAAGGGTCTGGCTAAGCCGCGACAGGAGGGGCATCGGATCGGGATCATCCCAGGGGATCAGCGTGATGTCGCTGGCCCGCTGCGCGGCAAACAGCGCCTCCCGGTGAAAATAGCTCCCGCACTCCGGGCAGCGGCCTGACAGGACACCCGTGAGGTTGTAATTGCAGACCGGACAGTAAATCAGTTCGTCGACGAGGTGACGTCCCGTCGAACGGCCGGCCGTCGGCGCAGGCATGTGAATCTGGCTCGAATCCGGGTCAGCCATTTGCCGGGCAACCTCAGCGCCCCCCCGGCACGCACCGAAAAGCCCATCAAAGGGTCGTCGTTTCGACGTCTCTACCGGCTCTTGCGCTTTCGGTCGCGCCGCTTGTCCTTCTTGCTCGGCTGGTACTTCGGCTTGCTCGCCGATTTGAACTGCGGCAGCTTCCCGCCGGCCATCGACAGGTTCGCCATCTGAGACCCGAATTTCATCCGGTCCATCATCGACATGCCCGCCATGTGTTTCATCATCTCACGGGCCTGGAGGAACTGCTTGCACAGGCCGCTGACGTCCTCCGGGTCTGTCCCGCTGCCCCGGGCGATTCGCCGCCGCCGCGAGGCGTCGAGGATCTTCGGATTGGCCCGCTCGGCCGGCGTCATGGACTGCACGATCGCCTTCATCCGCTTGATCTCCCCCTCGTCAATCTCCATCTCCGTCTGGCGCATCATGCTCCCGACGCCCGGGATCATCTTGAGCATGTCCTTGAGCGAGCGCCCGCCCATCACCTTTTCCATCTGGCCGATGAAGTCGTCCAGCGAAAGCTGGCCCTTCTTCATCTTCGCTTCCAGCCGGGCCGCCTCCTCAACATCCACCTGTTGCTGGGCATGCTCCACCAGCGAAACGATGTCGCCCATGCCCAGGATGCGGCCTGCCATGCGCTCGGCGTGAAACTCCTCGAGCCGGTCCAGCTTCTCGCCGACGCCGATGAACTTCACCGGCTTACCGGTCACGTTTTTTACGGACAGCACGGCGCCGCCGCGCGTGTCCGAGTCGAACTTCGTGAAGATCACGCCGTCGAGTTCGAGCCGCTCGTTGAAGCTCTTCGCCGTGTTCACGGCGTCCTGGCCGGTCATGGCATCGAGCACGAGGTAAATCTGGTGCGGCGATACCGCCTGGGCGACGTTGGCCACCTCCTGCATCAATTCTTCGTCGATCGCCAGCCGGCCCGCCGTGTCGAGAATCACGACGTCCTTGAGCTGGCGCTGGGCCAGCGACACGCCGTTGCGGCAGACCTTGACCGGGTTCTGATGATCTCGCTCGGCATGCACCGCAACACCTAGCTGCTGGCCGAGCACTTCAAGCTGATCGATGGCCGCCGGGCGTTTCAGGTCCGCCGCCACAAGGAGCGGCTTCTTGCCGCGATCCATGCAGTATTTCGCCAGCTTGCCGCAGGTGGTCGTCTTTCCCGAACCCTGAAGCCCCGCCATGAGAATCACCGTCGGGGCGTTTGCCACCCAGGGGATGCGCGAATCCACGGGCCCCATGAGGCCGACGAGCTCGTCGTGCACGATCTTGACCATCACCTGCTCGGGGTGAAGCGTCTTGATGACCTCCGCCCCGATCGCCTTCTGCTGCACCTCGGCGCAGAACTGTTTCACCACATCCAAGTGAACGTCGGCCTCGAGCATAGCGGTGCGCACGTCGCGCATCGCCTCGCTGATGTTTTCTTCCGTGATGCGGCCACGGCCGCGCAGCTTGCGGAATACGTCGCTGAAACGATCAGATAGTGCGTCGAACATAGGTGGCGAAGTGTATCACATTCGATTTGGACCGGCCCTGCCGCGCTCCACCTGCCGACCAGCCCTCTGCCGTTATCATCGAGCAACCTGTGTGGGCAGCCGACCGGATGAGGCGCGGGCACCAACGTCTGAAAGGAAGGTACGACCGTTCAGTACGTAATCCAGAATCGCGTGGGGCCCCGCACATGATCTGCGCGCAACCTTCGTATTGGCATGTAATTACGACGATATACTGCCAATATGGCACAAATTGCGGATTTTTCCGCAAAAACTATCGGAAATCCCTTGAAAACGGGGTGTTCCCGCCCATCCCCCGGTCCGCAAAGCACTTGCCGGCACTGTGATTATAATCGCAACGACATTATTAATGACAACTATTTAGAACGAAATCTATTCCTCGGATTGTTTCGTTGACACGCCTTTTTCATCATGCTACATTCCTCCACGTTGCATGGATCATGCGTGCGACACATTCAATTCGAGGCTTATCGCCACAGGTACGGCTGTTAAAGCCGTGGCGCTCCTCCGGATCGAAGCACGGCTTTGCTCCGGAGGATTTTTTTTCCCGAACGCGCCGCTGATTCACAACACGTAGCCTTTCACCTATTGTGAATGTGCCCCGTCCTGCATGAACATACCTCCGCTGGCGCGCCGCGAAGTATCTTCCGCGCACCCGCCGACGAAGGCTCACCATTCGTTCCGGACCCCGCCGCGCATGACTCACCACCCCCGTGACAAGGGCATCTTTCTCGCAGAAGTCCGCCGCCGGCACACCCTGTGCCGTGCGCATTTCGAACTGACTCTTTCCGTCCCGGAATTTCCCCACGCCGCCCCCGGACAGTTTCTCCAGGTTCTCTGCCGCGAGCCCGCCCGCACGGATATCGCCGCCGCTTCACCCGAATTCGCCCGCGCGTGTCCGGCCGAAGCACCCATGCTTCGCCGCCCGTTCAGCATCGGCGGCCTGCGCCGGCCCGGCCGCGCCGTCGAAATCGACATCCTGGGCCGGGTCGTCGGACCAGGTACCGCCTTTCTGGATGCACGCCGTCCGGGCGACCGCGTGGACCTTCTCGGCCCGCTGGGCCGGCCGTTCTCAATGCCATCGTCAGGGCACTTGGCGATCCTTGTCGCCGGCGGCATCGGCCTGCCGCCGATCCGCTGGCAGGCCGAAATCCTGGCCCATCGCGGCGTGAGTGCCGTCGCCGTCGTCGGCGCGCAGTCGCGCGATCTGTTGCCCATTTCCCTCGTGGAATCGCCAAGTTCCGCGGGCACGCCGACGTTCTGCGCGGAAGAGTTTTCGGGGCACGGCGTGCCGCTCGCCGTCACGACCGATGACGGAACATGCGGCCTGCGCGGCCGCGTCACCGATGCCCTTGAACCGCTGCTCAGGTCCGGACGACCTGCCGCGCATCCGCGCGTCTTCGCGTGCGGCCCGGAACCGATGCTTCGCGCCGTCGCCGCCCTGTGCGCGCGGCACGGCGTCGTCTGCGAGTTGGCCATGGAGCGCGTCATGGCCTGCGGCATGGGCACCTGCCAGTCCTGCGTCATTCCTGTTCACGATGCCTCGCGCGAATCCGGCTGGCGCTATGCGCTGTGCTGCACCGAGGGCCCCGTCTTTCTCGGCGACCGCGTTCGCTGGGACCTGTAGCCTCGTCCGCCGGCGCGCCGCACGGTGCGTCATCGCGCCGCCCCGCCCGAGTCACCCATTTGCGCCCGGCGACCCGCCGCAACGACAAAAATTTCCATCGGACGGGAGACCAGCCAGTCCGGCATCTCCGATGCCAGCATCGATGCCGGCTGGAATCCCCATGTCACCGCGATTGATTTCATGCCCCCGTTCCGCGCCGTGAGAATGTCCACGATGGAATCGCCCACCAGCCCGACCCGATCGGGCGGAACACCCAGCCGCCGCGCCATGTTCAGCGCGACTTGGGGCGAAGGCTTCTTCTCGTCCTCGCTGACATAACCGCGCACGTCCTGGAAGTACCGGCGCAGGTCGAGTTCGTCGATAACCCGGCACGCAAGTTCGTGCGGCTTGTTCGACAGGACGGCGAGCGCGATTCCTTCCGCGATTAATAAGTCCAGTAGTTTCAAGATGTTGTCGTACGGACGGGTGTGCACCACGCAGGCCGCGTGGTAGGCCGTCTGCGCCGTCTCCGTGAGACGCGAAAGCGCGTCGTTCGACGCGTCGGGCCACGCGCGGCGACACAACGTCGGCAGTCCGTCCCCGACCCATTCGCGCACGGAATCACGCGGCGCGGGTGACCTGTGCATGGTGCGCAGACCGGAATTGAGCGCGTTGCAAATGTCGTCGAGGGAGTCGACGAGCGTGCCGTCGAGATCAAAAATCAGCGCGTGCAGAGGTCTTGTCGGAGGTGTGGAAGTGCCGTCGACCATGATTTGAATCATGATATCCACCCCCGCGCGCCGAAAAAACAATTGTGCTCCGGTAAAGTTTTCTGTTGACAAAGCTTGAGGGCACCCTAGACTTTTCTCAATGAAAGGAGGTGACGCTGATGGCTAAGCGCAAGAAGAAAGCCGCCAAGAAGGCTGGCAAGAAGGCCGCGAAGAAGCGGAAGAAGTAGCTAGCAGCCACCAAAATGCGGGCGTCGCGACGAACGCAACGCGTTTCGTCAACACATAAGACGCCCCGGTCTTCACACCGGTGAAGACAACAAACGAATGGAAGGTGCTCATGCCACGGCGGCACCTTCCATATTTTTTTGCGCATGATCAGACCTCCCCGCTTTTCGTCACCGGATCCACCCGCCGCCCCCAAGCCGTGACGCCCCTGCCGCCATGGTGGTTTCTTCCTCCGCGTGGCGTTTTGGTCTCAACAACTCCCGAACAGCCTGCCCGCTCCAATACCTGAGAAACTCACAGCCCGCTCACTATCCCGCCGGTGCACGCTTCCCACGGCCGCACCCGCCCGCTTATAATTTCCGGCGACCGCCGGATAATCTCCTGCCGGCTCGAAGGATCGCATCGCGCAATGGAGTGCATCGCCATCATCAATCAGAAGGGCGGCGTCGGTAAGACCGCAACGTCGGTCAACCTCGGCGTTGCGCTTGCCGAGCGCGGAAAGCGCATGCTTCTGATCGATCTTGATCCCCAGGGCCATCTCACCACGCATCTCGGCCTCGACAGCCACGCGAAAGGCGCCGGCATTTACGAAGTTCTGACCTCGAACCTCCCGCTCGAATCCGCGATTCATCCCTGCTCGGCGAACGTCTCCGTCGTTCCGGCGCAGATCGACCTCGCGGCGGCGGAAATGGAACTCGTCAGTGTCGTCGGCCGTGAAGTTATCCTTCGCGACGCCCTGTACGGCGCGGCCTGGCCCTATGACATCGTCGTCATCGACTGCCCCCCGTCGCTCGGCGTCCTCACGCTCAATGCCCTCGCCACCGCGACGCGCGTGCTCATTCCCCTTCAGCCGCATTTCCTCGCGCTCCAGGGCGTCGGCAAGCTGCTCGAAACCGTCCTCCTTGTTTCGAGGCGAATCAACCCCCGCATCAGCGTCGCCGGCATGGTCATCTCCATGTACGAAACCGGCACGCGGCTCGCAGGCGAGGTCATCGACGATCTTTCCGCTTTTCTCGATGCCGCACGGGAGACCCCGGTGCCCTGGCGCAGCGCCCGCATCATGCAGACCCGCATCCGCCGAAACGTGAAGCTCGCCGAAAGCCCCAGCTATGGGCAGTCCATCTTTGAATATGCCCCGCGCAGCAACGGCGCCCTCGACTACCTCGCCCTCGCCGACGAAGTACTTGCCCTTTTGAATGGGCAGTGTGACAATCCATCCGAGGTCGTGGAGGGCGCTGCCCCCGCCGCGGAGGCCGTCGCGCCCGAACCGGCCATACGTCGCATGGAGACGGCTCCGCCGATTCCCAGGACGCCGCCGCAGGCCGCCCCGGCCCCCGCAAAGGTCGTGAGCTAGGGCAGAAATGCGATTGCCACAGTGCGACAGCCGCCGGCACGTCCCGGCAAATGGGCTTACCGATCGGCGTTTTCCTCTCCGAAGCGAACCATGCTGGTGCAAACGCCAACTCGACCCTGGTACTTCTCGCGCACTGCACTTTGGGCGGTGTGCCTGATGTGCGCCTTCATCGCCACCCACATGCCGCCGCCCCCCCGGCCGGCGCCGATGATCATCAACGACAAGATCCTCCACTTCGTCGGCTTCGGCGTGCTCGGCCTCTTGACAGCCTGGCGGCTCGGCGAAGGCCAGAGGCGAATCACGCTTTCCCTGCTGCTCGGCTGGTACCTGTTCCTCGTCCTGTACGGTATCTTCGATGAAGGCACTCAGGAGCTCGTCGGCCGCTCGTTTGAATGGTCGGACTGGCTCGCCGATTGCGTGGGTGGACTCGTCGGCATGCTCGTGTGCCTTGCCTGCATGCGATACGACGCGAAGGCATCGCGGCGAAATGCGTAACCCGCGCCGAAATCACCCCGCGGCGGCAGGCGCGAATCAACGATCGTCTCATCCAATGGTTCACCCTTCCACCTCCCGAAGTCCCTGTGCAAATCACCGATTGCGACCCGCCGCAGTTTTGCTCGGCGCCCTGGCCTGCCTTGCGGCAGGCGGTTGCGACAGCCGACCCACACAGAACCCTCGCATGTCCCAGTTTGTCCGCGTGCTGTTCATCGCGTCCGCCAAGGACGACCCCACCTGGCCCGTTGTGCAGGCCACCGCAAAGCGTTTCGCGGAAAAGTACCCGCTCACGGCTATCGACGTGGACGCACCCGGCACGCGGTCACCGAAGATTCAGCAGGACCTGCTCAACGCGGCCCGGACACGCGAGGCCAACGTCGTATGCATCATGCCCAATGATCCCGCGGCGGTGCAGCCGATCGTCTCCAACCTCTCGCTGTCCGGCATTCCGGTGATCACCGTTGGAACCGACATTCCCGGCGCGCGGCGCGACGTTTATTGCGGGCCCTCCGAACTCGACATCGGCCGCAAGTGCGCCGCGGCCTGCGGCCAAATCCTCGAGCGCCGCTCAAAGACGGTGATGCTGCTGCACGCCGGCGAGGAGCACCCGGTCTATGGCGCGCGGCTGCTCGGGTTCCGCGAGAGCACGCGCCTCCACGGCCCGATCGAGATTCTCCGCGACATCAACGGGCACAATGACGCGATGCGCTCGTTCAGGCTCATGAAGGCGGAAGCCAGGAGGTATCCCCGCATCGGCTGCTGGGTGCTGCTGGATGACTGGCCCTTGCGCACCATCGGCGATGCGGAGCGGTTGTTGCCGCTTGGCGTGACGATGGTGCTGTGCGACGCCGAGCCGCGGCACTGGAATCGGCTCCGCGACGGGCAGTTTCAGGCGCTGATCGGATATGACGTGCAGGTCGCGATCGAAGAGGCGATGTTTCGCGCCATCCGCGTGGCGCGCGGGGAAATCAGCGACATGACCCGCGAGACGTACATCCCGGCCGAGATCATCACCGACAAGGAGCTGCCGCGCTGGGAGGCGCGGTGGGCCGCGTGGCGCGAGGGCCTCCCCACCCCGTAGAGCCCATAGTCCCGCTTCAACGCCCGGCCGTGCCGGCTGCCTGCGCGCACCGGCCGCTAGTCGATGATGTCGATGGTCACCGTCGCGGTGTCGGTAAGGCCGCCGGAGTCCGCGATGGTGTAGGTGAACGTCTCGTCCTGGAAGTCGGTATCGGTCGTAAAGAACTCGAACGAGCCGTCCGGCATGACCGTCACCGTGCCGCCGGTCGCCAGGGCTGTCGGGACGCCCACGTTCGCCGCAGAGCCCTCCACCGCGACGACCATGAATGTGTCGCCGTCCGGGTCGCTGTCCGCGCCGCTTCCGTTGTCGTCGAAGACATTGCCGGTCAGGATGTTCGGTCCGCCCTTGCCGCCGCGCGGGGCCAGCGGCTCAATGGGAATCGGCGCACCGGGGAAGAAGGACGGGAAGAAATCATCCCGTGCGTCCGGGGGCTGGTTCACGCGCGTCACGGTGATCGTGACGGTCGCGTCGTCGCTTGCTCCCCGGCCGTCCGACAGCGAATAGGAAAAGGTATCCGTCCCTTCGAAATTCGCGTTGGGTGTATAAGCAAAGTCCCCGCTGGGCTGAAGCACGACGGTGCCGTTGGCCGTACCGCCCAGGAGGCTGGTCGAAAGCGCGTCGCCGTCCGGATCGCTGTCCGCCCCGCCGCCGTTGTCATTTAGCACGTTTCCGGTCAGCACCGTGTTTTCCGGAGTCGTGAAGGCGTCGTTCTGCGCCACCGGCGGATTATTCTCCGGGGGAGGCTCATTTCCGCCCGGCGGCGGCGGCATGAGGCCAAGGATCGTCACGAGCACTGCGAAGAGAATCGGAAACCCGGGGCAGAGCGGCAGCAGGCCGTCCGCACAGATCGCCCAGATGATCATGATGAACGCGGCGATGGGAATGAGCAGGGCAAAGGAAGAGCTGCTCTTCGCCGTTGGATTTGTGACGGCGATCAGCGCCGAATTCGCCGCGAGGAAACTGTCCAGCTCGGTGTCGCCGCGCGGCCGCGTGGTGATCCTATCCTCCTTGGCCGCCTCCCAGAAGTGCCCGAACGACGTACCGATCGAAATGACCTGCCGCGTCGCGGGGTCGAGTTTCATATCCGCCGAGAGCCCGCCGGAGGCAAAACTGAACTCGGCAATCTCCCAGCGCTCCTCGTGCACGACGGCGCGGCCGGACAGGCTTCGATCCGCGCCGGGGAAGATGAACCGGAACGCGCCGGTGGCGCGGTCAACCTCCATCGCGGTCGCGCCCTCGAAGGCCGTGCCGCGAAGGGCCTGGGCAAGCGGATGATCCGGAGTCAATGCAATGACACTCAGATTCTCGCCGGCCGCGGCGGGCGTCGGGGACACTCCGCAGCCGGATGTAAGCACCGAGAGATTCAATGTGAGGACAACACAGAGAACAGCCGTCGCCCTGCGGCACACGGAACCATGTGAAAATCGCGACATGACCGGCCCTCCCCAGGGCGCTGAGGCCCCCGCAAAGACGCCATGGGCCCTTTGGCTGGCGTCGGCGGCAGATCGAAAGGAAACTCTCTCCAGCGATCTACTCTACATGGAGTGCAACGGCGATTTCAAGCTGCCCGAGCCGGCGTCTCCAGGCGGACGGAGAAGGCGGCGGCAGTCACGCGCTTGATGGGGATGCCGCGGGCGGTATGTGGCCTTGGGGGCAAGAGGCCGATACAGGCCGAAAGCACCCTCGATTGTGGATTTCGCGAGTGGGAAGCCCCGGGACGCTGTTGGGACGCATGCGACGGATACCCCGGAGCGGAAACCACCCGCCACCCACTTCGCCGGGCGACATCCCCATAGCTGACGACCGCCCGACTTTCTCTCCGCGGAATCCCCGACGTTGCGCGCGAGCGCCGGGCAAGCTTGGAAGATCGAGGGCGGCGACGAACGCAGCGATTACCATGGCCACCCGCCCGACGGAGCTTCAGGGGGATTCTGGCGGATTCAGGCAAATTCGTCCTTCTTATTAATTATTCGATCCCCTGGCGCGGCCGTCGACATGTAAGCGAGCCCGTCAGCCGCGGGCGGTCCGATCGTAGACCCTGCGCACGCGGAGATTGAGCAGTTCGACCACGAGCGAGAAGGCCATGGCAAAATAAATGTACCCCTTCGGGATGTGCTGACCGCAGCCGTCGGCGACCAGCATCACGCCGATCAGCAGCAAAAACGACAGGGCAAGCATCTTCATCGTCGGGTGCCGCTCGACAAAGGAGGAGATCGGCCCCGCCGCCGCGAGCATGATTCCCACGGCCGCGACCACGGCCACGACCATCACGACGATGCTGCGCGCCATGCCGACGGCGGTAATGACGGAATCCAGCGAAAACACGATGTCGATCATGACGATCTGAAAAATGACCGCCCCGAACGCCGCCGGCACCGCGCGGCCGGCCTCCTTCGGATCCGGGCCCTCCAGCTTGTGATGAATCTCGTATGTCGCCTTGCCGATGAGAAAAAGCCCGCCCAGGAGCATGATGAGATCGCGCCCCGAGACGCCGTGCCCGACGACGCTGAACAGCTCCGATGTGAGCCGCGCGATCCAGCCGATCGCGAACAGGAGGGCGATACGCGTGATCATTGCCAGCATGAGGCCGATCGTCCGTGCCTTCGCCTGCTGCGCCGCCGGAAGCTTCGCCGCAAGGATCGCGATGAAGACCACGTTGTCGATCCCCAGCACGATTTCCAGCCCGGTCAGCGTGACCAGCGCGATGAGATTTTCCGTCGTCAGCAGTTCGGTCATGTTCGTGTGTCTCCGACTCCCCGCAGTGCCGCAGGACTCGGCGGGCCGCCCCATCGACACCGCGGGGCGTGAAGCATAACCGAAGTCTCGCCCGCCTCCGCCGGGAAAAGGCCACACGCGGCCTCCCATAACTGTCTGCAAATCAATGTGTTACAACTCGCCGCCGCCATCCACCCTCCGGCGAGCGAATTTTTCTGCCCGGTTCGCGGTCCGCGGCCGCGACTCGTTCGTGACAAGGGTAGCCGGCCATCGCGGCGGACCCGTGCAAGCGCTTGTAAGAGCCCGACGCTTCACGGACCGCCCGGTGCCGGCGGGTACGAACCGAGACCTCGAACCAGCAAGGGAGAAACGATCATGACCACGAAGCGAAATCATCGCACGGTTGAAAGACTGGCGGTCGCCGCCGTGCTCGTCGCGGCACTCTGCCGCCCCGTCGTGGCCCAGCCGGTGGCCGAATCGGCGTCGGCCCGCGCGGCACGGATCGCGGAGCTCCTTGGCGGCGGGATCGCTGCACCGGTTCACAACCATGCCGCCGACGACAGCCACGACCACTCCGACGGCTCACGTTGCGTGAGCCTGCCGCAGATGAGCATCCTGTTCGATTCCGACACGACGGAACAGGGGATGTACGAGGTCCTCGACGGTCTGTCCGACGAGGAACTCTTCGCGGCGTTTCTGCCTCAGGGCAGCCGCTGGACCACGACGGCGACGAACGGCGCCGTCTCCCAGGGGCAGGCCATGACGATCACCTACAGCTTCGTACCGGACGGCACGCCCATCACCGTGTCGGGCTACACGGGTTCGCCGGGCAGTACGCTGTTCGCCGAACTTGACGCCACCTTTCCCGGCGGGCGCGCCGCGTGGAAGGCGAAGTTCGCACAGGCGCTGAACCAGTGGGGCGGGCTGCTCAATATCACGTATGTCGAAGTGTCCGACGACGGTGCGGCGTTTCCGGCGAGTCCCGGCGTCCTCGGTTCACGCGGCGACGTCCGAATCGCCATGCGGCAGCTCGGCGACCCCCTCGCGGTCAATTACTACCCGCAATTCGGCGGCGACATGGTGCTGGACAGCGAGGACATAAGCGACTTCGTCAACACGGCGAATGACTTCCGCTCGCTGCGGAACGTCCTGACACACGAGCACGGCCACGGGATCGGCCTGATGCATGTCCTTCCGACGGACGGCACGAAGCTCATGGAGCCGTTTCTGAATACCGGCTTTGACGGCCCGCAGGAAGATGACATCCGCGGAGCGCAGTTCATGTACGGCGACCGGGCCGAGCCGAACAGCGGCATCGGTGACGAGGAATTCATCGGCGGCCCGATCCGCGACGTGGCCACCGGCGGTACACAGGTCATAAAGGTGGAGAACGTGTCGCTCGAACGCAGCGGCGAGTCGGACTGGTATGGATTCACCGCGTTCGCCATGGCGCCCATCGCGATTCGCGTGGACCCGGTCGGCACGACGTACGCGTACGCGCCGGAATCCAATCCAAATGCAACGACGACGGTCGACGCCGGTGCGGTCCGCAACCTCGGCCTGCGTCTGTGGCGGCGCGTCTCGGCCCAGACCAACCAGATTCAACTCGTCGCGCAGATTGACTTCAATGCGGCGGGCGAGTCGGAATATCACCCCCCCATTCCCTACACGACGGCAGGCTATATGTTGGTCGAAGTTTACGCGAACGACAGCGTGAACGAGCCGCAGCGATACGAGCTGACCCTCAGCAACAGCGCGATCGAAGCCCCGGTCGAACCGGCGTCGATGACCGTGTACAACATGACCACCGGCGGACAGCAAATTAGCGACGGATCGTCGGTTCAATTCGGCCAGGTGAATACCGGCAATTCGAGCCCTGTGACGCTCTGGCTCATCAACGGCGGACCCGGCCTTCTGGAAATCGGACAGATCTCACTGGCCGGTCCCGGCGCATCGGACTACACATTCTCGCTGATCGGAAACCCTGTCGCGGAGGGCGCGAACGCCTCGCTGGTCGTCGCGTTCAACCCCAGCGCGGCGGGACTGCGGCAGGCCGTGATGACGATTCCGAGCAACGACCCCGACCAGCCGAACTTCAGCCTCATCCTTACGGGTACGGGCGTCGTTCCAGCGGCCCCGGTGATGATCGTGCGGGTGAACGCCTTCGAAGTCGCGCACAACGGGCAGGCGGACTTCGGCGACATCGAGCTGGGCTCCAGCGGCACGGCGACGGTCGAGATCTTCAACACGGGCAATGCGCCGCTGAACGTCACGAACGTGATCTTCTTCGGCGGAAACGCCGCCGAGTTTCTCACCAACCTGACACAGGCGAACATCGCCCCGGGCGCCAGCGCCTCACTGACGGTTACGACAACGCCGGCGGCGGAGGGCGCGCGGACGACGAAGCTCCGCATCTACAACAACAGCGCAACCAGCCCGTACCAAGCGGACCTGACGGCCAACAGCGTGCAGCCGCAGGTGCAGATCACCGACTGCAACACCAACGGCGTGGAGGATGCCCAGGACATCGCCGGCACTACGAGCGAGGACTGCAACACCAACGGCACGCCCGATGAGTGCGAGGCCGACGGCGACACGGACGGCGTCATCGACGACTGCGACGTGTGCCAGGGCCAGGACGATCGCCTCGATTCCGACGGCGACGGCACGCCCGACTGCCTTGACGCGGACCCGACCGATCCGGAAGTGGGCGGTAATCCGCTTCCACCGCCGGACGCTCCCGAAGAGGAGAACGCAGGGCTTTGCGGCATCGGCGCCGGCATGCCGATGATGGCGGGCCTGCTCGGGCTGTGCGGTCTGGGTATCGGCCGCCGGCGGGTGAATCACTGATCGAGGTCCCGTGCCCACGAGGGCCGGAGCGCATCGGCGCTTCCGGCCCTCGGTTTGTCTGGGGATAAATTCGGCTGCGAGATCGCGAGGGAGCGAGTAGCATGCTGTCATCTCGCGATCCATCCAGGAGAGGTTAATCATGTGCAATGCGATGGACATTGTCCGAAGAGCTGCGGCGCTGGCGACGGGTATCGTGCTGGTTGCAGGATGTCAGACGGATATGGGCAACATGCTGCCGCCGACGGCGTATGGAAACGGAACCGCGGGCGCCAGGGTTATCAGCGTCGACGAGAACTGGAACAGCGCGGAGGGCTTTCCGGGCAATCTCCAGTTCACCGATCTGACGATCAATTCCGGAGTCACGCTCACGCTGCCGAGCGGAATCACGCTGCGATGCACGGGCGCCTTCACGAACAACGGGACGATCATCGTGCTTCCGGGTGTCGAAGGCGGCTTCGCCGGGCAGACGGGAAGCGGCGGAGATTTTTCATCGGAAGCCGTTCCGCCGGGCGCGGGCATCGGAACCCTGGCGGCGCAGGCGGGCGAGTCGGGTGACGACAGCTCGGCGCGTCTCGGCGGGCGCGGCGGGTTCGGCATCAGCGAGTTCGAGGCACGGCAAGTTCTGGCTGTGGCCGTGCCGGGCGGGGGCGGCGGGGCAACGGCCGGGTCGGACAGCTCATCGGGCGTGACGGAGATCTCGGGCTCGGCGGGCGGTGGTTCGGTGCGGATTCTGGCGGCCGGGTCCATCGCGAACGGCGCCGGAGCAGCCATTCGCGCGGACGGTGAGGGAGGCCGCGGCGGAGGCGGCGGAGGGGGTGTCGTAATAATGGCATCATCGACGGAGGTTCGCAACGAAGGCACGGTTTCGGCGACCGGGGGCGACGGCGAGGACGGTGACAGCAACCAGGCCCCGAGCGGCGGAGGCGGAGGAGGACTTGTTCACCTGCTGGCGCCGACGATCTCGGTCGGGACGCTTTCGGTCGGAGGCGGGTCGGCCGGGGCTATCGGACCGGGCGTCAGCGCGGTGGCTCGATTCGGCGGAGGCGGCGGCGGACCCGGCGCCGGTGCGGGTGGCGACGGCGGCGATGTGCCGGCCGGGGCGTTTTCGGTGCCGACCGCGGCGACGGCCGGAGCCAATGGCTTCGGCATCTCCACGGTGGTCGATCCCGAAGCGCTGTTCTGACAGGATGGGCGTGGCGAAGGCGCACGGATTCCCGGGAGTCAGCGGGCTTCGGAAGGACTTTGCGCCCCGGCAAGGGCCCGGACGGCGAGCGGGTTCTTCGGATCCACGGCCAGCACCTCTTTGTAAAGAGGAGTTGCGCGATCGGGCAGCCCCAGCGCGCGAAGATACTCGGCGAACTCCAGGCGCGTCGAAATGTTTCGTGCGTTCTTGGACTTTTCCACGGCGACCGCCCGCTCGTAATGGGCGATGGCGGCGGCGGATTTGTCGAGGGCCTTGCAACATCTGGCGCAGGCGCGGCTGTTGACGACGAGCGACGGGTCGATTCGGACCGACTGCTCGAAGTGCGCGAGGGCCTTTTCGTAGTCCTTGTCGCGGAAATACAGGTTGCCGAGATTGAAGTGACCGGGGAAACAGTCGGGGTTCCGGGCGAGCGTGTACTCCCAGAAGGTGACTGGATCGGACCAGACCTGATTCTGGCGGTTGGTTCGGTACGACAGGGCCGCGCAGATGACGACGACAAGAGCGATTGCGGCGCACCGCGGAATGGACGACGGCTGATCGACGGCGGCGGCGCTATCCGTCCGGGACCCGCCCCGGGCCCCCAACGCGGAGATACAAAGACCAAACAGGAGGCACAATCCCACGAGCGACAGGTACATGAAGTGATCGGAGACGAAAGAGAACTGGAGAAAGTTGAAATGCATGAATCCGAGCACCGGGAACAACCCGAGCAGGAAGAGGGCTATCGCCCAGCCCACCAGGGGACTGAGCCGACGGCGCACCTTCAAGAGTAGTCCGCCCGTGAGCACGACCAGCGCAAGAGAAATCCAGTAACGCGGCGCAGCAAATGACTCGGGCCATCGGGGATAAATGGGAACCAATTCAACCGGGAGCACGGACTTCTGGACGTAGTGAACCACGGCCGCCGCGGCCACGAGTGGGCGAAGGGCAGGGTCGATCGGCTTGCCGCTCTTGGCATGTATTGCTTCGGAGCGGGCGGTGAGCAGGCCCATGAACAGACCGATGACAAAGAACGGCATGGCGCGAAGAAGCGAACGCCGCGACCACCGGCCGTCCAGGACTCGATCGGTTATCACGACCAGGGGTGCGAGGACAACGCACGCGGTCTTGGCGAGAAGCGCCAGCAGATAACAGGCGACTGACACGGCATAACGCCCACCCGATCCTTTGCGGCGGAATTGCACATAGACGAGAAGCGACAGCCAGAAAAACACGGCCGAAAGAGTGTTCTTTCGCTCGGCGAGCCAGGTGACCGACGCGACGTTGATCGGATGCACTGCGAACACGGCCGCGGCCGCGCCGGCGGCCAGGACGGGAGCGCCCAGGGCGAGCAGTGCCAGCAACACCGCCACGGACGCCGCGGCGTGCAGGATCATCTGGGTGGTATGAAGCGCTTTCGGGCTGTCTCCAAATAGCTGATACTCGATCCAGTAGCTGGTCCAGACGAGCGGGTAATAGTGCTTGGTGGGCTTCTCGCGGAAGCCGTCGACCCAGATCGCGCCGAGTCCGCCGTCTCCGGCGACGAGCGGATTGTTGCGGTAGTACCCGGTGTCATCCCATCGTACGTAGCCGCAGTTCATCGAATTGAGATAGGAGAGGATCGCCGCGCCCGCGATGACGGCGCACAGAATGAACTTGTTTCGCAACGAGACGACCGTCGCGGGCAGGATCGGCTGCGCCGCCCGCCGTTCCGGCGTTTTTTCGCTCGACCTGTGCCAGTTCCTTTGACCCACGGCGCTATTGTTCATCAAGGCATGTGCCATGTCGAGCCGGACGCCTCCGCCGGCACTCGCCGCGCGCGCCGACGGCGTTAAAATCGCGCCATGTCCCTTGGGAATACGCGACGTGAGGCCGCTGACACCGGCCGACAGACGCCGGCCGGTCCGGAGCGCGCCGCGCCGAACGGCGCTTCATTTCCGCCCCTGTCGCGCGGGGACGCGGCGGTCATGTTCCTGCTCGGGGTGACGGTGCTGGTTGTCTTCTGGCCCGCGCTCCGCGGCGAGTTTGTCCACTGGGATGACTACCCCAACTACGTCGAGAATCCGCACATTCGCACGCTGGACGGCGCGTCCATTCGCTGGATGCTGACGGCCCACCTCATGGGCGTATGGCAGCCGTTGACGTGGCTGATCACCGCGCTTGAGTATCGGCTCTTCAGCGGCGAAAACATGCAGTCGTTTCGGATCGGCATGCAGATCGTCAGCATCGGGCTGCACGCCATCGCGACGATGCTCTGGTACGTCGTGGCCCTGCGGCTGATCCAACTGGCCCGGCCGGAAGCGGCGCGAGCGTGCGAATCCGCGCCCCGCATCGGGGCGGCGGTCGCCGCGGCATGGTTCGCGGTACACCCGCAGCGGGCGGAGGTCGTGGCCTGGGCCTCGGGGCAGCCCTACCTTCTGTCGGCGGTGCTCTGCCTGCTGTGCGTTGCCTGCTACCTGAAGGCATGGTCGCAGCCGATACGGAGAGTCATGTGGCAGGCACTGGCCGTGCTCGCCTGTGCCGGCTCGCTTCTGTGCAAGGCGATTGCCGTTCCGCTCGTGGCGGTGCTCCTCGTTCTGGACTGGTATCCGCTCCGGCGCGTGGGCGGCTCGGCAGGCTGGAGGGCCGACACCATCGGTCGGCTCATCCTCGAAAAGCTCCCCTACGCGGCCCTCACGGCGGCGGCGGTGTGGCTCGCCGTCTGGGCAACGGCGGAGAACCGATCCTACCGACCGGATCCGGAAGTGGTCCGCGCGCTGATCACGTCGTACTGCCTGGTGTTCTACACGGTGCTTACGATTGCCCCGATCGGAATCGCTCCATACTACGCGCGGCCGCAGCCGATCGACGGAATCACGTCCGACCCGTGGTACATCGCGGCATTCGCGGGCGTCATTGCGATGAGTCTCGTCGCCGCCTGGATGCGGCGACGGAGACCGTGGCTGCTTGCCGCATGGCTGACGTATGTCGCTTTGATACTCCCGGTCGCGGGTTACGTTCGGCACGGCGGACAGCTCGCGGCGGACCGGTACAGTTACCTGGGGTGCCTTCCGTTACTGGCGCTTGTCGGCGGACTGTGCGCGTTTGCGGTGTCTACGCACGACGCGGCATCGGCGCGCAAGCGGCCTGGGCGGCTCCTGGGGACGGCGGTGGCGTCGGCGGCGATCGCATTGTCCGTGATGACGTGGCGGCAATGCGGCGTCTGGCGGGATTCGATCCGCCTGTGGCAGGCCATGATCGACCGCAATCCCGAGTGGCAGATGGGCTATTACAACCTGGCGAAGAGGTACAAGGCGAACAGCGACCTCGCCGAAGCGGAGCGGCTTTACCGGCGCGCGATTGAACTGTGGCCAACATACCCCGAGGCGAATGTCGACCTGGGAAACATGCTTTTTTCGCGCGGAGATCTGGACGGGGCGGAGCGGCACTACCGGATGTCGCTGCAAGGGCGCAAGGATTTTCACATGGCGCACTACAACCTGGGCCGGCTCTTTCTGAAGCGCGGGCAGCGCGAAGCGGCCTATCGGCACTTCAAAGCGGCGGAGGCCGACGCGATGAAAAAGGACCCATCAAAGCTGGCCATGATCCGCCGTCAGCTCGCGCGGCTTGAGTCACGCGGCGGCGCGCCGACGGGGGCGGTGAACAGATAGCCGCCGAATCTCAGGAGCCCCGGCCACAGTTGCGTGCAATCTAGGCCTTCTTGTTGCCCGCCTTTTCGACCCATGCGGCGAGCGTCTCGATGATGACGGGGTTGAACTCGCCCGCGCCATAGCCGGAGAGGAAGCTGTCTTCGGGGTCGTCGGCCTTGTTGCAAACGTGGTCGCACTGCGGGACGGACTTGAAGACAGCCTTGCCGGCGCCGCCCTTGTTGACGGCCTCGGCGATGAACTCGGTGTCGCCGCGATTGGCCTGGTAATCGGCCTCGCCCCAGAGAGCCAGAACATCGGCACTGACGCGGCCCCAGGCCTTTGCATAGTCCATTCCCGCGATGTCCATGAAGTACTTAAGCGGAATGCCAAGGACGTTGTCATCGCCCTGCGGGCCGAAGGGAGATAGGGCTTCTCGCAGGCCCTTGCACTTGTTCATCGCCTCGCCCGGTTTTTCCCCCTTTTCGCACAGGGCGACGTACTGGGCCAGCAGCTTCGTATTCGCGTCGATCTTCTCGTCATCGGGATTGTGCAGGGTCCACATTCGGTTCAATGCCTCGGACAGGCTGACGGACGGCGCGCGGGCGATGGTGCTGCCGTACAGCGCGACGCCGCGCACGCCCGAATCCGCCGCGGCGAGCGGAGTGATGGCGCTTCCCATTCCCATGGCGTAGATGAACACGCGGTCCGGGTCGACGTAGTCGTATGTGCGGAGCTTCTTCGCGGCGGAGCGGAACGTGTCACCGTCCATCGCCAGAGTGGTGTCATTGGGATTGCCTCCCTCGCTGTCGCCGACGCCAATGCGGTCCACGCGCATTGTCACGAAACCTGCCTTGGTGAGGCCGTCGATGAGCTTTTTGTAGGGGTGGTTGGCCATCTGCGGACCGAGTTCCACCGGCGAGGGGGTTGGACTCGGGATGATAAGAAAGGCGGGCCGCTTTCCTTCGGCCTTCGGGCGCGTAATGTAGGACCGGAGCTTCAGCCCGTTGACCTCCACATGTTCGTAGATCACGTCGTACTCAGTCGAAGTTTCGCGCGGGCGCTCGATCGGCGTGATTTCAACCTTGATTACTTCCTCACCGCGCTTGACCGTGAAGGGCACCTTGTCGCCGGCGAAGTACTTGCGCATGCCCGTCATGAAGTCGGGCACCGCCGCGAGATCGGTCTCGCCGATCCGGATCACAATGTCGCCACCCTTGAGGCCGGCCTTCTCCGCGGCCCCGCCCGGCACGACGCTCTGAATGAGCGCGCCTTTCGGGGCCTCGCCCTCCGCGCCCTCGGGCTGCGGGACCGGAGCAAGCATTACGCCGACCATGCCGCGGCGGCGGAGTTCGTCGCCCGAGGCGGGAGAGAGTCCCGCGAAGAGAAATACAGACGCCGCAGCCGCGGCGCTGAACTGACGAGAGAATCGGGATAACGCGTACATCCGGGCTGCTCCTTCTCGATTGGCCTTGAAACCTGTGAACGAAACGATCGGCCCGGCGCGAGTACCCCTGCCGAATACGACGAGTCGCGCGCCGCCGGGCCACGAGGGCGAGGACCGTCCTGCACGAGGGCGACGGCTCAAAAAGGGAGAACGGCATCGGCGGGCCGTGCTTTCGCGGACGGGGACCATGCCGTGCCCGGCCAAGGTCCTCTCTTCTTGGAAACTGCGGTTGCGGGTGGCGGGGCACATTCTGTACTCTGGCGGAATGTCGCAATCGGACACGGCGGACGGCAATGTGGCTTCAGCGCAGTACGCGCCGGCGGCACCTACGGCCCTCCGGGTTCTGGAATGGCTGGCAGGTCACCGCGTTGTGGCGGGCAGTCTCGTAGCGGCGTACTCCCTCTTGATCATCTTCAGCCATGAATGGATTCAGCAGACCGTGCGCGGCTGGTACGGCACGTTTACGCGGGACCGGGTGAACACCTGGGTTCACGCGGGAATGGTCGTGCTTGTGGTCTTCTTTGCGCGCTTCTTGTGGCGAGCTTTGACGCGACCACCGGACCGGGCCATAAAGTGCGTTTTCCTGGCGCTCACCTTCGGCCTTATGGCGGGATCGTGGAAATGGCTTTTCTACACCGACGTGGAAGTCGTTCATTATCCTCAGTATGCCATACTGGCAATGCTCATCTTTCCTCTCGCACGGTGTCACTGGCGAACCGTTTTTTACGCGACTTTCATCGGGTTTGTAGACGAGGTCGTACAGTTCTACGTGTACAACCCGTGGCCGGTACACCTTGACTTCAACGACATGTTCTACAATCAAATCGGCGCGGGGCTGGGTTGCGTGATGATCTGGCTGGCGGGCGGCAACGTGCTCGTTCGGCCGCGGCTGCGCCAACCGCTTACTGCGAACATTCTCAAGTTGCCGCCAGTCTGGCTCGTGCTGATGGTGGCTGTCGTCTGCACGGTCCTGACCCTGAGGGGGCAGATGACGCTTGATCCGCCCTCCATCGGCCCGAAGCCGAGGTTTGTCGTGCGCCGGCAGGGTCCGTCGCGTACCTATTGGAAAGATAACGGCTTCGGAAAGACATTTCACGATTTGACGATTCCCGAGGCAATTGCCGGTTCGGTCGGGCTGCTTGTCTTCTTCGGATCGATCAACCTGTTGAATAGGCGGAGTCATTCGTCCCTTGGCGAGGCCTGGCGGGACGGCGCGGACTCCGGAATCAGCCGTATTTGAACATTCACGAACTCGAAGTCGTCGATGTCCTCGCGGCAGGTCACGTTGCGGAGGGTGAAGGTGTTTCGGCCCGGCCGCAGGATCGAGGCGTCGAAGTCGGCGGTGAAGCGGCCGAAGCTGCCGTCGGGCGGAGAGTTTCCAAGCCGCCGAGGCAGGCGGCGCGAATTGATGCGAATCTGGTGCGGGCACTGCACACCCTTGGCGAGAAGCTCAACGCGGGCGGTTCTGAACTTCGGCGCAAGCTGCTCGGCGGACAGTTCAAATGATGCGCGGAATCGCGTCCCTTCACTCTCGCGCTGAAACTGGCTGTTTATTCGCCCTTCGAAAAGGTCGTTGCCGAGGTGGTGTACGACCGGGTCCTTCTCAATCGCGATGACGAACTCGCTGACCGGCTGAAGGTCGAAATCAACGTCGAGAACACGGCCCCTCAGACGGCCGGCCGGGACGTTCCGGGCCTGCGGAAGATAGCCTGAGCGCGTGGCCGTCAGGGCGAAATGATCCGGCACCTGCGGGGCATGGAGTGCGTAGTTGCCCTCATCGTCGGTGACGGCGATGACGGGGTCGTGGTCAGCGAGATCGAGCTGAATCTTCGTGGAGGCGAGAGGCTGTTTCGTGGCCGCATCGGTGACGCGGCCGCGGATGATTCCGATCGCGCCGTCCGCGAGCCTTGCCGGCGCGGCGATTTCGCTGGGGAGGCCGAGATCGATGTCTACCGCGCCGAGCGATTCAGGAAGCGCGGCATTGCCCGGCGCTTCGTTTGGCGGGTGAGCCTCGGGCGCAATCGTGGAGGCCGCCGCTGAAGTATCGACCATTGAGCGGCGGTCATCGCCGGTCGTGTCTGAGAAATTCGGCGCCATGCTCACGACCTTCGGCGCAACGGACTGAACGCCAATCACCGGGGCGGTACGTTTTACTGAAAGCGGCGACAGTCCGTCGGGAATGTGCACTTGCGGCTCACGCTCGTCAGAGGGGGCTACCGCATATTCTGCGGCCGGAAGGGACACTTCCAGCATTGGCGAATCAAAGATATCGGGGCTGACTGGTGGATTCGTACTTAGCGCGGCGAGATTGGGGGGAGCAGTGAACTCGGCGGGGGCGGAGGCTGTCGAATCTACCATGCTCGATGCATCCCGGACGGGCTCGCTTCGAGAAGGTGTAAGCACGGCCATCGGGAGATTTTCCAGCGGTGCAGCCGGGGGAAGTGCGGCGCGGGAGCCCGGGTGGACATTCACCGCGGCGTTCGATTCGGGAATCGCCAACTCTGTCTCGATCTGCCCGCGCGCTTCCCGTGGCGCGTCCTGGGGAACATCCAGTACCAAACCGGTGTTCTCCGGCGGGGCGCCGGCGTCAGGAATAGAAAAGACGTTCTCCACCGGTCGGCTCGGCGCCTCGGCTACGCGGGGATCAGTCCATCGCGGCTGTGCATCAGTCAGGGCGGCAGCATTTGAGGTCTCCGGCTGTATCTCAACGGGCCGCAGATCGGTGGCGGGCTGGGTCGTCGGATACGGGGTGGTTTCTCGTTCGACGGAAACAAGGTCTTCCGGACGCGGGACAATCTGCACGCGGGCTTCGTCCGCTTCGAGTCGGGCGACATCGATCGGCGCATCCACTTCAAACGGGCGCGATGGCGGCGAGGAATCGACGGCGGAAGGCGGCGGTGCGTCTGTCGCCACGACTCTCGATTCAGCCGGAACGGCTTCGTAGGACGGCGCTTCGCGGGCGGACTCGGCGACGGGCTCCACGCGAACTTCGGCGAGAGGTGTTTCCCGCGCCAAATCGACCGAGAATTCCTGACGATCGAGCGGCGGCGCTTCGGCGGGCGGCATGTCCACCGCCGTCAGTTCACCGCGGACCTGCGCGGCCAGTTCGCCCGCCATGGCCGGCGACGCAAGAGATACCTGAATGCGGCTGGAACGGCGAAAGGCTGAAGCGAGCGACGTGGTGACTTCGACGACGTTGAACAGGAGCATCAGCAGCAGGTGAACCAGGAGCGAAGCGAGCAGGCACCGGGCCAGCAAACTGAGCCGGCGCTGCCTGAAATCCCTGAGCAAGGCGAGGAGCAGCGCAATAAGCAGCAAGGCCAGGATAGCCATCAGCAGGTTCGGGCCGATCTGGGCCCACAATGCGGCCCAGTCGATGCGGGCGTGCTGAACTTCAATCTCGCGGAAGACCTCGCGAGAGACGGTACGGTAAATGTCGTAGTCCGGGCCGGCCGATGATTGCAGCGGCACAGCCGCGGATTTCGGGCGATCAGAACTGAAATGAAGCGCATAGCCTCCCATTTCCAGAGCGGGATCCAGTTCGTTCGCGACAGTGTTGACCGCGCCGCCAAGGCTGACGGGGGCTTCGAAATCGCCGCGGACGCGCCGCGCGCGGTAGAGGTCGTATCCACCCGCGCCGCCGGGCCGGTCGGAGGCGAAATAGAGGAAATCGCCGGCCGGGCTGAAGGCAGGCGACCCGTCATTGTGCGGGGTGTTCAGCATCGCCAGGGGCGAGGCTTGTGACAAACCGGCGTCACTCAGGGAAGCGACGTAGAGATCGTAATCGTGCCGATAGGGGTCTTCGCGGAGAGTCGCCTGCCAGGCTTCGCGAGGCCCGGCGACGGCGCGCGGGTCGCGCGGGCGATTCGAAGCGAAAACGAGCGACCGGCCGTCGGACGACAGGGCCGGACCGTAGTCGTTGTAGTCCGAGTTGACGTGCGAGCCGAGATTAATCGGCGTCTGCCAGCCGTTGTCGCCAAGGTGCGCGACCCAGAGATCGTAGCCGCCGAGGCCGCCGGGGCGATCGCTGTAAAAATAAAGCGCGGACCCATCCGGAGAAAGCTCCGGTCCCAGATCGTCGTCGTCGCTGTTCACGGGGGCCAGCGGCTCGGGAGCGGACCAGCCGTTCGGCGTTCGGCGGCAGAAGAAGATATCCGCATTGTGACCGGGCTTTCCGCGCACGAAATACATTACGTTCCCGTCGGCGGTCAGGCGCGGCTCATAGTCGTCGACGGGCGTATTGATGATGTCGGGGAGCGCGGCGGGCGGCTTCCAAAGAATCTCGCGGATCGTGGCGACCGCGGCAGGCTCGCGAATGGTGTCGGCATCGCTGTAATACGCCTGGGATCTCGGCCAGCCGATGTAGGCCAGGAGGCCGGCTCCGCCGAGCGAGAATACGACACAAGCGATGATGCAGATCCGCTTCACGTCGATGTCCTATCGACCTTCGAGAACGGTATCGAGGTAGGGTTCCTGAATGCCGGCGGCCTTGCAGATGTCGAGGACGCGCACGACGTTCCCGTAGTCCGTGGAGCGGTCGCCGCGGACGCTGACTTTCTGTTCGGGATGGGCGGCGACGGCTTCCTGAATCGTCCGGCGGAAGTCCTCCGGCTCCACGCGCCGGCCGGCGAGGATGATCCGGCCCTCGGCGTCGACGTTCACGATGATCTCTCGAAGGGTGGCGCTGATGGGCCCGGCAGCCTCGGCAAACGGCAAGGCAATTTTCATCTCCCGCTCGGTCTGCTGAAAGGTCGTGGCCACGAGGAAAAAGATAAGCAGGAGGAACATCATGTCGATCATCGGCGTCAGATCGAGTGGCGAGGCATCGGTGCTGCTGTCGGCCTTGAGTAGCATGCGTCAACCCCCAACCGCGGCTTCGAACGGGATGCGAGCGGACTCGACGCGCGGACCGTCGACGCCCCGGTCGGTCTCGGCGAACTCTTCGATGAACTCGACGGCGGTGCGATCCATCTCGCCGACAAAATGCTCGATGCGAGAGAGAAGCCACTGGTAGGCCAGCACGACAGGAATCGCGACCATAAGCCCGGCGGCGGTGGTGATCATGGCCTCGTAGATGCCCTTGGCGAGCAGCTCGGTCTTGCCCATGGCTTCGGCCGAGGCCGCGACGGTCTGAAAGGCGGTGATCATTCCGGTGATCGTGCCGAGGAGGCCGAGAAGGGTGGAAATCGAGGCGATGACGGAAAGCAGGCGCATGTGCTTTCGGAGCTTAATGACTTCGCGCTCTCCGGCGTCCTGGACGTACTTCTCGACGACTTCGACGGAGCGTCCGAGCTTTCGGATGCCGGCCTCGGCAATCCGGGCCATCGGGCTGGCATCCTTCTCGCAGTAGGCGAGGGCCTTGTCGCGATCCTCTTCGACGTCCTGAAGGATCGCCTTCAGGCCGGGCATGAATTCAGCGGGAATGATCTTCGACCGGCGCAGGCTGGCGACGCGTTCGATGATCACGGTGAGGGCGACCAGGGAACAGAGGCCGATGGGAATCATCACCGGGCCGCCCTTTACGGCGAAGTCCCAGACGGACTGCACGGCGGCGGCGGTACCGGCCTCCGGCGACTGCCCGGTCGCCTGGGCGAGCAATGACAGGGCGCATTCAGTCGGATTGAGTGTCACGTTCATGGCTCCTGCTTCAGAGTCCGCAGCGAACGACGCCTACCGACCGGGCATGCCGGCGACGGAAATGTCGGAAAGGCGCTCCGCCGCGAGTTTCGCCCAGTGGGTGTCGGCATACTTTTCCGCGATCAGCTTGTACTGCCGCCGCGCCTCGACGAGCTTGGACAGCTTCTCGAAACACCTCCCGGCCTCGTAGAGCGCCGCGGCGCTCCATTCGGGGCAGGCGTAGAGGATGTCGACCTTCAGCAGCTCGCGGGCGGCTTCGTCATACTGTTTCAGCGCGAACAGACACTCGCCGATCTGAAACTGGGCGCGCGCGGCGGTAGGGCCCTTGTGGCGGTCCACGATGCGGCGATACCGCTCGATCGCCTCCGCGTGCCGGCCCTGGTTTTCGACGGCCCAGGCCGCGCCGAAGGCCGCCTGATGCCAGCCCTCTGACGCTTCGTACAGTTCCAGGTACTTTCGAAATACCTCCTCACTCTTCGTCCAGCGCTGGAGCGCCGCGAGGCATTCACCGAGCCGCAGAAGCGACGGGCCATACGCCGGAGACTTCGCGCCGGCATCGGCGACTTCGTAGAGGTGCCCCGCGGCGGCGCCGTGCCGCCCGATCCGGAAGAGGGCTTCGCCGCACATGGCATGGGCGGAGACGCATTCCGCGTCGCGCGGTCCGGTCTTGATGAACTGCTCAAAGAGATCGGCCGCCTCGGCGAAGCGGCCGCGCTCGAATTCGCACACGGCGAGGCGATAGGTCGCCTGGTTCACAAGGTTCGACGGGTCGTTCGACGAAGCGGCCTGGCGCACACGGGCAAGCAGGCGCGCCGCGTCGTCGTACCGTTTCGCCTCGGCATCGAGTGCGGCCAGTTCAAGCATGGCCTGAAAATGGGGCCGGGCCTTGTCCGACGCGGCGATCAGGTCGCGATAGACAGCGGCGGCGGCGTCCTTCTTTCCGAGGGATTTCAGACACCATGCGCGTTCATAATCGAGGGCCGCGTGGAGGTCCGAATCGAGCCGGGCGGCGTCCAGCTTCTTCATCGCCGAGACGGCATCGCGGAAGCGATCCAGACGCGACAGACATATGGCACTATTCGCCCGGGCTGAGTCGATTCGCGGATCGTCGCCGCCGCGGGCGATAAATACATCCCAGGCCTCCAAGGCGGACTGGAAATCGCCGGCGTTCATCAAGGCGGCCGCGCGGGCGTAGAGAGCCTGCGCGGCGACCGAGTCGTCCGCACCCGCTTCAGTCACGCGGCTGAAGTACTTCGCGGCGGACTCGGCGTCGCCGCGCGCCAGGGCAATGCTGCCGAGGTGGTTCAGGGCGTGCGGGGCAAAGCGGCTATCCGCACCCTTTGCGAGCACTTCCTCAAAATCCGCTTTCGCCTCGTCCCATTTCGAAAGGGCTGCCCGGCATTGCCCGCGTTCGAATATCGCCTGCAAGGCATGGGGACTGCTCGGGAAGCGCGTAAGCAGTTCATCCAAGGTCTCGACGGCCTGTTCGTGTCGCCCCTGACGCTGCCGGGCCACCGCAAGTTTGAGCAGTGCATCGTCCGCCAACGGAGGCTGAGTATCGCCTTTCAAATAGTCGTTCAGGTAATCCTCCGCGGGCTTCCACTCGCCGCGGGAAACCAGAATGTCGGCCATGGCCAGAAGGGCCGGGCGGTAAGCGTCTTCCGACTGGGCTTGCTCGCAGATCGGCGCGAGCAGCTTCGCAGCGGCGTCGTTTTCTCCGAGCCGATGCCGCGCCATGCCCAGCCGATACCGGGCCTTTACGGCATCCGCCGAGTCATCGTGCGCTCTCAGAAAACGCTCGAAATCCTCCGCCGCCTGTGCATACTGCCCGCTCAGAAACAGGTTTTCCGCAGCGAGAAAGGCCACCGAGTCGGCGAGGCGATGCGACCCGAAGCGATCGAGAAAGGCCCGACAGGCTTCCCTGCTCTTGTCATAATCCGCCTGCCGGTGTCGAACGACCGCGAGTAGATGAAGGACATCGGGCGTGAGGGAGTGTGATTCGTCGCCGGAAGCCCATTCGGCCAGAATGCCGTTTGCACCAGCCAAATCGCCTGCCCGATAGAGCGCCACGGCGAGGTCAAAACGCAATTCGGGGCAGAGCCTGCTCTCCGGCGACTTCCTGATGGCCGCACGGAGCGCGTCGGCAGCGCGGGCATGATCGCCTTTCCGGGCAAAGCACTTCGCAAGCCAGTAGGCTGACTCGTCGGCGGGCGCGCCTTTTTTCTGAGCGTCTGTCAGATACTCAACGGCGCGATCCACGTCGCCGAGTTCGAGGGCGGCGCGCCCGCGATGAACGGCGGCGGACACGACGTTTGCGCCGGAAGGAAACTCGGCGAGGCATTCGTCGAGCAGCTTTGCAGCGTCTGCGAATCTCTGCTGCTGAATGCGAAGGACGGCCATCCCGAACAACGCGGCTTCACGGTCGGCGCTCTGCCTGGAAGACAGGGCTCGCTCGTATTGCCTGGCGGCGGCGTCAAGATCGCCGGAGCGGTGGGCGCACTGAGCCAACAGCAGGCCGGCCTGCGCTGAAAGCGGGCCCTCCGGTTCCGCCTTCAGTACGGCCGCAAAGTCGTCGCGGGCAAGTTTGTCATCTCTGAGCGCGACACGCGCCAGGCCTCGAAAGAATAATGCCCGGGGGCGCAGAGGGTGATCCGGCCAGCGGCCCTGAAAATCAGAGACGGCCTCGACGGCCTTTTCCGTCTGTCCGGAGTGGTAAAGCGCCTCGGCGAGCTGAACGCACGCATCCGGTGCGAGCTTGTGATCGGCGTGTTCCTCAACGACGCGAAGCAGGGTCTCGGCCGATTCCCTGAATTGCTTCAAGAATAGTTGGCACTGTCCCCGCATCACCTGGACTTCGACGGCGAACGGAAAACCGGCGCCGGGGGCGATGGCGTCGAGTTCGTGGAGCGCGTCGGCGTACCGGCCCGATCGCAGCAGACAAACGGCCAGGCCGTATCGCGCCATCGGCGATTTTTCGTGCGAGGTGTGGCGGTCGAGGAAATCGCGATACTCCTTTTCGGCCAGGTCGAACATCCCACGCTGCAGGAGGCCGTTGCCGGCGTAATACGCGCGAAGGTCCGCAGCGGATTCGGCGTCAGGCGACTGGGCCATCGCGGGTGGAGGCCCCCCTACCGAGAACTGTATCGACCACGAGATGATGGCCAGAACGAATCGTCGCAGCAGCATGTCGCGGCCTCCGGTGTCATCCCTGCCCGGGCGGATCGTTCGCGCTCCAACGAAGGTACGCAAAGTGTCCGCCGGTGGATCGGAGAAGATCGAGATTTTTTTGGGCAACAACGCGAGTGTCGCTCCGCACCACGCGCGCCACCTGCGGGTGTCACGCGGCCGACAACACGATCATCTTCCGCGCGAAAGCTCCAGTGGCACTGCGCGGAGCGCTGCGAACCTCATGGACGCGGCACGCCCGGCAGCGTCGCGTGTGTCGGCACCGGCACACCCCGAATGACGGGTCTCGGCGTCAATCCGGAACGCGCTTCGCCGCGGCGATAGGAGTCAGACTCCTGCGCCGTGCGCGCTACTGAAGGCGCGAGCCCCCGGGGGGAGACACCCGGTCTGTCCAACTCTTACTCCGTGCCGGACTCGTCGGTCTCGTCCTCGTCTTCGCCCTCTTCGCCGTCGTCGTCTACGTCGATGTCGATCTCCATATTGATTTCATTGCCGGCGTCAGCCGATTCCTCGACCTGTTCGGCCATGGCTTCCAGTTCGGCAGCCAGCGTTTGGAACTGATCAACCTGGGCAAAAAGCGACTCCATGCCGGCCTCGATGTCGGCCGCCGAAGCCTCCAGTTGCCGGGCCTCGGCCTCCAGCGACGCCACCTGTGATGCGTCACTTGTGGCCTCGGCCTTGCTTCGGAGCGAGTCGGCCTTGTCGCGCAGCTTGTCGGCCTCCTTTTCCAGCCGCTCGGCCTCTTTTTCGAGGCGCTCTGCTTCACGCTCGGCATTACGGATCTTCGTGCGAAGTTCCCTGGAATCGTGTTTCGAGCGGTGAAGCTTGTACTGCTTCATGGCCTCCGCAGCCTTCTGAAGCGCATTCTCCCGCTCCCGCGCAGCCTTGTTGAGCCCTCCCCGCTGAACGATCTTTGCCTTATGCAATTCCTGAGCGACCTTTTCCTGGGCCTTCCTTCGGGCGACTTCCGCGATTTCCTGCGCTTGCCTGGCGTCGAGGTTCGCCCAAGCCTGACGGCGCTTGACCTTGTCGGACGACATCTGCTTGACCAATTCGCGCTCGGCGATGACCTTTCGCTCCGCGTCACCGCCCCGCCGCATGCTCATGGCCTCGGCGCTCGGATCGATCATTTTCACGAATGCCTCAAACACGGCCTGGACCGCACCGTTGCCCTGCACGCGTATCTCCTTCTCGCCCGGGCTCACAAAGACCGGCACATCGTCGAGCACCATGAGGTCGGAGAGGTCATCGAGCTTCCCCTTCGAGAGGCGATAGGCTCGTGAATCCTCCCGGGAGTCGATCATCCGGATGAAGGCTCTGAAGATCATCTGATCTTCCGGCGTCGCCTGCACTTCGATGTAGCCGTCGCCGGGCCGAACGCGAATGGGCACATCGTCGCGGATCATGAGCTTGGTAAGCTTCTCCAGCTTCATGCCCGAAAGTTCGTACTTTTCGGTGACTATATCGCCGGCGGGCTGAGGGGTACCTCCGCGGGCGCGGGGGCTCTCTACTCGCGGGGCCGTATTCTGCGAGCCCCCCGCTCCGCCCAATCGCGATTCGAGCTTTTCGAGGACGCGTTCGAGACGCTCAAGCCTCTCTTCAACCGCGCGCTGACGGTCATCCGGTGGACCCTGTACGGACGGGACCATGAACGCGCCCGCCGTGACAGGAGAGGCAGCAGGGAACGACACGCCGGGCATCACCGCCTGGCCGGGACGGACTGCGAGCGGCCTCGGGGCGACACCGGGCACTTCTCCATGGGCGGGCGCGGGGGGCGCAGGCGGGGCGGGAGGCGTCGGGTGCGCGGCCAGATTTGGTGTACCCGGAGGAGCGGGCGGCGCCGGCGGGACAGGCTGTGCCGGAATGGCAGCCGGGGCGGGGGCACTCGGCACGAGTGCCGGGGTCACAGGCGCGACGGCCGTGGCAACCGCTGGAGCCGACGGCGCAGGCGTAGTGGAACGAAGGGATTTTTCACCGGAATGCGCCGGCGTCGATAGCCAGCCCGCCACACCGACGGCGAGGGCGAGTGCAATGCCGGACACGGACATGTGGGGAGTGGATCGTTGCGTCATGACCATGGTCAGTCTCCTTGCGAATCTTCTGGCTCGACCGCTGATTACACCGATTCCGACCGCCGATGTCGGCGTGCTGTCACTTACGAACTGCTTCGTGGCCAAGAGGGCTTCGGCGTATGCCCTGCGCCCCTTCGGCAGCAGCCACGTAACCCATGCGTCGCAGCAATTCTCCGCTTCCTCGCGAAGTCGCCGGCGCACCCACCACACCACGGGATGCCACCAGTAGAGGCACCCGATCAGACTCTCCATCCAAAGGACCCAATGATCCCGGCGCTTGAGGTGTGCCAGCTCATGAAGGACGACGGCCTCTCGACCGAGGTCGTCGAGCTGTCCCCACAACTCGACCGGAAGAATGAGCCGCCCCCGCAGCCCGCACCAGATCATCGGCGACAGGCGATCGGCGGTGATCCGCGTTTCGGGTCGGCGTGAAAGGCCGATCCGCCGGGCGCAACGATCGACCATGTGGACGATTTCCCGCCCCGCAGGCCGTGAGCGGCGGATCACCGACTGAACCCGCCACAGACGCAGAATTCGGCAGAGCGCGAGCAGGGTGATTCCGCCAAGCCAGACTCCGACCGGAATCGATGGCAGCCGGCCAAAGGAATCGCGTATCTCAATAAGCCCGACGATCCAGGGATGAGTGGTTTCGGCGATCCACCATGTGAATCGGCCGTCGGACTCCACACTGGGAGATGCCGGCGCAGGCTCGTGCGGAATCGGCGTCGCCGCGAAATCGACAATGCCCGCGCCCCGGCGAAGAACGTCGTCGGAGATGACAGGCGCCGGCGCTCCAACGTCAGGTATTTCAGTCGGTGCGGTCGCGGCGCGGGACGGAGTCATTCGCCCGGCGAGTGTGAGGTCGGCGGGTTCGCCGGGCAGGGCGAATTCAATGTGCAGAGGAGCAACCGAATCGTGCAGCGATTCGTCCCTCGAATCCTTTGCGCTGAGGACCGAAGAACTCCCGGGGCATGCCGTTTCGCCGCCGTGGTCAAGCCGGGTAAACAGTTCGATGATTGACCGGCGAAGCCAGAGCACACTCCGAGCGGACAGTGACCCGACCCCGTCCGCCGCCGAGGCGAGCCTTTTCGGCGCACGAAGCAAGGCCGGGTCAACTGTCCAGGGTGGAGTGGGAGTCTGGTATCGCGCGGCAGACGCCGGGCTGCCCTCGCAGCGGGAATCGCGTGACTCCGGAACGCGGCGATGTTTGGTCATAACCATTAACGGCGTCGGTGCGATGGTTTTTCGTTCCGACGCGAGATCATCACGTGTGACCGGGACAATGGTAGATCGCGTTGCACGGCCATCAATCTTGCCGGCATCCAACGGGCCGGGATCCGTCGCATCGGCGATCCAGGGCTTGAAGTCCGGCTGAAGCGCCGGCAGGAAGGGCGGCACGACCAGCCATGCAAGGACGAACAGCCAAAGCGCGTGTCGCGTTGCCGGGCGGCATGGCAGAACCCGGCAGACGGCGGCAACCACGAGCACAAGCGGCACCAACGCCACGGCATTTCGCCAAAGTCCGTCCGTGAAATGCAGTGCCCAGGTCAACATCTCAGGCCCCAGAGAGAATCACTTCGACGGCGAGCTGTCGTCGGTGTCCAGACGATTTATCAGGTTTTGAAGCTCGGTGATTTCTTCCGGCGTGAAGCGCTGCGTCCTGATGAGCTGAAGCACCAGCTCGCCCGCCGCTCCATCGTACAATTGTTCCACGAGGCTGCGCACCCGGCTCCGCGTGATCTTGTCCCGTGAGACCGCGGACTGATACACATAGGCTAGGCCGGACTTATCGCTGCGGACCACGCCCTTCTGCTCGAGCCGAGTCAGAAAAGTGAGCACGGTCGTGTAGGCGAGCTTGCGGCCATTGGCGTGCAGGGCGGCAAGCACCTGTCGCACGGTGGCCGGACCTTCGTCCCAGAGGACCTTGAGGACCTCCAGCTCGGCATCACCCAGTTCGTATTGTCGCTGGACCATCTGGTTATTTTCTGCCGCGTGGCCGGCGTGCCGGGCTCCCCAGGACCGCCGGCGAGGGACTTCGCCGAAAACCTACTACAACTGTCGTCATCCTACTACAAACGTCGGAGACAGGCAATGTCTTTCGCGCGGATTTCAGAAAACTTTTCTTGAAGGCGGTCGGCCCGGGTTGCTGGATGGAAAGCGAGCGCCTGGGACCTCCCACGTCCGATGGCTCGCCAAAGCCTAAAACGGGACCGAGTCCCGTAGTTTACGCCGCAAAAAACCGCCGCACGCTCTGGGGCAACAAGTGTCTCCGGGTGGGCCGGATGCCGGGCAGACGCCGCAGGCACGCGCGCGAGTGCAAAATGATAAGGCGGAAATGTTTACGAAGCGGCGTCGCCATCATGCGTACGCTTGACGGTCGCGCGGGCAACAAGCAGAATTCAACGCCGAAAGCGTTTTCGTACGACCCAGACATGCGTTCGAAAGGATGCGACCATGCGTTCGGGTGCTTCCAGCTTGTCATGGTATACCCTTTGCGGGCTCCTGATGTCCTCGACTGCCCTAATCGGATGTCACCCCGCCAACGAATCCCCCTATGGCCCAGGCAAACAGCGGCCCTTTATCGTCCGCGTGGACCCGACTGAGAACGGCGCAGCCCGCGGCAGCGGAGAATCATCCGCGGCGGGCGGGCGGGAACTGCCTCGCCGGTTGGCGTTCAAGGTAACTGGAGTGGCGCCGCATCCGTCGAACGCTTCCGGGGCTGAAGCCCGCGTGGCTGCAAGCCAGGCGGCGATCATCAACGCTTTCATTCATGCACTTATTGAGGCTCGGCGAACGCGCGGCCAGCCGACGGACAACTTCACGGCGCATCTCGGCCCCCGGCTGACAGTCTCCTATCGCTCGCTTGACGGGAGGGCGGAATCGCGCATCACCCTCGTGTATGAAGGAAGGACCAGCCGACTTACGGTATATGACAACGTGCTCCAGCATCCGCCGGTGGACATTCGCCTGATTCGCAAGATTTTCGGTGAGACCAACGGTGAGTTTGCGCTGCTTTCCACCGATGAGACGCGGGGCGAAACCCTGGCTGCCGCCACGGTTGCCTGTTACCTGCCGTCCGGCTATCCCACGAACGCGTCGCTGAATGTCGCCCGCATTGAATCTGACGAACCGTAACAGATCACGTCTCGTGCCCGATCAGGCCGCCACGCCCGACTTCCTTTTTCCCCGGCCGCGGATAGTCCGGCGGACGCGAGGGTATATCCGGGTTCCGGAGCGTCTGCGCTTTTTCGTCCGCGCGTCCGATCAAGCCATGCGCAAGGCCGCGCGTCGACTCCTGCGAGGTGCACTGGGGCGAGGCGGCCTGAAATGGGAAAACGAAGCCGCCGCGCGCAGTGAGGCGGATCTGGTGATTGACTGCACCGTTCCTCGCGGCGCGACGCACCCCCAAGGCTTTCGGCTCACGGTCAGGCCGGAGCAGATCCGACTTCACGCCGTGACCGAGGCGGGGCTTCGCTACGGCTTTTCGGTACTGTCCCAAGTTCTGGCGAAGGGGGTGGCGCGCGTGGCCGCCCTGGACATCGAGGACTGGCCTGATTTCGCAGTGCGCGGCGTGATGCTGGACATCAGCCGCGACAAAGTCCCGAAGATGGCTGAGTTGTTGAGGATCATCGATCAACTGGCGGACTGGAGGATCAACCAGCTTCAGCTCTATACCGAACATACCTTTGCGTACCGCGGCCACCGGAGCGTCTGGAAGGATGCCTCGCCGCTGACAGCGGCGGAGGTCCGGCGGATTGATCGATATTGCCGCGATCGCGGTATCGAACTTGTTCCCAATCAGAACTCGTTCGGACACATGGAACGGTGGCTGCGGCACGAGCCGTACCGCTGGCTCGCCGAGACGGATCGGCCTTGGCGCACGCCATGGGGAACGGTGCGCGAGTACCCCACGACCCTTTGCCCGCTCGATCCAGGGTCTTTGCGGCTGATGTCGGACCTGTATCGTCAACTCCTGCCCCATTACTCGAGCAGGCTGTTCAACGTCGGCTGCGATGAGACCTTCGAACTCGGTCAGGGGCGCAGCAGAGTGTCGTGCCTGAAGCGGGGAACGGGCGCGGTGTATCTCGATTATCTCCTCAAGATTCACCGACTTGTGCGAAGCCACCGGCGCACCATGATGTTCTGGGCGGACATCATCCTGAAGCATCCCAGGCTGATCCGGCGGCTGCCGCGCGACGCCATCGCGCTGATCTGGGGCTACGAAGCGGAGCACCCGTTCGCTCGGGAGTGCCGGCGGGTCGCGGCGACCGGCCGCGCATTTTACGTCTGCCCCGGAACGTCGAGCTGGTGCAGTTTCTCCGGGCGGACAACGAATGCCCGGGAGAATCTGATTCGCGCCGCAGCGGCGGGGCTTCGATACGGCGCGCGAGGCTACCTGATAACGGACTGGGGAGACCTCGGGCACCGGCAGTATGCACCGGCCTGCGAAGGCCCGCTGCTGTTCGGCGCGGCCCTATCGTGGTGTGCGAAGACCAACCACGGCATCGACGTCGGCCTGGAGCTTGAACGGCACGCATGGCCAGACAACGAAAAGGGTCTGGGTCCGCTCTGGCAGCAGGCGGGCGATGTGTACTTATTGTCGGGAGTGCGCCTGAAGAACCGAACGGTGCTATTCGACGCGATGGAGCGCAGCCTGGCCGAGATTCCCGACATCGGCGGGCTGACGGCGGCGGGAGTGCGGCGGATGCGCCGGCGCATCGACGCGATCGAGCATGAACTCAACACACGCGTGAAAGGCGGAGGCCTCTCGGGACTCCGGGTTGAGGAACTTCGTCAAACGCTCGCGATCCTGCGTCACGCGTGCCGGCGAATGGCCTTCGCGTTGCGTACACGGGGAAAGGCCAATGACGAGATGGAACTGGAGAGTCTTTCGCGGGACATGCGCGAGATCATGCGCCGACACGCGCGTCTGTGGCGTCGACGAAACCGCCCCGGCGGTCTTGCATCGAGCATGGCGTACTACAGGAAGGTTCTGAATGAGTATGCGCGGGCGCGGCGTGCGGGAGCATCCGCCGCAGCATCGCGCAGGCGACCTTGAGTCGCTCGTCGAAGTCACCCATCGCCGTCCGCACCGCGCCGACCATCGCCTTCATGCGATTGATGTCGACTGATCCCACGCAGACGAAAGTCGTCTCATCACGGTGCCATGCCAGGACCGAGAGGGAGACGCCAGACGCCTGATCGACTTCGTACTCGCGATAGGCCTCCGGCTCGACGCTCCGCTGACCGTTGCAGCGGTCGAAGCGATCGAAGCGCGGAACCACGAAGAACGACAGCCGAGTCTGGTCCTCGGTGGACGCATAGATGACATGGCCGCCTTCCGTACAGTCGGCCTTTCGCACGCCGCAGAAGTTCGCCGACTCAAACACGTACCCGTACGAAGAAAGATCGGGCACGGCGACGGCGAGCCGGTCTTCAAAATGACGGGAGATCGCCGGTCCCACCCCGGCAAGCGTTGACGGCAGATCGGAGCGGTGATGCGCCGGGCCGAGGGATGCGTGCGAAACGTGAATGTCCGCCACAAGCGAAGCGGCAATCTGGCCGCCCTCGACGACGACCGGGGACACCGCGGGCAGCGGCGCCTTTCGGAGCAGGCTGGCACCGATCCACGTGGCGCCTACCAGGAGCAGAAGCGCCGCGGCAATTGCGGTGGCTCGATGACGAGGCGCCTGGAGCGTCCATGCGAACGTGCGGCGGGATGGACTCGCTGCCGCAGGCGACAATGCCCCGGCGACGCGGGTATGAAGACTGTGCGGCACCTGAACCTCGGCGAGTGTCCGCCCGATGGCCCGGCGGAGGGTCTGGTGCTCTTCGACCAGGCGGCTGCAAGCCGGGCACATCTTGAGATGGTCGAGGACTTCGCAGTTGGCCTTGACGCCCAACTGGTCGTCGGCGAACGCGTACAGGAATTTCCGGACACCTCGACAGTTCATAAGATCACTTTCCATGCTCACCTGATGCCGCGTCTCGCCGCATAGTCCGCCAGCTGTTCATTCAACTGTTGTCTCGCCCGATGCAGTCGGCTCATGACCGTCCCGATGGCACACCCGAGCACCTGCCCGATCTCCTTGTAGGTCATGTCACCCAGGGCCCACAGCAGAAGCACGGCTCGATAATCGGGCGACAGGGCATCGATCGCCTTCTTCAGCTCTTCGTCGAAGCCCTCCCAGTTCATCCGCCCGTCGCTGAGGGAGGGGATCATCTCCCGCGACAACTCCGCCTCGAAGTCGTCCAGACTGAGGTCGGAAAGGAGCGAGGGCGCGCGCGACGTCTGGCTTCGACTATTCAAGAATACGTTGTAAAGAATCTTGAGCAGCCAGGGCTTGGCCCCGTAGTCCCGCAATTCGAACTGATCAAACGACCGATAGGCTCGAAGACAGGTCTCCTGCGTCAGATCCTCGGCCTCATGCGCATTTCCGGAGAGTTTGAAGGCAATCCGATAGACAAGGTCTACATGGCAGAGAACCAGCTCTCTGAACTGGGCCTCCGCCTTCCTGTCCATTGGCAACTCCGAACGCGACCGGTTGCCGAAGCCGGTCGAACCTTCCTCCTCCTGAAACCGCCGGCTAACGCTAACTATTCCAAGATTTGCGGGTTATCGAAAGCGGCCCAGGGCCTGTGTCCAACGGCCGAGGGCACCGCATTTTATCGGCTTTGGCAGAACCTGGAAACGCCGAAAAGAGGAGGCCCACAAAGGGGGTGGGACGCGGCAACCCAGGGTTGGAACCCCATGGTGGCTGAACGGGCAGGCACTTTTTATTTTCTTATTCCAATTTGCACGGAATCGCCCGGAATTGCTCGGAACAGGTCGGCCCGTTGGGCGATTCTGAAAGCTGAACGGACGCTCCCTGTTGCACTTTTTTGCCTGAAGGAAGCTGAGTTTCCTGGCTTGGGCCAACGGTTCGTGCTTCCGGCGTAGGCAAGTGCCTTCCTCTTTCGAAGGACGGTACTCAGGCTTGCTCACCGTGCGCAAGAAACGTCAAGACGAGGTGGCTCGATTGTGGTTGGGCAGACACGGTTCCGAGCGGCGGAGTGGATGCGGTGGTCCGCCGTATCAGTACTTGCTCATCGTGCGCGTTCTTTTTGGGAGAGGGGTTTGGGATGCAGCGATCAGGGGATTGAGGGCGTGGGTGATTGATTGCGACGGCGTGAGCGGGGGCGGCGGTGGATGCGGCTGGGGAGTGCGGGGGAAGTGACACCATCGATATCGACGGGATTTCGGATATTGCGTGTCAGGGTCGTACTTGTGGCACCTGCGGATTTGTCGATTTTCGGTGCCGCGTTTTCCGCGTGGGGTGAATCGTCCCGGCGGAAATCAGGTCGGTAAGTGGTACGGCGGCATGTCAAATGGGTAGTGACGTATCGGACTCAATGGCATGACAATTGCTTGATACACGGTCAAGTAGTGCGACGGGGGCGAGACCTGGCACGCAAAGCATTAAGTGGGTGTCATATTGCCGACGCCAGCCTTGAGGAATCGAATGTGATTGGGAAAGACCATGGGATTCCTTGCCTTTTTTCGCGGACGTGGGGTAGGATAAAGGGGTTTTGGGTCGGCGAGGTGTAGAGGCGATGTCCTCTCAAGCCTTAATTGTGGGCGGGTGGCTAGGGATTGGTTGCCCGTGGGTTTTCAGACAGGAGTCCTTGTGACATTGCGTCGAACTCCATTTTTGATCCTTGTCTTGACATTGGGATGGACGGAAGTCAGTCGGGCGGGGCTCGTGCTGGAGCAATCGCCGGTCCGTGTAGGAGGACCGGCGGCAGACACGCTGTTTGTCGATCAGTTCGGCCTGACCGGCTGGCAGCTCGAAGCGGACAACATTCGATTCGATTCCGCCGAGACAATTCGCCGCATCGGATGGTGGGGTTTCTACGGCGGCTCCGGAACGCCGACATCGCCGCCCACGGGAACGGAGACAATGCGAATCAGGGCCTATGCTCCGCGGCCCGGCGACCTGCTTCCCGACAGCAACAATATTCTGTATGAAACGGAGTTTACTAATCACTCGCGAACCGCCACCGGCGAAATCATTGGCGTGGGAGGAGCGCCGCGAGAGTATTACTACCAGGTCGACTTGCCGAATCCGTTGCAATTTGAGGCCGATACGCTGTATTGGCTTGAAATTGTTCAGATAGGTGACATCAGCACGCGGTTTCGATGGGAGACAGCAGGGGGCCAGCAAGCGGGGCACGCCTTCGTCAATGATCATGTTCCTGATTGGCAATTCACATCTGATAGTCTTGCCCTTCAATTGTGGAGTGTACCGGAACCTGCAACTTTGTCGTTGCTTCTGGTTTTTTGGTTGGTGATGAATCGACGCAGCTGGGAGCCAAGGAGGTGCCGCGCATGACAGACATATCGGCGCTTGAATAACCGATCAGGTCGTTCGAGTCACACGTTCTTAGCGCAATCCAATTGGAGTATGCACCATGCTTTCTCTACAGGAAGATTCCTCGCGCCGAGTTCGACGCCATGTTTCGCCCTTCGTTGCATTCATCTTTGCGATCCCCTGTTCCGAGGCCGTTCTCAAGGCCCAATGCCCGGACCAACCTCCTGCAGAACCGCTAGAATTTCTTACAACGACCGTCGGGACGCAAAGCGCCGTGGCCGTTGACGGCTGCGGGCGGTTCGTGGTCGCATGGGATCAAGAGACTTTCCGCCAATACAACAATCTGGACGTGGTCACGCTTCAGTACGAGGCTGACGGGACTCCGCTTGCGTTGGGACCGAAAGCCGTTGGCGTCGACCAACAAGCGGGCGACCTGGTACTTCACGAACGGCCATCCGTGGCCATGAGTTTCGACGGCCTCGTGCGAATCGGCTGGCTCGGCACATCGATGGACACTCACTACCGCGACCCGACGGCGTTCACAACGGAATTTGAGTTTGGCGATGTGCCTCCCGAAGTGAGCGTGCCGCCTGACTCCCAGGTCCCCGGCTATCCGCCTGATCCGTACGGGATTCATCACGAACCATCGGTGGGCATGTCCGATGATGGCGGCAGAACTGCATATGTGGTCACAGGATCGTCATTTCCCAATGGTGTGAACTGGGCCGTTAACTGGCTGACGCCGAATCTCATCGAGCCGTGCGGACCTTTTCCTTCAAATTGTTATCCCGGCAAATGGCAGCCATGTATTGCCCAACGAACCGAGGACGGAGTATTCGCGGTGGCATGGGCGGACGCTGAACGCGACGAGAGTGACCCTCCTACGAATATCGCACTGACTTTATACAATGCTGCGGGTCAGATTCTCGAGACGCTTGAAGGGCCAAACAATGATCAATGGGTGAACAGCCCAGACTTGGAAGATCCAATCGTGGAGGAATTGCCCGTCAGGACGGCGCAGCAGTCTCCGGCCGTTGCTTTCGTTGGTGACGACATCGTCGTCACGTGGGCAGGCTTTCGCTTGAAGGACAGTGTGGGCTTGTCCGCATTCCACATTTACGCACGTCATTTCAAGTTTGATGACAGCGCCCCGGCCGGAGAACGCCTTCGCGATCCCAATCCAGCTAATGGAGAAGGGCGAACTGGGATTTTCAGAGTCAACAGCGACGACGATGTGGAACTGTTCGACCCCGACAACGCCAACCCGACAGTTTCAATCAGTCCCGCTACGAGCGGGGCGCAGGGGCGGTTCATCATCGCATGGAATTCGCAGAACATCTTGGAAGCCCGGGAAGAAATACGCGCGCAATACTTTGACGGCTTGTGCAACCCTCGTGGAAGCGAATTTCGCGTCAATCGGGCGACGACGCCCACAGCGGGGGCCAACAACGTCCGCGTCCTCGCCGAAAGCGGGCAGCATACCCTCGGATATGGAGCGCAAGATCAAGTGGTGGCGACCTGGTCACCCTATGTGGATGTCGGAGGGTTTGGTGCAATCAAGGGCGTCTATGTTACCATTCTACCGCCAGACCATGCCCAATCATCCTTCCCGCCTTGCGACATCTGCCAGACGAATCCCGAGCTTTGCGACCCCTGTCGCAAGGGCGATATTACCGGCGACTGCAAGGTTGATGGCCTCGATATCCAACCGTTTGTAACTCTGCTCCTTGATGGAAATGACTCTAGTCTGGACATCGTTTCACTCTGCCCGCGTGATACCAATAGCGATGGCGCCCATACCGTTGACGACATCCCCTGCTTCGTCGCCACGCTGCTGGCGGGCGTGAATACTTGCGAGATTACTCCGAGTCTTCGCGGACTGGACTGTAACGAAAACGGCACCGCCGACCTTGACGACATCATCGCCGAGACCAGCGAAGACCTGAACGATAACGGCGTGCCCGACGAATGCGAGCCGGACTGCAACACCAACGGCACGATGGACGAGATCGACGTGCTCACCGAGGCCAGTGTCGATTGTAACGGCAACCTTGTGCCCGACGAGTGCGAGAATGACTGCAACACCAACGGGGTGCCTGACGACTGCGATGTGGACCCGACCGACCCGGACGAGGACGAGTGGGTCAGTCCCGATTGCAATGGGAATGAGTACCCGGACGAGTGCGATCTGGCGCTTCCGCCGGGCTTCGGAAGCCTGGACTGCAATGACAATGACATTCCCGACGAATGCGACATCGCCGAGTGCGAGAGCGATCCGGCGTGTGATGATTGCAATGAGAACGGGATACCCGATGCGTGCGACATCACTGCCGAGATCAGCGAAGACGCCGATACCAACGGCATCCCCGACGAGTGTGAGGAAGAGAGCCTCATGGGTGGTGGCGGCGAGTCGATGATGGGCGGGGGCGAGTTCGACGAAGAGGCTGCGTGGGAGGCGTTCTTTGAATGGTCGATGGCCCAGTGCTGGGGCGGTGACTGCGAGACGACCGGCGCGGAGCAGTTCGCGGCGATGGTGGCGAAGATTCGGGAACTGGGGCTGACGGTCGAGTTCGTGAGCCCGTAAGCCGATTTGGTACTGGTACAGTCTGATTGTGTCGTGGCGGAAAAGCAGTTGCTTCGCACGGACGGGACGTCCATGCTACCCAAGGTGTGCTTGCACCATTCATTCTGAATCACTTGCATCGGACCGGACCTCAGTCAATGGGGTCCGGCCCGGTGTTGTTTGTGTCGTGGATGGACGCTCCCGAGGAGGCATCGGGCGCTTCATCTCGGTCCGCACATTCTTGCCGGCATGAATCTGCGAAATTTGCGGATCAAACAGGCGTTTTCGCGCGAACGGCTATGGCGGCGGGATTGGCTGGACCGCTTCCGGCTTACGACTGTCCAAGTGCGGGGGCGCGTTCTTCCGGCGATCCATGAGAAAGGTGATCTTCTCGGCGACCTGCGGTGAGACCAGTTTCGTCAGTGTCGCCTTGGCTTCGCGGAGGCTGGTCCGGCGGGACAGATGGGTGATGACGAAATGCTCGCACTCCATCTCGCCGAGGATTCTCGCGACGTCTCGAACGTGCAGGTGATAGCCCGCGCGTGCCCTCTTGACGTGGTCGGCCTCGAAGAAGGAACACTCCAGGATGAGCACCTTCGCCTTATGGACGACTTCCAGGTTCTGCCAGGCGCCCTCAGCGGTGTCTCCGCAGAAAGTGACGAGCGGGACTTCGACCTTGTGTTCGATTTCGACGCCCTTTTTCTTCAGCGCGACGAGCTCGGGACCGGAAAGCCCGGCGTATTCCGGCTTGAGCTTGTGCCGAACATCAACCACGCCGAAGCCCAGCGCGGGAACGCGGTGGTTCACCTCGAAGGCATGGACCACGAGTCCGCGCCGGATTTCGTAACGGTCACCCCCGGACAGACCGACGATCCTGGCGGGGGTTTCATGCCCCTCGATCATTCCCCAGACGCGAAGCAGTTCGCGGATGGGTTGCACGAGTGCCTTGGGCGCGAGGACGCACCCCGGGGCAATGCCCACGAAATTGCGCTGGCTGAGGTAATAGGCCAGGCCCGCCGCATGATCCATGTGCCCGTGCGAAAGGAGCACGTGGTCGATATTCAGAATCTCGCCGGGAGCCTTTCCGATGTCGAAGCAGACGTTCAGTTCGGGCGCGGCGACGACGGTTTCCTCGCCGGCCACGCTGTAGCCGCAGATTCGGATGTCGCCGAGGAGATGCTCGACCAGTCTGCCGCCCACAGCGAATGACCCTTTCTTCGACTCCGTCTCACTGACAGTGGACGAAAATCACAACGCGGTTCCCAAGGGGGAGAGAGTGTAAGGCAAGAGTCTCTTCGGCCGAAGCGGGAACGGCGCAGTTTTTTCTTGACACGCATTTTATTGGGACGTATGCTCCCGCGCCATACAATATGTTGGGGTTCAGGGCGCCCCATCGGCCGTGGCGAACAATGCAATGCCCGTACTGCAAAGAACAACGCACGGACAAGGTCATCGACTCTCGAGCGACCGAAGGCGGCACGGTTATCCGCCGCCGACGGCAGTGTCTGGCGTGCAACAAGCGATACACGACTTACGAGCGCATCGAGGAGACGAACAAGCTCCTCGTAGTGAAGAAGGACGGCGCCAGAGTCCCGTATGAAAGGGCGAAGCTTCGTGGCGGATTGGAGCGAGCGTGCTGGAAGCGACCGATCCCCAGCGACAGGATTGACGCGCTGGTGGACGAGGTCGAAGAGGACATCTTCCGCAACTTCGACAAGGAAGTTCCCAGCCGCTACCTCGGCAGCGCCGTGTCCGTTCGACTTCGCAAGCTCGACAAGATCGCCTATCTGCGGTTTGCCAGCCTCTATCACGAGTTCCAGCTCGTCGATGACTTCATCGAAGAAGCCCGCGACCTCCTCGACCAGGAGAAAAAGGACGTCGCCGGGCAGCAGGAACTTTTCAATGAGTGAGCCCACTTCCTTGAAAGACCAGATTCGCGTCATCAAGCGCGATGGCAGCATCGAGCCGTTTGCCATCGCCAAAATGCTGAACTGCATTCGCAACGGACTGGCCGCCACGGGCGATTCGTGCGGACTGGACATGTCCGCGGCGGGCGGGCTGGCGGAAGCGGTATTCGAGTACCTGACGTCCTCGTTCCGACGATCGCCGGTGCCAAGCCGGCACATCGCGGAGCTGGTGGAGCTTGTCCTGTCGCAGACCGGACACGGCACCGCCTCCCTGGCGATCCGCGAGCATACGGCGAGTCGGGAGCTTCGGCGGCGTCGGCTCATGGTGGCCAGCGCCCGCCCCTCCGACGGCCGGATTGTCCAGCACCGCTGGAGCAAGAGCCTGCTCGTGCGGCACCTGCGCCGGCAGCACCATCTGGATGTGCCGATCGCGCGGATGATCGCCGGGCGGGTCGAGCAGCTTCTGTTCAACTGTGGATTGCGCGTGGTCACGTCCGGGCTCATTCGGGAAATGGCCCGGAGTGAACTCCTCGCCTGGGGCCTCGCGCCGGGGGCGCTAGTGGTGAAGCGCGTGCGTCCGTCGGACAGGTGCGGGAGGGTCCGAGACCTGGAGAACTAAGGGAAACAGAACGATGCGCTTACCCGAGCGCACCACAGGCGGAGCCAATCAAGGACGAGTTGCATTGGATGCAGGCTCCGCCGCTTTCAGAAGCCTGTCGTAAGACTTCGCCCTCATCCGAGCGCCACGGCTTGGGCACTTGTCTTGCGACAGGCTCTCCTTTTGCGCCTGTTTCCGCGAAGCCGGGTAAAACCAAGGCCCATTCGCGGCTACGAACGGGCCTTGGTGAAGTGACGCATTACAGGTCTAAGAACGAGCAAGCGACCCCCGACCGACCCCGCGCCGGCGCGGACGGAGATATCGAGTCCCCGTAAGCAGGGCCAGCGCCGACATCATCGCGGTGCCCGCGCCGGTTCCGCACGGCGGGACCGGCTGCGGTTGGGTAGGAGCAGGGATTGCTCCGGGGCGGCCGCCCTCGGGCCGGGTCACCTCGCAGTCTCCGTTCGTGTCCGCTGTAGGGCGACCCTGTTTATCGACCGGGACGCCCGGCGCGGTGTTCGGACAGACGTCGTTGCAGTCGGCCACGCCGTCTGAATCTTCATCGGCATCGGCAACGCCGCAACCGCACACGCCCGGATTGGTCTTGGCCGGATCGTCCGGACATCCGTCGTTGCAATCCGCCATTCCGTCACCATCGCGGTCGGCATCGGCGCCGCCACAGCCGCAGACGCCCGGCTCGGTCTTGTTCGGATCGTTCGGACAATCATCCTGGCAGTCCTGGACTCCGTCGCCGTCGCTGTCGCCGACCAGCGGGCAATCGTCGATGCAGTCGGGCGTTCCGTCGCTGTCCGTGTCGAGCCGATCATCCTCGCCGGGGCACGCGTCACAATCATCAATGACGCCGTCGGTGTCGGTGTCGGCCTCGCACTCGTCGGGAATGCCATTGGTGTTGCAGTCGTCAAAGACTTCGCACACGTCGGCGGTTCCGTTTGCGTTGCAATCAGCCTCGCAGTCGTCGGGCGTACCGTCGCCGTTGCAGTCCTGCTCGCATCCATCGGGCGTGCCGTCGGTGTCGCAGTCCGCGGCGTCATTGCTGCCGGGGCAGGCATCGTTGCAGTCCGGCACGCCGTCCGAATCGCTGTCCGAATCCGGCGTTCCACAACCGCAGGTACCCGGCGCCGACTTGTTTGGATCCGCTGGACATCCGTCGCATTCGTCCGGAATCCCGTCTGTGTCCGCGTCCGACTCGCAGGCGTCGGGCGTGCCGTCCGAATCGCAATCCGCAAGCACCTCGCACTCATCGAGAATGCCATTGGTATTGCAGTCGGCATTCGTCATGCCGGCCAGGTCCTGGGCGTCGTCGGTGAAGTTGCAGTTGCAGTCCGAGATGAGCGCCAGCGAACCGTAGGTATTGTCGTTGTCCAGCGCGTGTCCGGCGTCGTTCGCCGCCGAATTGCCCAAAAAGGCGTTTCCGCCGGCGTCGTAGGCCAGCGCGCTGTCGAGAACGAAAATCGCGCCGCCCTTGCCCTGCCCGTTCTGACCCCGTGTAGATTCCACGTCGGGATCGCCCAGGCCGCCGATGCCGCCGACGGCCGAATTGGATTCAAACCTGCATCCGCCGATCGAAAGCATGCCGTTGCGAACGAAGATCGCACCTCCGAGACCCGCGCCACCGCCACCACCGCCACCGCCGACCTGAGTGGTTGTCTTGATCGCCGCCGCGCCGTTGCCGCCGAACATACCGGCCGTGCCACCCGCGCCCGCGGGATTCGGATCCGCGCCGGACGCGTTGATGTTGTACCCGCCGCCTCCCCCGCCGCCGCCGAATCCGCCGGTACCCCCGGTGTATGCGGGGCTTGACCCTGAGCCGCCATTCGCGACACCGGTACCGCCGCCGCCGCCACCGAAGCCGCCCGCACCGCCGCGTGTCGCCACGCCTGTACCGCCGCCGCCTCCGCCCGCGCCCTCACCGCCGCTTCCGGCAAGGCCGCTCGAGCCGACGGTTCCGGCGGCTCCGCCCAGACCGCCAAGCGAACCGCCGTTTCCGCCGCGTCCTCCGTAGCTGTTGCCGTCCGTGAAGTCGGGCGATTGTCCGTTCTCGCCGACGCCGCCACCGCCGCCCGCGCCGAATCCACCGACCGAAGTTCCGCTGCCGCCGTTTCCGCCGACGGCGGAATTGGCTTCAAAAGAGACGTTGCGCACGCAGACCTGGCCGCCGTTTACGAAAAGCGCGCCGCCCATTCCCGCCGCGCCGCCGCCCGCGCCAGAGGATTGAACGTTGCCGCCGTTTCCTCCTTTGGCGCGGCCCCCTGCGAGCGTCAGGTCGCGAATCGCCACGTGTCCGGAACTAACGAAGAAAATCGCGGAAGCGCCGTCGCCGTTGATCGTCAGGAGATCAGCGCCCGGACCGATGATCTCTACGTCGCCGTCAATGTTCGGGAGGATCGAGGAGAGCGTAAGGACGGCGGGCGTCGGCAGGTCGAAAACGATCGTATCGGCGCCGGCAGCCAGGTCGCCCAGGTCCGTCGGTGCGTCGAGATTGGCGGCGACGATGGCCTCGCGAAGTGTCACGAGTCCGTCACCCGATGTGGTGTCGTCGCCGGCGCTCGTAACCCGGAGCACCGCCGCGCGCGACGGCGCGGACGCCGCAAGCATGCTGATCATTGCTAACACAATGGGCAGGGAATCCCTGCGGAAATTTCTTGCTCGGGCCATGATCCTGTTTCTCCTTCTCCGGTCCTGTGTTCTGAATCCTGTTTCGCGAATCCTGTTTCCTGTTTCTTTTGTCGGGGCGGGACGCCGGCGCAAGGGTCCGTGAATATCGCCGCCTCGACGGAGGGAACCCAATCGGGTCCTATGATACGTTCGTGAAGGGCGTTAAAAAACCATCATCTGATCCAACTCGCGCAATGCCAGCAATTGTGACGCTTCTACACTTGGCATGGGACGAGGATCCGGGCGCTGGTTTCAGCGCGGGACCGCGCCTCAATACCGAGACAAGCGCGAGCAACGGCCGCGAGTAATGGTGTGCCGTAGAATGGGGAGGTGATGCAATCGGACATCGCGTCGAGACGAATAGCGCGCAACGGGTTCGACCGCACCGCTTTCGGCCGGGCCGCAGGTTGTCGCCCGGGTGCGACGGCCTCGTCGATCAGCGGCCGTCCACTCGGGGGCGTCCGATCGAGTAATAGGTGAACCCCCTCGCCTGCATCTGGCTGCAACTGTAGAGGTTGCGTCCATCGAAGATGAGCGGCTTCTTGAGCGACTCGCGAATTCGGTCGAAGTCGGGCGACCGAAACTCGTTCCATTCGGTGCAGATGATGAGGGCGTCGGCGCCCTTCACGGCGGCGTAGGCATCGGTGAAGTACTCGACCCTCGCACCGTACTCCTGGCGCAGGTGATCGAGGGCCTTGGGGTCGCTGGCGCGGATCTTTGCTCCGGCGGCGAGCAGGCCGTCGATGATGCGTAGTGCCGGGGCTTCGCGGATGTCATCGGTTTTGGGCTTAAAGGCGATGCCCCATAGGGCGAATGTCCTGCCGGTCAGGTCGCCCTTGAAGTGCGCCCTGACACGCTCCACGAGCAAATTCTTCTGTCGCTCGTTGACCTGGTGGACGGCGCTGAGCAGGTCGGCCTCTACACCCGCCGCCTTGGCGACGTGGTACATCGCCTGGACATCCTTCGGAAAACAGCTTCCGCCGTATCCCGCGCCGGGGTACATGAAATGCGAGCCGATTCGGGCGTCGTAGCCGATGCCGGAGCGGACTTCGTCCACATCAATGCCGAGGGCCTCGCAGATGTTGGCGATCTGGTTGATGAAGCTGATGCGCGTGGAGAGGTAGCAGTTGGCGGCGTACTTGATCATCTCGGAAGCGGCGCGGCGGACGACGAGAATGGGGTGCCGATTGCGCACGAAGGGTTGGTAGAGCTCCTGCATGATGCGGGCGGCGTCGGCATCTTCGCTGCCGATGACGACGCGATCGGGGCGCTGGAAGTCGTCGACCGCGGAGCCTTCCTTCAGGAACTCGGGATTGCTCACCACGATGACCGGGTGCCTCGCGAGCGGCGTGACGAGCGATTCGACGCGCTGGCAGGTGCCGACCGGCACGGTGGACTTCATGACCATGACGGTCTTCTTGTTCACGGCGCGGGCGATGTCCTGAACAGCCTTTTCGATCATGGAGAGGTCGGCCGAGCCGTCGGCCTTGGGCGGTGTGCCGATCGCGATGAAGATGATCTCCGCATGCTCAACGGCCTCTTTGAGATTCGTGGTCGCGCGGAATCGCCCGGCGGCGAGATTGGCCACGAGCAGATCGGTCAGGCCCGGCTCGTAGATGGTGCATTCGCCGCGGTTGAGCCGCTCGACCTTTCCGGCATCGACATCCAATCCGATGACATGATTGCCCGTGTCCGCGAGGCAGACTCCCGTGACGAGACCGACGTATCCGGTGCCGACGATGGTGACGCGCATGGTCTGGGTTTCCCTCTCCAACAGATAGCGAATGTCCGGCGGAAGCAGATCCGGGAGCGGGGGCATTATCGGGGTAGTCGTGCGATTGTTCCAGCGGGGGCGGGGCGCGGCGATTTGCCGGAATGGGGGGCAATGCTAAGATTTCAGAAAATGATGCCGCGCCAGGCGGAGGACCCGGAGCACCGAGATGACCGTCGAGCAATTGAAGAAAGTGCATCAGGCCCGGCCGTTTCGGCCCTTTACGCTGAAGCTGGCGGACGGGAGCCGGCTGCGTGTTCGGCATCCGGAGATGATGTCATACTCAGAGTCCGGCCGCACGGCGGTTGTGCACGGCGAGGGCAATGACTTTGACATAATCGATTTGCTGCTGGTCGTCGGGCTCGAAGTGCGGAACGGTCATGCCAAACGGTCGAAGCGCAAATGAAGACCCCGCGGGCCTCATACCCGCAAGAACGATGAAACAGACTCCGGAGGAAGTCATGAAGATCACGATTACGTACTGCGGACAGTGAAACTACAAGCCGCAGGCCACCGGTCTGGTGGCCGAGTTGAAGGAGAAGTTCGGCGCGGACAAGGTCAGTGCCGAACTCATCGTCGGCGAGGCGGGGATATTCAACGTCGACCTCGACGGGGAGCGCCTCTTCACGAAGAAGGAAATCGGTCGGTTCCCCATTTATGGCGAGATACCGATGGCGATTCAGATGAAGCAGATCAGCCAGTGAGTTGGGCAGATCAGGCGGCGCCGCAGGCGATTGCGATGTCCTGCACCGAACGCCCGCAGAGCTGGCCGATGGAGATGACCGAGGCGGGTTCGGCCGGGTCTTCGATGCGCCAGATCACGAGTTGATCGCGGCGGTCGTTCACGCCGACGATCCAGTCGCCCGCGGGCAGCGCCCAGCGGATCGGCTGGTTTGTCGTGTACTTCGTGCTTGAGACATCGCCGAGCACCATCATGTCTACGTATGGTCGCCGGTCGGCGACGAGCAGTCGCGGCACGCCGCCTCCTTCGAGCCAGGTGATTGATTCCACGGCCTGCCCTGTGGCCGGGCGGATGGATTCGCGCAGTGCAGCGTCAGCCTGCCACGAGGCGATCTGGCCATTCTCCATGCCCGCGAGGATGCGGCCGCCGGCGACGGTCAGCGTTGTGATGACGGCCGGGGCTTCGAGGATGGTCTCCGAATGCGCTGCATTCTGCGGCGGCAGGGAAGGCGGTTCGGCGCCGAGCGCATGCCCGGCAGGGAACGGCTGCGCTTTTCCAGCCGGCGTCACGCAGATGACCTGCCGATCGGCAGCAAGCCAGAGCTTCCCTGCGTCGTCGGATTGGACATCGCGCACGGACTTCCTGCCGTTTAGTGTCTTTGCACAGATCAGCTCGAACGACTCCGGCCGGCGGAGTCGCCAGTGGATCAGGCCCACTTCGGAATGTGTTGCAAAGAGGTCCTCGCCGATGATCGCCGCCGCATTGACGCCGCCGCGAAGCTCTCGCCCGGCGTCGAAGGCAAACACCTGTCTGGGATCCTGCTCCGTCTGAAGCACGTGCACGCCGCTGCGCGCCCCGACGAGGATCACCGGGCGGCTTTCCCACATTGCCGTTCGGACCGATCGCAACGGGCCGATTTCGGAGGTCAGCGACAAACGCCGGGCGGGCTTGTCGGGAGAGGCGGGGTCGATCCAGATCAGTTCATCGCCCGCCACGATGAGGAGTGAGGCGGCGCTTCGTCGGCCTGGCTGATGGGCGAGGAGTGCATGATAAAGCCCGCCGCGCTGTGAGGGGTCCAGAGCGCGGATGAGGTCGGGCAGGGTCGTTTCCTTCTCCTTGCCGGCCATGTCGCGCAGCTTGTCGAGGGTGCCCGCCAGCTCGGCCAGATGCTGCCGCCGCGCGTCGGTCGCCATGTCGCGCAGTCGGCGCTCCTCCGCGATGCGCTGCTCACGAAGCTGCTGGGTCCTGCGCGCATCGGCGGCGCGGGCGAAGTCCGCCGAGTCGATGGTGATTCGGGTGTCATCCGCGAGGGCGAGGCCGGAGGCGAAGCCGAGGGGTTTGAAGTACTCGGCCAGGTGCGCGTCGAATTCGGCCCAGGCCCGTGGCGTGAGGAGTTCCGCGGCGGGGCGGGCCTTCGCGAAGGACTCCGCGGCGGCGTATACGGCTTCTTCGCAATACTGGCGCAGGCGATCGAGTGTCACCGAGGCGGCGCTTCCGAGCACACGGTCACAGAATGCGGCCAGCTCGGCGCGCTCGACGACCACCTGCATTCCGCAGGCCACTCGTGCGGAGATCTCGTAGCCGTCTTGCGAGTTGAGCTTCGGGAAGGCGTAGTCCAAGGTGAACGAGGAGGTGCGAACGAACAGCAGCCTGGAGATGCCTTCGCCTTCGAGGGACATCCCCTGAGGGATGACGCGCGACGGGCCCGCGGTAGCCCACGCCATGACGGCGCAGCCGTGCGGCAGGGTGATCGTGCGGGCGAGAAAGGAGAAGACCTCCTGCGCGCCGACGGACTGCGCAACGAGTGCTGGATCACGACTAAACACACTGAGGTCAAATTTCATGAGTGCATCGTCGGATTGTAGGCGCGGTGCTGTTTGGAGCCGCTCCGCGCATTGGTGTGGGCGACATCCGGGCCCCCTTCAATGGAAACTGCCGCAGCCCCGGCGCACTCGGCGTCACCCGCAGGGCGTGGCGCCGCGGCCTTCCCGATGGTCGTCAATTCTCCTTTGCGAACTCTTCAAAACGGATGAGGTCCTTTTTCCTCACGGAGGGCGGGGTCTCGCGGATGGCCGATTCGATGTCGTCGCGCGTGACGGGCCGGGCCTCGCCGCCGCCCACGGCGCGCATGAAGGGCAGGGTCGCCGCGCGCTCGGCCACGGCCTTGATGTCCGCACCGCTGTACCCATCGAGGACCTTGACCAGTTCGGCAAAATCCACGTCGTCGGCAACAGGCCGCTTGCCGAGGTAAATCTCAAGGAGCTTATGCCGCGCCGGCTCGTCGGGCAGCGGCACATACACCTTTGAGTCAAACCTGCCCGGCCGCATGACGGCCGCGTCGAGGCTCCAGGGTTCGTTGGTCGCGCCAACGAAGAGCAGCGGGCGACTGGCCCCGCGGTCGAAGCCTTCCAGCTCCTGAAGAATCTGGGGCACGACGCGGGTCATGACGCTGCTTGAGCTGTCGCGGCGGCTGGGGACGAGGGCCTCGATCTCGTCGATAAAGATGATCGCGCGCTCTTCGGCCTTGGCAGCGGTGAAGAGCTTGCGGATGTTCTGCTCGGCCTCGCCGACCCACTTCGACAGCACCTGGGCCGGGCTGATGACAAACATCGTCGCGTCAATCTCGCAGGCGATCGCCTTGGCGATCATGGTTTTGCCTGTGCCGGGCGGGCCGTAAAGCAGCAGGCCGCCGCCGGAGGAGATTCCGTACTTCGCCGCGAGCTCAGGGTGGGCGAAGGGGTAGATCATCTTCAGGCGGATTTCGTGCTTGACGTCTTCCAGGCCGGCGATGTCGGCGAAGCGGATGCTGGGCTTGTCGCGGACGATCCAGTCCTGGGCATTGGCGCCATTTTCGTCATCCTCGCCGGATGCGGCCTTGCGGCGGTCCTCCTTGCGCTGGACGCCCTTGATGTCGCACTGCCTGGCGAACTCGATGAGTTCGGCGGCCATGGCCTTTCGCCTCTGGCGGCGGCCTGCATCCGTGGTTTCCGCGGCGATCTTGATGATCGCGTCTGCGGCCTGCATGAGGAAAGGCTTGGCCGCGGCGTAGTCGCCGTTCTTGTAGGCGGCGAGGCCGCGGTCTTTGAGGCGTTCGAAGGTGTCGTAGGAGACGGACATAGGTCAATGGCGAATTACAAGAGGAAACACTAGGCCAACTCGTTAGGTGAGGATCACCCTCCTTGCACGGTTCTTCCAGCTGGGCAGGGAAGCAAGGCCAACACAATGAAGTTTAGTGTAGCTCGGGGCACAACTTAATGGCGAGCCAAACACGCTCCGGTGATGTGCGCCCGAACATCCGTTCCGGCAGGTAGATGCTTCCTATCTGTCTACTTCCTGAACCAGCAACTTTTTCGTAACGGTACGCGGTCCCCTCGCACTTATACATTCCAGCGAGTTCGTAGATTCTAAAGTATTCTTTCGAATCGGGTGCTGCCCCCTTATATACCATGACATCTATAGCGTCTGGAGTAGAACCCTGCCATACTTCCGGTTCGATGTAGACTTCTATTCTTGATCCAGGTCCAAACTTTCCGGAAGTGCTTGCCGAATACAAACACTTCCTAGCCTGAGAGCGTTTGCTACGATCTAGTTGAATTGGGGGGTAGAATACTTCCGTCGCGACTCCCATCACTGAAACCCTCAACTGCTTTGTTCGTTAGTGGAAAAAAGCACTTCATGGTTTATTGCACGGGATAGCCCCTTGGGCGCTCAATTACCCGAATCCTACTTACTCTCCTTCTGCCCCGCGTTCTTCACCGCGTTCAGCTCCGCCCGGAGGGCGTCCAGTTCGTCCACGTCCTTGGCGTGTTCTGCTTCGCTTTCGGCTTCGATCATTGCGTCGATTTCCTGTTCGGTGACGATCTCGGCGGGCACTTGGGCGGTGTCGCTGGCGGCGATGTCTTCGACCGTTTCCAGGAACATCGTCATGCGCTCTTCCATGCTCTGGCTCTGAGCCATGGCTTTTTCCCAGTCGGTCTGCGTCTTGACGAGGTCGGTCTGGCCGAACATGCGCCCGATCTCACGGGCCATGTTGCCCATCGCCTCGGCGAAGTCGGCTGACGCCTCGGCCTGGCGCTTGATGATGAGGGCGTTCTTCACGGCGAGGAGCTGGCGCTCCAGCATCTTCTTGATCGTCGCCGTCTTCTTGAGCGAGTTGCGGATGAAGATGTACTGCGCATTGTCGCCGATCTGCTTCGCCCGCCGGGCGTTCTTGATGAACTCGTCGGTAAACTTGTTCTGCTCGGAGATGGACTTCTCGATCCGGCGGATGCCCTGGCGGATCTTGATGTCCCGCTCGATGCGGCGCTCTTCTTCGCTCTTAAAAAGACTCATGGCAACTCCTTCGCACGTTTCCGGCCGATCTGCCGCACTCGCGCCGCACAGAGACGCCGCCCGGCCAAGGCGGCGCGATCCACGGGCGCAGACTCTAGTCCTCCACGACCATCGGCCCGGCCCGCCGAGACCTGTGGACGGACGCGGGTGACTCCTCCACGCCGTCCCCATTCTCCGCCTCGGGCGGGGTCAACGGTCGCTTCCCCTCGAGCGGACCGGTCGGGGCCGTAGCGATTGCGTCCGACGGCGCGGCTTCCGAAACGGCTTCCGGTCCCGCCGCTTCGTCTCGCTCCACAGTCACGCCCGGCTTGGCGGCGGGCGCGCCTGCACGGTCTCTTGATTCCACGCGCGACTTCACCGGCGGCGAGGCGACGGGCAAAGGCGGCAGCGCCGAGGCCGGGGCCAGACTCGATGATACCGCGATCGGCCGAGGAGCCGCCCCGGCGCGAAGGGGGCTGCCACACCGGCCGCAGTAACTCGCGCGAACGTTGACCACGGGCGTCGTGCAGCATTCGCACACCACCGGGCACCGGGTGTCGTACACGGCATGGTCGCGGAGGAAGGCCTCCAGCGCCGAGCCGAGCGCCGCGCCGGCCCCACGATCTCCGAACTTCAGCGAGACGATTGTCTGGCCGCGCTTGCGGCGCAGCTCAACATCCACATAGGTCCTGTTCCTCGGCCGATCGCGAAGCAGGGCGGCGGCCGCGTCAAGCATTCCGGAGAGCGTGTCGGCGGGCTCGTCGGCCGGCCTGCGCGGTGCGTCGGAGACGGACTCGATGCGCAGACCGTCGAGGTACCACGGCTCGCTCACGCGAAAGGCACGGCGCGCAGCGAACTGAAAGATCGCCCTGCGCACGGAATCCTTCGGCCGATCTATGGCGAATTCAAGTGCCATAACATGAACTCAACGGCCAGCGCGACGAACCCCTGAACGCCGGTTACTCGCTGGCCTTGTGCCGCTCACGGACCCGCCGATCGGCCTCGTCAAAGGCCTGACCGGCATCGGCAATCAGGCCGGTGTCCATCTGCTCCCAGATATCGAGCACCTGCTTGCTGCCGGGCGTAAGGAGAGACTCGCCCTCTTCGCTGCCGACCTGCAGCATGCTGTCGAGCCGGTCCTGGTACATCTCGGCGGTGATGTTGTCGTTTTCGATCATCTTCTCCAGGGCGATCAGGTCCTTTTCGCCGATCATTCCGAGCTTCGAGCCCATTGCCTTTGCCTTGTCGGCGTTTTCGCGCAGCATGCGCATCCGCGTGACCGTGAGGTACTCCTTCGTGCGGATGTTGAGCTGCCGCGCCATCATGAGCTGCTCGGTGGTCTTCAGGGCGGCGGATTCGTTGATCCGCTTGAGCAGTTGATCGCGGTCACGCGCCAGGAGAAGCTCCTGGCGGCGAAGTTCCTGCCGCGTCATCTGCGAGAGAGGCTTGCTCCGTTTTGTCAGCCAGTCGAACAGGGCCATAGGGAACCGTCGAAAAGGCGAAACGCCTGAACGTCAGAAAGTCAAACTGCCAGGACCTCAAGAACGCGGGACATTTCGATAAAGGACTCGCTGCCGGACTTTGCGTGAAGGGCGGAAAAGCCCGCCCCACCGTTTACTCCGCCTGGGGGCCGCTCCGCTCGCGCGGCGCCGGCTCGCTGCGAGCCGTCTGCGGCACGGGCGGCGTCGCTTCGCGCGTGCCCGTCGCCGCCGGCGCCTGTGCCCCTTCCAGTTCCTTGAGGATGGCCGCCTCTTCCTCCGACATGGCCGTCTGGGCCATGCTGACCTCGAGCCCGGTGACGAGTTCGTCGCTGGCGGCGAGTTGTTCAAGCATCTCCTCGGCGTTCACGGCCGCCTCGGTCAGTTCTTCGCTGCTGGGCAGCTGTGCGATGCTTCCGGTTTGGGCAAGCTGAAGATTGTGAATGTGCGTGCTGATGATGTTGATCTGCTTGGACAGCAGGGCCGCGCTCGTATTGCAGCGGCCGATATCGCTTCGCAAATGGGAAATCTGCGCGGCAATCCGGCGCTTCACCACGTTGGAGGCCGCCGCCTTGCCTTCGTCGAGGAGCTGCGCCTCCTTTTTCTCCAGCTTGCCGATGTCGTCGTACATGCGATTCAGACGGTCGGACAGGGCGGCCCGGCGCTCGGAGAGCACATTGATCTTTCGCGCCTCGTCGCCCTCGCGCGAGAAGAGATTTCGTATCCAGTCCAGCATCGACACATCCTCCTCGCCCGAAAAGACCGCCGCTCCGCGAAACAGGAGCCAGTCGCCGCTGCGCTTCGACACGCGCAGCTCCGGATCGCCCTTGGCCACCGCCTCGAAGGCTTGCTGCACCAGCTTGACCGGAAGCGCCAGCCGAGCCGCCATGCTCGCCGCCGACAGGCCCCCCGTCAACAAATCCGTGCGTCGCTCCTCGATCTCGCGGCGCACCCGGTCGAGCTTCTGGGCCACGTTTTCGGGGTTAAACAGCTTCAGGATCCGCTCGTCGACTGATCGCCCCGGCGACGACACTTTCCAACCGCCGCCCGGCGCCGGCTCGACGAGGACCAGCGTTACATTGGGAATGTCGAGCGGGGCCCGATACACGCTTTCCTCAAAGCCGCTCGGGCTGCAAATGCCGATCACGTGCGGGGCGCGCGGATCATTGAGCAGGCTTCGAACGTGCGTCCCGAGTTGCGAAAGTGTCACGGGAGGCGGCGCTGCTTCGCCGCGCAAAAGCGGCTCCGGCGGAGCCAGAACACTCGCCACGGTCACGCTCTGGAGCTTTTTCCAGAAGAAGAGCCGCCGGGTAAAGGAACGAATGACAAAGCCGCGGCCCTGCGGCAGCTCCGCCGCGAGTCTCCGGTCGTGCAGCCGCTGATCAATCATGGCGGCGCGGACGCGCTCGCCCGAGTCAATCTCGGTGTATTGCGTGTGCCTGCCCGCCGCGCGCACCCCGGCATCCTTGATGTTCTGCTGAACACCGGCGAGATACGCGGTCTCAAGCTCCTTCGCTTTCATCGCGGACTCGTTCATTCTATCTCCCGTCGGGGCCGCTCCGGCGCCACAGCCCGTCCGGCCGGCTCGCGCGCCGCTAATCGGCACGCGCCGAACCGCACAACCTGCAATACCTCGCATGAGCTGGATTCATGCTCCGGCACCTTTTATTTGCGCATCGCCAGGGATGACCGGGGGCGTCGTCGTCAAAACGGTCCATGGCGCCCGGCTGGGGGAGCTGGGCATCCCAGAAACTCCCGCGGAGGGCTCGGTAAAAACAATAAAACACGAACACCGAGGCCAGCGCGAAAAGAATCGACACGATGAGCGGGATGCCGGGCGTCCAGAAGAAGAACATGGCGTCACCCCATCCTGGCAGTCAGCGCGAAGCCGCAGTGGATACAGAACTGGTCGCCCGAATCCGGGTAGCCGCCGCAGCTTGGACATCGCCGAATCTCCCCCACCAATTGCGCGCCGCACAGGATGCAGAAATTGTCTCCGGGCTCGGTCGGCTCATGGCACGAGGGGCACGCGCGAGCGTCGGGACGGCGCCGCGGCGCGGCGTATGATTCGGGAATCGGCGGGGGCGTGGGGGCGACGACGCCGCGCGCCGCGGCCGGCTCAATCGCTCGAATGACGTCGGCCGCGCTGGCAAACCGCCGATCGCGCCGCGTGTAGAGTCGGGCGAACACGGGATCAACCCAGGATGGAAGCCCTTCGCGTAAATGAGACGGCATGTCGCTCCCGCTGGGGCGCTCGCCGGTGAGCATTTCGAAAAGTACGATTCCCACGGAATACAGGTCGCTTCGTGCGTCGGCGGTGCCGCCGTCGCGCTGCTCGGGAGACATGTAGGCAAGAGTGCCGGAAATGCTCCTGCCGTCCTCGGCGACAAGACTGCCGGACTGCAGAATGCTGTTGGCGGTGATCTGGCCGGCGAGCCCGAGGCCGAAGTCCGTGACCTTCACGTCATCAACGCCGACGGAATCGATCGGGCGGTCCGCGCCGCCGGCGATGAGGATATTGGCCGGCTTGATGTCGCGATGAATCACGCCGCTGGAGTGGGCGTGATCCAGGGCATGAAGAATGCCGATGAGAATCCGCTGGGCCGCCTGTACTGGCAACCCCCTGGCAAATCGGCTGACCCACGCCGCAAGGGAAAGTCCGTCGACGAATTCCATAACGAGATAGGGGATCGGACCGTAAGGGTCGAGGCCAATGGCACGGACAATGTTCCGGTGACGCAGGCCGTGAATCGTGCAGCCTTCCTTTTGGAGATTTCGCACGAACTGGGAATCGGTGGGGACCTTGATGGCGACGAACTCGTCCTGCCAGACGTGGTGACGAGCCTTCCACACCTGGCCGAAGCTGCCGGCGCCCAGCAGCTCGATCAGAATGTATTCGCTGATGCGGTCGCCGACCTGCGGCGCGTTCATGATGACCCTCTCGTCACGCCCCCGGATTGGTGCCCGTCGCCAGGCACTCACGGGCGAGGTCAGGCACTCACATGCCTGGCGAGCGATTCGCAGATGACAAAATTATAGGCCGCGGCGGCGATGAAACCAAGAATGACGACGAACCACGTGAAGCCGCCGGCGATGCTCCAGTCGGCGAGCCAGAGCGCGAGCAGGACGTCGACCAGCCAGAACGCGGCGATCACGCCGAGGCTGACCATCGCCGCGCCGTACGCCGACTGCATCTTCGCCTGGCGCGCCATCAGCGGGCGCATGAAGAGGTAGCTCGACCACGGCAGCGCGGCCGCGACGACCAGCCAGATCAGTGTGTGCTTGACGACGACGCCGAAGGCCTTCACCGATTCGGGATTCTGGTAGCACCAGATTCCGCCCGCGGCGACGGCCAGGAATATCACCGCCGTGGCGACCTTGGCCCCCACGAATTTTCCGATCTCAGCGAACATCACCGCCAAATCCTCAACGAACGCCCCCAAACAGGAATATAACATCCATTCGGGCCGGGCCCTCCTACAATTCCGACCTGTGTTTGGAACGGGCCCGGGTTGACAGACCCTGCACGCCGTGGGACACTACAGGGCTCTCAAACGCGGCAGGTTCACGCTTCTGGCAGGGTCTGACGGCAGTCCCACCGCCGCAATTTTGTCGATTCCGCAACACCAGGATCCGTCCGCATGCCGAAAGCCATCGACATTCGAAAAGGTCAGGCCGTCCTCTGGGAGGGCAAGCTCTGGATCGTCCACGAATCCACCCGCGTCGCCAAGGGAAACTGGCGAAGCTACATGCAAATCAAGCTCAAGAACTTCAAGACCGGGCAGATCATAGACAACCGGTTCAACATGGACGAGGACTTCGAAGCCCCGCACGTCGAGGACCGCCCCTTCGAGTACCTGTACAAAGAAGGCGACGACTTCGTCCTTATGGACGTCAACAACTACGAACAGATCCATGCATCGAAGGAAATCATGCCCGACGCCGACAACTACCTGAAGGGCAATGAGCGCGTCATGGCCAAGCTCATGGACGGCCAGGTCATCGCCGTGGAACTTCCCAACGTCGTCGAGCTGACCGTCACCGACGCCCCCCCGGTCGTGAAGGGCGCCACGGCGACAAACCAGAGCAAGGAAGTCACCCTCGAAACCGGCATGAAGGTCCGCGTGCCGCCGTTCATTACCAACGGCGAAGTCGTTCGTATCGATACGCGCACCGGCGAGTACATCGAGCGGGCCTGACTTCGGCTCCCGCAATCCCTGCGCAGCGTCGCGACCGAGCCTTGCGGAATAATCGGTAGTTCGTCCGTCAATTACCACTCCATATGGCCATTGACCCGACTACACGCCCCGGCAGGCCCGTCGCGCTTTTCACCATCGCCTTCGCCGTTCTGGGCGGCGTCGTCGATCTGTTCATGGGGGTATTCGCCAAGGTCTCGAGCATATTTTGGCGGCCGCGTCTCCCCGGCCGGGCACAGAGCCCCCGGCGACGCCGCCGCGGCCTGGCCCTGATCGTCGGTGGGATTGAAGGCCCCAGCTTCTTCAATTACTCGATGGCCGTGGGCGTTCTCAAATCCCGGTATCGGGGTGCGGTAGTGCGATTTGATTGGAATACCGGCATCCCCTTCGTTCGCTCGCTGATCAATCTCATTCACAACAGACACAAGGAACGACAGGCCGATAACCTCGCTGCCATGATTCTGGAACACCAGCGCGTATACCCTGGCGCGCCGGTTAGCATCCTCGCCCAGTCCGGCGGCAGCTGGGTGACACTTCGCGCGCTCGAAAAGCTCCCGGACGAGGCCAAGGTCCATACGGCCGTGCTGCTCGCACCATCGGTTTCGCCGGGTTACGACATCAGCCGGGCCGCGTCGCGGTGTGCCGGGAGTCTGGTGTCCGTCGGAGGCCCGGCCGACTACATCTTTCTGGGCATCGGTACGCTCCTGTTTGGCACGTCTGACCGCGTGTTTTCCCCCTCCGCCGGTTGGATCGGTTGGCATTATCATCCGCCCCGGTTCGTTGAGATGCGGTGGCACGCCGCCTGGGTGCGCTACGGCTACCTGGGAAACCACACCAGTTCGTCGTCGCGGGCATTTATTTCACAGGTCATCGCTCCCCTGTTTGCTGTCGCCGATGCCCGGTCGAACCGCTGATGCGCGCGGCTTCGTGCCGCCCCGCTTTCTCTAAATCCATTTAAATGCGAAGCCTGCGCGCAATCCTTGACCCGCTTTGATCGCCTGACTTAGAATCGCCGCCCTGTCAGGTTGCCGCCCCGCCGTTGCACTTTGAGCGGGTCCGGGCTGCCACCCGTTGAACGGTCCGCCGCCCTGGCGCGGGGGTGGTCCAAATCAGAGACCGCAAACTGAAAGCAGGCTGAATGGACATCGAAGAGATAAAGACCCTGACCGACCTCATGGTCGAGCACGACCTGTCAGAGATAATTATCCGTGACGGCGAAAAAAGGATCCTTCTTCGTCGCGGGGCCCTGGGCGCGGGCGGTTTGGCCGCGCCGGTCGTCGCGATGACTCATCACAGCCCGGCCCCCGCACCGGTCGCTCCGCCACCGTCGGCCCCCCCTTCCGCGCCGACCGCGGACACCGGCCTGGCGAAGATCACGTCACCCATGGTCGGCACGTTCTACGCAACTCCGGATCCTGAATCTCCGGCCTTCGTGAAGGTCGGCGACCGTGTTAATCCCGACACGGTGGTCTGCATCATCGAGGCGATGAAGGTCTTCAATGAGATCAAGGCCGAGATTTCCGGCACGATTGAGTCCATAGAGGTTCAGTCCGGCCGGCCCGTGGAGTTCGGCCAGGTGCTCATGACGGTACGGGTTGCCTGATGGCCTCAGACAAGCAGTCGGGAAAACAGCCGAAATCAACGCTGGCAAATCGCATAGGTGATGCCCTGTCTCTCAAAAACGCACGCCAGCCGGTAATGAAGCGAATGTTCTCGAAGATTCTCGTCGCCAACCGGGGAGAAATCGCACTTCGAATCTTTCGGGCATGCCGGGAGCTGGGAATCGGGACCGTGGCCGTTTTTTCCGAGGCGGACCGCGACGCGCCCTATCTTAAGCTGGCAGACGAAGCAGTGTGCATCGGCCCGCCGGCCCCGGCCCAGAGTTATCTTCGGGCCGACCGGATCATCGCGGCCGCGGAAGTGGCAAATGTCGATGCGATCCACCCCGGCTACGGCTTCCTCGCCGAGAACGCGACGTTTGCCGAACAGTGCCGGGCCAGCAAGATTGAGTTCATCGGCCCCGCCGCGGACACAATCCGACTTCTGGGCGACAAGGCGGCGGCAAAAAAGCTGGCCAAGAAATCCCGCGTCAAGACCGTGCCCGGCAGCGAGGGGGTCGTTGACGAGGACGACGAGGCGGTCCGACTCGCGGCGGAGATCGGGTACCCGGTCATGATCAAGGCCGCGGCGGGCGGAGGCGGGCGCGGCATGCGGATCGCGCACAACGAGGCCACGCTGCGGACGCAGATTCGCAACGCCCGGACCGAGGCGGAAAACGCCTTCAAGGACGGGCGCGTCTATATTGAGAAGCTCGTCGAGCAACCCCGGCACGTCGAGGTTCAGGTGCTGGCCGACCAGCACGGCAACACGATCCACCTCTGGGAGCGGGATTGCACGCTCCAGCGCCGCCACCAGAAACTGGTGGAAGAATCGCCCTCTCCGGCCATCAGCGACAAGACGCGCGAAGAGCTTTGCAAGTCCGCCGTGCGGCTCGTAGAGGCGGCCGGCTACTACTCCGCCGGCACCGTCGAGTTCATCGTCGACAAGAGCGGGGCGTTCTATTTTCTCGAAGTCAACACACGCATCCAGGTCGAGCACCCCGTCACGGAGCTGGTCACGGGCATCGACCTGATCAAGTGGATGATCCGGATCGCGGCGGGCGAGAAGCTCACTCTCCGGCAGAAGGACATTCCGCGAAACGGCGCGGCGATCGAAGTGCGCATCAACGCCGAGGATCCGCAGCATGGGTTTCGGCCATGCCCCGGAAAGATCGCGGAGTTTCGCCCTCCCGGCGGTTACGGCGTCCGGTTCGATTCGCACGCGTGCGCGGGCTACACGATCAGCCCGTATTACGATTCGCTGGTCGGAAAGCTGATTGTGCACGCGAAGGACCGTGAAGAGGCGATCCGGCGCATGCGGCGATGCCTGGAAGAGTTTCACATCGAGCCAGTCAAGACGACAATCCCGCTGCTGAAGCAGATCTTCGAGCACTCGGACTTCATGAACTCCAACATCGACACGGGGTTCATCGAACGGATGATGCAGCAGAAATAATGCCATCGCCCCGGGCGGCGGTTGATCGCTACCGCCAATGGGCTGCAAGCTCACCAAGGGAAGAGACGCTCCCGATTGCGTCCTCCGCGCGGGCAGGACGCCGGTTCAGCAGCACTGCCTGCCAGCGCGCTTCTCGCGGGAGATGCACATCGCAGATCGGGTCATCGCCGACGCACAGGATTTCGCCGGGATCGACATTCAGCAATTCCGCGATCCGCGAATAAAAGCGCGGGTGTCCCTTGGCGTATCCCGTAGCGGCGGCATCGAAATAGTGGTCCAGCCCCGCGAGTACGTCGCCCGCGCCGCACGCCACCATGAACTTCGGCAGGGTCGTAAAAGCGCAGGTGACGCGTCCCGCCTCGCGCGCCGTCCGAAGCGCCGGAATTGCATCCGGAAATGCTTCCATGCGCGTACGTGACTCATACAGGTGCGCCGCCTCCGCGATCAGGTCCATCGGCACCGGAACACTCATCCGGGCAAACACCAGCGCCAGGAAGTCCATCCACCCCGCGATCGACCGTGTCACACTGTCGAAAAAGAGGACGGCCTGCCGCCCGGCCTCGAACGCCAGGTAGCTGATCTCCACGCCGTAGCGTCCCAGCAACCGCTGAACCTCGATGGGGCGAACCCTGTTCTCGGGCCAGCGCGCCAGCGTGTCGTGCACGTCGTAGGCCACTACTTTGATCGCCATGATTCGTCCGCCTGTGTACGGGTCCTTGAAGGCTTCTCGGTAGCCTTCAGGAAGCCCTCTCGGCCGAGACCATTGTCACGCGCAATCGACCTTTAGACGAGGCCGACGCTGTCCGATATCCTGCCTGCCCGGTGGCGGTTTTCGCCCGATGAATGCACAAGGGCATGTCCCCCGTGCGGAGGGCCGGTGCGATTTTTCGCGCGGCCGGTTGCCCCTTGACGGGCCCGTTGGCCGACAACGCCGAATGCACCGTATAATGCAGCAAGTCGGCAACGACATGAGAAAGGCCCGATGTTTCTGAAGATCAACAAAGACCATCAGCGCTTCCGCCAGATCGTCAAGGGCAAGATCCGCGACGACTTGCGGAAGTTCCTCACCCGGGGCGAGCTGATCGGCAAGGAGGGCAAGCACCTCATCAGCATTCCCGTCCGCGGCATTGAGCTGCCCCATTTTCGCTACGGCGACAACAACGACGGCGGCGTCGGGGCCGGCGAGGCCCAGGCGGGGGACCCGGTCGACGGCGCCGAAGGCGACGCCGGACCGGGCGGAACGCAGCCGGGTCAGCACATCATGGAGGTCGAAGTCTCGCTGGACGAGCTGGCGGACATCCTCGGCGAGGAGCTGAAGCTGCCGCGCATCAAGCCGAAAGGCTCCCATACGATTACAAGCGAGAAGGATCGATACAGCGGCATTCGCTCGACGGGCCCGGAATCGCTCCGGCACTTCAAGCGGACCTTCCGCGCGGCGCTTCGCCGGCAGATCATGGCCGGGGCCTACGACCCGGATAACCCGATCATCGTTCCGGTCCGCGCCGACCGTCGGTATCGAAGCTGGAAGACGGTTCTGAAGCCGCAATCGAACGCCGTGATCATCTACATGATGGACGTGTCCGGCTCCATGGGAGACGAACAGAAGGAGCTGGTGCGTCTGGAAGCGTTCTGGATCGACGCGTGGCTCCGGCGGAACTACGAGGGGATCGAGAGCCGCTACATCGTGCATGACGTCCGGGCGGCCGAGGTAAATCGCCAGACGTTTTTCACCGTGCGGGAGGACGGGGGCACGAAGATCTCAAGCGCGTTCAAGCTCGCACGGGCGGTGATTGAAACGCACTACAACCCGTCGGAATGGAACATCTACATGTTTCATTTTTCGGACGGCGACAATTCGAGCGAGAGCGATTCGCGCGAATGCTGCCGGATGCTGAAGGAAGCGATGCTTCCGTATATCAACATGTTCGGCTACTGCCAGGTGGCCAGCGCCTACGGCAGCGGCAATTTCATCAACGTCATTCATGAACATCTCGACGACCAGGAGAACGTGGTCACCAGCCGGGTCAATACCAAGGATGACATCTACGATTCACTCAAGGCGTTCTTCACCGCCGGAAAGTGATGAGGGCAGTCGATGGGTTCCGTACCGCTCCGACCCGAACTGGTTCGATACGCGAAGGAAATCGCCGATATCGCCGCCGAAAAGGGGCTCGACTTCTTCGAGACCCGGTTCGAGATGGTGGATTTCGACACGATGCAGGAGATCGCCGCGTACGGCGGGTTTCCGCAGCGGTATCCGCACTGGCGCTTTGGCATGGAGTACGAGCGGCTTCGCAAGCAGCACGTCTACGGGCTGGGCAAGATCTACGAGATGGTGATCAACAACGACCCGTGTTACGCCTACCTGCTCAGCGACAACGCCCTCGTGGACCAGAAGCTCGTAATGGCCCACGTCTATGCCCACTGCGATTTCTTCAAGAACAACTACTGGTTCAGCAAGACCAACCGGAAGATGATGGACGAAATGGCGAACCACGCCACGCGCATCCGCCGGCACATCGACCGGTACGGCTACGACCGCGTCGAGCGCTTCATTGACATCTGCGCCTCGCTGGACAACCTGATCGATCCGCACCAGCCGTTCATGCAGCGCGGGGCGCCGCGTGACGAACCCACGCGATCCGTCGCGCCCGAGCGCGAAGTTGAAAGAGACATCGTACGGTACAAGAGCAAGCCCTACATGGAGGCGTGGATCAACCCGCCGGCCGCCACCAGCAAGCAGAGACAGAATCTCCTCGCCCAGCGCGAAAAGAAGCGGCACAAGCACCCGCCGGAGCCCGTCCGCGACGTGCTCCAATTCATGCTTGAAAACGCCCCGCTCGAGGACTGGGAAGCGGACATCCTGTCCATGATCCGCGAAGAAGCGTACTACTTCGCGCCGCAGGGCCAGACCAAGATCATGAACGAGGGCTGGGCCACGTTCTGGCACAGCCGGCTCATGACGACGCGCATTCTCAAGGATGACGAGCTGATCACCTACGCCGATCATCACAGCGGCACCGTGCACATGCCGCCGGGACAAATCAACCCGTATAAGATCGGCGTGGAGCTCTTCCGCGACATCGAGGAGCGATGGAACAAGGGCCGCTTCGGCAAGGAATACGACGAGTGCCGCTCCATGGAGGAGAAGCGCAAGTGGGACACCAAGCTAGGCAAGGGAATGGAAAAGGTCTTCGAGGTCCGGCGGATCTACAACGACGTCATGTTCATCGACGAATTCCTTACGCAGGACTTTGTCGATCGCTTTCGCATGTACCACTACCGCTACGACCCGAGCACGCGGCGAATGGTCGTCGTAAGCCGTGACTATGAGAAAATCAAGCAGCAGCTGCTCTTCATGCTCACCAATCACGCCCAGCCGTACCTGTACGTCCTCGACGGGAACTACTCCAATCGCGGAGAACTGTACCTGGGCCACAAGCACCACGGCGTCGATCTGGACATCAAGTACGCCGTGGAGACGCTTAAGAACGTGCAGCGAATCTGGCGGCGCCCCGTCCACCTCCAGGCGCTGATCAACGACGAGATGGTGCTCTTCTCGTACGACGGCGAGCAGTCACAGCAGCAGAAGATCCACGCGGACATGCCGCCCCCGGCGCACGCGGTCTGATCGACTCGCCGGCGCGATACGCATCATGGCCATGACGGACGAGGCAAGCGCCCGCGCGTCATTCGTCGGCAATCGACATCTGCTCTTCGTCCGTCGTGCCCGCCAGCGAGGCGTTGGAGTCGGCCGCGCCGACGTCGCCCCGCAGCCAGCCGATGACGAGGTAATCCGCCGAGAGGCGTCCCTGGGCCACCGAGGGATCGTACTCGATCTTCACCACCGACTGTCCGGACGACTCCACCATCGACTCCGCCCGGGCCGGTTCGATCTGATCAAAAAAGCCCTTGTCCTTCAGCTTCGTTGAAACGCGATTGGCGAGCTCGACGCCCAGAGGCCCCGCCGGCGCTTTGCCGGGCATCGGCGAAAACGGACAGATCGCAATGCGAGGATTTCGAGAGCGGTCAAGCTGCCCTGCAATCAGGTCGGCCGCGCGCTCGGCGAGTTCATCCGGATCGCTGGACATCGCCACGGCTTGGCCGATCGACTCTCCCTGCCCGGCGGCGACGTTGATGAGCTTCAGCCGAACCCCGATTTCGTTCGAGGCGATCTGGCCGTCGTCTCTGCCCGGGCCGCCGCGCACAAGGTCCCGCACCTGCTGCTCGACCGCCGAGAGCGGCGTGTCGGCGTAGGCCTGCATGACGACGCGGCCGGAACGGTTGATCACGAACCTCGCGGGAATGTCGTAGTCCCAGTCGGGGGCGAGCCACGACCGGATTTCCGCTTTGGCATCAGGCGGAATGATCACGCACGGGAAGTTGCCGCCCGCGCCGTGCAGAATGGGAACTGTCGTCCGCGCCCATTCAGCTTCCCCGTCGAGATTGCAGGCGATGACCTGAAAGCCCTGGTCGCGCAGGTCGCTCTGTAACCGTGCGAGCATCTCCAGCTCTTCCCGGTTCTGCCGCGACCACGAAGCCCAGAAGTCCAGTACGACGACGTGATGCCGGTACTTGGACACGAAGTCCTGCATACCGGGAGCGTCTAGCACCGGCGCAACGTCCGGGTATCGGTACGCGAAGGTAGACGGCTTCGGAGCGTGCGACGGCGCCTTGCCCTGGATGTGCCAGGTGTTTTCGTAGGGGTAGCCCTCCTGATTGCAGCCCATGTTCGAGAGGACCGTCAGCAGGACCGCGAACAAGACAACCGAGACGGTGAGGCGAATGAAACGAACGGAATGGGTACCCAGCAACATCATCCGTGACCTCCAGGCAACCGAGATTTCGAATTCCGGGCGGCGTCATCCGCCGCTCCGACTGGCAAGGGCCGAGTTCCGTGGCCGCAATGCTCTGTGATTCTCGAATGTACCGCGCCGCGTGCCCAAGTTCGAGGTTACGATTTCGGCGCCAACCCCCAGCCACGGCGATCTTAGTATATCGGACTTTACTCCATTCAGGCTTTCGAGGCCCCGACGGCCTCCGGCTCGCCGGCCGTCTCCTCCGCCCGCTTTTCGAGCACGTGGAGCCGGTCGCGGACCTCCTGGGCCATGCGCGAGTTTGGAAACTCTTGGACAATCTGTCTGCCGACATCGAGCGCCTCACGCCAGCTATGCTCCGAAACGGCAAACGAAAACTGCAAACCGAGGTTGTGCAGCTTGGTCCGGAACACGCCGCGGGCCGACTCCTCGAGCGCGGCGGCTTCGTTTCGGGTCAGGTACTGGTCCAATTCCTTGAGAATGGTAATGCCGCGGTCGACGTCGTTTCGCCGGACGGCATCGTCCCATTCCTTCAGGAGGCGCCGCTTGTGCTCGCCGCGCCGCACGGTGAACAGGCGCGGGAGGTCTCGTACTTCGGGATTGTTCGGATGATTTGAAAGCAGGCGGTCCATGGCCCTCCGGGCGTTGTCCCACTGCTGGGCATCAAGCAGGGTCCGCACCTGTTCAACGGCCTCATGGACCTTGTGGTTGTTCAGCCGCTGACACGTCGCATCCACCTCCTGACGCATGCGGGCGGCCTCGATCTTGTAGCCGTGACGGTCTTCGAGTTGCTCGACCAGGGCATAGGCGGCTTCGATATCGCCGCGAATGATCTCTTCGTTGATCGCCAGTCGGAGAGCCGTCCGCTCGCGATCGCGATTCATCAGCGCGCGGACCCCGTCGGAGAGCTGGACATTTTCTGCGATGACGTCGAGGTGCTTGTTCGCCGCGAGGTAGGCCAGATGCAAGTCCCGCAGGGTGTCATACATGCGGTATGTCGTGCCTTCGACCTTGACGAGGACTTCAACCACGCCGCTGAGGAAAAGGTAGAGCGAGGCCATGAAGAGGGCCCCGGACACCACGCTGACGCCGAGAAGGATTGTCACGAAACGCTCGTCTTTGGCATCCGCGAAGACGTAGTAGACGGTCGCGATTACCAATCCTGCCACGCCGCCAAGGGCCAGGATGCCGGCCAGCAGCGACGACCTGCGAACGTGCTCAAAGCGTTGGGGTACGTCGGCCATAGGTCATCTCGAAAAACGGGGCGGGAATCCGAACTTTCTCCTTCGCCCCAAGATCTGATTCACCTAAGTCTAGCTTGCCGCCATGTGTCCGTCAATCAGAAAACGACATAACACCCTTGAGAGAATGAGCTTGCACACGCGCACATGCTCGCGGAGCGCGTGTCCGGCCGACGCACGGCAGCAGACCGCCGAGCCTTCGTCAATTGGGGTCGCGGGTAAGAACAACGTCCGACTTCGCCCGCTGTTTCGGTGCGCGCGGGTGTTTCTTCGCTTCTTTCGCAAGCTTCTCGGCCAGTTTCGTGGCCACTGCCCCCCGCCGGGCACTCGCCGTCAGTCGGAGAAAGGTGAATGCGCCCCCCGCCAGAAAGGACGCGTTGATAATCCAGCCGAGATCCTGCATGTGCACAGCCTGCCCCCCCGAAGGTCCGCCGGCCGGGTCGCCCCCGGCGTCAGTCGGATACGCCCTCGCCCCATTCCTCTTCCTCGATGGGTGTCATGAGAATGACATGCTGCGAGAGAAAATCGCTCTCGTCCATGACGTGCGGCGCGTAGCCCGCCTTGGTCATGCGAACACGGCCGCCCCCCGATATCTGCATCTTGAAGATGTTCCAGGCGCCTTTGCCGTCGCTGTAGCCGATCGTCTTCCAGGAACCATCCTCCTGCTGTTGTTCGATCTTGACGTTATTGACCGGGGCCGACGTCATTCGGTTGCTGACCTGCCCGAAATGCGAGAACTCGGTGCACCCGGAAACGGCGACCATCAGCCCGGCGCCCAGCACCACGCGGGCCGTCAGGCTAGGACCCGACATACCGCGCATAGACCGAACGGGCCTCGTCCGGCTCGCTGGTCCCCTTGATGATCGCCCGACCGTCCCTGAACAGCGTGATTTCATAGCGTTCCACCTTGCATCGAAGTAGGTATCGGTTGACTTGCGGCGGAGACTTTGCCACGGGCGCAAGTTTGGCCGCAACGCCCGGTAAGTCGATCGTCGCCTCGTGGCCGCCCCCGATCTGCACGGCGTCGCGTCCGCACAGCGCCGCGGTCCGCCCGCCCGATCGGGCATCGAGATAGTCAAACTGTCGACGCGAGCAGCATGGACACGCACCGGCGGCGAGCGCGTCCTGCATGTCGAAAGAGTCAAAACAACCGGACCACGCATCGATCTGAACGAGCCGGCGATTCAGCTCGTCGACGCGGCCCATCAGAATCTTAAGCGCCTCCATGCACTGCAAACTCGCCACGAGGTGAACCACGGGCGCCAGAACCCCTGCGGTGTCGCACGTCGGACTCAAGCCGGGGGGCGGAGGCTGCTCCCAGATGCAGCGCAGACACGGAGTTTTTCCAGGGATGATCGGCATCACCATGCCGGTCACGCCGACGCAGGCGCCATAGACCCAGGGAAGACCGTGCTTGACGGCGACGTCGTTGATGAGGAATCGGGTCTCGAAGTTGTCCGTCCCGTCGAGCAGGAGCGACGCGCCATCGGAATACGTTTCGATCGTCCCGCTGTGGGCGTCGGCCACGACGGCTTCCACCGCGACCTGCGAGTTGATCCTCGCCAGCTTCTCGGCGGCGGCCGCCGCCTTGGGCGCGCCCTCGGCGACGTCCCGCTCATCGAAGAGCACCTGCCGCTGAAGGTTGTTAAGCTCGACGTAATCGCGATCGACGATGCGCAGGAAGCCGATGCCGGCGCGAACCAGTGTGTCGGCGATCACCGTGCCGAGCGCCCCGCAGCCGATCAGCGTAACCCGGGCCTCACGCAGCTTCTCCTGCCCCTCTGCGCCGATCTTGCCGAACACGATCTGCCGGCTGTACCGCGCAAGCGGATCGCCTTCCAGCGGAACTTGCGTTTGATTCCTGTCGGGCATGGCCATTAGTGTTAACGTTGTGTCACTCCCGAAACGGCGCCGGGATCGACGCCGAGGACGAGGGAGTCTCGCACTTCCTACTTGTGCGCGGCACTCGGCGGATCTTCGTTTTCCCTTGCCAGTGCCGCCAGATATCCCTCCGCCGGCGGCGGCTCACCCTCGGCCGGCAGGCTCGCGGGGCGAACACTCGCGGGGTGAACCGCTTCGGACACCGGTCTGGCTTCGCGCGCCGGGCGTGCCTCAACGTTGGCATGCGCACGGCGCGAAGACAGGTAGTATTCCATCGAACGCCTCGCGGAAGATAGAAACAGAACGCCGAAGACCAGGGCCAGCAGGTTGTTCACACCAATTCCAACGCCGGTGAAGACGCCGGCCAGAGCGTATACGAGCATCATCACGCCGCAGATTCCAGCGGCGGCCGCGTCGATGAATATGCCCGGGCGCAGGCCGGCGAAGCACGCGGCCCCCGCGAGGAGCATAAGCGGCCCCCCTACGCGCAGCGTCCAGTAGAACACGTCGACAATCGTGTTGTATGCGTCACTCGGACTGATCCCCCTGGCCGACAAGAACCAGCCGTAGATCGTGAGGAGTGCGCCGGCAAAAAGCGACTGCGAAGCGATGAATCGGTAGCGATGGTCCATCGCGGCCTCCAGAGGACTTGCGCATTTGACGTCGCGTGGCCGCAGCCCGCAACCCGACCGCGAAGGGTTGAGCGCAGGCGCGCGGGAAGGACCCGTTCAGACCACGGGATCCGGCCGGGGTCCCAGCGCGGCGGTCACGGTTTCGAGCAGGTTGTTGGCCTGCTGAACAAGATCGGGATTCGAGAGCCGTGTCAGGCTGTCGCGCAGGCACTGCTGCGCCCTGTCGTACTGGCCAAGGTACCTTGCATAGATAATCCCGAGCACAAGCTGCACCTGCTCAATCTCCGCGTCGTTCGAGTAGTGCTTGACGAATTTTTCATAGGCCGCGGCGGCTTCGGCATGCCGATTGGTCCGCATAAGGTGGTTCGCGACGTCGAGAAGCTGCTTGCGGGGCAGGATCTGTTCCGCGTCCTTCGACAGGAGCTCCGCGTACTTCGCGGCCGCACCCTCATAATCCCGAAGGTCGATCAGGTCCGCGATCTCGCCGCGCAGATCGACGATCACGCTGACCGGGCGGCTCTCCGGCTCTTCGATCACCTCGCCGGTCACGGCCGACACCGGGCGGGCCACGCGGCCATAGGTCATCTGGGCCCGCGTCTCCGGATCGGCCATCATCGCGCGGTACTGCTGCCGCTGGTAGTAGCGCTTGGCGAGTGCGACGATGTCGTATTGATCGCGCGGCAGCGCCCGGACGAGGAGCATGAACGCGCACCAGACGAATCCGAAAATGTAGCCCGCGATGTGCGCCGAATAGGCCACGGAAACGTAGTCGATGCCCGGCGACAGGCGCGGGGCCAGGATGTTGTCCCAGAGGATGATCTTCAGCACGATCAGGAGCATGGCCTGAAACTGGGCCGCGCCGACAAACCAGATGAACCAGTAGAAGACCGTAATGCTGCTGCGCGGAAAAAGAACGAGAAACGCGGTGGTGATTCCTGCGATGGAGCCGCTCGCACCCAGACACGGGTTGGTGTCGCCGGTGGCAAAGGCGACTCCCGCAAAGACGCCGCAGGCGAGGTAGAAAAAGAGATAGGCCGCGTGGCCCATCTTGGCGTTGACGGAATTGCCGAAGACCCAAAGAAACAGCATGTTGCCCAGGAGATGCAGGATGTCGCCGTGCAGGAACTGGTAGCTGAAGAACTGCGCGACGGTGAGGTTTTCGGGGTCCAGCATGTACCGCCGCTTGAAATCGGACAGGCCCCCGTCAATCGTGCGGGGCGCGAACACGTCGAGCGCCAGGAAAATCGATACGTTCAGCACGATCAGCAGGTAGTTGACCACCGGCAGGCGGCGAAGCGGCGTATCCGTACGTATTGGAATGAAGATCAAGTTCTGATTCCGATGTATTCGAGCGCCGGCCGGCCTCCGCGCCTTCGCGCGGCGGCAACGGTGCGATTATAGCCTCGCACGGCCACCTTCGCGAGGCGGCGGCTCGCCGCGCGGGGCCCGCCAGTCCTCATTCGCTCGATTCGTCGATCGCGTAGAGAAAGAGCAGCACCCTGTCGAAGCGGGCCGCCCACGCCGCTTCGTTGTGCTGGCCACCTTCAACCTCCATGTATTCATAATCGCGGCCGCGGGAGAGCCCGGCCTTGTCAAGAATCTCCACAAGTCGCCGGGTGCGCTTCACGGCCGCGTTGAAGGACTCTATCTGACGCCCTTCGGCGGTACCCATATCCACCCAGAACTTCACGCGCTTCATCCAGGCGTTGTCCGACGATTCGAGTTCCCTGAGGATTGCGTCGTCGTTCCACATCAATGCAGGAGAAATAACGCCGCAGTGCGAGAACACCTCCGGATATCGTCGGCAGATCTCGAGGGAGATCAGACCCCCCAGTGACGAGCCGGCCACGCCGGTGTGCTCACGACCGGGATTCGTGCGATAGGTCCTGTCGATGAACGGCTTGACCTCTTCGACTAGAAACTTCGCGTAGGCGCCGCCGCGTCCGCCGGCTCCGCGGCTCTTGTCACGAACCATCGTGTACTCGTTCATCCGGTCCGGCGTATTGGCAATGGCAACTATGATCATCGGGGCGATTCGGCCATCGTGGATCAAGCGCTCGGCATGCTCGTCCGCCTTCCACTCGATCCCAAGAAAAGATGTTGCCGCGTCAAAGACGTTCTGCCCGTCGTGCATGTACAGCACGGGGTATCGGTCCTTCCTCTTGTCATAATCCGGAGGAAGATAAACGAGGATGTCGCGCCGGTTTCCAAGGTGCCTGGATTCGAACGCCTCATGCAAACGAATGTCCCCCGTTTCCGTGGATTTCGCCGGGGGCCGGGCAGCGGCGCGATCGGCGTGTTTGCCTTCTTCGGCCCAGCGCGCCACTTTGGCGCGGACGGTCAGGCCACTGGCCGCTGTGAACTTTCGGTTGGCGATTTCACCGCCGGTGGCGTCCTTCTCGACGCTCCGCCAGTCGCCCCGCGTAATCTTGAATTCGACCGATTGTGCGTCAGGAAGCTTGACCCTTCCGCGCCACGTTCCGTCGTCCTGGCGTCGAAGCTTGACGCCGCTTCCGGACCAGTTTCCGAGTGCCGGAGCACCGCCGGAAATGTGCAGGACGGCATCCTTTGGCGTATCCCTCGGCGCTTCGACAATGAATTCCACGTCGACTTCGCCTGCCCCTACTTCAGACGGAGCAAACGCGAATGCGAGCACGATCCAGGCGACGGATTTCTTGGTCATGTATCACTCCCGAATCGAGGGCCGCGCGGGCCCGAATCAACCCATGCGTCCAGATACCGGCGCGGAGACGGACGCAGTCGATTTCGCCGCGGCCTTGCGCGCCAGCTTTTCTTCCTTCGCCAGTTGCTTGAAAAGTCGCAGCCCGGCGATGGAGACGGCCAGCGCTACCGCGAAAACTCCCCAATCCATGATCTCGTACAGGAACGACCCCAGAAAGGGAGCGATCAGTCCACGAAACCCCGTGAGCGACACGTGAATTCCCATGTACAGCTCCGCTTTGTCGTCTTCGGCGAAATGCAGGTGTCCGATGTTCCAGGCGATCGCCCCGCCGCTCTGAGCCATCCCGTCGGCCACGCGGCCGATGCCGTATGCGGCAAGTGCCGGCCCCAGGATCCACCCGCCCCCGTCGTACAGCATCGCGAACATCGCCCCCACACCGCAGAACAAAATCGAACCGGCCCAGCACACAGAATTCACCACGCGAAAGCGCAGCACCCCCACCCGGTCGAAGAGCCGGGCCCAGATCGGCAGCATGATCAGCGTCACCATGCGCGGGACAACGTCCAGCAGACCGTTGCTCGACGTGTACGACAGGTGCAGAACCTTCGTCAGGACGATCGTGTTGACGGGCATGACCATCAGGTTTGCGCTTCCCAGGCACATCTGGGCGGTGCAGTACCTTGCGAAGCGGGGATCCTGCCGCAGCGCCTCGCGCATGCGCCCGATGATCTGCCACGGCGAAACAAGGGCGACCATCGAGAACGGCGCTACGACTCCCGCCTCGGCGATGGTGTCCTCGTCGTTTCCGTTGGCGATGGCGCTGCGCTCGGCCAGGGCCCTGCGTTCGCCGCGCACGTGGACGCGCCGGAATACCAGGAGCCCGACCGCGCCGATGCAGGCGACCCCGGGATAGAACCAGCGGTAGGCGAGGTGGTCGAAATCAAAGAGCGCCCCGCAGCCCAGGATGATCGGCAGGCTGACAAGCGTGCGGACGATTTGCAGCCCGGCAGTGATCCGCCCGCGATGGCTCCTCGGGTAATTGCTCTTCCACAGGCTGGCGCGCGTGGTGACGACGCCGGACATGAACACGCGGGCGAGGCAGATCTGGATCGCGAAAATCCACCCACCCAGCTGCGAGTCGGGCGTCATTGCGATTGTCAGCGTCGCCGAAACACTTGCCGCGGCCAGGGAAAAGAAGATCGGCATCTTGGCCCGGCCGACAATCAGCGCGCCCCAGACCAGACTGACCAGATTCGCAAACGCGGGCGTGGCCTGTACGACCGTGATGAGGAAGTTGCTTCCTCCGAAGGTCTTGCTGACCACCACCGCCGAAACCGTTCCCTCCACGAGACCCGCGAACAGACCCCAGACGAGAAGGTGCTGCATCTCAATGAGGTAGTTCCGCCGGGCCATGAACGGAAGCTGGCGGATACGAAGGAAGTCCATCGGAATGACGCCCCCTCGAGCGGTTCCGTCCGCCCGGGAAAACGCGGGAGTATAGCAGGTACCGCGGACACTGACACGCGACCTCGTGCCCGGCAGAGGCAGCCGGAACCGCGGCGGCCCCGGCGCGGCTCACTCGAAGACGAGCGTGAATCGGCGTTTGAAGTGGAGGTAATACAGTCCGATCAGGCGCATCGAGACAATGGTCAAGTACACGTCGAGCACGTCGAACGCAGCCTCGATGGCCATACTGGAGCCAAAGTCGAGGGTGGGGATCGGGATGTTCAGGTTGATGGCCGCCGCGATCACTGCAATCAGCGGAAGGAGCCACGTAAACCCGACCAGTAGCAGCATGAGCCAGATTGAGACGTACGCGCCCAGTGTCCGGAAGATGGTCGTGAAGATCAGGTCGATGCGATAGATCATGTCCAGCGCGTTGAACGCGAAGAGCAGTACGAACACGGGCCAAAGAAAGATCCCGCCGGCAAGCCACGCCAACAACGCGGCGCCCGATACCAGTGCCTCGGGCAGAACATTGGCGGCCATCAGGATTACATAGGCAAGGGCCGGGCCCATCGAAACGGCGAACGCGCCGAGGTATTTCAGAGCGGGCTTGACGATGTCATCGATGAAGCCGTCCTCCATCTTGATGCCCGGCAGGTCGTCGGACCCGGAGGCGGTCTCCTGCACGACGGAGAGATACAGCGAAGCGATCCATCCGAAGATAATGAAGATGGGGATCAGCGCGTAGCAACCGAGCATGCTCAGCGGAATGCGCAGGGCCGAGGCGACGCAGATCATGATAAACGTGATGACGTTTGCGCCGGTGCGAAATGGATACACGAAGCTTTGAAACGCATCCGTCCAGAAGCCTCGGGCCGGCCCCTGAATCACGTCCTTCCCCGATCCGCGGGGGCCGGGCCGGGCCAGCGGGTCCCGCGCGTATTCCACTCCCGTGGTGTCGTCGGTTTGACCCTGCGACTCGACGCGCGCCGGGCTCGGCCCCGACGGCGGGTCGTCATCGGCGAGTTTCAATTCAAAGCCGTCGGCGGCGGCTGGCGGGCTGGGAATCTCCGGCAGCGTGCCGGAGAGATCGGCAATCGCCGAATCCAGGTCGAGCTGCGCCGGTTCGTTATCAAGAGCGCTGAGCGGTGACGGGCCCGGAGCGACCGGTGCGGGCGAGGAAACGCGCGCGGGCTCCGGTGGCGTTTGAGCCGATGCGGGCCGGCTCGGCGCGGGCGAGGGCCCGTCCCCGGCGGAGCGACCTTGCGCCGTGTCAAACCGCGCCCTTGGAATGGTGAACGACCAGCCGCAGCTTGCGCACGCGATCTTCTTGTCCGCGAGTCTGGCCGAGACCTGAAACATCTTTCCGCAGCGGCATTTGACCCGAAGCGCCATCCGAAACTTCCAGCGGGCCACGCGTCAGAACGACGGACGGCCGGCGACCTCACCGGCTCGACATTCGATGATTCTAACAGGAAATGGTCCCCAGGACCGCTCCCGGGGAGGGCGCTCGCCCACACGCTTTGGCCCGACACAAGCATGCAAGATATCATGGCCGCATGGCACAACCCAGAGGGCGCAGAAAATCCGATAAAGACACTGGTAATCGGCCCCGGAGGAGAGACACCGGCCCTGCACCCCTTGCGCCGGGAGCCGGCGGCCCCGGACGGCTGCACTTTCTGCGCGCGCTTCTCGTCGGGGGCATTGCCGCAGCCGTGTATCTCAATACCCTCTCCGCCGATTTTACGCTTGACGACATTCCAATCATCAAAGAAAACGAGCTGATTACCGATCTCGGCAACGTGCCGAAGTTCTTCACGACGAACTACTGGGGCGAGAATCCGAAGAACCCCGACAAAAGCCTTTATCGCCCGCTGACGATTCTCAGCTATGCCCTGAACCATGCGGCGCACAAACTCGATCCCACGGGCTATCACATCGTCAATGTCCTGTTGCACGCCGTCGCATCGGTCCTTCTCTATGTGTTCGTGGCCGGTGCATTCGAGGGCGCGCGGACGGCGTTCATCGCCGCGATTCTCTTTGCCGTCCATCCCATCCACACAGAAGTGGTCGCCGGAATCGTCGGCCGCGCTGAAATCATGGCCCTTATCGGCACGCTCGCCTGTTGCATCGGGTATGAACGCGCGACACGGCCCGCGATGGAAACGCCGGCGCCGCGGGCGTGGGCGTGGCTTTGGTTGTCCGTCCTCGGCTACGGCTTCGGCCTTTTCTCGAAAGAGATCGGAATCATCGCGCCCGCGTTCATTATACTTTTCGAAGCCCTTGTCCCGGGGCGTCGGGCTCTTTTGCGCGGGCGGCCCCGGGCCATCTTCGCCTTTGTCGGCTTCGCGGCCGTCGCGGCGCTATTCCTGTTCCTGCGGACCCAGGCCATCCGGTCAGTCACCCAGAACGTGGGCTTCGTGAACGTCAGCACCGCCGAGCGCGTGATGACCGCCCTGCGCGTGTGCCTTGAATACGTCATCCTGCTGATCGCCCCCATCCGACTTTCCGCCGATTACTGGGTGACCGACGTTCCCATCGCCCGGAGCATCACCGAGCCGGGCGTCGTCCTGGCACTCGCGGCACTCGCAGGCATGATTGTGCTCATTGCGTACACCTGGCGCCGGCGGCCGGCGATCGCCTGGGGAATCGGCGCCTTTCTCGTCGCCCTCTTTCCCGTCTCGAACATCGCCCGACCGATCGGCGTCATGAAGGCGGAGCGGCTGCTCTACACACCTTCGGCGGGGTTTCTGCTCGCCGCGGCCGCCCTGCTCACGATGCTCCACGGCGCGAGGCGAACGCGCGCCGCCTTCTGGCCCGTCGTGGGCGTCATCATCGTTGCCTTTTCAGCGCGGACCTGGGTGCGCAACCGGGACTGGCACGACAACCGTGTTCTCGCGGCGGTCACGCTGAAATCAAGCCCGGACTCGGTCATTTTCAACACGATCACCGCTACGCACTACCGCGAGGCCGGCGACAACGCCAATGCCCGTGTACACCTGGAGCGTGCCCTCCGCCAGCAGCCGGACAACCTCACGTCGCTCTTCAATCTTGGCAACATCGAACTGGACGAAAAGCAGTTTGAACGAGCGATCGACCTTTATGAAAAAGTCCTCGCGAGAGAGCCAAACCACATCTCGGCCCTCAACAACATGGGCCGCGCACTCTCAGAAATAAAGCGGTTTGACGAGGCGGCCGTCGTGTTGGAACGCTCCCGCGCCCTCCGCCCGGACAACCCGGCGTCGTATGTGAACCTCCTGTCGATCTATATCCAGACCCGGAACCTGACAGTCGCCGTGCCCGTGGCCGAAGAGGCCCTTCGCAAATTCCCGAACGTGGCGGCGGTTCACTGGAACGTCGGCAGCGTGTTTCGCATGGCGGGACGCACGGAGGAAGGCGAGAAGATTCTTGATCGGGCCCGACAACTTGAGGGCGGGCAGTCCGTTCGTGATGTCCGCACAAGCATGGATTAGGCCGGCCTCGCGCGCCGCCCCCGACACAGGAAGCTACGGCGGACATGCTAGGGGGCGTAGTTGGCGTCGATCAGTGCGTCGATGCGCCGGCGCAATTCGATGGCCCGCGATCGATGTTCAGCGGCGGTGTTCGCGAGACTTTGTTGCCGGGCTTCATCGCGAATGCCAGGCAGGTTGATCATCACGTTCAGCCTTGCCCCCTCAAGCGCGGCGTGAGCGCAGATGCCCGCGACGCCGGCGTCGGAGAGGCAGTTCTTCTTGGATTTCTCCAGCCCATCGATCGCGAGACGCATTACCTCGACGGCACATGCCATGATGCGCAGCGGCGACTCGGTCGCCCGCAGAACGGCCGCGTCCTTGACGCTCCGTGCATCGGGCGCGTCGTCCGCCAGTTTCCATGACGCGGACAACTCGTTAAACGCGGCGATGTCCTCGTCAATCAGCGACTGAAGCCGAGCGACAAGGGCATCGGCGGGCGCGATAATGCCGTGCAGCGTGCCCGGCGAGCCATCCTTCCTGTCATTCAACCGGCCGACCATCCCGCACAGTGCCGCCGCGACCGCGCCGACGAGCGCGCTGGCGCTTCCCCCGCCGGGCGTGGCCGCCCGCGAGGCCAGGTCCGTCAGAAAATCCTGCATGCAACGCCGATTCTGATTCATCGATTCACCCCGGTGTCACGCGTGCGGCGCATCCCGCGCGATCGCTTTCGACGTGCCGCAAAGCGCAGCCTAATAGCGCTCGCCCGACGGCCCGGTCCGCGGAATCCGCGTGCCCGGCGGGAGGCAGGCCGACGCGATCTCGTCGGCCGGGCCGATGCCCATCGCTTCGCGCAGCGCGCCGAGCTTGGCGATTTCCTCCGGCGGCAGCCTGCGGGTCTGGCCGAGCTGGTGGGCCATGAGCATGGTCTGCGCGCCGTGTTCGAGCTTCTCCAGCTTGAAGAAGGCGTCGCGGAGGCTCTTGCCTACGGTGATCGAACCGTGCCGATCGAGCACCAGCGCGTCGTGGCGGCGGATGAGCTCGCGCACGACGACGGCCCCCTCGGTCGTCGCCGGCGTCGCGTACGCGGTGACCGGAACGCGGCCAAACGCCAGGATCACTTCCGGCAGGGCGCACGGGTCCATCTCGATCCCGGCCACGGTAAACGCGACCGTCGCCGGAGGATGGGCATGAATCGCCGCCATCACGTCCGGGCGTTCGGCGTATGCGGCAATATGCATCCAGCGTTCGCTCGATGGCTTGCCGCGACCCGTGATGACGCGGCCGGCTTGATCGATCAGAACCAGATCGGCCGGTTCGAGCATGCCGAGGCAGGAGCCGCTCGGCGAGATGAGCAGGCGATCGCCCAGGACGCGCGCGGAGATATTGCCGTCGGTGCCCCCGACCAGGCCCTTCTCATAGACGAGCCGCCCGATCTCGCACAATTCGCGCCGCAGGTTCCAGTCGCTGTCCATGCCGCCTCTCGTGTTGTTGCTACACGATACAGGAATGCTCCCGACATCGGAAGGCGGTGCGGACCGCCGCCTTATCGCGCGGCGATCCGGCCCACTGGACAATGACGCGCCAAAGGCCGATCATTCCGAACGCAACAGGAACTCCGCACGTTGACTCCGTCTTCAAGGGGTGCGTCTCCATGGCCCGCATCGAACCATTTACCGCGATCCGTTACACCGAGCGCGAGTTGAGCAATCTCATCGCGCCACCCTATGACATCCTTGATGAATCCGACAAGGCCGCCCTTCTCCGCAAGGACGACCACAACATCGTCGCGATAGACCTGCCGCACATGCCCCCCAAAACCGCCGGGCCCGACGAGGCCTATCAGCGTGCCGCGGGTGAACTGACAAGCTGGCTGGACATTCGCTCCCTCGCGCGCGACGAGACGCCGGCCTTTTACGTTTATCATCAGACGTACAAGCTGGGGGCCAAGACCCTCGTGCGCAAGAAATTCTTCGCGCGGCTCCGGCTGGAGGAATTCGGCAAGGGGCAGGTCTTTGCGCATGAGCAGACCTTCGGCGGTCCCAAGGAAGACCGGCTGAAACTGACCGCCGCGACACGATGCAACATCAGCCCCATCTTCGGGTTATACCCCGACCCCGACAACGCAGTGGCCGGGAACTTCGACGCCGCCATCGCCGGGCAGGCGCCCGACCAGTCCGGGATGCTCGACGGCGTGCAGAATCAGCTCTGGGTCGTGACGGATCCGGCCGTGATTCGACAGGTGCGCGACCGACTTGCTGACAAGCCGATCTTCATCGCCGACGGGCACCACCGGTACGGCACGGCCCTGATGTACCGGCAGGCGCAGGTGGACGAGATGGGCGAACCGACCGTGAACGACCCCATCAACTTCGTCCTGGCGGTGCTGGGCGGCATGGAAGACCCCGGCGCGACCATCGCCCCGTACTACCGCACCATCGCGGGCGTGCCGCAGGCGACGGCCGATGCCCTACGCCCGGCACTTGCCGACGCCTTCAACTGGACGCCCACCCGCAGGCCCAAGGACGCCGACGAACTCGCCGCCCTGCTCGCCACCGGGGGAGCCGGGGCCATGGCGCTCTATTTCGGCGGGCCCGATGTCTGCGTGTTGATTGCCCCGCGCGACGAGGATTTACTCGCCCGCTATGAGCCGAGCAGAAGGCCGGCGTGGCGCAAGCTGCCATACGCGGTCTTGCACCGGTACATCATCGACGAAGTGATCGCGAAAAAGTTCTGCGGCGGGACGGCCCCGGTGATTCACTATCACAAATCGCTGATTGAGGCGGTAAACGACGCCTCGGTAAGCGCGGGGATAGCCTGCCTGATGCCCGCCACGACGATGCAGCAGCTTCGCGCCATCTGCACGGCCGGCGAGCTGATGCCCCAGAAGTCGACCTATTTCTACCCGAAGCTCGCCACCGGAATGGTCATCAACCCGCTCTACTGACCGCGGGGCGGACACGGCATCGTCGCAAAGGATTTTTCCGCCTGCGTCCGGCACGCCGGGCAGGGGCACAGTTCCGCCAGGCGCTGCCACGTCATGATGCCAGTGTCATGCCCGTCGGAATAGGTGAAGCGCACGGCATATTTGCCGACGGCCTGAAGCGCGACGATGCCGATGCTGTCGGGAACCGTCGCGGGATCCAGAATCGGCTCCCCGGTGAGCTCATTGACGCACTGAGCGCAGGCGCAACGGAGCCGCAACAGCCGAATCGGATATCGCGCGAGGTGGCCGGGCGTCCAGGTGACCTCAACGACTCGATCGGCACGGATGACGTTTATCGCAGTGGGCGGAGTGAACATCACGTGGTCAGAATAGCAAGCCGAGCGACGAACTGACAGGGGCCTTTGAAACGCGCGGCGCGCGCCGCGAGGGGAGTAAAAACGAAAATGCCCGACGCACCCGGGGCGCATTGGGCAAATCCGATGGAATATAAAAAGTAACAGAGATCGTCGGGGCATGGCCTTTCGGCCTCACCCAATCGCGTTTTGCGCGACCGAGATTGTGCTGACCTTATCGAGCGAGGCCCGCCGAAGCGAGCGTCGAACTCGTCTAGGTAATCCCCTAGAAAGGAGGTGATCCAGCCGCAGGTTCCCCTACGGCTACCTTGTTACGACTTAGTCCCAGTCACCGGTCTTACCGTCGGCCGCCGCTCCTTGCGGTTCGCTAAGCGGACTTCGGGTACTACCAGCTCCCATGACTTGACGGGCGGTGTGTACAAGGCTCAGGAACACATTCACCGCGTCATTGCTGATACGCGATTACTAGCG
>QEVG01000027.1 GCA_003576905.1 Planctomycetota bacterium | reverse complement strand
GCTCTATGGGCCAATGACGCCCGGCATGATGCGCGGACTGCGCCCCGCCGCGTAGACGCGAGCGAGAGCCGGAACGCAACTTCTACCACGGGCTGTTAGGCCCCTTCGACAGGCAGCAATGGTCCAAAATCGACGAAGCTGCTGGCACCAAAGGCGCCGCAGAGAATCATACGCCTAGGACGAGTACTGGTGTCAAGAATCGCCGGTTGCCGACCAACGCGGGAATCAAAGGATTGAGAAGCCCTATACTCCGGCGGTCTCGGCGACTTCCCGAAGGAGCCCGGGCGGGACTTCCATTGTTTTCTTGCACTTCGGATAGGCGCTGCACCCGAGGAACCGGCCCGTACGGCCCATGCGCAGCAGCATTTTGGAATTGCAGTCAGGGCATTTCACTTCGGTCTCGATCGGCTTGGCGCGCTCTTCGCGGGGGGCCTCGGCCTCGGCGCGCTTCTTCGCCTCGCCGCGCAGGTTGGCGACCGCCCGGCACTTTCCGCAGGAGAAAAAGGGACCGAATCGTCCGTTGCGGAGGGTCATCTCACCGCCGCACTCGAAGCACTTCAGCGAACCATCGGGCCAGACCTCGACGACGGGGCGGCCGGTCAGTGTCCACGCGAAGCCGGTGGGGGCCGGACCGAGGGCCGCAAGTTCTTCCTTGGTGAGACGCTTGGCCTTTCCGCCGGCGGACCTGGTCCGCGCCGAGCGAACGGCGCCGTTCGACTTGGCCTCCGCCGGTGCGTCGGGGATCTCGCCTGCGGCTTCCTTGCGCTTAAGCTCATCAAGCTTATCCATCGGCATCGCGTTGCGGCATCTCGGGAAACCGGAGCACGAAAGAAACGGCCCGCGCCGGCTCTTGCGGATCACCATCGCCCGGCCGCACTTGTCGCAGCGGGCCCCGGCCTCCTCGGGCTTTGGCTTTTCGACATAGACGCCCTCGGGCATGGGCGCGGTCGCCTTGCACTCCGGAAACCGGTTGCAGCCGAGAAAGGCCCTTCCGCGGGCCCATTTGACGGACATGGGCGCTCCGCAGTCGGGGCACTTCTCGTGGATGTCTTCCGCGCGGACCTTCCTGAGTGCCACGCCTGAGTCATCACACGGCTTCGTGTTGCTGCAGTCGGGGTAGCCGGAACAGCCCAGAAAAAGACCCGTGCGGCTCTTGCGGACGATCATCGGTTTTCCGCAGGTTTCGCACGGCTCCGCGCCGACGACGGGCTCGATCGGCTTGCCGTCTCGGTCCACGTTGCGCGTTTCCTTGCAGTCGGGATACCCGGTGCAGGAGAGGAAGCGGCCGTTCTTGCCGAAGCGGTAGACCATCGGTTTTCCGCATGCCGTGCAGGTGTATTCACTCGGCTCGGCGCGGACCGCGTCCATCTCCTCGTGGGCCTTGGCCAGCGATTCCTTGAAGGGGTCGTAGAACTCGTGGAGGACGTCGTGCCACTCCATTTCCTTTTCTTCGATCTTGTCGAGGTCCTCCTCGATGTGGCTGGTGAAGCGGATGTCCATGATCTTGGGGAAATGGGCGCACAGCTTGTCGGTGACGATCGTGCCGCGCGGCGTGGGGTGAAACCGGCGATCGATCTGCTCGACGTATCCGCGGTCCTGAATCGTCTTGATGATGGCGGCGTAGGTGCTGGGCCGCCCGATGCCTTCCGCTTCGAGGGTCTTGACCAAAGAGGCTTCGGTGTAGCGCGGGGGCGGCGCGGTGAACTTCTGCTTCGGCTCGATGGAAAGCGGGTCAACCTTCTGTCCCTCCTTCAAGGCGGGCAGGAGTTGATCTTCGCTGCTCTTTGGAATGCCGAGGACCTTGTAGAAGCCGTCGAAGGCGAGGATGCGGCCCGTCGCCTTGAAGACCGCCTCGCCTAGCCTCGTCTTTGTCGAGATCAGCGCCGTCGTAGAGTCCCACTCGGCGGGCGTCATCTGGCAGGCCACGAAACGGTTCCAGATCAGCGTGTAAAGTTTGTGCTGCTCGGGCGACAAGTGTCCCTTCAGTGCGTCCGGGCTGCGCGACACGTCGGTCGGGCGAATCGCCTCGTGGGCCTCTTGCGCCGCTTTGCCGCTCTCGTAGCGATTTGGCTTATCGGGCAGGTACCTGTCGCCGAACTTCGCGCCGATAAGGCCGCGCACGGCGCTGACCGACTCGGCGGAAAGGGCGGTCGAATCGGTTCGCATGTAGGTGATCAACCCGACCGGACCCTCGCCGGTCTTGATGTCGACGCCCTCGTAGAGGGCCTGGGCGATCTTCATTGTCCTGCTGGTGGCGAAATGGAGCTGGTTCGCCGCCGCCTGCTGGAGGGTCGCAGTCGTGAAGGGCGGCTGCGGCCGCGTTCGAGTTCGCTTGGTCTCGATCGAACGGACAACGAAGGACGGCGCTTCGGCCGGGACCGTTGTGCCAACGAGCTCGATTTGTTCCAGGCCGAGGCGCGTGTACTGGTCCCACGCGTCTCTTTTTACTTCATCGACGCGGAAGCCGAGCGCTTCGGCAATCGGGCGGACGCGGTCGACCGCGCTTTCAAACGTGTGCGTCTTGCCGGACGCTGCGGTGAGGCGGCCCTCGGCCTTGAACGGCTCGCTCTTGAATTCGACGAGTTCGGCGGCGAAGCAGCCCTGATCTCCCAGCCACGCCATCCGATCCTTCGCGGACGGAGGCTCCGCGCCCTTCCGGCCCTTCAGAAACGTGTGCCATTCCTGTGCCAGGCGCGCGGCATCTCCGCCCGACGAAAAGACCGCGTCGATTGCCCAGTATTCCTGCGGCTCGAACGCGGCAATTTCCTGCTCGCGATTGACGATCAGCCTGACGGCGACCGACTGAACACGCCCCGCCGACAGACCCTTTGCGACCTTCTTCCAGAGGAGCGGTGAAAGCTCGTACCCGACGACGCGGTCGAGGATGCGCCGGGCCTGCTGGGCGTCTACCTTGGCCTGGTTGATCTCGTGCGGATGCTTGAAGGCCTCGACAATCGCGCTCTTTGTGATCTCGTTGAAGATAACCCGGCGAGCCTTTCCGGGCGCCAGTTCCAGCGCCTGCGCCAGGTGCCAGGCGATCGCTTCGCCCTCGCGGTCGAGGTCTGTCGCCAGGTAGACCGTGTCGGCGTCGCCGGCGAGTTTTTTCAGCTCATCGACCGTTTTCTGGTGGCTGGGAAGGACCTCGTAAACCGGCTCGAAATTGCGGCCGGGATCCACGCCGTAGCGGTGGGGAGGCAGATCGCGGACATGCCCTCTGGACGCTCGGACGACGTAGTTGTTGCCAAGGTATTTATTGATCGTCTTGGCCTTTGCCGGAGACTCGACGATGACGAGGGACTTCCCACCGCTGCGGGATTCCGCGGGTTCCTGGACCTTTTCGACACGTCGGGTCTTTTTTGCCATTTTCTAACTTTCTATTCCGCTGTGCCTTGCAACCCGGTTAGGTGCGGGACCTGCCCGCCGCCAATCCCCTCGAATCGGCATGACCGGGTCGTATATCGGCTGCGGCATGCGACGCATGACTGCACCAAGGGGCCGGGATTCGGCCCCAAGGGCGTCGGGAAACTAGCATCCGCGATAATCAGTGTCAAACCGGGCCTGTTTTGGCGCATCGTCGCGGTCCGTGGAATTCACATGCTGTGGAACATCGGAATTCACAATGGGCTGACCGAGCATAATTCGCGTGTCCAGCAGAAGTTGCGCGGCCTGTGTTTCAGTGTTGTGGGCAACCTGTGATTTGGTGTGGAAGGCCACAACGCCCCTGGAGTGGACGGAGCGGCGAATCCATTGCGAATCATTCACAATCCCGCGGCCTTTCGCGGTCGATACCCATTCGCGCTGTTGTTAAGAGGCGGTTTGTCGTCCGTTTCTCGATGTTGAAGCCCGGCACACTGACTCGGGGAAACTCAATAGAGCGAGGACTCCAATCGAAATGCCCGTCACGCGAGACCGTACAAGGCGTATGATGTGCGGAACTTTCGGCGTGATGGCCTGTAAATACCGTAGATAGTCCTGGGCGGATGGTCCCGAAGTCCATCGCAGGTATTCCACATGAATCGCGAGCCTGTCAGGCGTTTTTCCAAGGAGTTGCGAATGACCGCGAATCTGGGTGTGTTGATCCTCAGCCTGGCATTTTCAGCCAGCGCGTTTACTCCCGAAGGTGTCCTGGCGGCTCCACCGGGCGATGCGAAACAGGCGGCCCCCGCCTCGGCGCCCGGCAAGGAGAAGCCGGAGTTCCCGCCTTTTGACGAGGTGATGAAGGATTACGAAGCCGTGCAGACGGCCGAAACGCCGTTCGTACCGCTCTGGTACAACAAGAAGACCGACGGGTTGCGCGCCCAGATTCCGGGGAGCCTGATCGGGCAGAAGTTCCTGGTGGCGACGAGCATGGCCGGAGGCGCCATTGCCACCGGTTTTCAGCTTGATCATTTCCTGGCGTATTTCGAACGCATGGACAAAAACCTTGTCCTGATGCGCGTGGACCCGCGGTACGTGGAAGGCAGCGGGGATCAGCCGCTGTCCGACGTGATCAAGCGAAGCTACGGAAGCGATGAAATCCTCCGGAGCATTCCCATCGTGACGATGAAGGGCTCGGACCCGATTATCGACCTCGACGGCGTGTTCAAGGCGGACTTCTCGGGCATCAGCGAATGGGGTCTTGGCCAGGTGAATCCGCAGCTCTCCAAATGGTCGAAATACAAGGCCTTTCCACAGAATCTCGAGCTGACGGTGGACCTGGCCCTGATGCGGCGCGGGTCCGGCCGGCGGACGCTGTTCCACTACAGCATCTCGAAGATTCCGGACTCGGCCCAGGGCTACAAGCCGCGCGTCGCCGACGATCGCGTGGGCTACTTCATGACGGTGCGCAAGGACTGGACCAAGAAGCACGACGCGACGACGCTGTTCGATCGCCACATCAACCGCTGGCGGCTCGAGAAGCGCGATCCCAATGCCAAGCTCAGCGCTCCTAAGCATCCGATCGTCTGGTACATCGAGAAGACCGTTCCGCTCCAGTACCGGCGCTGGGTGAAGGAGGGTATTCTCGAATGGAACAGAGCCTTCGAGAAATGCGGATTCCTCGATGCCATCGAGGTCAAGCAGCAGGAAGACTACGACCCCGACACGAAAGACCTCGACCCCGAGGATGTTCGGTACAACTTCTTCCGCTGGATCGTCACGGGGAACGCGTTTGCCATGGGCCCGTCGCGCGACCACCCGCTGACCGGCCAGATTTTCGACGCCGACATCGTCTTTGACGATTCGATGGTTCGCCATTACGTGACCGACTACAGCCGCCTGACCGGCAACGAGGACACGTGGGAGGCCTACAACCCGTTCGTGGAGTCGTTCTTCCGAGCCCATCCGCAGTGGGCGTACCGCTCGCCCTGGCAGAACCTGCTTCCCGGCCTTCAGCTTCGCGAGGATCCGGAGGCGGAGTTCCGGATGAACCTGATGAAGCACATGACGCGGCGCGGCCGGCCGGTGTGCGAGTGTGCCGCAGGAATGGCACATCAGATGCAGTTCGCCGGCGTCGCGCTGGAGGCCCAGGGCCTGGGCCGCGACAACGAGGAGTTCATCGGACAGGTCATCAAGGAAGTGGTCATGCACGAGGTTGGCCACTGCCTCGGCCTGCGCCACAACTTCAAGGCCAGCACCTGGCTGCCCATGGACGAGATCGAAAAGCACCGCGAGGCCGGCGAGGCCAACGTCGGTTCGGTCATGGACTATAACCCCGCCATCATCGCCCCGCGCGGCAAGGAGCAGGGTTCGTTCACGACCCGATCGATCGGCCCTTATGACTACTGGGCCATCGAGTACGGCTACCGCCCGGTCGGCGAGCCCTACAAAAACGAAGAGGAAATGCTCGCCAAGATCGCCGGCCGCGTCGCCGAAGCCGGTCTCGACTACGCCACGGACGAAGACACCATGTCCTTCCTGTCCCCCGATCCGCTGTCGAACCGGTTTGACATGGGCCGAGACGTCAAAGACTACGCAGCCAGCCAGATCAAGCTGATCGATTCGCTCCTGGAGGACATCGGCACCTGGTCGGTGAAGGACGGCCAGTCCTACACGCGCCTGCGCCGAGCGTTCACGCGCGTGCTCGGCGAGCGCGCCCGGGTCGTCGATTTCGTTGCCCGGTTCGTCGGCGGACAGATTGTCAATCGCGACCACAAGGGCGATCCCGATGCCCGGATACCGATGAAGGTGGTCGACGGCAAACAGCAGCGCGAGGCGCTGAAGTTCGTGTGCGAAAAGGTGTTCGCCGAGGACTCGTATCATATCTCGCCGGAGCTTCTCTCGCACCTGGCCCCCGGGCGATTCTGGCACTGGGACTCCGACGACTTCGATTTCCGCGTCGAGTTTAACATTCACGACTTCGTGGCCCGGTCGCAATATCGCTGCCTGTTTTCGCTCATGAACCCGTTCACGATCGGACGGATTCACGACAACCAGGCAAAGTTCACCGAGGACTCGGAGCCCTTCACGCTGGCCGAGCACCTGACCGGCCTCACGGAGGCCATCTGGTCCGAATTGGAGGCGAAGAACCGCGAGGCGTCGGATGCCAAGCCCTTCATTTCGAGCTTCCGAAGGAACCTTCAGCGCGAGCACATCAACCTGATGCTTCAACTCATCCTCTCCGAGCCCGGCAGCATGGTTCCGGCCGACGCAAACGCTATCGCCCGGCTCAGCGCGGCAGGACTTTCGGAGAAGATCGCCAAGCTCATGAAGAGCCAGAAACTGGATACGGCGACCGCCGCCCATCTCACCGACGTCAAGAAGCGGATCGACAAGGCCCTCGAGGCGCAGTACTCGATCGACGTGCTTTCGGGCGGGGCAGGAGGCGGGATTTTCTTCTTCCGTGAGCCGCAGGCCGAGCCGGTCAACGTGCTGCCCAGCAGATAGGGCGGTTGATCGGGGCCGGCGCCCTTCTCGACTGGGGAAGGGGCTTAAACTAGGTTCGACAAAGCGCAAGCCCCCGGCAAATCGGCCGGGGGCTTGTTTTTGCGCGGGGCGGAGCGAACCGTCCAGCCTGGTCCGGGTAAGGAGCGCCCAGAGCCGGGCGGAGCGGTCGCTCCGGGGGCTTCATGCGTATGCGGAGGGATGCGATTTTTCGATGCCGTCCCTCGCTTGACACGACCTTTGCCAAAGTAAGAGAATTGCCGGACGGACGTAAGTTGATTCGTGAATCGGATTCGATTCCCCGCGAAGGGGTGCGAAGCCGGGCACGTCAGACAAGATTGCTTGTGCCGGTGCGGCGCGGTTCAATCCCTCCGGCAATCGATGTTCCCTTGTTCTTGGCGCGCAGCAGCCGTATGGGTGCGCGACGTTGAAGGTCCGGCGCAACACTCCGCCGGGCCTGAAGGCACGGCATGGCGAGGAGTGGATGTCATGATGGACGACACGATGGGTATTGCAAACACTGTGAAGTGCGCTGAAGAGACGGATTTTGTGGAGGTCATGTTCGCCCGCAGCACGCAGGAAGCCAAAGACTGCATCCGATTTCTGCTTGAAAGCCATGTCCCGTCGCGCCTCGAATTGGAGCGTGGCATGCAGGCGGAGTACGGCGTGGCCGTTCTGGTTCCGTCAGACCGGATGATCGAGGCGACCGAACTGCTCGCTGCGCGGGCGCAACTCGAGGACGAAGAAGAGGAAGGCGAAGAGGAGGAACTCGACGACGATCTCGATGACGACCTGGACGACGAGGATGACGACTTCGACGACGATGACGACGACGATCTCGATGACGACGAGGATGACCTCGACGACGACGAGGAGGTGGAGGAGGACGACGATTTTTGACCGGCCGGGTCGCGTGGCTGGCGGCTGATGGGTGACCGGCCGTCGCAACTTCGGCGGCTTTTCGGGCTGCGGGCGCAGAATCGGCGGGCGCCGGTCAAATGCTCAAGCCGGGGCGCGTACGTCCCGATAGTGAAGTCGGGACGGTGCATCGGGCCAGATATGCCGCGCCGGACCGCATGTCGGCCGGCCAGCGACGGCCGCCCGGCAGTACGCCTGGAGAAACACGCGTGGAAGCCATGGCATCCGGTCTGAAAGATGGTCAGTCTGTGCCGCCGGACAGGGAGAGAAGGGCCGAGGACCGCCGGGGCAGTATCGTCGATCGGCGCAGCGGTCTCGAAAGGCGGCGCGGGCCGGGCCGACGGCGCTCCGATTCTCGGCGCAGCGCGGAGGAAGGCGAACTGAACGCCGAACAGTTCGAATTCGTCATGGCCATGGACGAGTACAAGCGCGCCAACAAGAAGCCATTTCCCAGTTGGACGGAAGTCCTCGAGGTGGTAAAATACCTCGGGTATCGAAAGGTCGCGGAAGTGGGTGATCATGTGGATCGACCCGCGCCGGACCCCGAATGACGCCGGAGCCTGCGTGCGGATCGTCTGTTTGTCGTTTCCACACGTCTGCGCGGCCCCGAATGTTTCGGGGGGCGATCATGCTGGCTGACAGCTATCAAGTCGTGGACGTGCTGATGCTGGTGGGGAATATCCTTCCGCTGGCGGTCTATTTCCTCGTCCTCGGCCTGATCAACAGTCATGCCCATCCCTGCCTGATTACCAGCCGCAGCGATTTCCTCGCCCTGACCAGTGTCATGCTGCCCGTCCTTCTCTGGCCGGTGCCGGAGTTTGTACGCGCCGGCATGTATGGGCCGCTATTGGCCGGCCTGCTGATTGCGGCCCTTGTTTTTTATTACATGCTCCCGGCACGGGATGCCGGATTCGTCGTGTACAACATCTCGCGCTCGAGGTGTCTTAAGCTTCTCGAACAGGCATTTCGCGGCCTGGGGCTCAGGGGCTCGTGGCACGACAATGTCTGGACGTCGGAAGACGCCGACCTTTCGGTTGAACTGCGCGAGTTCTCCCTGCTGCACAACGTCGCCCTGCACATCGACGTCCTGCGGGAGGACGCCCGTCCGCTCGTTCACGGCATCGGTGTTCAGCTTGCGCAAAGGCTCGGGAGCGTTTCCCAGCTTCCGTCAACGATGGGGGCGGGGCTGGTGGTTGTCGGCGTGATGCTGCTGATCTTTCCGATGTGGATGGTCGGCCGCCACATCGAAGACATCGTCGACGCCATGACGCACATCTTTGGCTAATGCGCCGGTTCGGCTGCGCCTGCCGGGTCGCGGATCATCTCCATGCAACTCCTTGAACTGCGATGGACTCCCGCGCTCCGTTGCCGGACGCAAAACTTGCAGCGCCACGGGGCGCGGATCGCGGCGAATTCGTCGATTTTCTCCCCGTTCCAACTGCCGATATAGACAGTGTTTCGCCGACAGTGCCCTTCATGCCAACTCTTTATCACCGCGTTGTGGACCGCGCCACGTGGGAGTGGCGCGAGTTCCGTAACCCCTCGCGTCCGTCGTTTGTTCAGGAGGAGCTGGATCACGCGCTGCTGCATGAAGTGGCGTGGTCGCCCGGCGAACGCGTGCTTGACGTAGGCTGTGCCGACGGCCGGTACATGTCGCTCCTGCGCGACCGCGGCGTCTGTGTGCGCGGGGTGGATCGCAGCGCGTCCGCGGTGGCGCGGGCTCGTGCCGGGGGGCACGAAGCCCTTGTTGCGTCCGGGGACAACCTGCCATTCGATCGTGGTACGTTTGACACGGTGCTCTGCCATCGGACGCTGTATCTCTTCACGGATCCTCAAGCAGTCATTTCGGAGTTTCATCGCGTCCTTGTGGAGGGAGGGCGCGTGGTGTTCAGCGGGTCGAACTGCGCGTCGCCATATGCAAGAGTTCAGGCGCAGGCGCTTGCGAACTCAGCGGGGGAGAACTGGGCGATTGGAAACCGCTGGTCGATCGGCGAGTGGTGCCGCGCTTTCGCGGTTCGTGGTTTCCGCGTGGGGGATATCTACTCGTGCAACCTCGTCTGGCCGCTGGTCTATCGGGTCTGTGATCAATGGCTGATCCCCAATGAATGGATGCGCCGGTACAACCGCTTCGTCCGTCGCGTGACGCGGACGCCCATTCGGGGGGCGCGGCCCCTCGGCGCCGCGATGGATTACGTCGCGGAGGTTATCAAGAAGCCGGCCGCTCATGACAGAAACGCCATCACGTCATAGATGACGTGACACCCGACCGCAAGCCCGAAGCCGCGCACGACGAAAACGCCCGCCAGGTATCCGCCAGCGGCGGCGCGGAAGGCGAATTCCTTCGACGACCACGGATCGACGCCGATCGGCGGATAGTGGTGTGCCGCGAAGAGCAGGGAGGACACGATCACGGCGAGGGCCGTAACGGTTCCCTGCCGCATCCGGGCGATGTCCATCAGCAGGATGCCCATGGCGGTAATGACAATGAGCCGGAAAACGAGTTCTTCGTACAGCCCTGCGCCGACGGATAGCAGCAGGTTGTCCAGCTCGTCGATCCGGCCCGCCGGGGCAGTGGATGACGAAACCGCCTGAAGACTCGGAAGCCAGTGATTGAGCAAGAGCAGAGGGATTGCAAGAAGCACGCTCTCGCCGGCCATCCCGAGCAGCGGCTGGGCCGCGACCTTCCAAGGGTGGTTGGACGCAATGTGCCAGATGAGGAGCACGACGACCAGCGCTGCACCGGGCAGGTAATAGCCCGTCGCGCCGAAGAGGCTGAAGAACCACTGGAGGAGCTGCTTCGCGGCAAGGGCCGGACGCTGGTATTCGGGCACGTTGCCATGCAGCGCGATCATGCCCGCCTCATAGGCGAGGATCATGGGAAGAAGAAACACAAGACATTGCAGGGGGCGCTGGGTTACGTCCCAGTAGCGATCCGAAAGTACCGGCTGCTTGCGAGAAGGTCGGCGGGTCTGCTGCTGGGGAGGCTTGCGCCGTGTCCGTGGCCGTGCCATGTCCGTATCATGTCCGCGCGTAAGCAAAGTGGCAACGCGATTCAGGAACCGCTCATGAAGTCGTCCCGGTCCGCGCAGGATGTTCCGCTCATGCAAATGTATCGCGCGCTGCAAACCGCCTACGGGCCCCAGCATTGGTGGCCGGGTGACTCGCCCACGGAGATCGTCATCGGCGCAATCCTCACGCAGAACACAAACTGGAAGAACGTCGAAAAAGCGATTGGGAATCTAAAGGCGAAAAAGATGCTGGACTGGACCGCCCTGCGGCGCGTTTCCCCGGCCCGGCTCTCGCGCCTCATCCGCCCGGCCGGCTACTACAACATCAAGGCCCGGCGGATGAAGAACTTTGTCGCGTGGCTGTTCGAAACGTACGACGGAGACCTCGACCGGCTGCGTTCGATCAAACCGGCAAAGCTTCGCCGGGAGTTGCTGGACGTCAATGGAATCGGTCCCGAGACGGCGGATTCGATCATGTTATACGCGCTGGACATTCCGACGTTTGTGATCGACGCATACACCGGTCGAATCGCGCGGAGGCATTATCTCGCCGACGAAAGTGCGGAATATGATGACCTCAAGGAAATGTTTGAATCACGCCTTCGGCGCCGGGCGTCCCTGTTTAAGGAGTACCACGCGCTCATAGTCAGGGTCGCAAAGGAGCACTGCCGCACGCGCGCGGTCTGCTCGGGATGCCCGCTCGAAGCGTTCCCGCACGACGCGGACAGGCACTGACTCCCCAGGACACGATGCGGGTTCGGGTTCGCGGGCAGACTGAGCCTGGGCCCACGCCTCAGCTCATCATCTTCTTCTGGTACATCTTGTACCCGACGATGATGGCAATCAGCGCCGCAAGACTGACCCACGAGTACCAGGGAAGGACAAAAATGCTATCAGCCAGCACCGACAGGTTCGAAGTCATTCGACGCTCCTGGTGGGTTTCGCGGCGTCGGACGCCGCATGTGGGTTCTTCATCCTGAAGGCCGGGCCAACCACTGGGGTTACGGTCCGCCCTTCGACGTCTTTGGCAATCCTCTTAATCAGGGGGTCCAGTACTGTCAAGTGATTAGGACCCAAACGGGGACCCGGAAACGCCCGGTATGCGGGGGACGCTTCGGCCAGACCTCAACCCCTGAAAAACACGTTCAGCGCCGCGAATCGGGTACTTTTTATGTCCGCCTTGCACCGATGTGTTCGGACGTATAGCTGATTAACGTCCGACTTGGCTCGGCCCGGACCCAGAAAAAGGACGCATGGCGACGCACGTGGCCGAGAAATGAACACGCGGAAACCTGATGAAGCCTGTGATCGGTTTGCACGATACCTGAAGGGGTTGTTAATTTAGGGGGATTAGGTAATATGCACCCGCAAGACAGGTCCCTTGAGCGCGCGGCCGTGGCGCAGGCCCTGACTACCGGTTCGGAGCTGGGCATGAAATCGGTTTATACGACCGGTGAAGTCGCTGAGATTTGCAAGATCAGCCAGCAGACAGTGATTCGCTGTTTCGACAGCGGTCGGCTCAAGGGCTTTCGTGTCCCTGGCTCGAAGTTTCGACGTGTTCCCCGTGCCGAGCTTGTGCGGTTCATGAAGGCCAACAATATCCCGATCGAGAACCTCGAAACGGGTCGCCGCCGGGTTCTGATCGTGGATGACGATCCCGAGATTGTTGAACTATTGGTGGAGATCATCGGGCAGGATCAGCGCTTCGAGGCAAAGACTGCTTCCAACGGATTTGATGCCGGGGTGCTGACAAAAGAGTTTCGCCCGGACCTGATTCTGCTCGACTACATGCTTCCCGACATCAACGGAAACGTCGTGTGCCAGCGCGTGCGGAGTGACCCAGATCTGGCACACACACGAATCATCATCGTGTCGGGTGCCGTCTCTCCCGCGGAGATCGAGAAACTCAGGGCGGCGGGCGCGGACGACTTCGTGAAAAAGCCGTTTGACGTTCAGAAGCTGCTCGATCGAATGGCCGAACTGGTCGGTCTTGAGGTCTGAGTGAAATCGCCGGGGGGCGGAACGAAGCATCGCTCCCATTCGCGAGGCGCGCATGCGCCGCATGCCGTTGGATCAGCGATTCAGGAAGCGGATGTCCGTCGTGACCACACCTGCCGCTTACGCAAGCGATCCCAGAAAGGTCGAGCTGGTGCTCGGCCAGCTGGATGCGCTGCCGGCGCTGGCCCCCGTGGTCACGCGTATTCTCTCCTTGACCCAGGACGCGCGCGGGAGCGTGCGAGACCTCGCGCAGCTGGTCGCGAGCGATCCGTCTTTAACGGCGTCGGTGCTTTCGATCTGCGCCAGGGCACATCAGGGCGTGCGTTCGGAGGGGCTTACGGCAGAAAAGGCCGTCGGCCTTTTGGGATTCGACGCCATCCGGCAGATCACGCTCGCATCCAAGATCATGGAAGCGTTCTCGGGCGCGCGAGAGCCGGAGCGCGAGCCGGGCCTGGAGCGCGGCGACTTCTGGCGGCATTGTCTCGCGGTGGCCTGCGCAGCACGGCGCATCGCGGCGGCGCTTGGAGGACCGGTCGATCCTGAAGAGGCGTTTCTGTACGGGCTCCTGCACGACATCGGCAAGATCGCGTTCGACTCGGCTCTTCCCAAGAGTTACGCGCGCGTTCTGCGGCGCGCGGCGGAACACCAGATCGATATCTCCGACGCGGAGCGGCATGTCCTCGGCGTTGATCACGCCGTGGCGGGGCGGCGCCTTGCCGAGCGATGGGGCCTCGCGCCGGCGCTGGTCGACGTGATCTGGCTTCACCACCATCCCCCCGAAGCCCTGCCGGCCACCATCGCCGCGGGGGGCCATGTCCAGATCGTCCTGCTCGCAGATGTCCTGGTCCGGGAGCACGGAATCGGGTATTCGGGCAATCATCGCGTGCCGGTCTCGTCGCGCGCGATCGCCGCACAGATGGGTCTTTCGGAGGCGGCGCGGGTCGGAATCGTCGAGTCGCTCGCCGAGGAGTTGGAGGCCCGCGCGGCCTGGATCGGCCAGGAGCAGACCACAAGCCGCGAAGTCTACCTTCGGGCGCTGATCCGCACCGGAGAGGAATTGTCAGCGGCGAACGCGCAGCTCGTGGAACGCAACGACCGCCTTCAGCGCACGGCCCAATACCTTTCGGCGCTTGACGAACTCAACCGGACGATGTCCCCGAGTCTCGCGGTTCGGGAGGTATGTGCCATTGGCGCGGCATCCATCCGGAACGTCTTGTCCGTGGCCTCCGTCGTGCTCTTTGCGGCAGAGGGCGAATCGCGGTGGGTCGAATTGGGCTTCTCGGATGGGCGGGAGACGGCGCGACTCGACGAGCGGCCGGAGGGGGTCCCGCACGACGCCGCCGACCGCGAAAACGCGGTCCGCCTTGCCGAGGCGGGTGCCTGGATCGCGCCCGCTCCGGGTGGATTTGGCTGGCTCCTGGAGCGTGTTGCGTCCGATCTGGGTGACGGACCCTTCTGGCTACTGCCCGTCGTGTGTCGCCGACGCTGGGTCGGCGGCGTGCTTTTCTCCGCGGATGGCGAAACGGTTGGACGATTGAGTGGCGAAGCGGCGGAACTCGCCGCGTTATCCGGGGCGGTCGGCTTGGCGATTACGCATGCCCAGGCGCGCGTCGCGGCACGGAGACTCGCTGACGACCTGGCCGATGCCAATCGGCGGCTTTCGGATATTCAGCCGGACCTGATCCGTGCCCGCGTGCTCGAGTCCATCGTCGCCATGGCGGCGGGGGCCGCCCACGAGCTCAACAACCCGCTCGCGGTGATCTCGGGCCGCGCCCAGGTGCTTCAGAAGCTGAGTGCGGATCCCGAGCTACTCGACGGCCTGGCACGCATCAGCGCGCAGGCGCAGGCGTGCAGCGACATCGTCACGCAGCTAATGGAATTCGCCCGGCCGGAGGCGCCGTCGCCGGAGGAAGTGGACGTCGGCGTGGCAATCTCGGACGTTGTGTCCGAGCTGGATTCCGCGCGATTATTGGAGCGCGGGGCCGTTCGTATCGAGGTGGAGCCCGGCTTGCGAAAGGCGTGGTTCGACAGGGCGGCGCTGCGGGAAATCGTGCGGGAACTGCTCGATAACTCGATCGAGGCCACGGCGCCGGAATCGCGTTTTTTGACCGTCAAGGCCGCATCTGATCTGACCGAAGAATCGATCGTTGTGCACGTGGTCGACAACGGCCGCGGCATGACGCCGGACGTGCTTGGCCGCGCGTTCGATCCGTTCTTTTCGTACCGGCCGGCCGGTCGCGGCCGGGGGCTCGGGCTGTCGCGGGTACAGCGGCGGCTTCACGCGGGCGGCGGAATGATCCGGATCGCGAGCGAGCCGGGCCGGGGGACTCGGGTCGAGTTTCGCGTGCCCGTCCGGCGAACCTAGGAACGGCTGAACGGTGTCGCAATAGCGACACCATTGAATCGGGGGATTCAACGGGGGTTTCCAGACATTCAGCGACGAGCCGCGCGCGGAGGCATGGATGTCCCGCGAGGAGCGGTCGTCCGAAGGCAAGACCGGAATCCGGGCCAGGCGGGTCGTGTAGGCCTCTCTCCCTCCTCCCCTCGCTCTCACGGCTGAAGCGCCCCGCCGGCCATTTTGGATGCAAAAGACACGGGTCCGGGCAATCAAGGAGGAATCAGAGACCATGGATGGCCTGATGGAAGCAGGAGACGGGAAAAAGGCGGAAGCGATGACGCGAAACGATATGCAGATTCTGATCGTGGCGAAGGACTCGCGGACCATCGCGTCCATCGCGTCGGAGATCGTCACGCAGCTTGAGGCCAACATTACCATCGTCGACACGGTCGAAGAGGCACGGCTTCTCACGGCCACCGAGGTCTATGACGTCGTACTTGCTCATCGGGCGCTCGAGGACGGCCGCGGCGCCTCGTTGATCAAGCCCCTGGGGATCCCCGTGGTGCTTATCGACGGCCGCGACGACGCGCAGGGCGCGATTGAGGCGTTTCGGGCAGGGGCCGCCGACGTGGTCGATCCCCGCGAAGGCGCCGACGCCGTGATCGAGTCCATCGAGCGCGTCGTTGAGTCGAGCCGTAAGCAGCACCACACACTCAGCCGGAATCGCCGTCTTCGGCGCGTTTCGAGCCGGCTGATCAAGGACCGCCGCGAACTTCGGCAGCGGGTCGACCTGATCTGCCGAGACCTTGTGCAGGCCTATCAGCGCCTCGCCGAGAAGGTCGTCAGCGCTCCCTCCGGATACGCGGACTCCAACGAACAGGGGCGATAACCACGTTCCACATTGCACTCCAGGCCCGCTTCCGGCGGGCCTTGTCATGCGCCCCGGATGCCGCCGGGCAACGAGCGGCGCATCGCCTGGCAACACTCCCTCACAATCGGACCCGGATCGCACCCGCCACCTGACACGCCTGGCGAAGTCTCAAGTCGCCTTCGGGACAGTGCTTACACGCGCGCGGCGCCGGCCGGTGCGCGCCAGCGGCGTGATCGGTATGGCCCCTGCACGGCGATGGAGCGGAGGGAAGTCCGCTCATGGTGTGCCCGGTCAAACCTGTCTGGTGCCGGTCTATTCCGGTCTATGCCCGATCATGCCACGGCGTGCCGCTGTGGTGGAGCCGGATTCGCCTGCCGGCGTACTACTGGTGCGCGCCGCTGCCGACGCCTGTGTCCGGGGCCGGGCCGGTCGGTGCCGTGTGTCGCGACCGGGCGGTTGCTCCGGCGGCATACGTCGAGCTGCGGGCGCTGGACGTCGAACGCAACGAGCTGAGGGCCGAGCGGCGGGCGGTCGAGGCGGGGGACGGCACGGGGGCGGAGACGCGGCGGCTGTGGCCCTATCGCTGGGGGCCTGCGGGGCTGGAGAAGCAGAGCGCCGGCGACGCAAACCCGGCGGCCGCTAGTGTCACATCTGCGGCACCACCGGCGCGCGGTCAGTACATCGACGTGATCGTCTGAGCGCCGCGGCGGCGGTCGAAACTCACACTTCCATCATGGGGCCGGCCTCGTAGCGCGAAGCGACCTGGACATGCAGCATGCTGCCGACGCGGCGCCGGGCGGCGTCGAGGGCGAGCTGCGGGCGGTTGTTCTGTTCGCTCAGGTGGGCGGCGGCGAGCCACTGCATGCGCCGGCCGATGCAACGAGCGGCGAGATCGGCGCATTCCTCGTTGGAGATGTGGCCGCGGCCGCCGCTGATGCGCCGCTTGAGTTCGTCGGGGTAAGAGCCGCGGCGGAGCATGTCCGGGTCGTAGTTGCTCTCGAGGTATGCGGCGTCGAGTTCCTCGAGGGCTTCGCCGAGTCCGAGGAAGGGACTGCCCAGGTCGGTGAGGATGCCCAATCGCCGCCGATCGTGCTCGACGACGAAACAGACGGTGTCGATGCCGTCGTGGGGCGTGGGAATGGTCTGGACGGTCACGTCTGCAAAGGTGAGCCGGTCGCCGGGCAGGAAGCGGCGGACGTCCTTGAGCTTGCCGATCCTGTCACGGACCGCGCGGTAGACGCGCTCGGTCATGTAGACCGGCATGCCGAACCTGCGGTGAAAGACGCCGGCGCCCCGGGTGTGGTCCCAGTGGTCATGCGAGATGATGAGCGCCTGGACGTCGCGGATAGCGCGGTTGCGGGCGCGCAATCGGCTTTCGGCCTGGTCGCCGCTGATGCCGGCATCGAAGAGGAGCCGGGCATCGCCGGCCTCGACATAGATCGAGTTTCCGTTGGAGCCGGACTGGAGGGAGAAGGTCCGCATGGGGGCATGTATACCCAATGGGGCGGCGGCGGGCAAACGGGGCGTCGCCGTGTCGAAACGGCGAAAAGTGAATAGGGAACAGGGAACAGGGAACAGAAGAAACCCATGCGCGGTTCCTTCGGGATCGGGAGGGAGCGGGGGGCGGCGGCGCTGGGCGAGTGACATCGTGTGTGGCACGGTCGCGCCGGGAATCCCTGCTCTCTGGCGCTCGGGGCACTGAGCGCGCGGGCGCGGCGTCGGGGTGTTGCATGCGCGGGAGGGAAGGCGAGGCGGCGCGCGGTGAGACGCGCGTGACCTGTCGAACGTCCGGATAAGCAAACCTGAATGGGGACATGCACAAATTATTTTTATCCTGAAAAACGACGTTCCTTGCGCAGGAAGGCTGAATGGAACCTGAACAACCTGAAAGCTCTCAGGTTTGGGGCGGGGCGGGGCGCGAACGGTGATTCGCGGATTTCGTGAGAAAGACATAGGGGCGTCCTCCGGGGGCGGAAAGGGCGGGGCGATTGGCGCGGGGGAATCCGCGCGGTCGCCGGGCGGGCTTCGCGCGCTATGACCTTCCACCTTGCTCGCCGTGCGCGCCTTCTTCAAACGTCGAAACGTCGAAATGGGGGTTAAGAAAAGGCACGGAGGCACCGCATGCAGGCCCATCCGCACGCCAAGTGTCCCCACCCCGACCCTGCCCAACACGCCAAGTGGTCCGTCGCCGAACTGAACATCCCTGGCCGACCCATCCACGTAAATCCGCCGGGGGAATCAGCATCACGCATGCAACCACCCGCCCGTCAACGCATTCTTCGCGGAACCGAACCCATCGGGGCAACGCCCATCTACACGAGCCGCGCCAAGAGAAAGTGATATGTGGGCTTCCCGATGATATGTGGACACGTATTCGACGGCTTCGACCCGCCGACCCAGAGCGTCATACACGAACTCCATCTGCACGTTCTGCTCGCGGCGATCGGGGTCTGCCCGCCCTGGCCGTCTGGCAGGCCTTGGGCGTCGCCGTGTCGTCGGGGCTGGGAGGCTCCTTCGGGGCCTTCCCCTGTACACACTACGCCCATTGCCGCGGGCTCGATCACTCTCCGTGTACAGCCGATTGCCCTCCGCGTCATTGTCGTAGGAATGCCGAGAACCGTGTCAGTACCTCGGCATCCATGATTGCTGAAGGAACAGCACAACGGCGTTCGTAGCTAGCAGGCCCACCAGGCCCATTCGCCTCCCACGAACGAGGGGGATCAAGATTCCGGCGAGGGCGATTCCAGCGATGGACATGCAACGGAAATAAGCTAGGAGGTCCAGGAACTCAGAATAACGCTTCGCTACTGTCAGTATGAAGAGTGGACAAGACATCAAAAGGTTTATCATGGTCAGCGCCAGGATCGCGCGCCACCACGCTAGACCTCGGATCCGTTCTGGCTTGGCTGTCGCGTAATTGAGGACGACGGTTTCGCCTTTTTCTGTAACCACGATACCACCCATGTGAATGATGATAAGATCCTACTGTTCGGTAAACGACCAGCCTGTCTGCCGACGCTGCACAGCCGCGGCGTCCGCTGTTATCCGCCTCCTGGCGGGGCAGGATTAGTTGGCGGAAGATGATCGATGGGGTCATCGTCCTCGGGCTTGCAATCGTCCTCGCCCTTGTCCCGATTGAGCCCCTCCTTTACTTCCTTCATCCGATCCCGTATCTGCTTGCAGAGCCTAGCATGCTTCTTGCAGTTGATCTTTCGAAGTAGCCAACGCAGCCATTTTGCAGGGTTTCACACCAAATGAGACTTCTGGGCCGTCTCCGATAAGTATGCCGGGATGGAGGATAACTCATGGGACGGCCGCGTAAGCACTACTCTGGCGCGGAGAAGATGGCCATTCTCCGCGAGCATCTGATCGAGCACACCCCGATCTCGGAGGTGTGCGCCAGGCACAATCTGCAGCCGACGGTCTTCTACCAGTGGCATAAGAAGCTGTTCGAGTTGCTGTCCTCACCGCCCCCATCGGTATATTGCCCGATTTTTGATCGAACCATGCCGGCCACCGTCAAACCCGAGCCGACGACGCGCGTCCGGGTCGTTGGATTGCCAGCGGGGCGGGCGGGGGTATAATCCGGCCGACTTCTTGAGCGGCGCGTGCCCGGTAGCGGCGCGTCTGCTCGCGCAGGGACGCACACGAGGTGACATGATGTCTCTCGCCCGTCGGGCACTAACCCCAGCGATGTTGTTGGCGGCGTTTTCCGCGGGTTGCGGGTATTCGACGGACCGCAGCGAGCTGATCCGGACGACGAATTCGCGGAACGACCGGATTCGCACGGTGGCGGTGGACGTGTTCGAGTCGAAGGAGTTTCGCCGCGGGCTGGAGCTTCAACTGACCGAGGCACTGGCGAAGCGGATCGAGCAGGAGACTCCGTTCAAGCTGGCGAAGAAGGAACGGGCCGACACGTTGCTGACGGGGGTGGTGAAGGAGGTCCGGCAATCGACGATCGGCCGGGACTTTAAGACGGTCCGGCCGCGGGAAACGACCTGCACGGTGATCCTGAGCTTCCAGTGGAAGGATTTACGGACCGGAGAGGTGCTCGTGGATCGCCCAACCTATGTCCAGACAGTGGATTACATTCGGCCCCTGGGCGAAGATTTTTACCACGCCAGCCAGCGGGTGATGGATCGGGTCAGCGAACGAATCATCGAAGAACTCTATACAGCCAATTGGTGATTCGGTTCCTCTCACTATAATCCGATATCGGTCAGGCGACCCCCCGCCGGAGGGCGCTCGTAAGAGACATGAATCGTACATTGTTTTAGGAACTTCATGCCAGAAAACGGCCCGAATCTGGAAGAACCGCAGGATCCGTCGTCCGGACGCGCGAAGCGCTCGCCGCAGAAGGGCATGCCGCCACCGCCGCGGATGCGCATGTCGCGCGGGGTGATGAGCTGGATCGGCTTTCTGCTGATCGCGATGATGATCGCGCTGGTCGTTTCGCAGGGCTACGTCGCGCCGAAGGAAATCTCGATCGACACGTTCTGGAAGGACGCGGAAGCGGGGCGGTTTGATCTGATCGTCATCGGCGATGAGGACATTACCGGGGAGTATTCGCCGACGGCCCAGGGCCTGCCGCAGGGCCAGGCGAACCGGAAGTTCAAGGTCGCCTACAACACGCTGGGGCGCGTGCCCGAGGTCGAGGCGAAGCTGCGCAAGGTCGCCCCGAACGCGAAGATCAAGTACCAGCAGTCCAACGCCCCGTTCATGAACATGCTGATCGGGATTATCCCGTGGCTGCTCATTTTCGGTTTCGTGTATTTCATGATTTTCCGCCATCTGCGGGCATCGGCGGGCGGGGCGGGGATGCTGGGCAGCTTCGGCCGCAGCCGGCATCGCGTCAGCAACAAGGAGCTGGCCAACGTCACGTTTAAGGACGTGGCGGGGGTTGATGAGGCGAAGTCGGAAGTCACCGAGATCATCGAGTTTCTCAAGAACCCGAAGAAGTTCCAGCGGCTCGGGGCGCGGGTGCCGCGCGGCGTGCTTCTGGTCGGCGAGCCGGGCTGCGGCAAGACGCTGCTGGCGAAGGCCATCGCCGGCGAAGCGGACGTGCCGTTCTTTTCGATCAGCGGGGCGGACTTCGTCGAGATGTTCGTCGGCGTCGGCGCCAGCCGCGTGCGCGATCTGTTCAAGTCGGCGAAGGAGAATTCGCCGTGCATTATCTTCCTCGATGAGATTGACGCGGTCGGCCGGCGGCGCGGCGCGGCATACAACGGAGGCGGGCACGACGAGCGCGAGCAGACGCTCAATGCGATTCTCGTCGAGATGGACGGCTTTGATACGTCGGACCAGGTGATCGTTATCGCCGCGACGAACCGCGACGACATCCTCGACCCGGCCCTGACGCGGCCGGGACGTTTCGACAGGCGGGTGTACGTGCCGCTGCCCGACGTGAAGGGCCGCGTGGAGATTCTGAAGGTCCACGCGAAGAAGGTGAAGCTGTCGCCGCGAGTCGATCTGATGAAGCTGGCCCGCAGCACGCCGATGTTCAGCGGCGCCGAGCTGGCGGCGATGATCAACGAGGCGGCGATCGTCGCGACGATGCAGAACAAGGACCTCATCGAGATGGATGATCTCGAGGAGGCGCGGGACAAGATTCGCTTCGGCCGGTCGAACAAGAGCCGGACGCTCGAGGAGAAGGAGCGGCTGGCGACGGCTTATCACGAGGCGGGGCATGCCGTGCTGCAGATGCTCCTGCCCGATGCCGATCCGCTGCACAAGGTGACGATCATTCCGCGCGGCCGGGCGCTGGGGGCGACGCTCTCGCTGCCCGAGAAGGACCGCTACGGGTACGGCGTGCGCTGGCTGCTGGCGACGATGCGCGTGCTGTGCGGCGGGCGGATCGCGGAGTCGCGGCACAGCGGCGACGCGAGCAGCGGCGCGGCCATGGACATTGAGCAGGTGACGCGTCTGGCGCGGGCGATGATTCTCGAGTGGGGCATGAGCGAGAGGCTCGGGTTCGTGAAGTACGGGCCGGACTCGTCGCGCGAGATGCTCATCCCCGAAAAGACGTACTCCGAGGACACGGCGCGGCTGATCGACGAAGAAATCCGGCGGCTGATCGACGAGGCCTACCGCGACGCCGAGCGCATGCTGTCGGAGAACTGGGTCAAGATCGAGGCGGTCGCGCAGGCCCTGATGAAGCACGAGACGCTGGACGCCGACGAGGTGCGCCGCCTGTGCAACGGGGAATCGCTCGATCGGCCGAGCCTGTCGGGAATCCTGGCCGACGAGGGCCTCGCGCCGAAGCAGACCGCGCGGCCGGTCGTGGCGCGGCCCGATCCGCAGCTTCCGGACGGATTGTCCGGCGGCCCCATGCCTCAGCCGGGGCTGGGGTAATTTCTCACCACGACAACCGAGTCTTTCGCGCCGGCCCGTCGGTGTGGGTCATCGCACATCTTGCGTCCCCGGGGCGGTTGGGCTATTGATAACTCGATAATGCAGGGAGCGGCCCGGCGGCGCGCGCGTGTCGCGGCGCGGAAGGCCGGCACGCTGCAACGCGAGGCTCGCGCGCTTCATGGCCAATGCAGAAGTCGTCATCGTCGGACCGGGCGAACTGCCGCTGATCACCGATCTTTACAACGAGATCTTCCGGCCGCCGCATGACGTGGAGTTCTTCCGCCGGCGGCTTGTCGGTCGATACAATCCGCTGCTGCTGGTGGCGCAGGTGGACAAGCAGCCGATCGGGTTCTCAACGGGCTTCGAACTGAAGCCGACGGTATTTTTCTCGTGGCTGACGGGCGTCGTGCAGGATTTCCGGCGGACGGGCATTGCGTCGCAGTTGCACGAGGCACAGATGGCATGGGCGATCGAGCACGGCTACCAGCACATCCGCATGGAATGCCACAACACGCATCGGCCGATTCTGATGATGGCGATCAAGGCGGGGTTCAACATCGTCGGCCTTCGCTGGGACCCGGACCGCACGGAAAACCTCATCATCTTTGAGAAGCAGATCGCGGAGTAACGCACGCGCGCGGGACGCGCGGGGCCTCGGCGATGGACGCCTGGCGCGGCATCGGCTAAGTTGCCGACGCAGGATTCATGCGCACGCTCATCCGCAACATCTCGCAGCTTGTCGCGGTACCGCCGGGGCCGGTCCGAGGGCCGGCGTTTTCGAATCCGCCCGTGATTGATCGGGCGGCGCTGGTCATCGAGGGAGAGAAGATCGCGTGGCTGGGCCGGGAGGCGGATTCGCCCGGCGGGCAATTCGAGCATGTTCTGGACGCCGAGGGCGGGACGGTCGTGCCGGGGCTCATCGATTGCCATACGCACGCGGTTTTCGCGGGATCGCGGGAAGACGAGTTCGTTCGGAAGATACAGGGGGCAAGTTACCTGGAGATCCTTCAGGCGGGCGGCGGCATTCGCAGCACGATGCGGAGCGTGCGCGCGGCGAGCGTCGACGAGATCGTGGAGGAGTCGCTGCCGAGATTGACGCGGATGCTGGGGTCGGGCACGACGACGGTCGAGATCAAGAGCGGGTATGGGCTGTCGCCGGAGGATGAGGTGAAGTTGCTGCTGGCGATCCGCGAGATCGGGCGGCGGCTGCCGATGGAGATCGTGCCGACCTATCTCGCGGCGCACACGACGCCGCCGGAGTACGAGGGCCGGCCGGGGGATTATCTCGCGGCGATGACGGATGACGCGCTTCTGGCACGAATAATCGGCGAGGGACTTGCGGAATTCGCCGACGTCTTCACGGAGCGCGGGGCGTTCTCGGTGGACGAGTCGCGGCGGTACCTGGAGGCGTGCCGCCGGCGCGGGCTTGTGCCGAAAGTACACGCCGAGCAGCTTTCCAGCAGCGGCTCGACGCGGATGGGCGTGGCGCTGGGGGCGGCCTCGGTCGATCATCTCGAATTCATTACGGACGAGGACATCGCGGCGCTGGCGGGTTCGGGAACGATACCGGTCCTGTTGCCGGGGTGTTCGTTCTTTCTTGGGACTCCGCCGGCTCCGGCGCGGAAGCTGATCGCTGCCGGGCTTCCCGTGGCCCTGGCGACGGACTGCAACCCGGGATCGTCGATGATTGAGTCGCTTCCTCTGATCATGTCCATCGCGTGCACGATGCTAAAGATGACGCCGGCAGAGTGCCTCGTTGCGTGCACGGCCAACGCGGCGGCGGCGCTGCGGCGCGAAGACCGGCTGGGGGCGATCGCCGTGGGGCATCAGGCAGACCTGCTGATTCTGTACGTGCCGAACGTGAACGCGTGGCCGTACCGCGTGGGTGTGAAGTCTGTCTGGAAAGTGATTCGCAAGGGGCGGGTGACCTGAAGGTAGCCGCCGGCCGGGGGGCTATCCGTAGATCACCTGCCGCGGACGCTCACGGGGCACAGAACGGCAGACCCGCGCATGCCTGGATTTGCCGCAGTTCGCACAGAAACGGGTGCGGATCGCACAGGCACGGATCGTGCGGGTCGTATGTGTAGATTCCTTTCACCGTCGGAGTGGGAATAGTTTCAATTTCGACATACCTGTTGGGATAGGCGACGTTCACCGGCGGATCAGGGGAGTTGACGATCCGGTACCATCCGTGCACGTTTGCCGTCCCGGATTCGAGGAAGTAGACGCGCGTGATCGAGCCGCGTATCTCGATGACCAGTTCGCAGCCCTCGGCGCCCGCGGCGACGAACTCGGTCTTTGCGACGGGCTGGGGGCCGGTGAGAAACAACCAGCCGTTCATCAGGTAAAAGCCCGGCATTGGAACGATTCGGTCTTGTGCGGGGACGTCGATGTACGCCGGTTTCCCCTTGGCGGCATTGCCCGATGTGAAAGTCGGCCCGAGGAGGCACTGGACCGGGGGCGCTTGGTTCCGCGCGATGCTGAGGCTCAGGACGTACGGTGAAGTAATAACGGTGTTGCCGTCAACCGTGCGGTGCATCTTTGAGGGGACGCCCGAGTCAAGGGTGATATCTTCAAGATCGACATGGGCAAACTGCTTCGTCGGCGTGCCGCCCTGGATGGCCCTGCCGACAGTGCCGACGATATGGCAAAAAACGCTTGTGGTCGGTTCGGAAGCGGGGTTTGTGCTTGGGAGTGTCATGTTTTCGTCATTCCTCCGCGGCCGTCCGCGCCGGGACGGCGAATCAGGGGTAACACACATACCGCGGGGTGTTCCCTGCCGGTCGGATCGGCGGAAACCCGCGGCCGGGCGCCGGCGCGCCGCGGTATCGATGTTTGTGTCAAACGTGTGGCACGTGGCGGCGGGCCTTCCGCCTCGCGGCGCCGGAACGGCGCGAGCGGCTAGAGACCGGCCCTGTCGGTCGCCCTGGCCAGATTAATCCGAAACGGATCAAGAGCAGGTATATCGACGGGGCCGACGACCGTCAAGTCCGGCTTGACGTCGACGTACATTCCGGCGTGCGGAAAATAGACCTTGGGAGCGGAGCCGGACACATCGTACCAGCCGCCGGCGCCCTCGAGAAAGTACACGCGGTGCAGCGTCGCGGGCGTCTTGATGATGCTGACGGCCATCTTGCTGCCATCCGCGCCAAAGGCCACATAACTCGTCCGACCGTAGACGCCGACGCCGGTCAGGTAGAGCCAGCCGCAGTGAAGGTACATTCCGACCTGCGGGCTGGTGACAATGTATCCTTCGGCGTCATCGGCGGTCGCGTTGAAGGTCGGGGCCAGGAGCGCCTTGAGTTGCGTATTCGGCAGGTCGGTCAGTTCGAGGCGGAGGACGTGCCCGGAGGTGATCAAGTGGCCGGGGTCCACGCTTTTCTTGACGGGGGTCGATTCGACACTGATTCTGTCGAACTCGACGATGGCGTATTCAATGCTTCCGGGCGGCTTCTCGAGGGCGGCGTTGATGGAATAGGAAGGTCCGGTGAAGCCGGAGTCGTGGCAGCCGATGGCGAGGATCGACGAGCTCAGAACGATCAGGTGATACATGCGTGCCATGAGATTCTCCTCTCACGCCGGGGTTCGGCGTTTGCGCAAGAAGGCGCCCAAACCTGCCGCCGCGGTCAGCTCCGAGGCCGCCAGGAACGTCAAGAAGGGCGCAACCGGATTCCATAGCATTCGGAAATACATCGCGGAACCGACGCCGACGGCGGCCATCAGCACCGCGACGGCCCCGATCGCCAGAAGGCGGGTGCGAGCGGCCAGGTACAGGCCTCCAATCGCGCCGAGGGCGGCTGCGATCACCAAGTCCATACCGGGCGGTCCGCCCGGCGGCGCGGTGCGCGCCCCGGCGAAGTGAATTTCGTCGATAAGAGTTTCGAGCATTGCGGCGTGCGCGTAGCACCCTTTTACGATCCGGTCGCTTCCGTAGCGGTGGTCGTCGCTCCCGCGGCGCATGTCGGCCAGGATGACGGCCTTGTCGGCGAAGAGTCTTCGCAGTTCCTGGTGGGAAGACGTGAACAGGGTCTCATAGGGTAGCGTGGCGGCGTCGAGGGTCGATTGGCGCGGGAGGTGGAAGAGGTTAATGCCTACGGTGTCGTCGGGGAGGACGCCATCGGACCGGTCCAGTTCCGAACCCGGCTCCACATTCACGACGGCCGCCAGGTGAATCTCGTCCCACTCGGCAATCCATGTCTTCGCATGCCTGATGGCGGGGCTTGGCACGTGATAACGGATGATGGCCTTTCGCGCGGCGGTGTCGATGAGAAAGCTCGCGTCCGCGCGCGGCTGTCGAAAGGCCGCTGCGCCGGCGAGGGCAAGCGACGGCAGCGGATCGCGCTTTCCGCGCTGCAGGATCAGGGGCAGTTGCCAGGGTATGGCCTCGCTGCCGATCTGCGCGCATCCCCATCGCGTGTCCCGAGCCACTTTCCGGCTGAGCTTTGGGATGCCCTGCTCGTCGGCCCACCATTCGGTGACGCCGAGCACGACGGGAATGCCCTGGCTTCTCAACGCCTGTATGCCCGCGGCCAGTTCGTCGTCGAATTCGGTTTCCGCGACGAAAAAAATGTCGGAGACGATCACTCTCGGATTGACCTGTGCGAGGCGCTTTAGCGCGCGGGCGTGCAGCAGGCGCAGGCTTCGGTTGTTCGCGGGGTCGACCCCGGTCAGGGCTTCCTGGGTCGCGAGTTTTCCGATGGGCGTGGAGTCGGAGATTGCGAGGACGCGGACTTCGCTGAGTTCCTCCTGGCCCCGGGCGCCTTCGGCCAGCTTGACCATGTATTCGGCGAAGCGTGCGTTGACCGGCGTGGCCTGGGCCAGGGGTTCCAGGATGTGCCTTCCGAGAAGGACGCACAGGGCGATGATGCCCAAGGTGGTCAGAACGGGATGCTGGTGTCGCCAGCGGTCGGCTCTCTTGCGCAGGAGGTAACTCGCGCTGTCGCGCCGCGCCAGGATGGGACCGCCGGCCAGGACCGCGCGCAGATCGGCGGCGAGGTCTCCGGCGGTCTGGTACCGTCGCGCCGGCTCCTTGGCAAGGCACTTGAGGAGTATCGTCTCGACCTCGGTGTCGAGGGGTCGCCCGTTGTGGAGGGGGTGGGCGGGTTCGGCGTGGCGGATGTTTTCGAGCACTTCGTGCAGCGAGCCACTGACGGCATAGGGAAACGCGCCGCAGAGCACGCGGTAAAGTGTCACGCCAAGGGCATACACGTCGGTCCGGGCGTCGACGCGCGATGTCTCTCCGGCGGCCTGTTCCGGTGCCATGTAGGGGACGGTTCCGACGACGGCCTGGGTCATGGAAAGGGCCGAATCGCCGGTCAGGGCGAGGGGCCGGGCGAGGCCGAAATCGAGGACGCGGGGCTGGCCGTCCTGGTCGACGAGGATGTTCTGGGGCTTGAGGTCGCGATGGATGATGCCGTGCGCGTGGGCGTGCTGCACGGCGTCGGCGATGACGGCGAAAAGGCGGAGGACGTCGGCCAGCGCAAGGGAGCGTGAATGCACATAGCGGTCGAGCGGCTCACCGCGGACGAAGTCCATGACGTAGTACTGCCGCCCGTCGCGGGTCAGGCCGGCCGCGAAAATGGAGACGATGTTTGGATGGCGAAGCTGGGCGAGGAGCTCGATTTCGCGCTGAAACCTGCGGCGTGCCTCCTCGCCGGCATCGACGCCGGCCAGCAGGAGCTTGATCGCGACACGGCGCTTGGTGCCGATCTGCATTGCTTCGTAGACGATTCCCTGCCCGCCGCGGCTCAGCTCTCCGATGACTTCGTACCCCTCGAAGGCGCCGTGGTCCGGGTGGGCCGGATCGGGCCGCGCGCGGGTGAGGGGCGTCATCGGTCCGAGCAGTGTTGGGTCGATGATTGAATCGCCCCTCGGTTCAGAGGATGTCGGCTCCGCCATTGCAAAGCTCCGGCCGCTGCCGGCGTCGGCTCCCGCGAAGAAATGAGCGTGGGGATCCTGTGTGGCCGAAATCGCCGGTTGAGAACGGGGATGTTATCGGGTTTTTCGCTTCATTGCAAAATCGGCCTCGGCAACGACGAAACCGGGGGGCATGGGCCGGCGCGCGGCACGTTGAAGGCGGAGACGTCTCGGCGCGGCGGTGGCGCGCCGAGGATCGCGCGCGGTCGGTTGCGACGGCCCGCGGGTGTCCGTAACCTAGGCATGGGAGGTTTCCATGCAGCCGCTGATTGAATGCGTCCCGAACTTCTCCGAGGGGCGCGACATGGGCGTCATCAGGCAGATCACTGATCAGATTGAGGCGGTCGAGGGGGTTCGTCTGCTGGACGTTGATCCCGGCAAGGCGACAAATCGCACGGTGGTGACGTTTGTGGGGCCGCCCGAACCGGTCTGCGAAGCCGCCTTTCGGGCCGCCCGGCGCGCGGCGGAGTTGATCGACATGCGGCGGCACAAGGGCGAGCACCCGCGCTTCGGTGCGACGGATGTGTGCCCGCTGATTCCGATCTCCGGCATCACGATGGACGAGGTCGTGGAGCATGCGCGGCGTCTCGGCAGGCGGATCGGCGAGGAGCTGGAAATACCGGTTTACCTGTACGAATACGCGGCCTCGCGTGCGGAGCGAAAGAACCTGGCGAGCTGTCGGGCGGGCGAATACGAGGGGCTTGCGGAAAAGCTGACGCGGCCGGAATGGAAGCCGGACTTCGGCCCCGCGACGTTCAACGCGCGCAGCGGGGCGACGGCGGTGGGGGCTCGCGATTTTCTGGTCGCGTATAACGTCAACCTGAACACCACAAGCACGCGCCGAGCGAATGCAATCGCCTATGACATTCGCGAGAAGGGCAGAATAAAGACGGTGGACGGCACGCCCGGCGGCAGGCCGATGGTGGACGAAAAAGGGGAAAAGGTCTGGGAGCCGGGCTCGCTGAAGTGCGTCAAGGCGATCGGATGGTACATCGAGGAGTACGGCATCGCGCAGATTTCGATCAACCTGACGAATCTGAACGTGACCCCGATCCACGTCGCTTTCGACGAGTGCTGCCGAAAGGCGCAGGAGCGGGGGATTCGCGTGACGGGCAGCGAGATCGTCGGCCTCGTGCCGCTATCGGCGATGCTGGAGGCCGGGCGGTATTTTCTGCGGAAGCAACAGCGCTCGGTCGGCGTGTCGGATCGCGAGCTGATCAAGATCGCGGTGAAGAGCCTGGGGCTCAACGATCTTTCTCCGTTCAAGCCCGAGGAGAAGATCATCGAATATGCCATCGCGGACAAGGGAGCGAAGCGGCTGGTCGATCGGACCGTCGAGGATATGCTCGAATTGACGGCGAGCGAAGCCCCCGCGCCGGGGGGCGGGAGTATCAGCGCGCTGGTGGGGGCGTTTGGGGCGGCGCTGGCGACAATGGTAGCGAACCTGTCGAGCCATAAGCGCGGGTGGGACGATCGGTGGGAGGAGTTTTCGAACTGGGCCGAGCGCGGCAAGCACTACTGGACGCGGCTGATGCGGCGGGTGGACGAGGACACCGAGGCCTTCAACGCGATCATGACGGCGTTCGGGCTGCCGCACGGAAGCGCGGAGGAAAAGGCGGCGCGGAAGGCGGCCATTCAGTCGGCGACCGGGCGAGCGATCGAGGTTCCGCTGGCGGTGATGGAGGAATCGCTGGCGGGCATGGAGGTCGTAAAGGCGATGGCGGAGATCGGCATGGAGGCGAGCGTGAGCGATGCCGGTGTGGCGGCACTTTGCGCGCGGACGGCGGTGATGGGGGCACATCTCAACGTGCGGATCAACGCGGCGAGCCTGGAAGACAAGGCCGCGAAGGAGGCGTTTTTGAAGCGGGCGGCCGAAGTCGAGGAGCGGGCGACGACGCTGGAGCGGGAAATCCTGGCGATCGTCGGCGGCCGAATCAGACCGTAAGTGCCGCCCCGGCGGAACGGGCAGGGCCGCGGGCCCGCCATGTGTTTCGCCCGATCGCGCGAATGCGATATCATGTGAAGTCGTCGAAGTGCCCTGGCAGGGAGAGTTCATGTCGAGCGAAGGTTCCTGGCCCAATGTCACTATCATCCGGCATCCGGTTGTGCAGGAGCAGTTGACCGTCGCGCGGGACCGGCGGACGGGCGTTGAGCAGTTTCGGCGGCTGGTGGGGCAGATCGCGCGGCTGATGGCGTTTGAAATCACGCGGGACTACCCGAGCAAGGCGCGAAACGTGGAGACGCCGATGGGGCCGTGCGCGGGCAGCGAGCTGGCGCGCGGGCTGACGCTGGTGCCGATCCTTCGCGCGGGGCTGGGCATGGTGGACGGCATTCTGGAGCTTGTGCCCTCGGCGCGCGTGGGACACGTCGGAATCTACCGGAACGAAAAGACGCTTCAGCCGGTGACGTATTACTGCAAGCTGCCGCCGGACATCGGGCAGACGGATGTCATCGTGATCGATCCGATGCTGGCGACGGCGGGCTCGCTGAACGCGTGCATCGACGTCTTGAAGAAGGCCGGCGCGACGAGCATCAAGGTATTGTGCCTGGTGTCCGCGCCGGAGGGCATCCGGGCGCTTCGCGATCGGCACGCCGACGTGCCAGTGTACACGGCGGCGGTCGATGAGAAGCTCAATGAGCGGGGGTACATCGTGCCCGGGCTGGGCGACGCAGGGGATCGGCTCTTCGGGACGGCGTGACGGGTCCGCCGGAAACCCGTTGAACGCTTCCGGTGGCGTGGCGGGGCACGCATGCAGAGATCCGGCATGCGCCGCGGGGGGGTGCCCGGCCGCGCGGGTGGATACGTCAGGATTGGGCCGAAATGAAGCGACAGACGCCGACATGGCAGAAGGCAATCTTCCTGGCGTCGCTGGGGCCGCCGATTTTCTGCGGCGTGATCTGGCCGCTCAGCCACTATTCCGAATTGCAGACGATCGCGGTGCGGCTTCCGAAGTCGGGTTTCGTCGTGCAGCACGGGGTCATGGTGTGGATCTTCGGCGATTATGAATACTACCTGAGGTCGATGAACCGGGCCGTGCGTTCGCAACCATCGCTTGGCGAGGTGTTTCTTGGAAAGAAGATCATCCCTCGCAAGCAGCGCACGTACGACGACACGCCGCCGCCGATGCAGATCGCGGGCTATGCGCTGATGGCCACGCGCTACGACACGCCGACGATCAACCTGGGCTTTGTCAAGTATTTCAACGCGCCGATCGCCTCCGGCGGAGGGGGACATTTCCTGCGGTTTGACATGGGCCAGACGGTGCTCGTTGCAGCCGTGGTTCCACTCGTGCTCTGGCTTGTCTGGCGCGCGCGAAACGCCGCGGCGCTGCGCCGCGAGGCGCGGGGCTATTGCAGCGTGTGCGGCTATGACATCCGTGCGGTCAGCCAGGCGCGGTGTCCCGAGTGCGGTACCGAATTCAGCCGGGCCGCCGAGGAACTGTCGCCGCGAGCCGCGGCGACCGACACGTCTGCGAACAGCCCCCCCGCGCCGTGAAGCGCCCACGCGGTCTGCGCCGCGCCGGGTCCGGCCGGGTGCGCAGCGGTGCTCGGACAATCGGGTGCCGCCCCGAAAAGCAGGATTCTCGCGCCGGGCCGCCCACGCATCCGTTCAACGTGGTATGATCCCGCCGACGGATGCCCGTGCTTCTCTCTCAACTTCTTGACAGTCTTCCCCGGCCCGCGGCGCGGTGGACCCGGCGGTTCGCGCTGGGAATTATCGTCGGTGTCCTCGGCGGGCTTGGCGCGTCGGCGATGGAATTCGGGCTGCACCACGGCTCGGAACATATCGTTCGCAAGCTCGCCCCCGGCCTGGGTCAGCCGGTTGTCGCCGAAGGCTCGCTCTGGCGGCTGCTTCTGCCGGCGATCGGCGGGCTGTTTTCGGGGCTGCTTGTGCAGTTTGTGTTCCGCGAGCCGCCGGGCCACGGCACGGATCTCTACGTTCGCGCGTTTCATCGGAACATGGGCGACCTTCCGCTCAAGGGCCCGATGGTCAAGGCGGCGGCGGTCGTGGGGGTCATCTCGTGCGGAGGTTCGACGGGGCCGGAGGGTCCGATGGCCGGCTTCGGGGCGGCGCTCGGTTCGACGGTCGGGAGGCTGTTTCGCCTTTCGCCGCAGGAGCGGCGGATCCTGCTCGTCGCGGGCTGCGGCGCCGGGATCGGCGCGATCTTTCGATGCCCGCTCGGCGGGGCGCTTTTCGCGACGAGCGTTCTGTACAGCGATGAGGAGTTCGAGGCGAATGCCATCGTCCCGGCATTCGTGGCGAGCGTCGTAGCGTACTCGATCTTCATCGAGTTCTTCGGGCAGCAGCCGTACATGATCTACCAGGATCCGGGCGGACCGCTTCAGTTCAACTCCGCGACCGAGCTGCTCCCCTATGCGATCCTCGGACTGCTCTGCGGCGTCGTGAGCATTCTGCTGACGGTCTGCGTCCGGTTCGTCGACGGCAAGGTACGGCCGCGGTCGCCGCTGCCAAGCTGGCTTACGCCGGCGGCGGGGGGGCTGGTCGTCGGGGCGCTGGCGTGCATCCTGCCGCAGGTCATGGACGGGCGGTACGAGTTCGTGCTGAACGCGATGAAGGGATTCGAGGACCTTCCGGTCAGTCGCTGGTGGTGGGTGCTGCTGTTTGCGGCGGTGATCGTGGCGAAGTGCATCGCGACGTCGTTCACGGTCGGAATCGGCGCCTCGGGAGGGGTGTTGGGACCGGCCGTCTTCCTGGGCGGCGTGTGCGGCGCGCTGCTCGGCGCGCTGCTGGAAATCGTCTGGCCGCGCATCCTGCTGGACAATCCACAACTGCGCGAGGCGCTCATTCCCGTGGGCATGGGCGGCGTGCTCGCGGCCGGCATGCGCACGCCGCTCGCGGCGATCGTGATGGTCAGCGAGATGACCGGCAGCTATGGCCTGATCGTGCCGCTGATGCTGGTGTGCATGAGCGCCTACGTGGTCGGAAGGGCCTGGGGGTTGAATCCCGAGCAGGTCCGCGGATCGGCCGATTCGCCGGCCCACGCCGCCGACCTGATCGTCTACCGGCTCGAGTCCTGGAAAGTCGGCGATGCCATGCATACGGAATGGGAATACACCGTGCCGCCCGACGCGACCTTGACGCAACTTCTCGCACGCGTGCGTCCGGGGACGCGGCCCGTGTTCGCCGTCGCGAAGGACGGGGAGCTCCTCGGGCTGATTTCCCTGCCCGACATGAACCGAATGCTCGAACAGCCGGGCATGGCGGAGGCGGTCATCGCAATGGACATGATGACGGAGGACCTGGATACGGTGCGCCCGGACGAGAACCTGTACGACGCGCTGGATGAGTTTCGCCGGGGAGCGCACGATGTCCTGCCCGTGGTGTCGCGTGAGAGGCGGCGATGGGGCATGCGGGGCCGGAAGGGCGGGGCCGGGCGGCGGTGGCTTGGCATGTTAACTCGGGAAAAAGTGTTTGAAGTGCTTCAGGCGAGCGTCGCCGAAACGCAGCGATCTGTCCTTCGGGAGCATCGCGGCCTTGCGGCGATCGAGCAGGAGGGGCAATTGCAGCAGCTCGTGATGGGCGTTTCGCCAATGAAGAAGGACCTGATTCAGCGGCTGCTGGTGCCGATGGACGCCGTGGGGCAGTCGATCCGCGAGGCCGACTTTCGCCGGAAGTACGGGGCTCAGATCATCGGCATCGAGAAACCGGATGGCACGATTCAATGTCCACCGGACCTGGATGTGCCCTTGGAGAACAAGGTCCGTCTGTTGGCCATTGTGGCCGACCGAGACGGCGTGGTGGTCACTCGGCCGTCGTAGGGTTTCCCTGTGGGGGTGGGGCGGCCTGCGGGTTCATTCGCGCACGAAGCGCATCAGCTTTCTGCATCTGGTTCGACGCTTCGTACATGGCCAGCAGTTCTCGTGTCGTTCGCTGGGTCTTCTCGTTCGTCACGCCAAATATGCTCGAACACAGCCTGATGCACTCCAGGTACTGCGATTCGGCGTCCGCGATTCGACCCAACCTGGCAAGACAAAGCGCGTGGTGCGAGAGGATCGCAGGAATGTAGGGATCGTCCGCCGGCAGAGTGGACCATGCCAGGCGCAGCGCGTCGCCAAAGAGTGCCTCCGCTTCCGCGTATTTGCCCTGACTTGCGATCACACGCCCGAGGTTGTTCATGGTGGCGATGGTATCGGGGTGTTGATCGCCGAAGACGCGGCGGTTTGCGGCAAGAAGCCGGCGCATGATTTCCACCGCCTCCGGCAGTTTTTTCTGCTGTCCGAGCACAGCCGCCAGTTCATTGGCGGTGTGCATGGTCGCGCGATGATTCTCGCCGAGAACTCGCTCCTGAATCGCCAGCGTCTCCCGCAGCCACAATTCCGCCTCCTCCAGCCGCCCGACATCGTGACAGATCATCCCCATCTGCAACATGGAATCGAGTGTATCGGGATGGTCCTGTCCCAACACGCGGCGGCGAGCTTCCAGCGACTGCGAACAGATTTGCCCCGCCTCCTCGAGTTTGCCCTGATGCTGCAGCGTCGAAGCCAATTCCTCCATCGTCGCGAGCGTGTCCGGGTGATCATTCCCATGGGCACGGCGTTGAAGTTCAAGTAGCTTTCGATGAACTCCTTCCGCCTCGTCGGATCGGCCGGCATCTTCCAGCATCACCGCCAGGATGGCGGAGCGGCGAATGGTCTCGACATCGTTCTCGCCCAGCACACGACGACTGGCATCGACGACCTCCTGCTGCAATGTGATCGCTTCTTCCGTCTTTCCTGTGTCGAGGAAGATCACCGCAAGCGTGGCGAGCTGATGAAGGACATCGGGATGATCCCGGCCCAGTTGCTGCTCCCTAAGCGACAACGCCTCGCGAGCCAGCTCGAGCGATTCCTGAATGCGACCGGATCGCCGAAGCGCTGAGACCAGACCTGTCATCGCGTGCAGTGTATCCGGGCTGCGCAGACCAACCCGTGCCCGCCCGATGCGAACCGCGGCATCCAGCTGCTCAATCGCCTGCGGATACAGCCCCAGATTCAAGTACGCACAGCCCACCGTGTCACGAATCACCATCTCAATTCCCGGTTGCCCGTCAAAGTCCGTGGCAACCGTGGAGGCGGCCTGCTCCAGCATTTCCTTGAGAACGCTGACGTCGCGTCCACGCGCTGCTTCGGGTGTGGCAAGCGCCAACATTTCCTGCAGGAACTGCGTTACGGCGCGCAGTTTTTCAGTTTCAAGCGTGGCCGCGTCTCGTTGAGCGAATGCGTCGGCCTGTGCCTGTCGGGCGCGCCGTGCCTGCCATGTCGTGCCGGCGATGCCCAGCACGAGCACGGCGAACAACAGGCACGCGGCCGCAACGAGCGCGGCATTGCGCCGGACGAACCTGGACGCGCGATACAACCTGCTGTCCGGCCGGGCGAGAACGGCGCGCCCCGACACGTGTCGATCAATGTCGGCGGAGAATTGCTCGGCAGAGGCGTAGCGCTTGTCGGGCTCCTTATGAAGCGCTTTCATCACAATCGTATCGAGGTCGCCGTGCAGCAATCTCACCAGCTTCTCCGGTGTCACACCGCGACATGACGCAACCCCGGTTGATAGCGCGGATTTAGCTGTCGCCAAGCCAGACTCGGCGCTCCCGGTATCGCACGCGACGGCCGCGCTGGGCCGCTCGGGATCAACCTCACGAATGGCTCGTTCAAGATCCCCGAGAGATTGATGGAATCGTCGGTAGGGATGCCGGCCGGTCAACAACACGTACAGAATCACGCCGAGTGAATAGATGTCGCTTGCGGTCGTGATAGGCTCGCCATTGACCTGCTCCGGGCTTGCGTACTGCGGCGTCATCAGCCGCTGCTGCGGCATGGTGAGGCTCGTCGCATCCGCGGCATCCCCAGGCTGGATAACCTTCGCGATGCCGAAATCGAGCAGGATCGGCGTGCCATCCTGCGACACCAGGATGTTGCTCGGTTTCAAATCTCGGTGAACCACCAGGTTCTGATGGGCGAACTGCACGGCCTCGCAGACTTTTCGAAAGATCGCAAGCCGCTCGCGAATGGTCAGCCGCTTCGCATCGCAGTACTCGTCGATCGGCACGCCTTGGACGTAGTCCATGACGAGGTATGGCCGGCCATCGGCGGTCGCCCCGCCATCGAGGAGGCGGCAGATATTCGGATGGCGCAGGTTTGCCAGCAGCTGACGCTCCTGTCGGAATCGATGGAGAATGTCATCGGTGTCCATCCCGCGCTTGATGAGCTTGACCGCCGCGCGGCTCCTGAACTGATCGTCGGCGCGCTCCGCCAGCCAGACCGCGCCCATTCCGCCTGAAGCGATCTGACGGACGAGGCTATATGATCCGAGTCTCAGCCCTTTGTCGGTGTGAGATTCAACCGTCATCAGCTGGCTGACGCGTATGGCAGGATCGGCGGTATCTCGCAGGAATCCAGTCTGTCGCGCGTCCTGTGCCAGCAGGGACTCGACCTCCTCGCGCAATCCCAGGTCGCTGCCGCACACGCGCGACAGAAAGGCCTCACGCTGCTCCGCGGTCTGCTCCGCGGCGGCCACAAACAACTCACTGATCTTTCGCCATCGTTCCGGTGACATCATGGGTGTGCCAGTCGACTTCCTGATTGTGCGCCCATCGATGGTGGCGTGTGACGAAGGAGCTATGCCATTCGCACGCGACGGACCGGCCTGTCTTCTCAGCCACGGCACAGTCGATTCTCGCCCTTCAGACCCGCGCCGAAGTGGTCGAATCGGTTTCAGTCATACAACACGTTGGGTCCTGCCGGGCACCTAACGAGTCAAGGACCGGTGCCGCCTACCTCGCGTAAAAGAAACGCACGGGCCGTCCGCCACCCCCGTTCAACGGATGAAGGGGACAAGCCCATGACTTCGGCGGTTTCCTCGATCGTCAATCCGCCGAAGAATCGGAGCTCGACGATCTTGACCTGATCAGGGCTTAGTTTGCCCAGGCGAATGAGCGCCATGTCGAGATCGATGAGGTCGGTCGATCGGTCTTCGAACGATAGGAGGACCGCGTCGAGAGATTCAGCGGCCGCACCCGCTCCGCGCTTCTGGGCGCGGCGACCGCGGGCGTGATCCACCAGGATACGGCGCATGGTCTCGGCGGCCGCGCCATAAAAGTGCCGACGGTTGTTCCAATTGGCTTGCTCTTGGCCTGCCAGCCGAATGAACGCCTCATGAACAAGTGCCGTGGGCTGGAGTGTATGTCCGAGGTTTTCACGTGACATCGCGGCCTCTGCCAGACTGCGAAGCTCGTTGTAAATCAGGGGTGCAAGTCGTTCCCACGCATCCCGGCTACCCCGGCCCGCGGATTCAAGTAGCTGCGTGACTTCGTTTGCCGTCGGGGTCATCTTCCAGAAACCCAACAAATTCCCAAAAAAACTGACGGACAGTTTGTCGGCTCTTCGCGAGGTGATGAAGAAGGCCGACAGCGGGTCGGCGCGAAATACGCGGCCATTGTAGCAGAAAGGAGTTTCTCTAAAAAGGCGTCACTAGCCGTCGATTGCGAGGAGCGGATATCGGGTGCCGCCGCGCGACGCGCGAAGTTCTTCGAGATCTCTTTGAGGAGGTTTGACATGTTCCCCATCAAGTTGCTGCGATTCAGTCTTCCGTGCGTACTTGTTCTTGGTTGCCTGGCGTCATCGTCAAGTGCGATCGCCATCACCATGGTCCGGGCCCCGCAAAACATCCTTCGTCCGTGGAACGGTGTCTTCTATCCGTTTGATGTCAGGGTCGAAGGTACCGTTAACGCCGTTGAAGCGGCGAACGGAGTCTCGCTGCGGCTCTTTTACGAAGACATGTTCGGAGGATTTGGTCCGGTTTCTGTTCCATTGGTGGACGGCATCGTGCTCCAATCAGCCCCCGGCGATTTCGCGGCAGGCGACACAGTGCGCTGGGACTTCCAACTGAAGGCTGGCTGCGACCCAAACGCGTTAGGGCCTACCATCGGTGTCGCGGGTCCGATGTCAGGTGGGATGTCCACCAATCAGGCGGTCATGCTGGGACAGTTTGTTTTCGCTGATCTCGGCCCGGTCAGTCCCATTTCCGGTCGCCCCGTGGGGCTCTTCTTCAGGAACAATCGTGTGGTCTGCATTGATGAAGAACTGGATCCGTCAGAGACTTCGCCGACTTTGCTTCCGAACGACCCGTACCCGGAGCAGGATGCTCCGTACCCGACGCCGCCAACCGTGGTTATGGCGGTTCCCGAGCCTGCGACTGTCACCCTCCTTGCCCTGGGTCTCGTTGCGATGGCGCGAAGGGGCCGACGATTCCGACGAGCGTGATGGCTCGATACTCGGAGAGTAGAGGTTGGTAGTGCAAGCCGGCGGTTGCCACGGCAGCCGCCGGCTTGCCCGTATGGTGTAGAGGAATCGTAATGAGACCAAACGATCAAACTGCGGATTCGCCGAGCGTCAGCCGAGGCATTTCGGCGGGGGCGAGGAGGGGCGTGTCGGCCGGAGCGGCATTCGGGACCGCGGCGGATCGGGCGTCGGCCCGGGTGGCCTCGGCGAGGTCAGGGACGTATTCGGGCACGACTTCCGCGAGGCGTTTCTTCAGCTCGGCAGGTGTCAGATTGTCGGCATCGGCGACCAGGCGATCCATCATGGTGCAGATGCGGGGCCAGTCTTCCTTCCGGTTGCGCCACACGTAAATCTTTTCGTGAGTCGTCTTGCCCATGTTCTCGCCGGAGACGGATAGCTCTTCGTAGAGCTTCTCGCCCGGCCGGATGCCGGAAAAGACGATCTCGATGTCGTCGCCGGGGCGCAGGCCCGACAGGGTGATCATCTCACGGGCGAGGTCCACGATCTTGACCGGCTCGCCCATGTCGAGGACGAAAATGTCGCCGTCGTTCCCCATGACGCCGGCCTGGAGGACGAGCTGGCTGGCTTCGGGGATGGTCATGAAGTAGCGCGTCATGCGCGGATCGGTGACGGTGACAGGCCCGCCGGCGGCGATCTGCTTCTGGAAGATGGGGACGACGCTGCCGGATGAGCCGAGGACGTTCCCGAACCGCACGGTCATGAACTGGGTCGGCGCGCCCTGGCAGAGTTGCTGGATGTACATCTCGGCGACGCGCTTGGTGCAGCCCATGACGCTGGTCGGGTTCACCGCCTTGTCGGTGGAGATCATCACGAAGCGCTTGACGCCGTGGCGCTTGGCGGCGTCGGCGACGGTCTTCGTGCCGAGGATGTTGTTCTTGACCGCCTCTCCGACGTTGTGCTCCATGAGGGGCACGTGCTTGTGGGCCGCGGCATGAAAGATGACTGCCGGCTTTTCCTGCGCCATGATCCAGTCGATGCGGTCGTAATCGGTGATGTCGGCGACATAGCAGATGCGCGGGACATCGGGGAATTTCGCACCGAGTTCGCGATCGACGTCGAAGAGGTTGTTCTCCGCCCTTTCAAGGAGGATGAGGCGCGACGGGCGGTAGCGCATGATCTGGCGGCAGATCTCCGAGCCAATCGAGCCGCCGGCCCCGGTGACGAGGACGCGCTGGTCGGCGAGGTACTCCTGGATGCGTCCCTCTTCAAGCTCGACCTGTTCGCGGCCGAGGAGGTCCTTGATGTCGACGTCGCGGACCTGGGAGAAGGTGACGCGCCCCTCGATGACCTGGGCCATGGCGGGAATCGTGCGGAAGCGGACGTTCAGGCCCTGGAGGGATTCGACGATGGCCCGCAGCTTGCGCTGCGTCGCGCTGGGCATCGCAATGAAGAGCTCTTCGACCTCCTCGCGCTGACAGATGGTTCGGGCTTCAGCGATTTTTCCGAGCACGGGCACGCCGTGGATACGCCCGCCGAGCTTGGCGGTGTCGTCGTCGAGGAAGCCGACGACCTGGTACCGCTCGACCGGCATGCGGAGGATCTCGCGGAGGAGGGCCTCGCCGGTGTCGCCGGCGCCGACAATCAGGCATTTGCGGTGGCCGGTGACGGACACGGGCCGCAGTTCTTCGTGGTAGAGGCGAAAAAGGATGCGCGCGCCGCAGACGACGGCGATGGTCATTCCCCAGTCGAGGATAAAGGTGGCCTGGGGGAAGGCGCCGACCTGGCGGCCCTCGAACATCCAGGCGTTCCAGGCATAGAGGAAGCCTTCGCCCTCCCGGGCATAGAACAGGCGCTCGAGAAGGTAAAAAGCGACGACGAAACAGAACGTGCTGATGTGCGTCGCCTTGACGACGGCGAGCATGTCGCGCATGCCGACGTAGCGCCAGGAGCCGCTGAAGAGCTTCATCCGCCAGAAGACGATCATCTTGATGATGACCACCATGGGGAGCAGCGGGACGAAGAACTGCTTGATCCAGTCGCCGAACTGGCGGAAGTTGTAATGAAGCCCGAAGGCGCAGAAGTACGCCAGGACGAACAGGAGGAGGTGGGCGCTGACGGACAGCGCGCCGCGCGATATGGGGAGCGGTCCGATGGGGCGCTGAGGCTTGTTCGTCCGGGTGCTTTCCATCTCGACTGGCGAAACGCGCCCGTGCAGGCGCCCGCGCCGCTCTCTCCCTCACTGTGACGATCCGCGCGCGGCCCGCGTGGGCCGGTTCGCGCGATAATGCCGCATCCCATTGTCGGTTGGCGGGGGGCTGAAGCCCAGAAGTCACCGCCGAATTGTCCGAAATCCTTTCCCCGTTATCGGCCCGTCGCAGCGGATGGGCTGGCTGCCAGGGGTTCTTCCTTCCCGCTCAGCAGCCGGGTGAACTTGAGCAGGATTTGATCGGTTTGTGCATCGAAGACCTCCGAGGCGGTTGCGATGGAGGCGGCTCGCTCGGCGGAGCTCCTGGCTGTTGCGGTGTCGCCGTTGAGCCATGAATAATAAGCCAATAGGGCGTGGGTCGCGGGCTGATCGGGCGCCTGATTGACCATGACGTTCATCAGGCTGAGTGTTCGGTCGAACTTTACGGGATCGGGGAAAAAGGACTCGCGATCGACGGCAAGTTCCTCGAGCCTCTGGGCGCGGCGGATTTCCGACGCGGTCAGGACGTCGGCGATGTAGGGCCGAACGTGCTGCCGGTGAATCTCGCGGTCGAGTTCGAAGTAGTTCTTTGCGCGCACAAAGTCGCCGTTGCGAAAATAGGCCATGCCGACTTCGTAGTACTCATCTCCCTTGCTGCTTAGTCCGCCGGACAACTCGTCGAGGAAATCGCTCGTCGAGCGCTGCGCGGGCGCGGCCTCTGAGATCGGGGGCGACGCGTCGTCTGCCGCGGTCTCCGGCGGAAGAAACATGGGGAGTTCTTCATCTAGAACCTTGGAATACGGGTCGTGATTCAGCGTCTTGCGGGCAAGTGGAGATTGAACGCCGAGGAGGTTTCGGGATTTCAGGACTTGATCAATGGGGTTGGTGGGTCGCTGCCTTTTCGAGGCCTGATAGGCGGCATATCGGCTCGCGCTGGTGGCGGCGAGAATGGCTTTCATCTGATCGCGCCGCGTGGTGAATCCGGTTCGCTCGCCGCTTTGGAAGGTACCCATTCGGTTCCTCGGGGCACCGGCGACGCCGCGAAAGCCCGGCGCGCGGAGCAGGTCGCGGGGCAGTGCGGCATTTGTGCGGCGCTGGGTCTGTGCGGCCGCCCGGTCGGCACCGGCGAAGATCAGGGCCATGGTCGTCAACAACAGTATTGACGTCCTCATCGAATGCGACTCCAACCTCTGGTATAAGAGCATGTTATGATATCGGTGCGAAGAGACGCCATCAATCACCCCCAATACTCACAGATTGATGCTCGGCATTCGGAGCGGCATCCCCTGCGCCTCATCACTGTGCTCCGCTCGCCTGTATTATACGAAGCAAAACGACTTCGGAGTGGCCGCTGATGGCGAGAATCTCATTCTTTACGATCTCCCTCGCGGCGAAATGTCGTCTGCTATTCGGACTCGCGGTGCTCCTGATTATTTCATCCGCGCTGTTTGTGCCGTGGCTCAGAATGCGGGATCTCGTTCACGAGACAAATCTGCAGGTGGCGCGTCAGATGGCCCGGCTGGCCCTGGCACGAAGCGATTTGGGGGCGGGCGACTGGGGCCAGAAGCAACGGGCACTGGAGGCGTGGTGGCCAGGCGGTGCATCTCAGCACGGCGTTCAGGGCCCGGTACCCCGCTTCATTCAGTTATCGGACCCTTCAAATCCAAAGCCCCCTCCCTGGGTGGACGACTTCATCGCAGGGGCGATTGAAGATCTGGCCGCCAATATCGGGCTCGACGAGGCGCCCGCGACAGCCCAGCGGATGGGTTCGGACTTGGTCTATCGGTTGGTCGTGCCCGTGCGTTCGACGGGCGGACGGTATCCGCAGGGAACACTTCTCGGCGTGGTCGCGGTCGATTACCCCTCGCCGGACAGCCGTCTGAATCTGTTCGTCAATCTCGGGCTGAGCCTGATGGCCGGCGCTCTGGCGGGCATCCTCGCGGTGCTGGTGTTCTACCTGATTACGCAGAAGCTGATCCTTTCGCCGGTGCGTGAGCTGCGCCGCGTGGCCGAGAGCGTCTCGCAGGGGGAACACGGGGTGCGAAGCCAGATTGCCACGGGCGACGAGTTCGAGGAATTGGCACGGGCGTTCAACGCGATGCTCTCGCACCTCCAGGCGACGGAAAACGAATTGCGCACGATCAACCGGAGCCTGGACACGCGCCTCGGAGAGCTCGCGGAGCGCAACATCGCCCTCTTCGAGGCGAACAAGATCAAGAGCCAGTTTCTTGCGAACGTCAGCCATGAGCTGCGCACCCCGCTCACGTCGATCATCGGCTTTGCGGAATTGCTTCGGGAGGCGGCGAGCGCCGAGGGCGGCCGGATGCTCCGCTATTCGGAGAACATCATGTCCAGCGGGCGCATGCTGCTGGGCATCATCAACGACCTGCTCGATCTTGCGAAGATCGAAGCGGGCAAGATGGAATTGCATCTCGGGCAGGTCGACATGGTCGAAATGTGCCGGAATCTCGTGGACTTCATGCGGCCGCTCGCGGACAAGAAAAGTCTCCAACTCGTCGCGACCATTGAAGAGGGCATACCGAGCATTCACTCGGACGCCGGCCGCATCCAGCAGATTCTCTACAACCTGCTCTCGAACGCCGTGAAGTTTACCCCCGACGGGGGGCTGATCGAGCTGACGCTGCGCCTCATGGACGCCGAGCACATCGAGATCGACGTTCGCGATACGGGCATCGGCATCCCCGAATCGGAACTGGCCGGGGTGTTCGAGAAGTTCAGGCAGCTCGACGACTCGATGACCCGCGAATTCGGGGGTACCGGGCTGGGGCTCGCCATCAGCCACGAGCTGGTCACGATGCTCGGCGGGACGATCCGGGTGGCCAGCGAGGTGGGCAAAGGATCGACGTTTACGGTTCGGCTCCCGGTGGCGGCGCGGTTCGAATCGGCGTCCGTCAACACTCAGGGCGTGAGTCTGACCGACTAGGCCGTCTGCGCGGCGCGCCAGGATGTCCGACGGCGTGTGCCGCTTCATGGCAGCGACTGGAGTCATTCGGGCGCGGTTTTCTCATCCAGCCGGAGATGTGCTGGATCAGGAGAAACCGGTCGATGGGTTTTACCAGGAAGTCATCGCATCCCGCGTCGATACAGGCGCGGCGGTCTTCCGCCAGGCTTCGGCCGGTCAGGGCGATGATGGGGCGGTCGTATCCAAGGCGCCGCAGCAGTCGCGTCGCCTCAAGGCCATTCATGGTCGGCATGAACACATCCATGAGAACAATATCGAACGCCTCGGCGGGCCGGCCCAGGTGCCGGGCCGAGTCCGCCGAAGTGAACAGTTCGACAGCGCGGCGACCGTTCTCGGCGAGGGTGACGATCGCACCCGCCCTTTCCAGTAGAAACGAGAGGAGCTTCTGATTCTCTGCCACGTCTTCGACGAGGAGGATGCGGAGACCGTCGAGCCGGGTTCGGCCGTCGTCTCCGGGAATCTCCAGCGAAGGCACGTTCAGGCCGTCGCGCCTATGTGCTATGGATACGGCATTAGCCGATGCGGCGACCGGGATCAGGGGGATATGGACCGTGAAAGTCGTTCCGGCGTCAATCTTGCTCGCCACGGTGATGTCGCCGCCCAGGAGGAGGGCGAGCCTTCGGCTGATAGCCAGTCCGAGGCCCGCGCCGCCGACGCGGCCGGCGGATTCGCCGACCTGTGCGAAGGGAGTGAACAGCGCGGAAAGCTGCCGTTCATTCATGCCGATTCCGGTGTCCGCGACGGCGAACTGAAGGATTTGTCCCGCATGTGCGGGCGGATCGCCGGATGCAACAATTAAACGCATCTCAACGCCGCCGCGCTGCGTGAACTTGATGGCGTTGGCGACGAGGTTGATGAGAATCTGGCGGAGCCGGGTCGGGTCCGTCTCGATCCACTCGGGAATTTGCGGATCGATCTTGGCGCGCAGGGAGAGTCCCTTCGCGCGGGCGTGCGGCGCGTGAATGGCCTCGACTTCGCCGGCCAGAAGGCGTATCCGACAGGCGCAGCGGCTGACTTCGAGCCGTCCGGCCGCGAGCCGGGCATGGTCGAGCACGTCGTTGAGAAGCTGATGCAGGTGTCGGCCGCCCGACACGATCGTGCGGAGTGCCGCCTGGCGGTCGTCTTCGGAGAGACCTTGATCGGCGAGGGTCTCGGCCATTCCGACGACCGCGGCGAGGGGGTTTCTGATTTCGTGCGAGAGGTGGGCGATCGCCTCCAGTGTGGAATCGGAACAGCTGGACGCGGTTGATCCTGCCGGCGGGCTGGCTGCGGGCGGCGAGGGATTGCGTCGAAGGCCCGCATAGAGGATGAGCAGGCCGCCGAGCAGGGTGGCCGCCGCCCCCACGGCGGGTAGCCGTAGTGCCACGGCCGTTGCAGTGGGAAGGCTCGGAAGCACGAGTATCAGGCCGCACGCGAAGAACGTGCAGCCCACGCCGAGAATGCAGGTCCGCGAGTCGGCATGCCGTTTCCTGGGGTTCGTTTCCCGATGCCAGCTCAACACGGACGCTCAACCTTCCCCCCACGCGACGCGGGAATTCCGACAAGTCATCGGCCGGGCGGCCGACGGACTCCACGAACGATTGTCGGAGGGGGTTAAGGGTTTGTACGTAGCCGGGCCGCGGAATTGTGAGAGGACGCGGAATCGTGCGAGACGTCTGGTGGTTGACCGTGCATGAAGGGGAGCGGCCGCCGGGCGCGGGGAACCGCGATCGTTATTGGGCCGTCAATCCGTTTTGGAGGGCCATGTGCACAAGCTGCGCGAGAGAGTCCGCTTTGACCTTGGCCATGACATGTGCGCGATGGACCTCAACGGTCTTCTGGCTTAGACCCAGTTCGGCGGCGATGGTCTTGTTCGATTTCCCGGCGACGACCTTGTCCATGACCGTTCGTTCGCGCGGGGAAAGCAGCGAGAACCGGTCCTGGATGCGTCGCTGCCGGTCTCTTTTTTCCCGTTCGCGGGTGTCGCGTTCGAGGGCGACGTGAATCTGATCGAGCAGGACCTGGTCGCTGAAGGGCTTTTCGATGAAATCGAGCGCGCCGGCTTTCATCGCCCGTACGGCCATGGCCACGTCACCGTGACCGGTGATGATGATCGTGGGCATGAGTATCGCGCGGGCGACGAGCCGCTCCTGGAGCTCCAGGCCGCTCATGCCGGGCATGCGCACGTCGGCGAGAATGCAGCCTGCGTGTTCAGTCGTGCAGGCGTCGAGAAACTCATTAGCTGAAGCGAACGTGCGCACGCGGTGGCCCACGGATTCGATCAAGTACTTGAGCGAATCGCGTACGGCGGCGTCGTCATCGATCACAAAGACGGTCGGATTCTGGCGGTTCATTCACGAGTTCCAAGCCCGGCGCTGTGCGGGAGTCGACGGATTGCCAATAGCATAAACGCTCACTGAACGGATGGAAGATGCGCATTGAGAGCGATCGGACACTCACGGCATTCTCAACGATATGAACGATTTAATGCATGACTTATTCGCAACAGGGGATATTCATGTGTGAATTTCTTGTCCGCATCCGGGTCTTTCCGGCCCTTCCATGCTCGGGATTTGCCACGGCTTGCAGCAATCGAATCGTGTAGATGGGGAGATTCGCACCATCCAGCCAAGGGGGGAACGATTCGGTGCTCCGCTCGCCGAGGGAGTCATTACCTGTCAACCGGGGGGGACCGCCGCAAGGGGCACCTCCCGGTTAAGCGGGCCTGCCGAGAGTGCCGCCCCTCGAGGCGATTGGGCAGGAAGGCGGACCGTAAAGCGCGCGCCGCCGCCCGGCTTGGAATCAAATGTGAGGCGTCCGCCGTGGGCTTCCACGATTCCGCGGCTGATGGATAGTCCCAGACCCATGCCCTTGGCCTTGGTGCTGCAAAACGGCACAAAAAGCCTGGAACACACTTCCGCGGCGATACCCGGCCCATTGTCAGCGACGCGCACTACAACAACTCCATCCGCGTCGCGGGAAGATTCGATGGAAATCGTCCGTTCGGCTTCGGGCATATCGCCGAGGGCGTCGGTGGCGTTGCGGAGCAGGTTCAGGATAACCTGTTCGAGCTGAATGAAATCCGCGCGGACGGGCTCGATGCCCTCGGCGAGAAGCAACTGGACGGAGATGCCCTTGGCCCGAAAGTCGGCATCCATGAATCGAAGGGCGTCGCGGACGACGTCGTTGATGTCGACTTCCGCGCGCTGGGGTTCGCCCTTCCAGACGAAGTTCCGCATGCGGCGGATGATGTCGCCGGCGCGCTGCGCCTGGGTCGCGACCTGGCGCATGGCGTCCGAGATTTCTTCGCGGGCCTCGCGGTTTCGCTCGATGATCCGCAGGCAGGCGTTGGTGTAGTTGACGATTGCCGCGAGGGGCTGGTTCAGCTCGTGGGCAAGGCCGGAGGCGAGTTCGCCCAGGGTCACGCGGCGCATCGCGTGGGCCAGTTCGTTGCGATGTTCCGCCTCGGCCTGTGCGGCGCGGCGGCGCTCGGTGATGTCGCGAACCGCGGTGACGCGCACGTAGCGCCCTTGATAGGGCATCCACTTGGCGCGAAGCTCGCACGGAAACGTCGAGCCGTCGCGCCGCGTGCCGATGCTCTCGCACACCTTTTCCTCCGATGCCTCGCCGGCGCTCGGCTCAGGGAACTGGCCGTCCGGCGGCCAGTCGACCATGAGTTCGGGGCGGGTCATGCCGATGAGTTCGTCCGGCCGATACCCGAAGAGGTCTCCAAAGGACTGGTTTGCGGCAAGGATCTGGCCGTTTTCGTGAATGGCGATACCCTCGAAAGCGGCGTTGGCGAGCCGGAAGAGACGCTCTTCGCTTTCGCGCAGGGCCGCGGTTTTTTCCAGTACACGCTGCTGAAGCAGCTCGTTCGCCTCGTGCAGGGCGAATTCGGCGGCCTTGCGGCCGCTGATGTCGCTGTCGGTCCCCATCATCCGCAAGGGCCTGCCGTATTCGTCCCATTCGACGATGCGCCCGCATGCGAGGTTCCAGCGGTATTCTCCGGACTGCATGCGGAGCCGGTTTTCGCACCGGTAGAGCGGCTTCTTGCCCGTGAGATGATCCTGCAGGGCTTCCAGCACCACGGGCATGTCATCGGGATGGACGATGGACGCCCAGAATGAAACGTGCGGGATGATGTCTTCGCGCGTGTATCCGAGGGCCTTGACCCACTGGTCGCTGAAGAAATCCTCACCCGTCTGGATGTTCCAGTCCCAGATGCCTTCGCTGGTGGCATCGAGAACAAGGGCCAGTCGGCGTTCGCTTTCGCGGAGGGATTGCTCCGATGCCCGGCGGTCGGTGATGTCGCGGGCGACGGCGTGGCAGAGGCCGTCCGACGCGATGCTCGTGGCGCGCCACTGGAGCCAGCGGATCGATCCGTCCTTGCGGACGACGCGGTTTTCGAAGTCGATGACCGCCTCGCGCGAGAGCTTTTTGAGAAACTCTGTCGTCGTCGCTGCGTGGTCGTCCGGGTGGACAAAGGCGATGAGGGGCTGCCGAAGGAGTTCGTCGGGCTGGTATCCCAGGATCGCGGAAAAGGCGCGGTTGACGCGATGAAAGCGGCCGTGTTCGTCCATGACACAGAGCACGTCCATCGAGAGATCAAAGAAGTGACTCAATTCGCTGGCGAGCTGGCGGCGCTCGGTGATCACCTCGGTGAACATGATGATGCCGCCGATGCGGCCGTGATCGTCCCTCCAGGGTTCGATGCCCCAGTTGATCCACACGCTGGTGCCGTCGCTGCGGACAAAACAGTCCTCGCGCAGGCTCTCCCGGGCGCCACGAAGGCATCGCTGGTGTATCTCTTTCCATCGGTCCGGGATGTCGGGAAAGACCTCGTAATGGGACAGGCCGACGATGGATTCGTGCGGGAGGTTGTAATCGGTGAGCCACCGCCGGCTGTAGACGATGTAGCGCATGTCGCAGTCGAACATGGCGATGGCTGCCGGCGAGTTTTCGATGAGCAGCCGCAGGCGGGCCTCGTTGGATCTCAGTGCCTTTTCCGACTTTCTCAGAAGGCGGCGCTGGTTCACCAGGGACGCGATGATCGCAAGCTCGACGAGGAGGCAGACAATGCCCGCGGCGATCAGCCAGCCGTACTTCCGCGCGAAGGAAGGGGGTTCGGTGTGAACGATGCTCCCGGGCGGCAGGCTCGCTTCGGAAATTCCCCATCTGCCGAGCGCGGTTGCGTCGAACATGGTTCGATTCGGACTTTCCCAGACGATGGGGATGTTCGATGCGCGCTCGCCCGCCAGAACGCGGAGCGCCAGCTCGGCGGCCGTTTGGCCCATGGCCTCGCCGCTGGCAAAAACGCCGCCGACGATGCCGCTGCCGAGGTAGGCGTCATAGACCGCGTACACGGGAACGGGCGAAGCGCGACACATGGCCGAGAGGCCGGTGTCGGTCGAGTCCAGTTGATCGGGCCAGAGGTCGCCGCCCGCGAGAAAAAGCACGGCGTCGCGCTGCGGCGCGAGACGCGCGACCCGGTCGGTCAGCCCTTCGACGCGCTGGTCGAGCCATTCCTCGAATCGGATCTGCCCCTCGAATTCGCGCAGCGCTTCATTGGCCAGGGCCTGTAGTCGGTTTCCATGCCCTTTCGTGTCGTTCACGATGACGATGCGTTCGAGAGTGGGCATCAGGCGCCGCATCAGGCGGACCGTCGCGGCGATCTCTACGCGCTCCATGACACCGGTGATCTCGCGGCCGCGCGCGTGCGCGGCGAGCTCGGCCGGGACGAGCGCGGAAAAGACAATGGGCACCCTGGGAAAAAGCTCTTCGCCGTGCTGCGTCAGGAACTGAAACGCGGCGGTATCGGTGCAGATGATCAGATCGAAAAGGTCGTGCCGAAACTTGACTCTCAGCACGTCGCGGAGCTCGTCAAATGCGTTCTCCATGTCCGCGGAAGAGACATCGAGGTACTCGTTGCGAATATCCGTCCGAGGCGCTTTCCTGACGATCGTCTCGACGATGGCTCTGCGCTGGAGGATCGTGTAGTCAGTGTCGGGATGGAAGCTGTGCAGGAGCAGGACGCTCTTCGGCGGCGGGTCGTTCGGGGACGCCGGCGCTGGCCTGCCGGCCGAGAGCGGCGCCGTCATGAACAGCAGACCCGCGACCGCGAAAGGAAGACACGACGACTGGCACCGGGGCGTGCCTCGGAGACACCCAATCGCGCTCTTCGCCGAATACGAGTGGCGCATCTCTGCTGCCTCCTGAGGGCCGGTCTGGCCGTCGCCATTGTACGGCGGGCGCGGCGGCCACAAAACCCGCCGGCGGGAGCGAGGTTTCGGTCGCGGCAGGGCTTCGCGATACGCTTGTCCGGTTTGGGAAGGGCTAGTACGCTGCCCGCATGCTGGTGCAGATTCAGAGCGCAACGTTGTTCGGGATCGATGCCATACCATGCGAAGTCGAGGTGAATGTCGCGTCGCGCGGATTCGCAAACCCGGCGATCGTGGGCATGCCGGACGCCGCGGTGAAGGAGAGCCTGGAACGAATTCGCACGGCCATCACGAATTGCGGATACCAGCCGCCGGCGCATCGCACGGTGATAAACCTCGCCCCGGCGGACATCCGCAAAGAGGGTCCGGCGTTCGATCTCCCGATCGCCCTGGGGATGCTCCTTGCGGCGGATGGCACGTTCCCGCCGGATATCAAGGAGTACATGATCGTCGGCGAACTGGCGCTGGACGGGCGCGTTCGCCCGATCAAGGGTGCGCTGTCGATCGCAATGACGGCGCGCGAGGGAGGCTTCCGCGGAATCCTCGTTCCGCGCGAGAATGCCAACGAGGCGGCCGTCGTCGAAGGGCTGGAGGTGATCCCCGTATCCTCGCTTACCGAGGCGGTCGGCTTCGTCACCGCCCAGCTGCCGCTCGAGCCGATCCACATTGACCTGGATTCCGCGTTTGCCCAGGCGGCGTCTTACGACGTGGACTTCGCCGACGTCCGGGGGCAGGAATTCGCGAAGCGGGCACTGACCATTGCTGCCGCCGGCGGGCACAATGTTCTGCTCGTCGGGCCGCCCGGCTCCGGCAAGACATTCATGGCGAAGTGCCTTCCGACGATCCTCCCGCCGCTGACACTGGCCGAATCGCTGGAGACGACGCGCATCTGGTCCGCGGCCGGAAAGCTTCCGCCGGACGCGACGCTGATGGCGACCCGCCCGGTTCGAACGCCGCATCATTCGGCGAGCAGCCCGGCCCTCGTGGGCGGCGGGTCGGTTCCGCAGGCTGGCGAAGTGTCGCTGGCGCATCACGGGGTGCTTTTTCTGGACGAGTTTCCGGAGTTTCAGCGGTCAATCCTGGAGACGCTGCGCCAGCCGATGGAGGATGGCTGCGTCACGATCGCGCGATCGCACAGTGTGGTCCGCTTCCCGGCGGAGTTCATGCTGGTGGCGGCGATGAATCCCTGTCCGTGCGGCTATATGACCGACGCGCGGAAGCCCTGCAAGTGTTCACCCCCACAGGTGGAAAGGTACCGCGCCCGGGTCAGCGGGCCGCTGATCGATCGCATCGATATTCATGTCAACGTGCCGGCAGTGCCGTTCGATGAGCTGCGGCACACGCGGCCGGGGACGAATTCGACGACCATGCGGGAGTCCGTGTTGGCGGCGCGGACCGTGCAGCGCGAGCGCTTCGCGGGGAAGAAGACGATGCTGAACGCTCGGATGGGCCCGCGCCTGGTGCGGCAGCACTGCGCGCTGGACAGTGCCGGCGAAATGATTCTGAAACAGGCGATGACCGAACTGGGCCTGTCGGCACGTGCGCATGACAAGGTCCTGCGGTTGGCGCGGACGATCGCGGACCTTGCGGGAAGCGAGCGCATCTCCGCCGAGCATCTGAGCGAGGCCGTGCATTACCGGCAGCTCGACAGGCAACACTGAATCGCGCGGAGTCGCTTGCGGTGCGGTGAAATGCGTTGTTTCTTGAGAAACGCCGGGGGACCTGATATTCTGTAAAGGGTCGTTTCGTAACGATTCGGCCTTCGTCTGACTCGGGGGGCGACCTCGCACGAGCACCCGGTTCGGCAATCCCGAGGGATACACATGCGCCGCCTGCCCGCGCTGCATCAGGATGTCTCGTGGAAGCCGCGAATCGCCGGCCTGATCGCGGTCTGGGCCGGTGCGTGTGCAGGCATTTTCAGCCCTGCCGAGGCTGCCCAGCTTGACGCCGTATGGGTCGGCGGCACGGGCGACTGGAACGCCGCGTCGAACTGGGATCCGGCGGATGTGCCGCAGAACGGCGCGGGCGGCACGTACAACGTCTTTATTGATAATCTGGATATATTCACGGCGTCGGCAGTGACGCTCAACGTCAACGCAACGGTTGATAATCTGACCGTTGACGCAGGGGACCGGTTGACCCTTCCCAACATCCGGATACTCACGCTGGCGACCGGTCCCGCGGCAGGCGCGTTGACGAACGCGGGCGAAGTGAGCCTCAATTCCGCCGGAAACTTCACGGACATCCGATTCGACGGGGGCGTGGTGACGCTCTCGGGCGGGGGGACGATTCTCCTGTCCAACAGCGCGAACAATCGCCTGATGGGTATCAATCTCGGCTCGCTCGTGAACGTTGACAACGTGATCCGCGGCGCGGGCCAGATCGGGGTCGACGCCACCGCAATCACGAACTCCGGGGCGATCATCGCCGATCAGCCGACTGAACTGGTGATCGACCCGTCGACGACCGCGCTGGTCAATACCGGAATCCTTCGAGCCGAAGCCGGCGGAACATTGCGCCTGAGCAACGGGGATTTTCTCAACGCCGGAGGCGTGATCGAGGCCGCCGACGGGTCGCTCGTGCTGCTCTCGGCGACGGGGGTCTCGGGTGGAACGCTGGCCAGCGCCGGCAGCGGCGCGGTTCGGGCGGTGAGCGGCACATCGCTTTACTCGACAATGCACACCCTGACGAACGCGGGACGCCTCGAGGCGATGAACGGCGTCGACGTGCGGCTTTTCGGGGACCTGGTCAACTCGGGGACGATCGCCCTGCTGTCTTCCGGTACGGCGACGGAACTGGAGTGCCATGACGGGCCGGTGGAGCTGACGGGTGGCGGCATTGTGGCACTCGGCAACCACGTGAGCAACCGGATCATCGGGGTCAACGGCGGTTCGCTGGTTAACGTGAGTAATACGATTCGCGGCGCGGGGCAGATCGGCGTCAACACGATGGCGATCACGAACATGGGGACGATCACCGCCGATGCGAGCGTCAGTCTGACCCTCGACCCGCTGGGGAGTCTCGTCAACGAGGGGACGCTGGCCGCCGAGGCAGGTGCGACGCTTCGACTTGTCAACGGCTCGTTCGAAAACGACAGCGGGCGGATCGAATCGCGCGACGCATCGGCCGTTGAGCTGTCATCGGCGACCGTGGTCGGCGGAGAACTCGCCGCCACGGGAACAGGGCGCTTCCGGGCCGTCAGCGCGAACGAACTGAACGGACAGGCATCGGCCGTATCGCTCAGCGGGCCGTTCGAGATTCAGACCGCGGGGGTGGTGACCGTCCGCGGGTCGCTGGTGAACAATTTCCGCATGGACGTGAACTCGACCGGCGTCAACACCGACCTGCGGATCGCGGACGGCCCGACGACTCTGAGCGGAGGCGGGATAATCAACCTGTCGAACAACACGGGCAATCGCATCGTGGGGGCAAGCGGCGGATCGCTTGCCAACATGGATAACACGATTCGGGGTTCCGGGCAGATCGGCGCCAACACGCTTGAGTTTGCCAATCACGGCGTGATCATCGCCGATCAGGCGGCGACACTGACTTTGGACCCTGCCGTCGGGGCGATGGTTAATACGGGCGTGCTCCGCGCGGAAGACGGGGCAACGATGCGGCTGGTCAACGGCGCGTTTGACAACGCCGCCGGCTCCATCGAGGCGGCCGACGGCTCACTGGTGGATATCTCGAACGCGACCTTTATCGGCGGGGCGTTTGCAACAACCGGTTCCGGCGTAATACGGGTCAACCCGGCCGCGACCTTCGACGGTACGACGACGGCGGTTGAGAACGCGGGCCGGATTGAACTTGTCAATAACGCCGACGTCACTTTTACGGGGCAGATCGTCAACAGCGGCGTGATCCACATCGCGTCAACGGGCAGCTTCACGGACTTCGAGCCGACCGGTGGACCGCTTTTTCTTTCCGGCAGCGGGCAGCTCACGATGTCAAACAACGTCAACAATCGCATCCTCGGAGTCAGTGGCGGGGCACTGGTCAATGTGGATAATACGATCTCAGGCAGCGGGCAGATCGGGTTTAACATCACGCCGATTACCAACCAGGGGACGATCGTCGCCAACCAGCCCGCGACGCTCACACTCAACCCCGACAACACGATGGGTCTTACCAATTCCGGGACGTTGCTGGCGACGGCCGGCGCGACAATGAACATCGGCGACGGGCCATTCACGACATCGGGCAGTGTCACCGTGGAAGCTTCATCCACGATCAGTCGGATCGGCGGTCTTTTGCAGACAGGCGGAACGACGACCGTAAACGGCACGTTGTCGGCGACGGCGCTCATCGAGATTCAGGGCGGCGCGCTGCGTGGGAGCGGAACGGTTTCCGGCAACGTCTCCAGCGGCGGAACGGTGCAGCCGGGGCAGTCAACGGGGCAACTCGCGGTGAGCGGAACATTTGCCCAGTCGGCCTCGGGCTTGCTCGACATTGAGATCGCCGGAGCCGTGCCGGGCGCACAGCATGACGTACTGGCCGTGGGCGGCGCGGCGACACTCGACGGGACGCTTCGCGTGCGATTCGTGAATGGATTCGTGCCCACCATTGGGCAGTCGTTCACGGTGATGACGTACGCCTCGCGGTCAGGGACGTTTTCCGCGGTGGACGTGCCGTGCAGCGGGGTGTCGGTCCGCGTGCTCGCGACGTCGGTGGTGGTGGATGTGACGGGAGAGGTCGGATTTTTCGGCGATATGAACTGCGACTGCGCAGTAAACGTGTTTGACATCGAACCCTTCGTACTGGCGCTTCTGGACCCCGTGGCGTACGCGGCCGCCTATCCCACGTGCGCCCACACCCGTGCCGATGCGAACGGAGACACCGTCATCGACGCGGCGGATACGCAGACGTTCATGGACCTCGTACTGCCGTGACGGACGTTACGTCGCGCGGACAGCCGCTACGGACTCCAGCTTGGACATGATGTTGTGGGCACGGCGTTCAATACTTGCAAAGGCGCCGGCGCGCATGTCTTCGGGTTCAAACAGGCTCTTTACGAAGCCGACGCCGGTGGCGCCGGCTTGCAGCACGTCGACGAAGTTATCCGGCGTGACCCCCGCCGTGGGAAAAATGCGCAGGAAGGGCAGAGGGCCGAGGACGGCGCTGACATAGCCGGCGACGTCGTGCGGCGAGGGGAAGAGTTTCACGAAGGCGGCGCCGGCCCTGTGCGCCTCGAGCATCTCGGTCGGAGTGAATGTGCCAGGTATTGCGGCGACACCAAGCCGCCTAGCCTCCGCGATCACCGCCGGGTCGCACACGGGAGAGACAAGAAACTGCGCGCCGGCCTCCACGGCCCGGCGCGCGTCGTCGATTGTCAGAACCGTGCCCGCGCCAACGAGCAGGTCGCGCTGTTTCGCGAACTCGGCGATGAGGGCCGGCGCGCCGGGTATGGTGAGCGTGAATTCGATCATTCGGAATCCGCCGGCGACGGCCGCCGACATCGCATTGCGGGCGAGCGACTGGTCGTGGGTTCGGAGAATGGCGCTCACACGCCGCTGGAGGATTATTTCCACGGCGGATGTAGGGGATTCGCGAGCCATGATCGTCCTCCATGGATACTGAGAATGAGTGCAACGAGGGCTTCGGCTCGGCCGGGTCGATCGGCGCGACATGGAAAGCATACAGCCAATGCCGCGATATTTCCGTAGCGAGAAGCGTGTATATGGCGGAAAGACGACGCTACCGCCTGTTCCCCATTGACGTCAGATCCTCGCGGGCTATTGCCCGATCAGCGCGGTGGGGTTAGTTTGTTGGGAGAATTGATCCGCGTCAGGGCGTTGGCGGCCATTGTTCCGGCCGCGACGGCGGGCTGCGGCCGGGTCAATCGCCCGCGCGTGCGGGACATCGGAGGTCCCGGGGGCGTCGGGCCGGAAGGGGTAATGGACTTGGGCCAGAACATCTATCGCATCGACAAATCGCGCTGCGGCGATCTGAACACGGCACGGCAGCTCGAATGGCTGGTGACCAACGGGCGCGGCGGCTATGCGATGGCGGCCGTCAACCAGATGCTGACGCGCCGGTATCACGGCCTGCTGGTTGCCGCCGTCGAGGCGCCCGTCGAGCGCTTTGTGCTGCTGGCCAAACTTGAAGTGACGGCCCTGATCGACGGCCTGACCTATGAACTGGCCACCAATGACTACGTCGAGACGGTTCACCCGCAGGGGTACCGGCTACTCGAATCTTTCACGACGCACCCGTATCCGACGTGGAGGTGGCGCGCAGGGGCATCGGTGATCGAGCAGTCTTTGTGCATGAGCTACGGCGAAGACACGACGTTCATCCGATTCCGGCTTGTGGAGGGCGACAGGCCGGTGCAGTTGTCCGTGCGGCCGCTGTGCACGAGCCGGCACTTCCACACCCTGACCAATTACCGGGAGATGGGCCCGCCAAACGTCGAGACCGGTCCCGACCAACTCGCCTTTCACTGGTCGGGTGGGCGGCCGGACTGGTTTCTATCGCACAACGGCACGTTCAAGCCGCGGCCGGACTGGTACTACCAGTTTGTGCTCAGCACCGACGCCCAGCGCGGCTACGACGCCACGCAGGATCTCTTCATGCCCGGGGTCATCACGGCGACACTCGAGCCCGCCGGCGCCGCCGGGGGCCTGGTCTGCGCCGCCTCAACGCAGCAGCGCCCGTGGAGGTTGCATGAAAAGGCGTTTGTCGAGGCCGCGGCGCGGGCCAAGGTGCCGCTGATCGAACGCGCGGAGGATGACCCGCTTGCCGAGCCGCTGCTTCGCGCCGCAGGCGACTTTCTCGCCACGCGCGACGACACTTACAAAACGATACTCGCCGGGTTCCCGTGGTTTTCAGACTGGGGGCGCGACACCTTCATCTCGCTGCCGGGCCTGTGCCTCGTGCCGGGGCGCTTTGCCGAGGCGCGGCGGATCATCCAGACCTTTGCGAAGTACGTCAACGGCGGGATGATCCCGAACCGCTTTCCGGACTTTCGCGAGCCGCCCGCGTACAACACGGTCGACGCCACGCTCTGGTTCATTCACGCGATCGGCCGCTACGTGGCCTACACCGAGGACTGGCCGCTGATCGCGGATGAGCTCTATCCCGTCATCTGCGCGATTCTCGACGCGCACGAGACCGGCACGCGGCACGGCATCCGCCTCGCGCCGGACGGCCTGCTCGCCGCCGGCGAAGACGGCTTCGCGCTGACCTGGATGGACGCCAAGCTGCCCGACCGGGCGGTGACGCCGCGCATCGGAAAGCCGGTGGAGATCAGCGCGCTCTGGTACAACGCCCTGGAGATCGCCGCGTCCTTCGCTGACCGTCTCGGCGACGGCAAGCGCGCCGATCACTGGGACATGCTTGCGGCGCGGGCGCGCGGGACGTTCAACACGCGATTCTGGAACGGCGCCGCGGGCTGCTTGTACGACGTGCTGGACGTGGACCATGTGCCGGGCACGGTGGACGCGTCGATCCGCCCGAACCAGATTATCGCGATCAGCCTTGCATATCCGATCCTCGACACCGCGCGGTGGCGAAGCGTCGTCGACGTATGCCGGCGCGACCTGCTCACGCCGATCGGTTTGCGCACGCTCGCGCCGGGCAGCGCGGACTATCGATCGCGGTATTCGGGCGATCCACGGGCACGGGACGAAGCCTATCACCAGGGCACGGTCTGGCCCTGGCTGCTCGGTCCCTTCGTGACCGCGTTTGTCAGGGCCCATGGCGAGGCGCCGGAGGCGATGCGAACGGCGCGGGGGTTCCTCGATGGCCTGCTGCCGCACTTGAGCGAGGCGGGCATCGGCAGCGTCAGCGAAGTGGCCGATGCCGATCCGCCCCACACGCCCGGCGGGTGCCCGTGGCAGGCGTGGAGCGTGGCCGAGCCGCTCCGGGCGCTGTGCGAAGACATCCTCCGCACGTCCCCCGGCGGGCAGAAGTCCGTCTCGGCGCCGGTCGCGGCGCCGCGTTCGTCGGACGCGCCGCGCGCCACGGTGGCCTGAGTTCCGCGTGCGGCCTATCGGCGCGAGCGGTACCATTTTCGTTTATGGACATCGCAAGCATTCTGAACGCGTACGACCCCGGCCTGCCCCTCGAGCGGGCATGGACGATTCCCGGTCCGTATTACACCGATCCCCGCATCGCCGAACTCGAACGGCAGGCGGTCTTCGGCGCGACGTGGCAGGTCGTCGGGCGCGCGGATCAGCTTTGCGCGCCGGGGGCCTTCGTCACGGCGACGGTGGGCGGCGAGCCGATCGTCGTCGTGCGTGGGGAGGATGGCGCGCTGCGGGGGTTCTTCAATGTGTGCCGGCATCATGCGGCGGCGGTCGCGACCGAAGCGGAGGGCACCTGCTCGGCCCTGCGATGTCCCTATCACGGATGGACCTACGGGCTGGACGGGTCGCTGCGGGTGACGCCGGATTTTGACGGCGTCTGCGACTTCGACAAGGGTGCCAGTGGTCTTGCGCCGGTGGCGGTGGAGACGTGGGAGAACTTCGTCTTTGTGCATCTTGATCCAGTCGCGGGCAGGCGAATGGCCCTGCGGGAGTTTCTCGGCGGCGTCGTGGATCATGTGGCGAAGCTCGACCTGTCGAAGCTGCACTTCTTCCAGCGGCGGAGCTACACGCTCAACTGCAACTGGAAGGTCTATGTCGATAACTACCTTGACGGCGGGTATCACGTTCCCTATCTGCACAAGAGCCTTAACACGGTCATCGAATACAAAGACTACCAGATCGAGTGTCGCGAGCGCAGCGTCCTGCAATGGAGTCCGATGAAGCAGGGCAAGGACGCCGAGACGGCGGCGGTGCGCCGCGGCGAGGCGGCATATTACTGGTGGGTCTATCCGAACTTCATGATCAACTGGTACGAAGGCGTCATGGATACCAACCTTGTGCTGCCGCTCGGGGTGGATCGGTGCGAGGTCATCTTCGATTTCTACTTCGATTGCATCGCCGCCGACACCGAGGAGCGGAACCGGCAGAGCATCGCCGTCGGCGAGCGGGTGCAGCAGGAAGACATCGACATCTGTGAAGCTGTCCAGCGCGGCCTCTCCAGCCGGGCCTACGTCGCAGGGAGGCTTGCGGTCCGCCGCGAGGTGGGCGAGCACCTGTTTCATCGGCTGCTGCATGCCGACCTGTCCCGCGCGGCGACGCGCGCGTAGGTGCCACAAAGGGGAGCGACTCCGCGCCAACCCGAGCCGCCACCTGCACTCTGGCACAGGGCGGGGAGCGGCGAAGCCGCGCAGGTTCGCCGGCGGGGTCCGGATAAGCAAACCTGAATGGGGTCAAGAAACTTATTTATTATCTCAAATTCAGGTACTTTTTGCGAAGGAAAGCTGAATGGAGCCCGAATAACCTGAAATACTTTAGGTTTGTTTGGGGCTTCTTTCGACGCTGTTTCCGCGTGCGGAGCGAGCGGGGAGCAAACAGGGAATAGCGATTGGCGAAGAAAGGCATATGCGTGTCTTCCGTGCGCGAAGCGGGCGCGGGCGAGCGGCGCGGAGGATTCCGCGCGATCGCCCGGCGGCACTCGCGTGTTATGACTGTATCTCTTGCCCGAGCGCCGGAGTATGACGAACCTCGTCCGATACTCGTTGAACTGAACAACCGACAATGTTACAATGTTGAGTTGCCTTAACGTATTCCTAAGGCGACTGGGTCGCCCCGCATATCCAATCAACTGGGTCTGTTATCGAAGGTGCTTCATCGTGCAATCTTCTGTTGTAAACCCAATGCGCTCCTATCCCGCCGTCTTCCTTTTGGCAACAGTGTTCGCCGCTGCGCTGCGCCCTTTCGCCGCGTGCCATGCTCAGGTAGATGGGCGGCTGGATGATGCGCCAGCAACGGCGCGATCCGCGGGAACCTGGGAGGACTGGCGGCTGGCGGCACAAGAGAAATTGCTGGAGATTGAGTACCACGTGACATGTGGGCGGGCGACGCAGGCCGATCTATTACAATCCTATCATGCGCCGAACCGGGCGCAGAACTTCCGGACGTGCTTCACAGCCGACGGAATACGGGTGTTTCCTCGCACGCAACGAAAGAACATGGTTCCGGCGTGGGAATGGGGCCTGCAAGCGAGTTCTTGGGGCCGGGCGGGCGAAATGCATCCGGTAGCGCCGGCGGTCATCACAACGAACGGCAATCGGGTGGAATATGCGCGAGGCGAGATCGTCGAGTGGTACGTCAACGACCCGCGTGGGCTGGAACAGGGGTTTTCGATCGATGTGCCTCCGCGTCGAAGCAGCGAACGCGAGGCTACCTTTTTCAATTGTTCTGATGCACCACTGGATTCGGGGATACCTACGCTTTGCCTGGATTTTAGCGTGACAGGTGACGTTGCGCCAACCATGAACGACGATAGGCAATCTGTAGACTTCATCACGCCACGAGGAAAACGGGTGATTCATTTCGGTGAATTGCACGCCGTAGATGCGGCCGGCACTCCGCTGCCCGCTTGGTTCGAGATAGAGGGTAATTGCCTGGCCCTCTTGATCGGTGATGCTGGTGCGATCTACCCGATCACGATCGATCCCTTGGCCACCAGTCCGGCCTGGACCGCCGAGAGCGATCAAGAAAATGCTCGCTTCGGCTCGTGTGTATCCGCCGCCGGGGACGTGAATGGCGACGGCTTTGGTGACGTGATCGTCGCGGCCCCATATTTTGACAACGCCCAAGGCGATGGTCGAGTCTTCGTTTATCACGGTTCTGTGGCAGGGTTGTCGGCCGCGCCCAATTGGACCGCCGCGAGCAATTTGTTGCATGTCGGATGGGGTCTATCGGTTTCCACGGCGGGCGACGTGAACGGCGACGGCTACAGCGATGTGATTGTCGGTGCCCCCGATTACGGTAATACTGAGATTTCTGAAGGCCGGGCCTCTGTCTATCATGGATCGGCCTCGGGGCTGTCGGCCACACCTGATTGGACCGCCTATGGCAATCAGATGTCAGCTCAATTCGGCTACTCCGTAGCCACGGCCGGGGACGTGAACGGCGACGGCTACAGCGACGTGATTGTCGGAGCCCCCTACTTTAATAACGGCCAGACTGGTGAGGGTAAGATCTTCGTATATTACGGCTCGGCCGCAGGGCTGCCGGCCGCGCCCGACTGGACCACCGAGAGCGATCAAACAATCGCCCAAATCGGCCGGTCCGTCGCCACTGCGGGCGACGTGAATGGCGACGGTTACAGTGACGTGATCGTAGGATCCCCATTCTTTGACAACGGACAGACCGACGAAGGGCGTGCCTTCGTATATCACGGCTCGGCATCAGGCTTATCAGCTGGGCCCGCCTGGACCGCTGAAAGCGATCAGACCAACGCCTGGTTCGGCTACTCCGTGTCAACAGCTGGGGACGTAAACGGCGACGGATACAGTGACGTGATTGTCGGAGCGTATCTGTACGACCATGGCCACGTAAACGAGGGACGGGCCTTCATCTTTCACGGCTCGACCGCCGGATTGTCGGCCACGTCCCACTGGGTTGCCGATATCAACCAGGCGAATGCGCACTTGGGATTCTCCGTAGCTTCCGCAGGAGACGTGAACGGTGACGGCTACGGGGACGTGATTGTTGGGGCCCGCGATTACAACAACGGGCAGACTGACGAGGGTCGGGCCCTGGTCTATTATGGCTCTGTCGCGGGCACGTCGGCCGTACCCAATTGGGATGCCGAGGCCGATCAGGCCTTTGCAAACTTTGGCAATTCAGTGGCCACCGCAGGAGACGTGAACAACGACGGCTATGATGATGTCATTGTAGGATCGCTTAATTACGATAACGGCCACACCGATGAAGGCCGTGCTTTCGTCTATCACCTCATGATGGATTCATGCTCATCACCTGGTGACATGAACTGTGACTGCGCGCTAAACTTCGAGGACGTTGCCGTGTTTGTGGAGGCATTGCTTGATCCGGTCGCTTACACAATTGGCTATCCGGCATGCAACATCCATTTGGGCGACATGCAGCCCGACGGCAAAATCGACGGCGCGGACGTCCAGGAATTCGCTGATTTGCTTGTGCCGTGACGACCGCATCGCTTGTCGTAGAGGTTTTGCTGCTTCGCAGGGTGGTGGCCGCTACAGGTCTTCGATGGATCGCGGCCAGTCGCCTTTGAGCAGCCGGGACATGGAGCGGTCCACCAGGAGCGGCCGCCGGTCAGTCTCGCGGCATGCATAATCTTATCCGAGTAGAGGCTATCCCAAAACCTATTTCCGTTTCGTGCGTATAACAGCATTTTTCTGAAACTCACGGATGAACAGTTAAGCTAGTTGCTGGGACGGATTCCCGATTTTCCCAAGAGCCCATCCCTGAAGGGATGGGGCACCCATGCCCATGATGCCCGAAGGCTCGACTGTGACAGGAAACTACTGCTTCTTCATTCCCTCGCACCCGCGGAGGCAGCCGTCGATGCTCAGGCAGTCGAACCGGGAGAGGTACAGCCCGAGGGCGCACATGAGGACGTAGTTGTAATTGCCGGAGGCGATGTCGTGCTTGCCGAGGATGGACATGCCGAAGGCGAGGCTGATGGTGAAGAGCCCGGCGAAGAGCCAGCCATACTTGAGCTTCCAGCCGAGCGGCAGCCAGATGGCGATCAGGGCTTCGGCGAATGGGGTGATGTAGGCATGGATGGTCACCATCCACATCGGGAGCCAGGTCTCGGCGAAGGCCGTCTTGAAGTAGCCGACGGTGCCGTTGATGGTCTCCATGCCGCCCTTGAGCTTGGCGAAGGCCGCCGCGAAGAAGAGCGCGGCGATGGCCAGACGCAGAATGAGCGAGGCGTAGCATCCCACCTCGCGTGCGGAATCCTGTTCAGGCTTCATCTGAATGTGCTCCTTTTCGGTTTTCAGTGGCTCAGACCGGGCTGGGATGTTAGGCGAGTCATTGAGGGCGTACCAGATGCCCGGTCGGATCGCGCGGCGTCATTGGCCGGCGGGTACCAGTCAGACCGTGCCACCCGTACGCGTATAGGGGGGCGGCTACTTCAGGGCTGATGCGTAGGCATCGGGGTTGAAGCCGACCAGCAGTGTTCTTCCCACGCGCAGCGTCGGCGCGCGGAGGTTGCCGGTTGGCCCGAGGAGGGCGGCGAGGAGTTCGTCGTCGGTGGGTGGGTTTTTCGTCATGTCAAACATGACGACGGCTTTGCCCCGCGCGGCGATGACCTTCGTCGCGGAGCGGGCGAGCTTCAGGGCGTCGGCGCGACCGAGCCGGGCCTTGCCGGCGTTGTGAATCACCTCGGGCTGAGCCTTCTTCTTCGCAAGGAACCCCTGCGACTTCACGCAGGAGTTTCAGCCGGGGCGGTGATAGTACCAGTCGATTCTCTTTGCCACGATAGGCCTCCATTCGAGTACGAGCATGTTGCCGCCGAGCGTCAGTGAAAGTACGGCCCGACGAAATCGCACGGATCATAGCAGGTCGACGCATCCGCGCCAGCGCTCCGGAGCGTGACAAGTGATCGCAGGCTTCGATCCTGACTCATTGATCCCGTTTGCGTCGCGCAAAGGGCAGGGGATTCGGCGTTTTGACGATTTGCCCGTCCGCCGTTTCAATCGTCGCCATGTTTGAATTCACCGATCTGCCGGACAGAGTCATCCTCGGCCGCGAGGTGTACATCGCCCCGACGGCATACGTCGGCGGCGAGGTGACGCTCGGCGACCAGTGCACCGTGATGCACCATGTGACGATCCGGGGAGATGTCTCGGCCATCCGCATCGGAAAGCGCTGCAACATCCAGGACGGGACGGTCGTCCACACCAATCGCGGCGTGCCGCTGGATATCGATGACGATGTTTCCATCGGCCATCATGCCGTTGTGCACTGCCGCCGCGTCGGCAGCGGGACGCTGATCGGGATCGGCGCGATCGTGCTGGACGATTGCGAGATTGGCCGAGGGTGTCTCATCGCCGCAGGGGCGCTGCTGCCGCCAAAGACGATCGTGCCCGACGGGAAGGTCGTCATGGGCGTGCCGGGCAAGATCGTTCGCGACACGACGGAGGAGGAGCGGCTGTACTTCCGCGAAGTGAATGAGAGCTACATCCACCTCGGCCGGCTGCACGCGGCGGGGAAGTATCCGAACCACGCCCATCGGTCGAAGTAGCTTTTTGCGTCAGTCGATCCAGCCCCCGCCGAGGACTTCGTCGCCGTCGTAGATGACCAGTGCCTGGCCCGGCGTCACGGCCCACTGCGGCTCGTCGAAAGTGATCCGCACGCGGTCATGCCCAAGCGGATGCACGATGGCCGGCGCGGCCTCGTGGTTGTAGCGGATGCGCGCGAGCGCCCGCAAGGCCGTTGACGGCGCATCAATCAGCCAACTGACCCGCGAGGCTTTCACCTCGCGCGACGTCACGGATTCCTGCGGGCCTACCACGACGTCGCCGGTATCGGCGTCGAGCTGCGAGACATACACCGGCGTTCCGACGGCGACGCGCAGGCCGCGGCGCTGGCCGACGGTGAAGTTCGGCAGTCCGTCGTGTCGTCCCAGGATGCGGCCGTCCACGTGGCGGATCGTCCCGCCAGTGAAGGCGTCGGGGCGATACTTCTTCACGACGCGGGCATAATCTCGATCGGGCGCGAAACAGATGTCCTGCGATTCCGGCTTGTCATGCACGGCCAGGCCGAATCTTCTCGCGGCCGACCGCACGTCGGCCTTGGACATCTCCCCGAGCGGAAAAAGCGTCCGCCGCAGGATCGTCGGGTCGATTCCGAACAGCACATAGGACTGATCCTTCGCGGCGTCCGTTGCGCGAAAGAGCCGGGGGCGCGGGCCGCTCGTGTCGAGCCGCGCGTAGTGGCCTGTCGCCACGCGCGCCGCACCGACGGCGTCGGCGTAGTCGATCAGCCGCCCGAACTTCAGCCACTGGTTGCACATGACACAGGGGTTGGGTGTGCGTGCCGCGGCGTACTCGTCGGCGAAGTACTGCTTCAGTCGGCCGAAGTCTTCTTCAAAGTTAAGCGCGTAGAAGGAGATGCCAAGCTTTCCGGCCACGGTGCGCGCGTCCGTGGCGTCGGCGGCTGAGCAGCAGCCGCGCTGACGCTCCGGCGCGGCCCGTGTCGCGGCCTGAACGGGCAGTGAGAGACCTCGGATACGACCGGACTTCGAGTCCGGCGTCGCGCTTGTTGCTGTGGCGGGTGAGCCGCCTTCGACGGGCGCTGCGTCGCATGCCTGTGGCTCGGGATCGTGGGCGCCGAGCCGCATGAAGACGCCGACTACGTCGTAGCCCTGCTCATGTAGCATGCAGGCCGCGACACTGCTGTCGACGCCGCCGCTCATGGCGACCAGTACCCGCTCCCGGTGATTCATACGCGTAGTATATGCGGGATCGGGCGCACGTTCCCCCGCCGATGCGCCGCGAGGCGGTCTTCTCGCAGGGGGGCAAGGTCAGGCGGGGGTCATGACGGGCCAGTAGGCGGCTGTGAGGCTGCGGGGCCAGCCGGTCGTTGAGGAACCGTGGCGGACGCCGTTGACGCGGCGGTCCTGAAGCATGCCGATTGCGAGGTCGGCGAGACAGGGATCGAACTGTGTCCCCCGGCAGCGGTGTAGCTCGCAGATGGTCTCTTTGACGGAGCGGGCCTTCTTGTAACTGCGCGGAGAGAGCATGGCGTCGATGCTGTCGGCGACCTGGAGAATCCGAGCGCCAAAGGGGACTTCCCTTCCTCGCAGGCCGCGCGGGTAACCGCGCCCATTAAACCATTCATGGTGGTGAAGGACGAGCGGCAGTTCGCGCCCGAGGGACTCGATCGGGCGCAGGATGGCGACGCCACGCTCGGGATGCAGGCGGATCACGTTAAACTCGGACTCGGTCAGCGCGCCGGGCTTGGCGAGTATAGCGTCGGGCACGGCGATCTTTCCGACGTCGTGGAGGAGGCCGGCAATGACGATGGACTCGACGTCTTTCGCGGACAGTCCGGCGGCGCGGGCCAGTTCCTCGGCATACGTCGCGACGCCGACGGAGTGGCGCTCGGTATGCGGGTCCTTGGCCTCCACGGCCGCGACGAGGGCCATGACGCTTTCGATATGCGCGTTTCGCAGCTTCCGGCGAAGAGTGGAATGCGGGAGGCGCGCGTCTTCCATGGGATCGTGTCCCATTCGGATGTCGTCGGTGGAAGGTATGGCGGGCGCCGCGACAAACGGGATGGCGAGGGCCGGGGCGGCATCCCCGGCGGGCTCCCGTTGCGGCGGGCTCGCCAGGGCTCGGTGTATCGCGGTAACTCCCCGCATGCGTCTTCCCCCTCCGTCGCGGTCGGCAAAAGCCTGTGCAGCCGCGACCAGCGTCCGAATATCCCGCGTTTCGCGGCCTATCCGGCAGCGAAGGAGAATCGGTCGGAAGGGCGTGCCGGCTTGAATTTCGGTGATGCAAACAGGTCATATTTCGGCCGGTGGCGTGGCGGTTCCGGCGGCGGCGCTCGCCGCTTCGATCAATCGCATCGCCCGCTTCGGTTTTTCCTCGTACCAGCGGCGCGGCGGAGCGTTTGCAATTCGTCCGGTGCTCCTGAACAATGCCGCTCCGTTATCGGCGGAAGGCGTGATCGGATGGCCCGAAAATCGCGAATCATCATCGGACTCAACAGCGGAACGAGCGCCGATGGTGTCGATGCCGTGGCATGCGCCATCTCCGGCCGGGGCCCGGCCCTGCGCGCAAAGGTGCTGGGTCACCTTCAGCGATCGTATTCGCCGGACCTGCGTCGAAGACTCCTGGCGATCATGGCGCCGGCGGCGACGCGCACCGAGGAGCTGTGTCGGCTCAGCGCAGAAGTGGGCCGCGTCTTTGCCGGTGCGGCGGCGGCGGTCGTGCGAAAGCTCGGCCTCCGGCGGGTCGACCTGATCGGCTCGCATGGCCAGACGATTTGCCACCTTCCGCCCGAGCGCGGCCCCGCCGCGCGTCGCGGGGCCGTGCCCGCGACGCTTCAGATCGGCGACGCGGCGATCATCTCCGAGGCCCTGGGATGCCCTGTCGTGCACGGCTTTCGGCAGGCGGACATGGCCGCGGGCGGACAGGGCGCGCCGCTGGTGCCCTGGACGGATTACGTTCTGTTTCGCCACGCGCGAAAGAGCCGGGTGATTCAGAACATCGGGGGAATCGCCAACCTCACATGGCTCCCGGCGGCGGGCCGCGTTGACGACACGGTGGCCTTCGACACGGGGCCGGGCAACATGGTGATAGACGCGCTGGTGCGCCGGTTTTCGGGCGGAAAGGCGGCGTTCGATCGCGGCGGGCGCATGGCGGCGCGGGGCCGGGTGAGTGGCGCGGTGCTCGCCAGGCTGATGGCTCATCCCTACTTAAAGATCAGTCCGCCGAAGAGTTGCGGCCGCGAGCAGTTCGGCGAGGGTCATGTCGCGGCGCTGGTTCGGGCGTTTCGTCGGGTGCGGCTATCGGCGGAGGACTGGGTGGCGACGGCGACGCACTTTTCCGTGGCGTGCATGGTTCTGGGCTATGCATGGCTCAGCGACGAGGGGGCGGGGCGGTTTCCGCCGATGGACGAGATCATCCTCTGCGGAGGCGGCGCGCGAAATGCCACACTGGTTGCACAGCTTTCGAAGTGCCTCTCCGGCGGCCGGCGGAGGATCGAGGTCACGACGACGGATGATTACGGGATCTCGACGCAGGCCAAGGAGGGGCTGTCGTTCGCGATGCTGGCTGCCGCATGCGTGGATCGGGCGCCGGCCAACCTTCCACGCGTGACCGGCGCGCGGCGGCGCGTCGTGCTCGGGAGCATCTGCGACACGGGGGGCGCGAGGTGAAACGTCGAAGCGTCGAAAAGTCGAAACGTCGAAACGGGGGATCATTCGGACACAGTGGGCGGCAGCAACCGCGCGGGCACCTGCTGACTGAACGTCGCAATCCGAGAACCGTGGGCCTGGACGACATGGACATCGGCCGCGCCTTTGACGTGATGAACGCGGAGGATTGTTCGGTGCCGATCGCCGTGGCGAAGGCGAAGTCGGCGATTGTCCGGGCCATCGCCCTGGTGTCGAGCGCGTGGCAGGAAGGCGGCCGGCTCATCTACGTCGGCGCCGGCACCAGCGGGCGGCTCGGCGTGCTGGACGCCTCGGAGTGTCCGCCGACGTTTCGATCGGACCCCAGGATGGTTCGCGGGGTCATCGCGGGCGGCAGGAAAGCGCTCTGGCGCAGTGTCGAGGGGGCGGAGGACGAGAAGGCCGCCGGGGCCGAGGCCGTGAAGGCCCTCGGTGTCGGGCGTCGGGACGTCGTTATGGGCATCGCCAGCGGCGGTACCACGCCCTACGTCCACGCGGCGCTGGCGGCGGCGCGACGCCTTGGGGCGCGAACGATCTTCTTCGCCTGCGTTCCGGTGTCACAGGTCCGCGTCGCGTGCGACGTCGACATCCGCGTATTGACCGGGCCGGAGGTTGTCACGGGTTCCACGCGTTTGAAGGCGGGAACGGCGACGAAGCTCGTGCTCAACATGATCACGACGCTCAGCATGGTTCGCCTCGGCAAGACCTATGGCAATCTCATGGTGGACCTGAACAGCTACGCCTGTCGGAAACTGACTGATCGGGCGACGCGGGTCATCATGGAGGCGACCGCCGTCGATCGCGCGCGGGCCGCGCGGCTGTTGCACGACGCGCGAGGCCGGGCAAAGACGGCGATTGTCATGGCGCTTCGAGGGCTTAACCGCTCGAAGGCTGAAGCCCTGCTTGAACGCTGCGGCGGGAGCGTACGCGGGGCCCTGGCTCGCTCGCGCGACTTGCATCGGACGGCCCCCGCCCCAGAATAGGGGCATGTCCAGGCCTCCGACATCCTGCGATCTGCACATCCGCGTCCGCTACGCGGAAAGCGACCCCATGAGCTATCTCCATCACGCGAAGTACTTCGAGTACTTTGAAATGGGCCGGACCGAGCTGCTCCGCCTCGCGGGTTTTCGATACCGCGATCTCGAAGCGCGCGGCGTGCTGTTCGCCGTCGCCAAGGTCGAAGTCCGGTTCCTGGCCCCCGCCTATTACGACGACGAACTCGTCCTGACCACCCGGATCGAGCGCATGACGCGGGCCCGGATCGATCATTCCTATTCACTGCGCCGCGGCGAAAGGGTGCTTTGCGAGGCGAAGACGACGCTGGCGTGCATCGACCGTGCGGGAAAGCTCATCCCCATTCCCGACGAAATTTTTTTCGCGGCGCAATCGGAATAGACGAACCGCGTCATCGGAACCGTATTCGTGCTTTGGTTGTTCGTCATCCTGGGTGCTGTCGGGCTGGCCTCAGCGCTTCAGGCCGCCGTCGCGGGGGCCGTGGCGCGGCGGTTTGATTTTCACGCCGCTGTGGCCCTGGTCCTGCTCGCCGCGGCGTGGGCGCTGGGGCACTCGGGCCTGCCGGGGTGGTGCGCCCTCGGGGGCGCCCTCCTGGTCGAGGCCATGCGCCGAATCGCCCCGATGAGCGCGGCGCGGCGATGGGATAGCTCGGAGGCGGTTGATCCGCCGCGTGCGACCGAACCGGATGCGGTGTCCGGTTCACCTCCCGACGCGCCCGACCCGGCGGCGGCCGGGGCGGATTCGGCGGGCGGCGTATCTGCCGAAGGCGCGGCTGCCGATTCCCCTCCGCCGCTCAGCACGATCGTCCTGCTATCAGACATGTGGCAGCTTGCTCCGAATGTTCTGGTGGCCTCGCTGCGGCGGTGCGGCGAGCGCGGTGCAAGGCTCGAACCGCACGGCGACCATGCAGGAGTCGCCCGGGTTTCCATCGGTCCCGTGCAGCTTCAGATTGAGTACGTGTCGGGCCCGGTCGGCGGGCCCGTCCTTGAGGAAGCCGCGGCTCAGAGCTGGGAGTGGGGCGAGGCCCTCGAAACCGCGCGAAGGCACGTGGCCCGGATTGTCGTATCCAGCAGCCTGACGGCCTACACCGGAACCGGAGATGCGTCGCGCGAATGTGTACTGCGGCTGCACTGCCGCATGCACCAGGCGCTGGCTGAGTTCGCGCCGGTTGTCGCCATTCTCTGGCCCGGCGCGGGAAGGCTCCTGCCCCCGGTGCGTGCCGGGCTATTGGCATCGGAGAAGCGGGGTTTCGCGCTTGCCGCGGCGACGGCGGTCAATTTTCGAACCTTTCCGCCCGAGCCCGGCGTTGTCGAGGGATTTGTCTGCGACAGCATCGGGCTCGACGCCCTGGGCCTGTCCGACCTGCAACTCGAGTCGCCTTCGGAACCGGATGAATCCGCGACCCGCGACCTGTACGCCCTTGCGCAGTGGCAGTTTGATACCGCCGGGGTCCCTCTCGATGAAATGCCCTGGCCGTCGCCGGCCGGCCGATGGCGTCTCCGCGGCGGCACTCCGCTTTTTGGTCGTTCCCGGCGGGTCATGGTAATGGCCCCGCCGCCCTCAGCGGATCCGGACGCCCCGGTGGATTCCGTCTCGGAAGGGTAGCCGCCGTCGCCCCTATCCGTGCGTGAGGATTCTCAGCCCGTACCGATGGGAATGTTCCACGAGAACTTGCGCCTGGGCCGGATTAAACGGCGGCGGGTTGGCGGGGTCTTTGACCAGCTCGCCCACTTCCATGAAGTACTGATCCAGCCCGGCCGGCGTCACCATGCAAAGCGCCCGGGCGACGCGGCTGCCTTCGTTTCGGAAGCGATGGGGGACGTTGCGCACGGCGCTGAGGAACCCGCCGGCTCCGAGCACGAGCCGTTCGTCTGCGACGTAAAATGTCAGTTCGCCCTCGAGGATGTAAAAGCACTCGTCCTCGCGCGTATGCACGTGCGGGGGCGGCCCGTGATCCGGCGGGATCATGAATTCAAAAAGCGCGTAGGCGCCTCCGGTATCCGCGCCGGACATCTTGATCGTATAAAGTTCGCCCAGGATCGAATACGTCGGTCCTTTACGGGGCTGTAATACTCGGGCCGTTGAGTAGGAGGACATGATCGAAGGCTCCAATGTGTGCCGGCGACGGCTCGCCGGTCAGTACGGCGACACCCGGCCGGCACCTAAACCGATCTCAGGCGGCGAACGGTTTCGACGAGTTTTGTGGCAATCGCACCGATGGTCTGGTTCATCGCGGCGTCCTTGAGGTCTCCCGCCGCGCTAAAGGCTTCATGGGCTTTTGCCACCGCGACCTGGTCAGGCAGAACCGTCACTTTTACATTGCCGAGGATCATGCGAAGGGTGACAAGTCCGCGAAGGCCCCCGAGCGCGCCGGGCGAGGCCGCCATGATCGCCGCGACTTTCGCGTCGAAACAGCCCAGCGGGGCCTCGCCCTGGACCGGGCGCGAGACCCAGTCGAGCGTGTTTTTCAGAAGGGGTGTGATGGAACTGTTGTATTCCGGCGAGGCGATGAGAAGCCCGTCATGGGAAAGGAACAGGTCCTTCAGTCGGCGTGCATTGGCAGGCAGCCCCTCTTCGCGTTCGAGGTCCTCGTCGAAGATCGGCAGCGGCAGATCGCGCAGGTCAATCAGCGTGACCTCGGCGCCGGCCCGACGGGCGTGTTCGGCGGCAATTCGGACCAGCTTCTTGTTGTACGAATCCTTCCGAGCGCTGCCCGCGAAGGCGAGGATCTTTGGCGCGTAGGACATGAGCCTGACTCCGGATGATTATGCCCCCGCGGCCATTGTAGGCGGCGCATCCGCGATTTGTCAGGTATTCGGTGGATGACTGCCGCGGACCGGGACCGGCGACGGCGGGCCGCACGCCCGCCGGAAATCGCAACGCATCAGGCGACGGCGGCTTCGCCTTCGTCGAAGCGCACGCTGACGCGCCGCGAGACGCCGGCTTCCTGCATGGTGACGCCGTAAAGCACGTCGGCGATGCTCATCGTCCGCTTGCTGTGGGTGATGACGATGAACTGCGACAGCTCGGTGAATTCCTTGATGATGTTGTTGAAGCGGACGTTGTTGGCCTCGTCGAGCGCGGCATCCACTTCGTCAAGCAGGACGAAGGGCGAAGGGCGGCTGCGGAAGACGGCGAGCACCAGGGCGATCGTCGTCATGGTGCGTTCGCCGCCGGAGAGCTGGCTGATGCTCTTGGGCTCCTTGCCCGGCGGTTTGGCGGTGATCTCGATTCCGCATTCGAGCACGTCGTTCTCATCCATGAGGACGAGTTCGGCCTTGCCCCCGCCGAAGAGGCGCTTGAAGAGGGCCTGGAAGTGGGGGACGACGGCGTTGAATGTATCAAGGAAGCGTTGCCGCGACTCGAGATTCAGCTTTTCGATAAGTTCGAGAAGCTGTTTCTCGCTGTTTTTCAGGTCCTCGCACTGGGTCGTGAGGAAGGCCAGCCGCTCTTCCAGCTCGCTCTGCTCGGTAATCGAGTCGAGATTCACATTGCCCAGGCGCTCGATCTTCTGACGCAGCTCCTCAATCTCCGCCTCGACCGCCGGCCAGTCCTCCTGCTGGTCGGGCGTGTAATTCTCGTACTGCGCCGCCAGATCAACGGAGAGTTCTTCCAGCACCCGGGCCGTAAGGTCTTCCAACCGGACGCGGACCTCCTGGAGCTTGATCTGGCGCTCGTGGAGCTGTCCCTCGACGGCCTCGAGGTTTCGGCGAAACTCGCGGGCCTCGGCGGAAAGCTGCTCCACGCGGCTGCGCTGATCCTCGCGCTCCTGCCGCAGGCGGCGGGCGGTGCCGGTTAGTTCTTCCTGTTCGGCGGTCAGTTCGCCGAGGAGCTTCTTCGCGTCGGCCATCTGCCCCTGGGACTGCTCGATGCGCTCCTGGGCGAGCGTCACATCGCGCTCGGCCTTGTCGCGGTCGCTGACAAGTTGAATGCGGCTCGCCTGAAGCTCGGCGACCGCCGTCGCGGCCGACGATCGCTGCTGGGAGATTTCGCCGGATCGAACCCGCGCGTTTGTGATTGATTCCGAGACGGCCTGCCGCTGCTCGGTGAGCGTCTGAATCTCGGCCTGAAGCGTGGCGACGACCTGCTCTCCCCAGCGGTTCTTCAATTCAAGCTCGCCCAGGCTCTGCCGGCTGGCGATCTCGCGCGCCTGCATCTCGGACAGGCGATTGACAAGGATCGACACCTCCGAGGCGATAAGCGGGCGCTCCTGCGAGAGACGAGCCACCGTATCCTCGACCGCCGAAAGTTGCGCCGAGACTTCGACGCGCTGGGCATTGGCTTCACCGATGGCGTCGCGCAGGCTCTGAAGGATCTCCTCCAGGTGGCTCGCCTCCGAATCGCTTTCCTGGAGGCTGCGGGTCAGTGCGTCGATCCGCTCGGCGACCTCCACCAGCTGCTTGTCGAGTTCGCGCAGCTCGCTGCGGCGGCTGATGAGGCCCGTGCCGGAGCCGAGCGGGCCCATGCCGATCCGCCCGTCCGATTCCCAGACCAGTCCATCCATGGTGACGAATCGGGCACCCGGGTCCAGATTCGCCATGCGGCGCGCATGTTCGATCGACTCAACGACGTAGGTTCGTGCGAAGAGATATCGGGCAAGCTGGGCGCACGCATCGGGAAAGCGCACCCAGTCGAGCAGCCGGGCGATGAATCCCTCCTGGCCGGACAAGTCCGGTCCGGAAATGGGCGCCGGCACCGCATCAAGGCAGAAGGCCCGAACGGGGCCGGAAAGATCGGAGAGCATGTCGCGATCCGCGAGAAAGAGATCGCGGCGTTCGATCACAAGGTATTTTTCATAGTTACCGAGGACGGCCTCAATGATCCCGGCATGGGCCACGTCGGCTTCGAACAACTCGCCGACCGCGCCGAGGACATATGCAAACGGGCTGGGAGCCGTTTCGCCCTCGGCGGAATCGGCCGTCGGCGCAGCGTCGCGGCGCTCGAGAATTTCCCGCGCGCCGGCCATGAGGCCCTCGTGCTTTCGATCCATCTCCGAAAGAAGCTGCCGCCGGCTTTCGAGCCCGCTGCGATACTCCTTGGCCGCGGCGATCTGGTCGAGCAGCGCCGAGCGGTGGTGGGCGACCTCGGTCAACCGGGCCCGTGTCTCCTCGAGTTTGCTCGACTGTTCCTCGATAAGGTCAATGATCCGGTCGCGACGGGCGGCGAGCTGCTGCTGCTTGTCGAGCGACTCGGCGAGTTCCGTCGCCAGGGCGGCGTCGCGCTCGTCGAGCTTGCTCTTCTGGCTGGTGAGCGACTCGTGCTGGAGGTTCAGTCCCTGAATCTCGTTGTTGAGCTGGCTGGTGCGGCGGAGCAGATCGATGATGCCCGCCTTCTCGTCCTCCAGGCGGCGCTGCTTTTCGACCATTTGCGAGGCAATCGCCCGGTCGCTCTCCTGGAGCCGGGCGAGCTCCGCCTGAACTGCGGCCAGTTCCGTCTCGAGAGACGTGACAAGGTCGCGGTGCTGGGCCAGCTTGCCGTCGAGCGAGGCGACCTGCTCATCGAAACCCGCGAGGCGGTCGCGCGAACGTCCAAGCAACTCGGTCTGGTCAGCGATGCGTCGTTCGGCGGCGGCGATGCGTTCCTGCTGTCCGGTGATCTGCGACTGGACGGTGAGGAGGCGGCCCTCCGCCAGCGAGGTTTCCTGCTCCAGTTCGTCGATACGCACGCCGCACCGGCTGGACTCGGCGTCGTTGTTGGAGAGATCGGTGCGGAGGCGCGTCGCCTGATCGGACAGCCCGTCCGCCTCGCGGGAGATCTCTCCCTCCGACGATCGCAGGCGGTGGTACTCGGCGAGGGCGTAGCGACTGCGCAGCTCGCGGAGCCGTTGGGTGTACTGTTGGTAGTTGCGCGCCTTGCCCGCCGCGAGCTTGACGCTGCGCAGGCGTTTTTCAAGTTCTTCGACGATATCCTGCACGCGCAGGAGATTCTGGTTGACGCGCTCAAGCTTTCGCTGGGCTTCCTTCTTTCGGACCTTGTACTTTGAGATGCCCGCGGCCTCTTCGAAGATCTGCCGCCGTTCCTGCGGATTGGCCTGGAGAAGCACGTCCACACGGCCTTGCTCGATCACGCTGTAGGCGTCGATGCCGACGCCCGTGTCGAGGAACAGCTCGCGCACGTCCTTGAGCCGGCAGGGCTGCTTGTTGAGCAGGTATTCGCTTTCGCCGCTGCGGTAGAGCCGTCGGGAGACCGTGACCTCGGTCTGATCGATCGGCAGAGTTCCGTCGCTGTTGTCGAAGGTAAGGTCCACCTGGGCGAGAGCGGCGGCCTTCCGGGTGCCGGAGCCGTTGAAGATGACGTCCTGCATCTGCTTGCCGCGAAGGCTCTTGGCAGACTGTTCGCCAAGCACCCACTTGATGGCATCGACCACGTTGGACTTGCCGCACCCATTGGGGCCGACAATGCCGGTGATGCCGCGTCCGAAATCGAACTCGGTCTTGTCGGCAAAGGATTTGAAGCCCGTGGCGGTGAGTTTCTTCAGAAGCATAGACGGTCGCAGCCTCCGTGCTGTGCCTGACCCCGGCGATCGGCCGGTTCACAGGTGGCACCGGCATCCTGCCGGTGAGTCCCCATTTGCCGTTCCTTTGCTTGCGGAGTCCGGCTCATCCGCACCATGCGAAGGCGAGTCGATTCTCGCCATGATTCGCGTGGGAATCCCTATTCTAGCTAAGCCCATAAAGCAATGCTAGAGCATGATTTCCGTAAAACTGAGGCTGTTGTGCCCAGCGGACCTCGGAATTACGTATGATGGATGGTAGCTATGATCGTTCGTCGGGCTGTGCAGATCGCCTGACACCTTTCGTTCGGGCCCTCGAGCTGAGACATGAAAAGGGTCAATTCCGTTTCGTTGCCTTTGCCCCGGGATGACCGGCAATCAAGGCGGCGTTCTGCGCTGACATTTGCTTGCCTTGTCACCGCTTCGGCGTTGACGCCGGGGGCCGCTCATGGGCAGGCGTGTGAATACCAGTGGGCCTCGGGCTTTGGACCGCCGGCCACGTCGGTGCCGTGTCGCCCGGCAAATGGTTATGACGGCACGGCGTTGGCCGTGTTCGACGACGGAACCGGGCCGGCGCTCTATGTCGGCGGCTACAACAGTCTGTTTCAGGGGACTTCCATTCATACTTCAATCGCGAGATGGAATGGCCACTCGTGGTCAGTTCCCGGCCCGGGTATCAGCGTCGGAAACATCACGGCCATGTGCGCGTTCGACGACGGCAGCGGTCCCAGGCTCTATGTCGCCGGTAACTTTGACGTAATCGAAGGAGTGACCGTCAATGGGATGGCCAAGTGGGATGGGCACGCCTGGTCGGCGGTCGATCCGAACATCATCGCTTCATATGTTAATGCCTTTATCGTCCACGACGATGGCTCTGGACCATCGCTCTATATGGCAGGCTTGGTCGGGCTTCCAAATTCCCAGTGGTTGTATTCTGTACTCAGACTGAACGGAAATACCTGGTCGCTGGTGGAACCATCGCTCTCCGGAAGTGTGACTCATCTGGCCGTCGTCGAAGAGAATCACGGCCCGGTGCTGTATGCAGGCGGACAATCGGTGGCCACGTCGACGCAATCCGGGAGTTTCAGACTCGCCAGATGGGACGGAACTTCATGGCACTGTTTCGGCAATGCCGCTTCTGAGGTCGCAGCCATGGCCACGTGGGATGATGGAAGGGGTCCCGCACTCTATGTCGCCGGAAGTTGGGCAACCATCGATGGCGTGGAAACCGGAAAAGTTGCTCGCTGGGATGGCGAGACATGGTCCTCTGTCGGACCTGTGCCTCAATCATCGCCCGTCGGCGTTTATGACCTGCACGCGTTTCGGGATAAGAACGGATCACGTCTTTACGCCGCCGGCATCAGTTATGGTTTCCCACCAGGAGGAGTACACACATTTCTTGAATGGAATGGCGTTGAGTGGAAAGGCGCCGGCCGGGCGAACGATTTCGGGATCCGCCTTACCTCCTTCGACGACGGCAGCGGCCCCGCGCTTTACGCGGCGGGAGGCTTTGACATCATCGATTCACGAAAGACTAGTTGCGTGGCGCGGCGCAAGGATGGCGGTTGGAGTGGACTGGGAAACGGCACCGGTGGAATACACGACATGGCACAATTCGACCCGGGGACGGGAGCGTCCCTGTTCATCGGTGGCAGCCTTTACCATACAGGGGTCATGGATGTGAACGGGATTGCACAGTGGCTCGGCTACGCGTGGTCCGACGTGGGAGGCGGAGTGACACTCTTCGGTGACTTTCCTGGATACCTCTACTCGCTGACGGTTTTCGACGACGGCACGGGGCCCGCCCTCTACGTCGGAGGCTGGTTCGATCAGGCGGGGGGCGCACCGGCGAGCAATATTGCAAAATGGGATGGCCACGCGTGGTCACCGGTCGGAGGCGGAACCGACGGAATAGTCACGCGACTTCACGTGCATGATGATGGAAGCGCCCCGGCCCTGTACGTCACCGGGCAGTTCGACCAGGTGGGCGATATCTCAGCAAACCGGATCGCCAGATGGGACGGGAAGTGCTGGTCCACGCTTGGGGATGGATTGACCGGGGGCGGGCCATCTGGCGGCGCGTTCCCGACTTCCATGACCACCTACGACGACGGGGACGGGCCGGCACTCATCGTCGCCGGTGAATTCGCGATGGCCGGTGGATCGCCGGCGCAGAACATCGCGCGATGGAAGGATGGCGCGTGGACGGCGATGGGGGCCGGGATTTCAGGCGACAACGGAGTTGGTGTCTATTCCATGACCCCGTTCGGGCCGGGCGACAATAAGGAACTATACATCGGTGGCTATTTCACACAGGCCGGTAATGCCCAGGCAATCGGCATTGCCCGATGGGACGGCAAAGAATGGCATGCAGTCGACGGTGGCGTCAATGGCTACGTTCTTGAACTCCATGTCCTCGAAGCATCAGAAGCGCCAACCCTCCTTGTCGCTGGGACATTTGACTACGCGGGCGACACGCCAGTCTCGCACATAGCCCAATGGGATGGCCTGAATTGGACGGCCTTTGACGGAGGTGTATCCGGCGGTGAGGCGCCGGGAGTCTACGCCGTAGAGGAAATACCCGAGCAGTTCGGAAGAGCAATCTACTTCGGTGGTTCCTTTACGCACGTCAATGGTTTGGAGTCCTTGTGCATCGGCAAGTATGAGGTGCGCCAAGGGGAAATCGCGATTCTCGATCATCCTTCGAGCCAGACGCTGCCATACGGCGACTTGCTACAGATTTCGGTGACGGTTGAAGACGAATCCAACCTGAATTTCCAATGGCGTCGGAATGGAACGCCGCTGACGGACGACGACAGGGTCAGTGGTTCACAAACATCGACCCTCATCATTCAGCCCGTCGATCTGCCGGACACAGGTCGGTATGAGGTCGTTGTCACCGCTCCGTGCGGCATGACGGTCAGCAATCCTGCTCTGATCTCTGTTCAATGTTTCATGGGGCGACCGACCGGGGACATGAACCGGGATGGCCTTCGGAATGGAATTGATGTGCAGGCCTTCACAGACGCCGCGCGGCATCATTCTCAACGGGCGGAAGATGTATGTTTCGCTGACTTCAATTACGATGGAGCGATTACCTTTCTGGACGTGCCGATGTTCGTCGAGTTGTTACTCGCGGAATGAGGATTCGGCTGCCAGTGACATCAGATGACGCATGTCGCGAGCGAAATTCGGACAGCAATTAATTAGAAATCACATGTTCAGATCGGCCTTTATTGCATCGTAGCGATGGCTTAAACTCCACGCATGCACAACGAGCCACTCGAAGCCCTCTTCGAGGAAATCGCCGACCTGCTCGAAATCACGGGCGAGGACGCCTTTCGGGTCAATTCCTACCGCCGCGTCGCTCGGAACATCAAGAACCTTACGGAGGACATCGCCGAAGTCGCGGCTCGAGGGGGCGTGGCCGACCTGCCCGGCGTCGGGAAGAGCACGGCCGCCAAGATCGAGCAGTTTCTGAAATCCGGCAAAATCGACCTGCACGAGGAACTGAAAGCCGCCGTGCCCAGGGGCCTGCCCGACCTGCTGAAGATCCCCGGCATGGGGCCGAAAAAGGTCGCGCACGTATGGAAGGAACTCGGCGTCGAGAGCGTGGAGGATCTGAAAAAAGTCATTGCCGACGGCCGCTTCGCGAAGCTCAAGGGCATGGGGGAAAAGAGCGTCAAGCAGATCGCGGAGGGGCTTGAGTTTGCCGAGAAATCGAGCGATCGGACGCCGCTCGGGCTGGCGTGGCCCCTGGCGGAGGAGCTCGCCGAGGCGATGCGCCGCGTAAAGTCTGTGAGGCGCGTCGAGATCGGGGGGAGCGTCCGCCGCGGCTGTGAGACGATCGGCGATCTCGACCTGCTGTGCGAGTCGGACAACGGCCCTGCCGTTGTGGAGGCGTTCACAAAGCTGCCGCAGGTCCGGCGCATCCTGGCGTCGGGCGACACCAAGGGCTCGATCATTGTCGAGCGGCGCGACGGCGGAGAGATTCAGGCCGACTGCCGCGTCGTGCCGAAGGCGTCATTCGGCGCGGCCCTGCAATACTTCACCGGCAGCAAGGAGCACAACGTCCGTCTGCGCGGCATCGCGGTGAAGAAGAAGTGGACGCTCAATGAATGGGGGCTCTTCGACGGCGAAAAGCAGATCGCGGGCGCCGACGAAGCCGGAATCTACAAGAAGCTGGGCGTGCCCTGCGTGCCCCCTGAGATGCGCGAGGACCGCGGCGAATTCGATGTGGAGGGCGATGTCCTCGATCATCTTATCACGGTCGAGGACATCCGCGGCGACCTGCACATGCACACCAGGGCCAGCGACGGGACCGTCGATGCCGCGACCATGGCCCAGGCGGCGCGCGATCTGGGGTACGAATACATCGCGATCACCGACCACTCTCGCTCCAGCGCCCAGGCCAACGGCCTGTCCCTCGATCGCATGTGGCGTCAGATCGAACACCTGCGCAAACTCAACGAGAAGCACGACTCGGTGGCGATTCTCGTCGGCTGCGAATGTGACATCCTCGCCGACGGAACGCTCGACTACCCCGACACGATCCTCGCCGCCTGCGACATCGTCGTCGCCAGCGTGCACTCCGCGATGCGCCAGGAAAAGGGGCGAATCACCCAGCGCGTTTTGTCGGCGATGGAGAATCCCTTCGTCACCATTCTCGGGCACCCGACCGGCCGGCTGATCAACCGCCGCGCCCCGATGGACCTCGACATTCCGGCCATCATCACGAAGGCGGTCGAAACGCATACGGTGCTGGAAATCAATTCCTCCTGGCAGCGTCTCGACCTGTGCGATCGATACGTGCGCATGGCCCGCGACGCCAGGGCCATGATGTCCATCGACACCGATTCGCACGCGACGGCCCAGCTTGCCCAGATGAAGTACGGCGTCGCGACGGCGCGACGCGGATGGCTCTCGGCCCGCAGCGTGCTCAATGCCATGCCGCTTGCCGCCATGCGCCGCTGGATTGCAAAGAAGCGCAAGAACGCCTGACGCCGCGGCCCCTGGGGTTTGCCATGGACGACGCGACGATGATCCTCAGCCGGGCACAGGTACGCGAAGTCGATCGGATCGCGATCGATGAGTATGGCATGCCCGGCATCGCGCTCATGGAGAACGCCGGCGCAAGTGCCGCGCGGCTGCTGCGCGAGCTCGCACCGGACGCGGCGCGTGTCGCCATCGTGTGCGGCCGCGGTAACAACGGCGGCGACGGGTTCGTGGTCGCACGCCACCTTCAAAACGCCGGGCGGAAGGTCACGCTTCTGCTTGTGTGCGACCCGGCGGCCCTGGGCGGCGACGCGGCCGTCAACTACGCGATTGTGAAGCGGATGGGTCTCGAGATGCATCCATTCGCCTCGCCGAACGACATGTCCGCAAATCGTCACCGGCTGAGCCAGGCCGATGTCATCGTCGATGCACTGCTCGGCACGGGCTTTGCCGGGACGGTGAAGCGCCCGTTCGATCAGGTCATCGAGGAAATCAACGCGGCGGGCAGGCCGGTCTTCGCGCTCGACCTCCCATCGGGTCTCGACTGCGACACCGGGCAGCCGTCGAATGCGACTGTCCGGGCGGCGCATACAATCACGTTTGTGGCCAAGAAACCGGGCTTTCTCGCGCCGGCCGCCGCGGCCTGGGTGGGCCGTGTGCATGTGGCGGACATCGGATGTCCGGCGGAAATCATCCAGCGCGTCCGGTCGCCGATGTAGCCGGGCCGCGCCAACCGGCATCAGTCGTCTTCGTCCCGGTCGTAGGTGTTGACCGTCAGCAGGAGCGGCTGCTTTCCGGCGATAGCCAGCCGGCAGTTCTGAGCGTTTGTCAGGATATGGCGGTTGTTTCGAAAGAAGCGGTGGATCGTCTTCCAGTCGGGCATCATCAGCGCGTGCCGGCCGATTTCTTCCGGCTTTTTTCCGCGAACGATGATCGCAAGCATGTCCCGCTCGCCGTAGGCCTGCGCGTCGGTGGCCTTGTCCCCGATGCCAATGAGAATGTTCGGCCAGTCCTTCTGGAGCGTTCGGAGCATGCGCTCCTTGTACTCCGCCTGTTGAAGGAGGTCGCGCTTGCGGTGCGAAACGATAACGGGTGCTGCCGGGAAGCCGCGGCTCGACAGCCAATTCCGGGTCTTTTCCAGCAGAAACGACGGCCGCGCCGTCAGGTAAAAGATGTGATAGTCCTCCGAGAGGTACTGAAGCGTCTCGCGCGAATGACGCAACGGCTTTGAATCGTCGTCCTCCTCATCGAGCAGGACGTCATCGAGGTCCGTCCGGCTGATCGTGTCGTCGATATCGATGCAGACGGCGATCTTCCGGTCGGTCCAGTGGAAGAGCCTCGCGGTCCCCTCCATTCGATTCCCGGAGTAGGTCGCCTCGGCGCGGATTTCATCCGGCACATCCGAGGGGATCGGGCACTCCAGTATTGCCATTCCCGCTTCGCCCGTGTTTGCCGTGCCGAGCGTGTGACTTCCCGCGAAAAAAGTGACGTTCGTGTGCTCGATGTCCTTGGGGATCCCGAACAGCGATTCCCGCGTCAAGTAGGCCACCAGGCGCGCGTGTCGGCCGGGACCGATGATCGAATCCTGAAGCGCGAGAATCTGCTCGCCCCGTGCCGGCGATGGCAGCGCCGCGGCGATCATCAGAAAGGCCGCTTGTGCCGTCTGCCTCGCGTAGCGCATGCTGTTTCTCCCGTTTTCTTGAGGATTGCGAGGATTATAGCCCTTTCCGGGGGCCGATGGCGCTCGCGTCCCCTGCGTGCAGTTCGGGGCGGGACGGCTTACACTACCTCCGTCGGCCATCGGCGAACATCCGCCGGGCCTGTTTCGAACGGGTTTCACCGAAATGAGAGGTTTGGCCATGTTTCGCCGCGATCTCCGGTATTTCGTCTCTGCCGTCTGCCTGCTCGCGTTTGCCGCCCCGGTTCCCGCCGCCGACGAGGCGCTGCCCCGCGATGACAATAACCGCTACGGCAAGCTTGCGAACGGCCTTTCGTACATTATCCGCGAGCACAAGAACCCGCCGGAACGCATTGCGGTGTATCTGCACGTGCAGACCGGCGCGCTCAACGAGACCGACAAGCAGAACGGCCTGGCACACTTTCTCGAACACATGGCATTCAACGGCTCGAAGCACTTCGCGCCCGGCGAGCTGATACCCTACATGAGCAAGCTCGGTATGCGCTTCGGCGCGGATTCCAACGCGCACACCGACCACAAGGAAACGGTGTACAAGCTCTTTATGCCCGACGTAAAGGAAGAGACCATCACCCAGGTCATGACGATCATGTCGGACTTCGCCAACGGGCTGCTCCTCCTGGAGGAGGAGATCAACAAGGAACGACAGGTCATCCTGGAGGAGATGCGGGCGCGCAAGAGCGCGATGGAGCGCATTCAGAAACAATGGCTGCGCGAGCTTTTCGCCGGCAGCCGGGTCGCCGTCCATGACGTCATCGGCGACGAGGAGCAGATCAAGACCTTTCCCCGCTCCGAGTTCGAGGATTACTGGAACACCTGGTACCGCCCGGACAACATGACGCTGATCGTCGTGGGCGACGTCAGGACCGACGCCATCGAGGCCGAGATAAAGAAGCATTTCGCGGAGTTCAAGCCGCGCGGACCGGCCCGGAAGTACCCCGGCGCGGGTATTAGGCCCGATGAGGCATCGCGGGCGATCATCCTGACGGACCCCGAACAGGTCATGTGCCAGGTTCAGGTTGTCTCCATCAAGCCGGGACGTCCCCCGATGCGGACCTACGAGGACTTCCGAAAGAATGAGATCGAGAACATCGGGACGTGGATCGTCAGCCGCCGCCTGCGGGAGATGGTCGACCGGGGCGAGGCCGCCTTTCGTGGCGCGAACGTCGGCGTCAGCGACTTTTTCAACGAGTGCATCGTTCCGACCGCCATCTCCTTCGGCCAGCCGGAAGAATGGAACAAGATGCTCGAACAGGTCGTGATGGAAATCAGCCGCGCCGCCGAGCACGGCTTTACCGAGCGCGAACTGGAGCTGGCGAAGCAGGAGACGATTTCCGACGCCGAGCGCCGTGTCGAACGCGAACCGACCCTCGACGCCAGCGTCATTATCGGCATGACAAGCCGGACCATCGGGCAGAACGAGCCGCTCCTCTCCGCGAAGCAGCGGCTCGCGCTGACGCAGCGCGCGCTTAAGGATGCGACGCTCGAAGAGGTCTGCCGCGTGTTTGTCGAGAACTTCCGGAACAAGGCCTACACCTATGTTCTTATGATGCCCGAAAAGCGCGAGGAACTGAAGCTGCCGACCACGGACGACGTCATGGCGGCGGCCGCCGCGGCATGGTCGCGGAAGACCGAGCCGCCTCGGAAGGAGGCCGCGATGGAGAGCCTTCTTGCCAAGCAGCCGACGCCCGGCAAGATCGCTTCGCGCGTCACCGACGACGATCTGAAGGTCACGACCGCGAAGCTCTCCAACGGCGTGGTCGTGCACCACCGCTTCATGGACTATGAGAAGGAGCAGGTCGAGGTGCAGGTGATACTGCCCGGCGGCGCGATTGAAGAGACGGCGGACAACCGCGGCATCAGCGAGGCGGCGGAAGTCGTCTTTTCACGCCCGGCGACGAATCGCCTGGACTCGACGCAGATGCGCGACCTGATGACCGGGCGGAAGGTTCGGCTCAACGGCAATATCTCGATGGACACCCTTTCCATCTCGCTCAATGCCTCGCCGGCCGATCTCGAATTCGGCATGGAACTGATCTACGCCCTGCTGACCGACGGCAAGGTAGAGCCCGCCGCGGTGGACAACTGGAAGAAGATGCGCCTTCAGCGCCTCGAGATGATGCAGAAGGTCGTACAGGGCCAGCTTCGCAGGGCGATGGACGAAACGCTCTTTGCCGGCGACGTGCGCCTCACCGAGCTGACGCCCGCACAGGTCAATGCCATCGGCACCGACGCCGCGCAGGCGTGGCTCCGGCGGATTACCGACAAGGCCGCCGTCGAAGTGACGATCGTGGGCGATATCCCGCTCGACAGGGCGCTCGAGCTTGCGGCAAAGTACCTCGGCGCGCTATCAGAACGGTCATCCGATTTCGTTGCCCTCGATCATCTGCGCCAGCTCAAGCGCGGGCCGGGACCCTACGCGAAGGATCTTGTGTTCCAGACGGTGACGCCCAAGGGGCTTGCCTTCGCCGGCTTCGTCGGCTGCGAGGAGCGCGATACGTTTGATCGCCGCGCCCTTTCGATGGTCTCGCGCATCCTCTCCGAGCGCATGATCAAACGGCTTCGCGAGGAGGAGCAGCTCGTCTACAGCATCGGGTGCCAGAGTCAGCCGGCGCGGGGGATTCCCGGTCTCGGACTCTTCATTGCCGCCGCCCCCGCCGATCCTGAAAACACGGCGCGCCTGGCGGACGAGATTCTCGAAATGATGCAGGATGTCGCTGAGAAGGGGCCGTCCGACGAGGAGGTCGAGACGGCGGCCAAGCAGCTCATCACCAATCTCGAAAAAACGATGGAAGAGCCCGATTTCTGGCGGAACCAGCTTTCCGAATCCACCTATCGCGGCCGAAAGCTCGAAGAGCTAAAGGACCTGCCCGGCGTGTACAAGACCTTCACCGCGAAACAGCTTCAGGAAGTCGCCCGGAAGTATGCGACGCCCGAACGGCGGATTCGCATTGTGATCCTGCCCGAGCTGGTCGAGGCCGGCAAGGACGAGGAGAAGCCCGCCGGGGATTCGTCCCACTGATGCCGGTACGTTTCGCCTCCACGAAGGGCACGTTAGATGCACGCGTGCACGCGTGCGCGCGTGCGATCATGCCGTGCTTCGCGCCGCGATCATCGCGTGAATCTCCCCGAGCGCCTTGTCCTGGGCCGCAAGGTGCTCCAGGACTGCGCGGACTTCCTCCTCTGCCTTCTTGTTGATCTCGTAATCCTCCTGGGCGTCGAGCCGGTCTCTCATCGCCTGTCGGTTCTGACTCATCATGATGATCGGCGCGGTGTACGCCGCCTGCATCGACAGAAACAGATTCATCAGGATGAAGGGATACGGATCCCAGTGGCGAACGTATGCGACAACGTTCAGAGTCGCCCAGACGGCAAGAAAAACCGTCTGAACGACAATAAACGTCCACGAACCGACGATCGCCGCGACCAGGTCCGCGGCCCGGTGGGCAAACGTGTACTTCTCTTCAACCAGTTGATTGACGTTTCGGACCGGCGGATGTTCATGCTGGAACGGGTGCGGAAAGGTCAATTTCTGCATGGGATTGTTCCTGTGGGATTGGACCGTGCCTGACCGATCGCGATCCCGGCAGCTCCCGAAAGCCGCCGGCGCGACGCGTAAGCGCAGGAGATTTCGCCGGGATGCGTGGGAGTTGTCAAACGCGGACGGGCCGCGGTATTCCCGTGCCGTCGCTGCGCGATGGCGCGGCGCTTTCCCAGACGCCGGCAATCGCACCGTCGCACTCCGGACAGTGGCCGGGCTTCTTCATGCGGTTTTCCTTGACGTAGAAACCCGTCCGCACGATCACGGTCGCCCCGCAGTCCGGACAGAACGTGTTCTCGCGGTCCCCGACCCCGCCGTGGGCGTTGCCGGGATAAACGTGCCGCAGCCCGGCGGTTTTGCCGATCTCATAGGCCCGCAGCAGCGTCGACACCGGCGTGCTTCCGTTGTCCTGCATCTTGTAGTCCGGGTGAAACGCGGTGACGTGCCAGGGCATGTCCCGGGAGACGCCGGCGAGAAACTTCGCGATCGAGGAAAGCTCCTCGTCGCCGTCGTTGAAGCCCGGCACGACCAGCGTCACGATCTCGACCCAGAAGCCCATCGCGACTAGGTTTTCGATCGTGCCCAGCACGTGGGACAGGACGCCGCCGAGTTCGCGGTAGTGCCGGTCGTTGAATCCCTTGAGGTCCACCTTGTAGAGGTCGACGTACGGGCGAATGAAACGGAGCACTTCCGGCGTGCCGTTGCCGTTCGAGACATAGCCGCAGGTCAGGCCGCGCCGGCGCGCCTCCTTGAAGACTTCGACAGCCCACTCGCTCGTGATCAACGGTTCGTTATAGGTCGACACCACCACCGGCGCGCCGTGATCCACGGCGAGGTCGGCGAGTTGCCTCGGATTGCAGAACCGTGGCATGCTGATCGCCCGGTCGTCGCGAAGTGCCTGCGATGTGACCCAGTTCTGGCAGTAGCCGCAGTGGTAGTCGCAGCCGAGCATCCCGAACGAAAGGGCTTCTCGCCCGGGAAAAGCGTGGTAAAAGGGCTTTTTCTCGATCGGGTCGATCTGCAATCCCGCGACGTAGCCGCCCGGCACGCGCAACTCGCCGTCGCGATTGAATCGAACGTGGCACACGCCCGAGCGCCCCGGACGCACGAGGCATTGGTGCCCGCAGGCCCGGCAGCGGACGCCGTTCTCCTCGATCGAAACAAGGTCCGGATGGGCCGCCATCGTGTGATCGTAGAGAAGCGATTTGAGCGAATTGGACATCGGCGTAATCCGCGCTGTCGCGCGAATTATAGCCGCTTCGGGCCCGGTCCGCCCGGTAAAGAAGCGTGTCGGCCGGCGTTGGCGCGAACGGCGCCCGCGGCCTCGGCCAAGGGTGCGCCTCGCGCACGTCCGAAAGCGCCGCGCGCCGTCACGGTCCCGCGTTTCGACATCATGCGCGGGCGAAAGAGGTTATGAATCGCCGCCGCGAATGGACCGAATGAACGAGTGAAGCGAGTCCGGGTATTCCGGGGGTCGCCTCGGGTTTTCCCGTGATGAATTAGCGGCCGGCCGCCGCGCCCGTGCACGATTTACGCGCGGTTGCGGCGATTGCGGAGCACGACATGAGCAGAAGTCGAAATACGTCCGATGCTTCGCCGCAGTCGACCGGCGCTTCGCAAGGGCGCTTCGCGATCTCCGGGCCGGTCATCCTGATCTTCACCCTGTGCATTGTCACGACGCTTGCCATCTGGCGCGGCATGACGAGGCAGGAGTCCCGTTACATCGAACAACGGTTTGACGAACACGTGGATCGAAGCCGTTTCGCCGTCGCCAAGACGTTGAAGGCGTACGAGGAGTGCCTGCTGGCCGCGCGGGCCATGCTCGCCGCGAGCGACAACGTCAACAGCATCGAGTTTCGGACCTACGTCGAACAGCTCGACATTCGCAACTTTCTGCCCGGCATGATCGGCCTTGGCATCATTCATCGCGTGCCGGGCGAAGCCCTCGACGAATTCGTGGACAGCCAGCGCCGGGCACACTCTCCCGACTTCAAAGTGACCCCGCCCGGCCGCCGCGACGAGCATTGGATCCTGACCTACCTGGAGCCCACCGAGACGTCGGGGACATTGCGCGGTTTCGATACGCGGACCGAGCCGGTCCGGCGGGCCGCGCTCGAACTGGCCCGCGATTGCGACAAGCCGATCCTGTCGCGCAAGGTGCGCATCCCCGTGCCGAGCGAAGAGGTGGACGCCGTCGTACTCGCCTTGCCTATGTTTTCGAGCCGCGTCTCGCCGGCCACGGTCGAAGAGCGACGCGCGTGCTGCGTCGGCTGGGTCGCCCTGGCGGTGCGCCTCGATCGGTTTCTTGATGCCATCCCTGCCTTCGCCGAACGCCACCTTGAGTGCCGGCTGATTGACGCCGAGGCCGGGGCGGACCCAATGCTCCTCTTTGAGAATGGAGGGGGCCGGCGCGTCGGCGGCTCCGCGGAACTCGTCTCGCGGAAAACGATGGACCTGGCGGGCCGATCATGGATCCTGGAGGTTCGCGCCCTGCCGGACTTTGCCGCCTCGGAAGGCGCAGGCGATACGCCGCGCTACGCACTTGTCTGCGGTTTGCTGGTCAGCACGCTAATCTCGATGATCGTGTGGTCGATTTCCACGACGCGCTCCCGGGCAGAAGCCCTTGCCCGGCGCATGACCGTGGCGTTTCGCACCAGCGAGGCGGAGGCCCGCAAGCTCGCCCTGGTCGCGAGCCGCACGAGCAACTCGGTCGTCCTGACCGACGCCCAGGGGCGCATCGAGTGGGCCAATGAAGGCTTCACGCGCATTACGGAGTACGCGCTTCACGAAGTCATCGGTCGAAAGCCCGGTCATTTTCTTCAGGGGCCGCGCACCGATCCCGCGACGGTCGCCTACATGCGCCGCCAGATCGCCCGGGGCGAGGGCTTTCACGTGGAGATCGTCAATTACTCCCGGAGCGGCCGCGAATACTGGATCGAAGCCGAAGTGCAGCCCATCGTGGACGCAAACGGCACCCTGACCAGCTTCATGGCCATCCAGTCCGAGATCACCGATCGAAAGAAGGCGGAACAGGCCCTGCGCGAAAGCGAGTTGCGCTACCGAACCCTCGTCGCCAACATCCCCGAGGCCGTCTACCGATGCGCCTTCGACGACGAGCGCAGCATGGAATACATCAGCGACGCGATTCAGGACCTGTGCGGCTTTCCGGCGGCTGCGCTGATCGGTAATCGCCAGCGGACCTACGCTTCGTTCATTCATCCGGAGGATCGCGGCCGCGTGGAAATGGCCATCCGCCGGGCCGTGGGGCGCCGGGAGCCTTACTTTCTGGAATACCGCTTGGTTCACCGGGACGGCGCCATCCGCTGGGCGTCGGAAAAAGGCCAGGCGGCCTACGACGAGGAAGGCAACGTCCTTTGGCTGGACGGCGCGATCGGCAACGCGACCCTGCGCAAGAAGGCCGAGACCGAACTGCGCGAGTACAACGCCGCCCTCGTAAAAGCCTACAACGCCCTGGCCGAAGCCAACCGGCTCACCGAAGCGGCCACCCGCGCGAAATCCGAGTTCCTCGCGAACATGAGCCATGAAATCCGGACGCCGATGACCGCCATCCTCGGGTACACCGACATTCTGATCGAGGAAGGCCGCCTTGATCCGGAGTTGCGCCAGACCCTGGTGACAATCAAGCGCAACGGCGAACACCTGCTCGAAATTATCAATGACATTCTCGATCTTTCCAAGATCGAGGCGGGCAAACTGAGCGTGGAGCGCATCGCCTGCTCGCCGGCCCGGATTCTTTCGGAGGTCTATGAACTGATGAAGGTCCGCGCCGAGGCGAAGAAGCTGGCGTTTACGACTTCGTGCGAAGGGCCCATGCCACCGTTCATTTCGACCGACCCGACCCGGCTGCGCCAGATCCTCATCAACCTCATCGGCAACGCCCTCAAGTTCACGTCGTCCGGCTCTGTTCGCGTCGTGATGCGGATGGCCGATGCCGACGCGGGGAAGCCGCGCATCCGCTTTGACGTCATCGACACCGGCATCGGCCTCTCCGAAGAGCAGACCAGGAACCTCTTTCAGGCGTTTACGCAGGCCGATTCATCGATGACGCGCAGGTACGGTGGAACCGGACTGGGGCTGGCCGTGAGCAAGCGCCTGGCCCAGATTCTCGGCGGAGACATCAGCGTTTCGAGCGTGCCCGGCAGGGGCAGCACGTTTTCCCTCACCGTCGCCGCGGACCATGCGGGCAGCGCGGAACAGGAGGCCGATCAGGCCGTCGGCACGGCGGCAAAGAAGGGACCGCGCAACGCCAACGAATCGCCGCAGCCGTGTGCGATCAGAACTTCGAGACCTCTCGATGGTTTCCGCATCCTTGTCGTTGAAGACGGCGCCGACAACCAGCGCCTGATCACCCATATCCTGTCGCGCGCGGGCGCCCGGGTCGAGATCGCCGAGAACGGACGGGTGGCCGTCTCGATGATCAAGGCGTCGGCGCGCGATGACGACGGCTCCGCCCGGCGGGGCGGATTCGACCTGACGCTGATGGACATGCAGATGCCGGAGATCGACGGCTATGAGGCGACGCGCATCCTGCGCGGACTGGGCTACCATCGGCCGATCATTGCCCTGACGGCGCATGCCATGGCAGGCGACCGCGAAAAGTGCCTGGCGGCCGGGTGCGACGACTACGTGGCAAAGCCGATCGACCGGCGCCGCCTCGTGGAGAAGGTCGTCGGCTGCCTTGCTTCAGCCGCGGCAGGGTCTCGCGCCGCCGAAGAACTTTCTTCCGTGCAGAATCAGGTGCAGGTTCTGACGCGTCTTTGCGAAGGCGCGCCGGCCCCTGCGCCGCCGCGCGACGCGCCGGCTCGCCGCAAATGTTCCGCTCCGACGGATTGTTGAATCGGTGCGCTTATTAAAAAAAAAAAACGCGCGGCGCCGATCGAATGACCGGGCCGCGCGGATGTCACTTCGGGGAAACTGCAAAGGATCGCCGGGTGTTACGGGGCCTCCTCGCCCTCGGTTTCGCCGGACTCTTCGCCGTTTTCCGATTCGGTCTCCGGCCTGGGCTCCTTGTAATTCTGCACGGCGCGGGTCATGTAGGTGTTTCCGTCAAACGTGCAGACCTCCGCCGAAGACTGGAAGAAGTCCATCTTGCCGGCGACCGGCCCCAGCTTGGCGAGGATGGGCGGGATGCCCTGGAAAAACGCCTGCACATGCGGCGGCGCTTCGGCCATGCCCATTCCGGCAAACCCCATCGCCATCGATATGACACCGATGAACTGCTGAAGCTCCTGCGCCGTGTTGGATTCGTCGGTAAAGCTGATCGAGTCGATCTCCTCCCCCTTGGAAGGCATCAGCCCTTCCTTGGCGAAGCGCTTGTTCTTCACGACGCTCGGGTGCTTGCCCGCGGCGGTGCGCAGACACCGCGTGACCGACTTGGCGTTCGAACCGATGATCAGGTGCCCCTCGGCGCAGCCGATGAGCGGCGGCGATGTCACGCCCGCCATCATCATCATCGGGTGGGATATCTGCGTGAATTTTGCGCCTTCGACGTCCACCGACGTGAATTGCAGGGCGTTCTCCTTCCCCAATACATCGTTCAGCCGCGCGAAAAGGTTCTTGACGCGGGCATTGGCGGCGGCCTCGTCGGACACCTTGAACATCATGACGGAGTCGGCGCCCATCTGCACCGAGATCATCGGTCCCTCAAAGAGGGCGAGGATGTCCTTCTCGATGTTCAGCTCCCACTGTTCCTTCTGAAGCCGGTCGAACTCGGCCAGCATCTGCGCCCCTTCCGGAGCCACTTCCTTCACAATATCGCGGCCATAGTGGTAGAGCTTCGTGCAGTTGATTCCCGAACTGCACCAGAAGGTCTTGGCCTCCTTCGGCACGAACCGGTCGTAATTCTGGCCGGCGCACTTCGTGGCGAGGATGCCGTAAAAGGGGCTCTCCTTGGCGTCCTTTGTCAATCGAGTCACAGTCTGGGTGTGGACGCTGTACCCATCGGTCCACTCAACGCCCGCAATGTGATCGAAAATCGAAACATCGTCGATCACCCGCGCGATCGTCCCGACAATCGCCGCCTCTTCAGACTTCCCCTCCGAAGCGCCCGGATCGCCTTCCGACTCTTCGCCGCCCGACGGCTTCTCGCCGCCCTTCGGGCCCTTGCCGCCGCCGAACATCTTGAGCACATTGCTGACCGGGCCGAACATCGCCGGCGGGCTGAAGAAGAACAGCTCATCCTCGGCCGCAGGCAGCGCCGCAAAGGCCTTCTTGAACCGCTCGTCGCTTACCAGCGGCTTCAGTTCGCCCTTTCCTCGAAGCAGATCGATGCAGTCGGTCATGATCTGCCGGCCGGCGAACGAAATCGCGATCACATCCTTGTAGTGCCCGATACAGACAATATGAAAAGGTGCCGGGCCGGGCATCAGGCTGACGACCGTCAGGTCGTCGATCGTCTCTTCTTGAAGACGCAGTGTGCCTTCGCCGCCCTTGGTCTCGGCAAACTTCACGACCTCGCCCAGGAGCGCCTTCAACGATTGATAATTCGCGGCGGCGCTCTTCTCGTCCATCCGCCCGAGCAGGGCGCCTTCGTACAGGCTGCTTATCTGGCCCTTGGGCATGACCATGCGGCCGACGTGGATCATCTCTTTGCCGAAGAGCTGGCCCCATTGCACTTCGTGAAAAAGGGTCGCGAACTTTTCGTGCAGCGCCTCGACCTCCTCGACCTGCTCGTCGCTCATCGAGTCGGCGGCCATGTCCCAGACGTCGATCATGATGCCGCTTTCCCAGAAGGCCTTACCGACCTCCGCCCAGTATGCGTCCAGGAACTGGCGTTCCGGGTTCTCCCGCGCCGCGACGGCGACAAACACGTCGGCCGGAATGGCCTTGGTCAGCGGAAACTTGCTGAAGTCAGTCCCGCCCGCAAGGGCCGGCCGCGGCGTCAGCATCAGGCCGCAAACCAGTAGCAAAGCGCACATCATCTTCGTTCGTGTCATGAAATCACTCCTTCATCTGCTGCATGTCCGCGTTGTTGTCATCTCGCGAGGTCGGATGAAGAGGCGGCTCGCCCCGGCGCGGAATCCTGCAAGAACTATCCACCGATGGAAGCTTAACGACCGGCCGCTTCATGCCTAACGACTTCGAAGGCCACGAATGGCCGTTATCCTCGCCCTTCGCGCGGCCCGGCAGTATAACCCCTTGATCTTAAGGGGGTAAGACACAGATCTCGCCGAAAACCGCCGAAAAACCCCGATTCGGGACGTTCGCGGCAATAGCGCAAAGTCCCCGGCGTTTCGCGCAATGGATCATTGCAACGCCCCCGCCCGCTCTCACACGGACCAGGGCATAACCCGCACAGGAGGCCGACATGTCCGCCACCCGTTACACACCTGCTCTTGCGGCCATTTTCTTTGCATCGCTGCTGTCAGCGCACCGCGCCCATGCCCTCGCGAACGGCACGGCCGCGGCGCTGGCGCCACCTGATCGGGTCGTTTCACCCCCGGCAAAGTGGACACCCGACGCGCCGCGGCGCGGAGAACCTGCATCCCCGCGCGGGCCTGCCCCTCGCGAGCTGCGGCCACACGAAGTTTGGCGCGAGCGGCCCGCGGAACGACGCGGCGCCAAAAACGTTGAAGCCGCAATCCTCGATGCGGTTCGCGACGTCGTCGGCGATCTGACGCCCGAGCAGCGCGAGCGCCTGCAGGCCCGCATGCGCGAGCTGATGCGTGAGCGGCCGCGCCGCGAAGCGCGCGAGCGAATCGAGCGCCGGGATGATCGACCCCGCCGAGGTCCGGGGCGCGGTCCCGACGCTCCGGGCTTCGGCTTCTACCGCGACGGAGGCCGAGCCGAAGACGCGCGCATGGGCGGTCCATGCTGCCCCGACTGCCGATGCGCAATGCGATCCGACAATGCACCGGCGCAGCGGCGGCGCTGGGGACGAGGGCGCGGTTCTGGCGAAGACGCGGCGGCGCCATTTCGATCCCCGCGGCGCGGCGGGGGACGCCGATTCGAGCGGGGCGGGCGTCTGTTCCGCGACGATTCGCGCGAATCCGTAAGAGACGGTCGCCCGGGCGCGAGGTTTTTTGACCGCTTTGATGCGGACGATGACGGAGTCGTAGCACGCGATGAGTTCCCGGGAAGGCCGGGCCGCTTCGACCGTCTCGATCGCAACAAGGACGACCGAATCGACAAGTCCGATTTCCACGGCCGGGACCGCCCGCGCCGCGACGCACCGCCGCCTCCGCCCGCGCGTGAGGGTCTTCGTGACGATGACGAGCGCGACGACGATTGATCGAGCAGGCTCGCGCAGGGCGCGCCGCGTGTTGCGTTGAAATCACGCTGCCGCGACGATGCGGGATCGATATAATCTGCTGCGCTGACCGATCCCGCTCGACCCCTCGGTGCTGCGATGATGATCCGCGAGCCAGCCGTTGCCGGAATGTTCTACCCCCGTGACGCGGCGCAGTGTGTCTCCGAATTGGAGGCGTGTATCGACCGCGCGCTGGCGCCGGGACCGGCCCTGCGCGAATTGGACCAGATCATGGGTGGCGTCGTGCCGCACGCCGGGTGGGTGTGCAGCGGCGGCGTCGCGGCGGGCGTCCTGCGAGAGATCGCCGCCCGAAAACCGCCCGACGTGGTGATCGTCTTCGGCGCGGTGCATGTTCCCAACGTCGTTCGATCCGCCGTCTTCCCCTCGGGGGCGTGGTCGACGCCGCTTGGCCTCGCCCAGATTGAATCGCGCCTAGTGGATCGTTTGTGCGGGCAGTGCGGGCTTCTCGAGTGCGATCCGCACGCGCACGACCGCGAGCACAGCATCGAGGTCGAAGTTCCGTTCTTGCAGCATCTGTTGCCCGGCGTGCCGATGATTCCGGTCATGGTCCCCGTGACCGAGAAGGCGGCCGATCTCGGCGCGGCCGTGGGCCGCACGTGCCGGAGCTTCGGCGTGCGCGCGTGCTTTCTCTGTTCAACCGATCTGACGCACTATGGCCCGAGCTACGGTTTTGCGCCGCACGGCGTCGGCCCCGACGGCCTGCGCTGGGCCAGGGAAGTGAACGACCAGCGGATGATCCAGCTCATGCTGGCCATGCGCGACCGCGACGCCGTGAAGGAAGCGGTCATGAACAAGAGCGCATGCGGCGGGGGTGCCATCGCGGCGACATTGGCGGCGTGCCGGGCATTCGGCGCGCAGCGCGCGGAGCTTCTCGAACACACCACAAGTGAAGAGGTCCTGGCACGGATCGGCTGCGAACCGATGCAGGATTCCGTCGGCTATGCCGGGATTGTCTTCGCCTGACCGGCGCGCGGCGTTCGTGCCGTGAGCCGCCGGCGCGCGCCGGACGACGTCAGAACGGATTGTTATTGTTGTTGTCGAAATCACCCGTTCCCGACGTTCCGAAAATCGCGCTGATGAGGGCCTGCGCCGGTAGCCACAGCAGGCTCGCGACCACCTGGTTGTAGGCGGAGGGAAGGCCGTTGGCCGTATTCGCTGCGATTTGCCGGATGCCCGTCGAGCATTGCGAAAGCTGAAGCAGCGGAAGCGCCGCCATGAAAACGGCCACGCGGCGGGCAACCTTGTATCGTCTCAGGGTTTTCTTCGTCATGTCCTGGCCTCTGGGGGTGTCCCCGGTTCCTGCCCGATTCAACGCGTGGGCGCTAACTCTGGAAGAATGGTTGTCGATTGCCGCCCAGCAGGATCTGCAGGACGTCGGCAGAGGGGAAGTTCTGGAGCAGCACCTGCTGCACCGCCCCGATGAAGACGCCGAGCGTCGCGCTGGCAAACTGCCCGGCGAGTGTCGAGTTCAGCGCGAAGGGGTCGCAGGTGCCCGTCGCCTGCAGCAGCGGCAGGGCCGCGGCCGCGAGGACGATTCGTTTGCGCCATCCGTTCAAGCGTCGATATACCGGTGACATCATCGATTTCCTGTAAGCGAGGGGAACACCGAGCCCGCCTTTTTCATGATCGATCGCGGGGCCCCGAGGGCCGGCGATTCGTCAGTCCGCATGCCGGTCGGGGAGTGTAAGCCCCGCGGGTATTCAAGGCAACAGGCCCTCGGCTCCTGCTCGCACCGGCGTTTCCGCGTGTTGAGCCGCGGCGCGGTACGGCCCGCGAAGACGCCGCGCGGCGCTGCGGGGCCTGCGGCGTACAATCCCGCCCATGAACAACGGGGCGTCCTCGCGCGATCGGGCTCACATGCGGCGAAAGCTGCTGGCGTGGTACGACCGCAACCGGCGCGACCTGCCCTGGCGCCGCACCAAGGATCCCTACCGGGTCTGGCTCAGCGAAATGATGCTCCAGCAGACCCAGGTCGCGACGGTCATTCCGTACTATCAGCGATTCACCGCCGCCTTTCCCGACGTCCGCGCTCTGGCCGCCGCGCCCCTGGAGAATGTGCTCAAGCTCTGGGCCGGGCTGGGCTATTACGCCCGGGCGCGCCACATGCACGCAGCGGCGCGCGCCGTCGTGGCGGAGTTCGGCGGCGATTTTCCGGCATCGGTCGAGGAACTCCGGCGGCTGCCCGGCATCGGGCCGTATAGTGCAGCTGCAGTGGCATCAATCGCCTTCGGCGTCCAGGCCGCCGTTGTCGATGGAAACGTGGCCCGCGTGCTCGCCCGGCTCCATGCCGTGCGCGAAGTTGTCTCCACGGCGAAGGGCAAGGCGCTGATCCAGCGACGCGCCGATGAGCTCATCCCCCCGCGCCGGTGCGGGGACTTCAACCAGGCATTGATGGAACTAGGCGCGACGGTCTGCCTGCCCGGCGCCGCGGCGCGCTGCCCCCAATGTCCCCTGCGGACGCATTGTTCGGCGCAGGCCGCGGGTCTCGTTGAGAAGCTGCCGCGAAAACGCGCCCGGACGACTGTCTCCACCGAGACGCACGCCGTCGCCGCCATTCATCGCGCCGGGCGATGGCTCGTCGTGCAGCGTGACCAGCGCGGCCTGTGGGGCGGCCTGTGGGAACTGCCCACCGCGGTCGTGAACGGCGCTACACCGAGGGCGGCGGCCGCCGGGCTTGTCGAGCGGTTCGTCGGCGCGGCGCCTCGGTCCGCGAAGGCTTTTTGCGACCTGGAACGCCTGTTATCGCACCGACGGATTCGCTTCGTCGGATTTCGCTTCGATCTAGAGCACCGCCCCGGCGGGGCTCGAACATCGCCCGCCCGCAAAAAGGGCAAAGAAAAAGCGCGGTGGCTGACGCTGGTTCAACTCCGCGCTGTGGGGATCTCAAATGCCATGAAGGTCGTGCTCTCCGCGTTGGCGGCGGCGGACGCGGCTTCGCGGGGCGGGCGACGCCGGAGGAGCGCACGCCGCGCCGGCCCGGCTGCGTCTGCTACTTCGCGCTGAGCATCTTCGGCGTGTCCGGGCCGGATGCCGTCCACTGTCGGCCCAGCTCATGGATCGTCTTCGGCACCGGAATCTGCGGCACGTCGTAGCCCATCGCCTTGCGGCGCTCGCGAATCGCGTCGGTCGAAATGCCGAACTGCGCGTCGCGCTTCGACAGCATGCCCTTATCAATCTGGCCGTCGCCGTTCGCCGACCACATCAGGATCGGCTCGCCCATCGGGAACTCGGTGCTCGGGTCGGGCCACGTGTGCCAGGTCTTCCCCCACGTCGTGATAAGCCCCTTGAACAGGTCGTCGCCCTGCATCGGCAGGTCGGCGGCGATCAGCTGCCCAGAGATGATTTCATACGCGTGCGGGTGCCAGTACTTCTTCTCTGAGTCCGGGAGCTTTCGATACTGTTCATCGCTGATGAGGTACTCGACGCCCAGAAGCTTCGAACCCGGACCCTTGCCGTTGTAGATCACGCACTGGTGCATGTTGCCCTGCGGCGAGCAGTAGTGGTGCGCCTCGATGGCGAACGACGGCTGCTCCTTGGCGATGTGGAACGCGCACAGGTACAGGTGCATCCCGCTTACCGGGCCCCAGTGCGCCGGGTTCCTCGCCGCGTCGCCATGTCCGTGATCGTGTGACGTGCCGTCGCTTTGCGCGTGGGAATGGCCGGCGTGGTCGTGACCCTGGGTCTGGGCCGAGATCCAGTTCGGACCTCCCAGAATCAGCCCCAGCGCGATCAGCGCTGAGGAGACGATTGTCGCGAGGGCCATTGAATTCGACTTCAACTTTTGCATGCGGATTCTCCTTGCATGAGTGTAATCCCGTTGGTCATCTGTAAGACGCGGCCGGCCCCGTGCGTGGCCCGGCGCCGAACTCTGTCTTCACGATATCCATGCGGAAAGAACCTGCAAGGTGGGACACCGATTATTACCGGGGTGAAATTCTTCAGCCGAACGCAGGCGCCCGACGCCGCGAACCAGTTTCCGGCTGGGAATCGCGACGGCTCCCCTCAACGGCCGCCCGGCCGCGAGGGCCGCTCCGAGGCTTTCCGGGTCTGTGATTTGTCCGCGCCGCCTCTTGTTTCCCCGGTCGGCGGCGACGGTTCCGGCGACGAAGGAAGACCGGGTGGGCAACTCGCCTTGCCACCGGCCGCCCCTGTGCCCGACAATCCGCTTGCCCCGAGCGTGTGGCGGGGGTGGACCCGGACGTCGGCATCACGGGTTCGTTACAAGACGGGCTGACCTCGCGCCAGTGGAAACGGAGCGTTTTCGAGAATGTCCCCCGGTCAACAGCTTATCAGCGTGCTAATCGACACGATTGGGTATTTCATTGAGGCGATCATTTCATCGATCTTTTCAGCGGTGGTGGAGCCCCTGCTCGAGGCGATCTTCGCCGGGCTGGGCGGAGGTGCATGACGTTTCGCGAGGCCAACAGCCGAAAGGGGCCGGGCTACTTTCGTGCCTGGCCGCTCGTGAGAAGTTCCTGCATGCGGCGCGACTCGATCGTTTCAGGATGATTCTCGCCAAAGAGGCGCCGGCGCATCGTCAGTGATTCGCCCGCGAGCGTGCGTGCCGCGATGATGTCCCCGCGCGCCAGCTTCACCTCGGCCATGCTGTGCAGCAGCCGCGCGACATAGGCGTGTTGCACCCCGTACTCCGGATCGGCTCGCAGGATGCGCAGCGCCGTCTGAAAGCACTGCTCCGCCCCGTCGAGATCGCCCTTGTCCTGGAGGAGCTTGCCGAGGTTGTTCTGCATCTTCGCCACCTGCGGGTGCATCGGCCCGAAGGACTCCTCCCGCATGCGCAGCGCCTCGCGGTAGCTGCGTTCCGCCTGAAGCAGGTCTTCGGGCTTCTTCCGGCTGCGCAGCAGACCGCCAAGGTTGTTCAGTGTCTGGGCCACGTTGTTTCGGGCGATCTTGCGCTCCCGCGCGGTGCTGAGCGAATCCGTCTCGACGCGGGCATACACGCGCCGCCGGATGCTCAATGCTTCTTCAAGGTCCTGGCGGGCGCGCTCGACGCGGGCGGTATCCTTGCGGCGCAGATTGCCGAGGTTGTTCAGCGTTTCCGCCGTCTCTTCCGCGTCCTCGCCGAAGACCTCCCGGCGAATCAGCAGGGCCGCGTCCCAGAGTTGCTCGGCCTCTTTAAGGCGCCCCTGAAAGTAGCGCAATTCACCGAGGTCGTTCATGCTTTCGGCGGTGTCGGGGTGATGGTTTCCGAGCAGTTCGAGGCGCGTCTTCAGGGCGAACGAAAGGTGCTGGTCCGCCGCCTGGTACTCCGACAGGCTCTTGTACGTATTGCCGATGGTGTTCCGCACCGCCGCCGCGACGAGCGGGTCGTCTTCGAATTCCCCGGCCAGTTCCTGGGCCCGCGAGTCGAGCGCGTCGAGCACGGTCACCTGGCTCCGCCCGCCGCGCTCCGGGTCGGCATCCTGGTAGAGCGACTCCAGCACGGCGCTGATGCGCCGCACCTTTGCGGCCTCCTTCTCGACCCGATTCGCCTGGATCATCATTCCGATGCCGCCGCCCGTCAGGCTCAGCACGACCAGCGCCGCGAGCGCCGCCGGAATTTTGTGCCGCATCACGAGCTTGCGCACCTGGTACATCGTGCTCGGCGGCCGCGCCTGGATCGGCTGTCCCGTCAGGTAACGGTCGATGTCGTCCACCAGCGCCGCCGCGCTCTGATACCTTCGCGCGGGGTCCTTCTCGATCGCCTTCTGAATGATCGTGGCGACCTCGTCCGGCACCGACCGGTTCACCGCGCGCGGCGACGGCGGCGTTTGTTCGCAGATCATCCGGACCGCCACGTGCAGGGCCACCCCGCTGACATCGTGCGGCATCGCTCCGGTCAGGAGCTGATAAAGCACCACCCCCAGCGAATACACGTCGCTGCGGATGTCGATCAGGTCCGGCCGCCCCTGGGCCTGTTCCGGGCTCATGTAAGGCAGCGTCCCCAGCAGCCGGCCCGATTCGGTATGAATCGACGGCACCGAGGGGTCGTCCTCCATGACCCGCGCCAGGCCGAAATCGAGGATCTTCGGATGAAAGTCCGATGCCGGCCCGCGCGAAAAGGCGGAGAGCAGGCCGCCGATGCGGCCTTTGTCCTCGGGGATCCCCGCGCCCGCGCCGCCCACGCCGGTTTCCGTTACGAGGATATTCGCCGGCTTGATATCACGATGAATGACGCCCCGCTGATGGGCGTAGCTGATGCCCTCGCAGATTTCACGGAACAGCAGGAGCCGCTCGCGCAGACTCAAGGGGCGCGATTCGCCCCCCGCCCGCTTGCCGGTGCAGAAGTCCAGCAGGTTCACCCCGCGGACCAGTTCCATCGCGAAGAAGTGATTGCCGTCGGGTGTCTGACCCGCGTCGTAGATCCCCGCGATGGCCGGGTGACTGAGTCGCGCGAGCGTCTGCACTTCCCGCTGGAAGAATCGAATCTGCGTCTCGCTGACGTGACCGCCGCCGATGATGACCTTCAGCGCGACCGGTCGCCGCGGCTCGGCCTGTTCGGCCTCGTACACGACCCCCATTCCGCCGTGCCCGATCCGCCGGACGATGCGGTAGTCGGCGATGAACTCCGGCTGCATTGCCGAACTTTCGTCGCCCCGCCCGCGCGCAGGCTGCGCCTGGCCCACCACCTGGAAGTCGCCGAGGATGTCCCGCATCTCGGCGATCAGCGACTTGCAGCTTGGACAGAGATCCACGTGCGCGGCGATCTCATTCCGCTCCGCCGCGTCGTCTTCCTCGCCCTGGACCCATGCCCAGAGCCGGTCCCGTGACATGTCGCAGCTCATTCGCCTGTTCCCGAAAAGGGGGGTATTCGCGGGCCGCCGGGCACCCGCGCCGGCCCTTGCTCCGCCGCGCCGCTCAGGCCGTTGAGTACTTGCGAAGCTCTTCGCGCAGATACTCGGACGCCCGAACGAGCCGACCCTTGATCGTCGGTTCGCTCACTTCGAGGGCCTCGGCGATCTGAATCCGCGAGAGCCCCTCGATGTGCTTGAGCATCAGTACACTTCGATATTCTTCCGGCATCGACGCGATAACCTGGCGGAGGATCTCCTGCCGCTCGTTGTTCGCTGCGCGCGTGGCCGGACCGGCGGTGGAGAACGAAGGGTCAAATCCGGTTCGGAACGGCCTATGGTGCGTCGGGCTCCGGTCGTGACGCCGAAGGATGTCGAGACATCGGTTTCGGGCAACCTTGTAAAGCCAGGGACGAACGTCGCCGGAGGGGGGGTTGTCCGTTCCCGACAATGCCGCAAACGTTTCCTGTGTGACGTCTTCCGAGAGCGGCTCATCCGCCAGGTACGAGAGGCAGAACCGATAAAGCGCCGGCCAGTAGCGCTCTGACAGCCGCGTGGCCGCTTCTTCGTTACCGGCCCGCATGCTTGCCAGGAGCGCGGCGTCTTCGGCGATCGTGCTTTCCCCGGATTCCATAGTGCATACCTCCGGCTGCTTTCGCCTATTTTAACATATGTTAAGCGTGGCCCGACGGCATTCCTACATCGGTCGGGATATCCGGGCGTAAAATGAAATTCTCCGGGACCACCGAATTCCACGTGCCTGGCCCGAAAACGGGGGTATTATTTCCGAGGATCCGCTATTTTGGCGAGAACGCTCCGAGCGGTTTTCCCGTATAATGTCTTGGCCGGAGCGAAACGCCGATAATGCCACGTGACTCTGCGGACTCGTACGCCGGCAGAAGAATCCCTGGGCTGCGGCAACTGCGGGCCGGTCAAAGGACCAAGATAGCCGCTGATCCTGTACGAAACGAAATGCTGCGACCGCTCAACATCATCCGCCGATTCGCAGGCAGACAATCGCTCGCGCGGTTGACGGCCTTTGTCTGCACGCTCCTGCTTGTCCAGGGCTCGCCCGTGGCATGGCGCGTCAGCATGCCCAGCGTCCGCGTCACCGAAGAGGAAAATCGCGGAGGCGGCAACGTACAGGAAGAACTCCGCCACGCTTCCGGCGCCCGAGTCGAGGACATCACCACCATTGGTCGGTACCGGGCGGATCGCCGCGGGCCGGCCCTTTCCACGCGCATCATCACCGGCCAGCGGGACTGCGGCGTCCGTCAGCGCGGCTTCTCGCTCCGGTCCGGCCTGCCTCCCGGTGCCGATCCGCAGCGTGCCCGCGTCAACGGATTCGGCGGCATGCTCACCGTCTGATCCGCGTCGTTCGCCGCATATCCGCGTCTCATCGATAAGATACTGGCTATGATTGCCGCCGGCGCTGCACCAACGCGTCGGCGCGGTCCCTTTGTGTCCGTGTGCGCGTGTGTCGCGCCGCCGGAAAAAAGGAGATATTCCCATGGAAAAGGTCCGACAAGGCGTCATCAATTTCCACGACTTCATCTTCCCCCAGCAGCGGGAGTTCTTTGAGTCTCTCGCCAAGGCCCAGCGCCCGCGCGCGCTCTTCATCACCTGTTCAGATTCCCGCGTCCACCCGAACTTGATCACCCAGACCGAGCCGGGCGACTTGTTCATTCTTCGTAACCCCGGAAACATCGTTCCCCCGTACAGCCACGCCGATCCCGGAAGTGAGGCCGCGACCATCGAGTACGCCGTCGAAGTCCTCGGCGTCGAGGACATCATCACCTGCGGCCATTCAAACTGCGGGGCGATGAGCGCCCTGCTGCGCCGCAGCGAATTGTCCGATCTGCCCTCCGTCGTTTCCTGGCTGCATTACGCCGAGAGCACCCTGCGCGTCATGCAGAAAAACTTCCAGGACCTCCCCGAGTCCGAACGCATCCGCGTCGCCATCGAGCAGAACGTTCTCATGCAGATCGAACATCTCAAGACCCATCCCTCCGTCGCCGCGCGCGTCGCCTCCGGCCATCTCCACCTGTACGGATGGGTCTATGACATCGGCGCGGGCGACGTTTCGGAGTTTGACCCCGAGCGTAGGGAGTTCGTGTCGCTGACCAGGAATCGAAAGAGCGTGTCGGTCTGACGGCATCCGTTCCCGCCAACGAAGACAGGGTGATACCCATATGACTCGTGACAAGGATTCCATCTACCCGCTGCAGTTTCTCAAGAACGATCTGCTCGCCTCGATCGTCGTCTTTCTCGTGGCCCTGCCCCTGTGCATGGGCATCGCCATTGCTTCCGGGCTCCCACCCGCCGCCGGTCTCATCACCGGCATCATCGGCGGAATCGTCGTCGGCGCGCTCGCTGGGGCCCCGCTTCAGGTCAGCGGCCCCGCCGCCGGCCTCACCGTCATGGTCTACGAGATTGTTCAGCGCGACGGCGTCGCCGTCCTCGGGCCGATCGTCCTTCTTGCCGGCGCCCTTCAGCTTGTCGCCGGGTTCCTGGGCCTCGGCCAGTGGTTTCGCGCCGTTTCCCCCTCAGTGATAAAGGGCATGCTCGCCGGAATCGGCGTCCTCATCTTCGCCAGCCAGTTTCACGTCATGGTCGACGACGCCCCGCGCGGCTCAGGGCTGGCGAACCTCCTCTCGGTGCCCGAGTCCATCTACAAGGGCGTCGTGCCGCTTGACGATTCGCCGCATCACCTGGCGGCCATGATCGGCCTGCTCACCATCCTGCTCATCATCCTCTGGAAACCTCTCGCCCCCAAGCAATTGAAGGTCATCCCCGCGCCGCTCGTCGCCGTCTTTGTGGCCACGGTCGTCGCCGCCGTCTTCAAGCTACCGATCAGCCGCGTTTCGCTGCCCGATCGGATCCTCGACGCGGTGAATGTGCCCGCCTGGTCCGAGCTGGCCCGGCTCATCGACGGGCAGATCATGCTCGCCGCCCTCGCCGTGGCCTTCGTCGCCAGCGCTGAGACGCTCCTCTGCGCCACCGCCGTTGACCAGCTCCACACCGGCCCGCGCACGAAGTACGACAAGGAGCTGATCGCCCAGGGCACGGGCAACATGCTCTGCGGCTTCGCCGGCGCCCTGCCCATGACCGGCGTCATCGTCCGCAGCGCCGCCAATGTCGGGGCCGGCGCCAGGACCCGCGCCTCGGCGATCCTGCACGGCCTCTGGCTCCTTGTCTTCGTCGCCGCTTTGCCGTTCGTGCTGCGCATGATCCCCACCGCCAGCCTCGCGGCACTCCTCGTTTATACCGGCTACAAGCTCGTCGACTTCAAGACCATGCGCCAGCTCTCCACCATCAGCCGCGGCGAGGCCGCCATTTACGTCGTCACGATCGCGATGATCGTCGTCTCCGGCCTGCTCACCGGCGTGCTCGTCGGCGTCGGCCTCTCCATGGCCAAGCTGCTCTACAACTTCACCCATCTCGACGTCCGGCTCGAAGATCAGCCCGAGCGCGACCGAACCGTCCTGCTCCTCAGCGGTGCGGCGACCTTTATCCGCCTTCCCCTGCTCGCCCAGATGCTCGAACAGGTCCGGCCGACCACCGAGCTTCACGTCCACTTCGAGAAGCTCACCTATATCGACCACGCCTGCCTGGACCTCTTCGTCAACTGGGAGAAGCAGCACAAGGCCACCGGCGGACGCCTGGTCATGGACTGGGACGACCTCACCGCAAAGTTCCGCGCAGACGACTCCGCCGACGACTCCGCAGTAAACGCCCCCGATGGCGGAGAAGCCTCAAACGGCAGGCGACCCTCGATGCGCGATGCCCTCACCGCCGGGGCACATTAACGACTGCTCCGGGCACGGCGCTGGGGAGATCGCCGTGTCCGGAAGCCTGGGTGCGGGCGCCGGGCAGACAAGGGTGGCCCCGGCGCCCCGCCCGCTTTTTGGATCACCGCCGGTCCCAATCCGAACACCGACCGCAAGGGACGCGTCACGCCCGCGCTCGACCCTGGCCCCGCAAGAGCGGGGTACCCGTCATGCCCTGTTCTTCGCGGCCCGCTCCCCGCGCAGCTCCGTTTCCCACCGGTTTCTCGACCTCTTCGCCCACCGCTTCCCCCCGGCCGGGCATCCGTTACCATGTTCCTGGCATTCGCCCCGGCCTCGGCTGCCGGGGGCCGATCCGGACAGAGGGAACCGATGTATCCGCTCGCCGACATCTCAAAGACCGACCTGCCGTCGCTGGGGTACGGGCCGATCCTGGTGCTGATCCTCGTGGTGATGTTCGTCTCGACGCTGATCCTGGTCATCACCCATGTTCTTCCCAAGGCCCAGCGCAAGGGCCCGCGCAAGGACGAGACCTACGAGAGCGGCATGCCCGTCATCGGCGACGCCCGCCGCCGGTTTAACGTGCGGTTCTACCTTGTGGCGATGCTGTTCCTCCTGTTCGACGTGGAATTGATCTTCCTCTACCCCTGGGCCGTGGCCTTCCTCGACGCCCGCGGCGCGGGCGACCCCTCGCTGATGACCTTCCTCTTCGTCGAAATGGCCATCTTCTTCGGCCTCCTCCTCGTCGGCCTCATCTACGACCTCGGCAAAGGCGTGCTCGAGTTCGACTGACCGGCCCGCCGACTGCCATGGCGTTGCCTTCAGGTGGGGGGCCACGGCTCCCTCGACCCCTGCCTGGCGTAAGCCACAGGTCTCGGTATGCACGCGGCAAAAAAGACTCATTAGCACTGGATCAAGTTTCGGGGAGCAGGCCACGGCCTCGAATCATTACTTGCGTACGTCGCTATCCGACAGTTTATCAACACCCAGCAATTCAATAGACGCGATGACATTTGTTATTGGCGCAATTGCGAGCGCTCCAGCAGCTCCTGACGCGAATGGCAACTCCCTAGAACCCAGTTCTGCACCAGAGCGACTATCAAACGTGTGTATCATTGAACAGTTTGTACCGAGTGTGTCGTACCATAAAGAAAAAACTAGGCCGTCATCGCTCCAAAGACATCTAATCAATTCGTCACGATGGAGCGCACCCAACTCCTTACTAGCACTCCAAATGACCTGCTCGATGTCTTCACTCAGCATATCGATGTCGAGACGCCCATCTTGTGTTACTCTCCAAGACACAATGCGGCGACCATCTGGCGATGCCGAAAATGCGTATTCGTCGCGTCCATTGATCGGCCGAGTATTTCCACTTTTCCATATCATAGGAACGTACCGGCCGTCGTCCACGTTGCGCGCTGAAATAACAAAGCTCAGCCCAGCTGAATTGATAAAACCAGAAAACCCATTCCAGCGACAGGGTCGGCATACGCTCCAAGAATAGACCTCAGTGCCAGTAGCTATCTTCTTGACCATATACGAAGAAGGAAAGAAACAGTCCGGGGCCTCAAACTCACCGTACCTGGCAATAACCAGACAATCGTCGTTTTCCCGAACACCAACCACACCGAGATTAATCAAATCGTAATTGTTCCCTGTTTTGAGACAATCGGCGATGCGCCGATTAGTCGAATGTCTAAGAATTTGACCAAATGATCCAAGCGTCATCCACTTCTTGAGGCAAGAGAGCGCAGCTCTCTCCCGCAATTGACCGTGAAACCGAATCGGCGAGATATTGGATGTGATGTGGTACTGCTCAATTAGCACATCTGGTCGGCTGGCATTTACAGGTATTGGATCAACAATTGGCACGTGATATGTATATGCGCGTAGTATACAATATTCGTCGAGAGTGATCATCCGGGTCAATAACGGACCCGCCAATGCGCTTTGAATTATGAGTGATGCCAAAAACACGATGTGATCTCCAAGGTTGTAACGATAAGAGTCTCCTGAGCGCGCTCAAAACGCCTTTCTCCCTCCCATTAGGTTGCTCACGCGATTAAGTTCTTCGCGGACCTTCGGCGGAAGTGGCGGAATCGTATTCACAGGTACACCCGCATTATTTAATGCTTCCATAGTAGCGGTAATACAGTTACGATGCGGTTGCCAGAATTCGCCATTGTATTTGTCTGCAACGTCACGTATGCCGTTCTCGTTTAATCCGTCGAGTACCCACATGTCTGTTGGTAATCCATACTTCCCGTAATCGTCGAATAATGTGCGATCGGGAAAAGACGGCGATCCAAAGATAGAACAACACGGAACAAAGCTGAGATAGGCCCCCGTCTCGGATGAGTAAACCGCCGTATGGCCAACTCCCCTTCCGCCTCCTTCCTTCCAATGGATCAAGAAAGTCGTGAGACCGTCGGGATCTAATGCCATGGCCGGTGTATTCTTGACAAAACTGTATAGGTTGAGGCCCCCACGAATCCCAATCGGATCGCGCTGGAGGAACCTCCCCGTCGCCGGGTCGTACCACCGATGCCCGACGTGGATGAACGGAATCTCATCGCCGGGCTGGCCGGTGTGCTCGGGGAAGGTCTGGTACCCCCACGCCCCGGCGTACTGGTACCGCGTCGCCCCGATCGAGCCGTCGCTCCAGACCCGCTCCCCGAAGGCCGTGTACACCGCCTGGCGGCCCACCGACGCTCCGTCATACGTCAGCATCCGCATGCTCCCGATCTGGTCGCCGTGCTGGTACACCGCCTCG
>QEVG01000059.1 GCA_003576905.1 Planctomycetota bacterium | reverse complement strand
GAGCAAGGAGGAAGGTCATAACCCGCGAGAACGGACCGGCGATCGCGCGGATTCTCCCGCGCCCATCGCCCCGCCCGCTCCGCGCGTGGAGGACGCCCCTATGTTGCTCTCACGAAACCCGCGAATCACTGTTCGCGCCACGCGCCGCCCCAAACCTGAGAGCATTCAGGTTGTTCAGGTTTCATTCAGCCTTCCTGCGCAAGGAACGCGGTTTTTCAGGTTAAAAATAATTTGTGCATGCCCCCGTTCAGGTTTGCTTATCCGGACCCTCGCACCGCCCCCCGCGCCGGGAGTCTCGCACTCTGCCTCATTCGTGCTTTTTCAGTCTCCATTTCCCTCGCCCCGCCGCCTGCGCGCCGCGCAAAAAAAATGCGACGGCGGTGCAGGATGGCTGCACGCGCCGCCGCGGGGGGCAGAGGAAACTGTAATCGCAGATGGGCGGATCGTTCGGTACCGAATCAGTCCTTGCCGATCAGCCCATTTGTGTCCGCCCGTTCCGATCAGTCCTTGATGAACGGGAACACGGGCGTGAACGCGAAATACTCCATCGCCTGTCTGTCGTGATCGTTGCCGCCCTGCCCGGTCGGGGCGATGCCGCCCAATCGGTAGAACGACGGGCCGATCGAGGCATAGCCAAAGGCCTCCCGCGTGTTCGGCGGCAATACGGCTTGGCGTGGATTCCAGCCGTCAAACTCGGGGACGTACTCTTCCACGATGCCGGTCACGCCGCCGCCCGACGTTCTTCCGCCGACGGCAAAGAGCTTGCCGTTCCAGGAAAACGCGCCGAGGCGGTCGCGGAACGTGGGCATCGGCTTTCGCGGCGTCCATGAGTTGGCCACCGGATCGAACTCAAGGTGAACGCTGCCGGAAACCACGTGAATCTTTCCGTTCAGCTCGGCGGCCGCATGTGTTGACAGGCCCACCGGCATCGGCGCTTTGGGCGTCCACGCGTTCGTCGCCGGGTCATACTCATCGACCAGCGGAGAGTCGGTGAACACATTGTTCACAATCGCCGAACCGCCGATCACGTAGATCTTGTCCTTGACCGTAACGGCCCTCGCGTAGGATCGCGGCGTCGGGTTCGGCGCGCGAGGCGTCCAGGTGTTCAGCGCCGGGTCATACTCTTCGTTGGTCCCCACGACCGGCGCGCCGGGCTGGAAGCCACCAATCGCGTAGATCTTTCCGTTGACCGCGGCGGCGGCAATGCCTGTGCGCGGCGCGGAGAGCTTTGCGACGGGAGTCCAGACGCCGGTGCCGGGCAGGTCGAGCATCTCGACGCTGTCGAGGGCGGGCGTGGCAAAGGTGTTTCCACCAATGGCATAGATGCGGTTGTTCAGGGCGACGCCGGCCGCAAAGAGGCGTCCCTGCGTCATCGGAGGCTGATAGACCCAGTGTTCCATGATCGCCCCCGAGCGCGTCCAGGTGAATCCCTGGATGGGGTCGGTCTTCAGCGAAAAGATGACCGAACCCTTCTCGAATGCGCCGGGGTTCTGCCCGGTCGGGTTGGGCTGCGGGGAGCCGCCTCCCCCGGGCGGAAGGGGAGTCACGGGCAGCGCGTCACATCCGACGATGACGGCCGCGACGGCCAGGAACATCGTCTGGGCGAGGACGTTTCGAATGCGTCGTGACGGGTACATGTTAGATACTCCTTCGTGCGACCCGCACCGGGCGAGGGCCGGGCAAAGTCGCGGACGGGGAGGAATGCGAAAGTCCCCCGCCCCCGACACCACGGGAAGGGTAGAATGGGGCGGTTCGGTCGGAAAAAGGGGCTTTAAGTGGCTGTGAACGCGGCACCTAACGAGTGGGAGTTCGGTAAAAAACGGAAACGCCGGCCCGCTCGCAACGGCCGATGTGTTGCCCGCTGATGTCCGGGCGTCGTCCTTTTCGCATGAGAGTTTGACGATGGACCCTTCAAAGAAGAAGTTGGACACTTCAAGACCGACCAGCGCGGACCCGACGATTCATGCGACCGGACCGGTACGCGCGGAAAACGGCGAGGCGGCCTCCCGGCCGGTGGCGGAGTTGCTGGCTGAGGCGGCGGCGGGCGCGCCGCGCGCGGCGCGGGATCTCTTGCCGCTTGTGTATCGCTCCCTGCGGGAGCTGGCCGAGCGTCAGATGCGCCAGGAGCGCGCCGGCCACACGCTCCAGGCGACGGCGCTGGTCCACGAGGCATACCTTCGACTGGTGGGCGACAAGGACGTTGCGTGGGAGAACCGAGCCCATTTTTACGCGGCGGCCGCCGAGGCGATGCGTCGAATCCTCATCGAGCACGCGCGACGCGTGGGAGCCAAGAAGCGCGGCGGCGGCTGGAAGAAGGAGATTGCCAGCGTCGCCGATCTCGCAAGTGACGATACTGTGACACATGCCCTGGACATCGACGAGGCCATCGAGGCCCTGCGGGCGCACGATCCCCGCGCGGCCAGCGTCGCGCAGCTTCGGTTCTACACGGGCCTGTCGATCGACGAGACGGCCGCCGCGCTGAACATCTCGCCGAGTTCGGTCGATCGCGAATGGTGCTACGCACGGGCCTGGCTCCTTCGCTATCTTCAATCGGGCGACGAACGGGAAAGTGCATCGTGAATACCGTGGATCGCGAACGACTGAAGGAGATCCTCTCGGAGGCCGCCCGGCTGAGCCCCGAGCTGCGCCGGGCGTACGTCGAGAGCGCGACGCGCGATCATCCCGGACTGGCTTCCGAGGCGATCGGCCTCCTGGCGACACTGGAGAACCCGGCGTTCATGGCCGCGCCGACCGGAGCGGGCTTCGCCTCGCCGCCGGATAACGTCCCGCCGCTCGAGGCGCCGGGCACGCGCATCGGGCGCTACAAGCTGCTTCAGCGCATCGGCGAGGGCGGCTTCGGCGTCGTCTTCATGGCCGAACAGACCGAGCCGGTCGTCCGCCGCGTGGCCCTCAAGATCATCAAGGCCGGGATGGACACACGGGCCGTGATCGCGCGGTTCGAAGCCGAGCGCCAGGCGCTGGCGATGATGGACCATCCCAATATTGCCCGGGTGTTTGACGGCGGCGCGACGGAGCACGGGCGGCCGTACTTCGTGATGGAGCTGGTGCGCGGCGAGCCGGTGACACAGTACTGCGACCGAAAACAGCTCTCGATCGAGGAGCGTCTTTCCCTCTTCGGCGACATCTGTCTCGCCGTGCAGCACGCGCATCAGAAGGGAATCATCCACAGGGACCTGAAGCCGTCGAACGTGCTGGTGACGATGGCCGACGGGCGTCCGCTTCCCAAGGTCATCGACTTCGGCATCGCCAAGGCGACCGAGGTGCGGCTGACCGACAAGACGCTCTTCACCGAAATGCACCAGATGGTCGGTACGCCGGAATACATGAGCCCCGAACAGGCGGAGATATCGGGGATCGACATTGACACGCGCAGCGACGTGTACTCGCTGGGCGTGCTGCTGTACGAGTTGCTCACGGGCTGTCCGCCGTTTGAAAGCCGCCGTCTTCGCAGCGCGCCTCTGGCGGAGATTCAGCGCATCATTCGCAACGAGGAGCCGCCGCGGCCGAGCACGCGGCTCCGCGCGCTTTCCGATTCATCGAGCATGGTCACGCTGCGGCCGTCGGCCGACGCGGGCAAGCCGTCAACAGACGCGTCGGCCGTCGAGATCGCCGAACGCCGACGGACCGAGCCGATGGCCCTGACGCGCCGGCTGCGCGGCGACCTCGACTGGATCGTGATGAAATGCCTGGAAAAGGACCGGACCCGCCGGTACGGGACGGCCAGCGCGCTGGCGGCCGATGTCTCGGCGTATCTCGCCCACCTCCCGGTCTCGGCGACGCCGCCCAGTCGGTCCTACAGGCTGCTGAAGATGATCCAGCGTCATCGCCGGGCGATGCTTGCGGGTGGTGCAATTTCGGCGACACTCGTCGTCGCCACAATCGTGTCGATCGGATTCGCCCTGAAGGCATCGCGCGCCCTGGAGGCCGAGGCCGCGCAGCGGGCCTTGGCCGACAAGCGGGCCGAGGAAACGCGCCAGGTGGCGGAGTTTCAGGCCGAGATGCTTTCTGGCATCGACGTGCAGGCCCTGGGCGGCGGAGTCAAGTCGCTGTTTCGCGAACAGGTGCGAGAGAGCCTCGCCCGGCGCTTCGTCGGCGGCTGGCCCGACCGCAGGAAGTTGACCGACGCGGAAATCGAAGCGGAGATGGCGACCTATGACCGGATCGCCGGCTCGGTGCAGCCGGTCGATGTGGGTCGCCGCCTGCTGGATGAGTACGTGCTCGGCAACGGCGTCGAGGTCGTTCAGTCGAAGTTTGCCGATCAACCCCGCGTGCAGGCGGAACTACTGTACACCCTCGGGGTCATTTTTCGCACGCTTGGCCTGAACGACGACGCCGAACCGGCCCTGCGCCGCGCCGTCGACCTGCGCCAGGCGGACGCCACCGACGATGATCTCGGCCTCGCCGATGCAATGTCCGAACTGGCAGCCGTCCATGCCGCGAAGGGCCATGAGGACGACGCCGAGAAGCTTCACCGCGCCGCACTGGCCATCTACCGCGAACGGCTCGGGACGACGCATGAGAAGACCATCACCAGCATGGACATGATCGCGAACTCGATGTTCAACAGGGGCGACGTCGCCGGAGCGGAGGCGCTCATGCGCGAGGCCGTGGCGCTCGCGCGACAGCTTCCCGCGGAGAAGCGGTACACGCTGGCCCAGGTGCTCAGCGACCTGGGCGGGGCCCTGCTGGCACGCCGGGAACTCGTCGAGTCGGAACAGCTTACCCGCGAAGCGCTGGCCATTCGCCGAGAACTGTTCGGCGAGGAGCACCGCGAGGTGGCCGACAGCCTGAACAACCTGGCGGGCGGGCTCTACAACAAGGACGACTATGCCGGGGCCGAGGAGACGCTGCGCCGCGCGACGGAGATTTATCGCAAGGTGCTCGGCGACGACCATGTCGTCGTGGCCATGTGCCTGAACAACCTCGCCAGCACGCGCCAGGAGCAGGGTGACCTTTCCTCCGCCATCACCCTCTATCGCGAGGCCCTGGCGATGTATCGCCGCCTCCTCGGCGACGAACATCCCCACGTCACGGCCGCCCTGAACAACCTCGCCATGATGTACCAGATGACCGGCGACCTCGAATCGGCGGAGCCCCTTCTGCGCGAGGCGCTGGACTTGCGCCGCAGACAACTCGGCAACTATCACCCGGATGTGGCCCTTTCCGTGGCCAATCTCGGGTACCAGATGCTCAAGAAGGACGACAATGCCGCGGCCGAGCCGCTGTTTCGCGAGGCATTGGCAATCTACGAGCGAAGAAAGATCCCCGACAGCCCCAATGGCCTGTCGGCGCGGCTGGGCCTCGCCCAGTGTCTCGCGGACCTCGACAAGATCGACGAGGCCGAGAGCGTGCTGAGAAGCGTCGATGCCTCGCCGGGCTTTGCGGGCATACCCGAGTACCTCCGCGGCACCTACTACGCCGGCCAAATCAAGCTGAACGAGGCGAAGAACCGGCTGGCCCCCGGACAGGGATATGACCTCATGGCCCTGGAGTGGCGTAAAAAAGCCAAACCGGCCGCGCCGACGACTCAAACATCGTCGACGCGACCGGCTGAATGATCGATCGCGAAAAAAAGCGACTGCCTCTCGCCCGCTACTCGAGGATCTCCACGGCGTTAACGTCCGCGCTGGTGGCGATGCCCAGCGCGCTCAGATCGAGCAGCAACGCGAATGAACCGGAGGTGTTCGTGCCCAGCCCGGTCGGCGTGAACTCGAATACGTCTTCGTCATCGCCGGAAGCTCCCGTGACACTGAAACTGCCGAGGGTTGACAGCAGGATCTCACCGGTCGAGGCCACGCAGGCAGCATCGACATCCTCGTTGTTGTTCGTGGCAAGTCCGACGTCGCTGCCGTCAAAGTAGTAGCTCCACGTCCCCGACGTCACCGAGCCGAGGCTTGTCGGCGTGAAGGCGATGAGGTCTTCGTCCTGAAGGCCGCTGAGCCCCGACACGCTCGGGGCGTCGAGCGTGGAAATGATGAGCTGTCCGCTTGAAGTGATGGACAACGCGTCAATGTCCTCGCTGGTCGTGGTCAGTCCGACGTCACTGCCGTCAAAATGGAAGGTCCATGAGCCCGTGGTGTTCGCGCCGAGCGTGCTCGGTGTGAATCGGACGATGTCGGAGTCGTCGACTGACGTGCCGCTCGGGCCGCCGGTCAGTCCGGCCAGCGAGCCGTCGACATCGACGCTGATAAGAAGTTCGCCCGTGGACATCACCGCGAGGGCGTCAATCGCAAACGAAGAGAGTCCGACGTCGCTGCCGTCGAAATAAAGCGACCACGTCCCCGATCCTGTGTTGTAGGCGACGATATCCTCGTTCGCGACGGTTCCGACGCCGGGTATCGAAGTATCGCCGAGGAAAGTCATCAGGATCGTGACGCCGGCGGAGGGCGTCGCCGAGACTTCATTGCTGTCGCCGCTCTCGTTGTTCGACGTATCCTCGGCGGTCACGACGTAGAAATAAGTGGTGCCGTTGACCGCGCTCGTATCGGAATACGCGCTCGACACCACCAGCGCGCCGTTCATCTGCGAGTACGGCCCGCCGCTGATCGTTCCGCGGTAAACGTTGTATCCCGCCAGGTCCTCCTCCGTGTTGTCATTCCAGTCCAGATCGACGACCGAATTGCCAGCCGTAGCGGCCAGCCCGCTCGGCGCGGCGGGCGGCGTCGTGTCGACGCACGACGGATCGCTGAAGGTCTGGCCGGTGTTTCGCGCGCCGGCGGTGTTGGCCGCGGGCGCCTGCCAGGCGAAGTCGGAATAGCGATGCCCGGTGCCGGAAAGCTGGAGCGAATGGCCAACCGGCGTCGTCGTCAGTTCACTTACACCGACGTCGACCGCGGTCATTCCCGCCGCGGGACCGTCGGTGGCCTGGAAGGGACCCTCGTAGCTTAGGAACTGAATGACCGTGTTTGAGGCGTCTACCAGAGCGATGCCGTCGGGTGTTCCGTTCTGAAGGCCGGCGAACGCGAACGAGACTGCCCCGCGGCAGCTTTGCTGATCGGGAATGATGCCCGATAGATTGACGGTTGCGTACTGCGTTCCGCCGTTGCCGTTGTAGCCGATGAGCTTCCATCCGGTCAGGTCCGTCCCGGCCGGTCCGGCCACTTCGACGAATTCGCCCGTATCGGTCCCGTCGTTGTCATAGTGAAACTCGTTTATCCAGGGTGTCACCGCTCCGCCACCCCCGCTCGGCGTGGCGCTGGCCTGATTGCTGAACCCGGATTCGTTGGAACTCGTGTCCTCCGCGGTCACGACGTAATAATAGGTCGTACCGTTGGAGACTGTGTTGTCGCTGTACAGGCTGCCCGTTACCGGTGCGCCATTGAGCTGCGAGTAGGGTCCGCCGCTGACCGTGGAGCGGTACACGTTGTAACCGGCCAGGTCGCCCTCGCCGTTGTCGTTCCAGTCGAGATCGACAACGCCGTTGCCGGCGATTGCGGCCAGGCCCGTCGGCGCAGCGGGCGGCGTGGCGTCACCGCAGTTGTTGTTGTATAGACAGTCCACCCATTCGGGATGGTCGATGAAGGGATTTCGGTTGCCCTGGTAGCTGAATACGACGTCATTCCGGCGGCGCTCAACGGCGTCAGGCGGGTCCTGCTGGTGCCACTGGAGCAGCGCCGAAAGCATGCCCATGTAGGCGACGGATTCATTCGAGCCTGTATTGGAAGCATCGATCAGCGCTTCGTTGTCGGTCACGATCAGGTCGGGCTCGGCCGCGCCGGTCACCCCGTGCGTTCCGCCCTCATAGCGGATATCGAAGTAGAGTATCGCCCGTGCAACGTCGCCGCGCCGGCCGATCCACGTCTCCCATGTTCCCTGGGTGAAGGATCCTGTTGTCCAGTTGGAATTACCGGGATAAACGCCGCTTCCGCCTCCCTGTCCGTTGTTCGATAGCGTCACCTGCTCCGTGCAGGCCGCCGAACAGAAGCGATAGGGTTTATTGCTGCGCGAGCCGTTATAGCTCCCGTCGGCCAGAAAGAGCATGTGGCAGTCGGTGTAGGGGTAATTCGACGCGTTGTCGTTCGGAAACCCGTACGAACTCGGCCATGTGTGCTCGCGCTCGTAGTTGGAATTGCCCGCACCGACCTTCGTGTAGCTGGCGTTCTTGTAGACATCGAGAATGTTCAACGGGTTGTTCGGATCCTCATCGGCGGCCTCGAGGATGTTCCACGTATCCGTCGCGGTCGACGTGTATGGGAATCGCGTGTGATCGTCGATAACCGGATGAAGTGTCGCGCGGAGAGTCGTCGCGTTGGTGGCATCGACCGTGTCATAGTACCCAGGAGGCGGATCAGCAAGCGCAGACGTGACGCATGTCAATACGATTGACAGACAAGGGGTGAGCGTGCGGTTTCTGAAGGACATCCTGTTTCCTCCGCGGATAGACGTGAATCCTGTTTTCCGGCATCAGGGCGGGAATCGCCCGGACTTGAGGGTATGATCCTAACGTCGCCACTCGGGGACACAAGAAAAATCCCCGCGCATGGCGTTAAGAATTGGTTGGTTGTGCGAAGGGTTCGCCTTCCTGTTCAGGTGCACACAACGCACCTCGGCGGACGGCCGAGTCGTTACCGCGCGGGCCGGCTGCTCGCTGTTGGAATTCGCGGCGTTTGCCCCGGTCGAGTGGTAACGGGTGCCGCTGCGGCCGTCGTGGGACGCGTCGTCGCGCGGGGCGCCGTCGGCGAGGGTCGCGTCGTGGCGGGACGGCGCGGCGGCGTTCGATCGTCAGGTGGATTGTCCGGCTGCTTCGGACCACCGACGATCACCGGCTTCGGCGGCGCGGTCTTTCCGGTCTTTACGCGAAAGATATGGCTCGAGCCAGAACGCAGTTCCATGGGACCGGACTTCTCCGACTCGATCTTTGCGACGAAGTTCATTTCACGATGAAGGTTCATACTCGCCAGAACGCCGGTGGTCACGTCGAACTCAATGGTCCCCTTGCAGACGTTCTTGTCCAATAGGAACTCTCGCTGCTGCTGCCGGGCCGGCGCGGGTTTCGGGCCGGGCTGCGTGGTCACACCCTGCGCAGTTGGCTGCGAGGCGGGCGAGGGCTGCGTTGCAGGAATCAGCGTGAGTTCACCGGCAAGCTCGACCGTCGCGATGCGCCGGTCGCCGGCGGGGCGGACCGACTTGAGCGTGCAGTTCAGGCGCGTCTTGACGGTTCCGAACGTGCGAACTTCCTCGCTGTAATCCTTGGTCCATGTCTCGCCTTCCCTGACCGGCCCGCCGGGCATCCAGTATGGCCCAAGATCGTTCAGCATGGCCTGAAGGTTGGCGGTCGTGAGCTGGCATTTGTTGGCGATCTTGCTCAGGGGGCGTCGAGTGGATTCACCGCTCGTCTTATTCAGGGTGATCAAGTGCCCCTCTGATTTGCCCGACTTGCAGTCAAGATAGAAGGTGCTTTTTGAATTGGCGATGCCGCCCAACTCCCAAATCGGCGAGGGCGGGTACAAGTGCCGCACCGAGTCATAGGTAACCGTGTCCTTCATTCCCTGCTCGGCTACTTCGTACCGGTCGACCTTCCAGAGCACCGTGACGAGATCGTCCTTCACGGAATCGGAGGTCGGCTGGCGAAGGGTCTGCGGAAGGACCTTCTGGTGAATCGTGCGTCGATCCTTGATGGTCGTGGAATAGGACAGCAGCGGAGGCACCCCGCCGCTCTCGCGAAACTCGTTCTCAACGACTAAATAAAGCGTGTCGCCCTGTGTGTACCTGAACGAAAAGTCGATGGTGTCGCCGCGCTCATCCGGCGCTGAACCGCCCGGGCCGTTGGTAGCCGAGGGTGGTTGCGATGCGACCGGCGCGACCGCGGCAGTAAACAGAATGAACGTCAGGAGCAGGGCGAGTGGCGGCTTGTTGGCGTCGACCATGGGCGAATTCTAGAGCCTTGCTGGGCAGCCGTCACCCTGCGAATGGATAGCCCTCGACGCCGCGCCGTGGATGATTCAGGCTCGTTCAGGCAGTGATCGAGTCGATAGTGACCTTGAGGTAGTCTTGCCGGTGGCCTTGCTTGCGCTTGTAGCCCCCGCGCCGGCGGAACTTGACCACGTCCACCTTGGGCCCCCGGATTTCATCGTCCAGCCGTGCAGTGACCTTGGCGCCAGCCACCAGGGGCGTGCCGAGCTTGCTCTTTTCGCCGTCACCAACCATCAAGACACGGTCGAATTCGATCGTCTTGGCCGAGGCTGCCAGCTCCCGACGCTCGACAAAGATCTTGTCGCCCTTCTGCACGCGATACTGCTTCCCACCGTCTTCGATAATGGCGTACATGCCGGCACTCCCTCGTCACTTCGTTTCGGAAATCCGTGTAGAGTCCGGCAAGTATCCCAGAGTCGCGTATCCCTTGCAAGGCCGGCAACTCCACAACACGAAGGCTCAGGGGCAATGGCACTTCCCGGCCGTGGCGGTCATCACACAACCTTGCCGTCACGGAACTTTAAATGTCGTATTTATAGGTAATTAAGATTCGACGCCCCCCGGCCACCGGGGCAACGAGCTACATAGCCAGGGCCTCGCTCCGCAGGAGATATTGCCCGGATAGCTCGCCGAGGAAGATGAAGATCATAGACAGATAAAAGAGGGCTGTCGCCGACTGAGTCGACCGCCGTTTGACGCAATCCCTGACCATCCACGCAAAGATCCCCACGCCGACCACGCCGATTCCGAGACGGACACAGATCATCAGCCAGAACCACACATAACCGCCCTGTGGCTCGAAACCGGCACCCCAGATGGGAAGGCTGGCTCCGAGGACCCAAATGCTTCGGACGATAACGATCGCCACATAGATCTTCGCCAGCCGGCGCAATGGCGCGATCGACATGCCCGTGTCGGTCAGGTAGCGATGGCCCAGAAGCATCGCGGCCGTCGCCGACCCAAGCAGACCCGCGCCGAGACAAGTGGTGATAGCCGATGTGAACGTTGCCGGCGCGCCGCCCGCCGCGCCCTGGCCGATCAGGGTATCGCCGCTGCGTGCCAGCGCCAGCGCTGCCCCGAGCCAGCCCGCGCCTCCGATCAGCGCGAGCGCCCGCTGCGACGCGCGGATCGCGTCACCCTGCGCCGCGTTGAGGAATATCCACGCCGCGATCGGCACGAACCCCGCGGACAGCAGCAACGCGCCAGCGCGGCGCGAACCGGGCTCGGTCCACCCGCCCTCGCGGATGATGAGCGCCAGCGCGAGCACCGCAAGGGAAAGGCATACGATCGCCATCAGACGCAGGTAACTGCGGCCCACGAGTCGGATCGGCGCGCAGGCCACAGCGATTGCACTACCGGACGCAAGCTGGGCTAGAAACGTGGGCAGCATTATTCCAATCCGCGAAGATAGTCCATAAGAAGCCGTACGCCGAAGCCCGTTGCCCCGACCGGGCAGATGGGCAGGGCCTTGGCGGTGTTGGCTACGCCGGCGATGTCGAGGTGGGCCCAAGGCGTCTTCTCGGTCACGAACTCCTTCAAGAACATCGCTGCGGTGATCGTGCCCGCGAGCCGGCCGCCGACGTTTTTCAGGTCGGCGTCGACTCCCGCGATCTGTTCGCGATAGACCGGCCAGAGCGGCATCCGCCACAGCCGCTCGCCGGTGCGCTCGCCCGAGGCGTGAAGCGCCTTCGCCAGATCGTCGTGCGAGGAGAGTAGTGCGGCGCAGGCGTCGCCCAGCGCCACCGTACATGCTCCCGTGAGCGTGGCCAAATCAATGATCACGGCCGGCTTCCAGGTCGTTTCCGCGTAGTGCAGGCAGTCCGCCAGGACGAGCCGCCCCTCGGCGTCGGTATCAAGCACTTCAATCGTCTTGCCGTTGCCGGCGCGGATGATGTCGCTGGGCCGATATGCCGATCCACTGATGGCGTTGTCCGCCGCCCCGATCACGCCGATCACGTGCCGGCGGAGCTTAAGTCGTGCCGCGGCGACGAGCGAGCCGATCACCGCCATGCCCCCGCACTTGTCGTACTTCATCTCCAGCATCGACGCCGTCGGCTTGATCGAGTATCCGCCGGTGTCATGCGTCACTGCCTTGCCCACCAGCACGATCGGGCGCCCGCGACGTCCGGCCGGTTTGTGTTCGAGCACGATAATGCGCGGTGGCACGGCCGAGCCCGAGCCGACCGCGAGAATCGCCCCCATGCGCCGCGCTTTCATCGCGCGATGGTCGATCACGCGGCACCGCAGCCGGTAGCGCTGCGCGATTGCCTGCGCCCGCCGGGCGAGCGTTACGGGATTGAGCACGTTGGGCGGCTCGTGTCCCAGCGAGCGCGCAAGGTTCACGGATTCAGCGGTGATGCGAGCCGCTTCGCCGGCCGCCCGGGCCTTTCGAGGAACCGGTTTCGACGAAACAAAGATGAGCGTACCGGCCGGCGGACGCGGGTCGTCGCCAAGCTGCGTGCGATGTTCGTAGAATCGAAACGTTGAAAGGACCGCGCCCTCGATCCATCCGGCGATCGCATCGGGTCCGGCAAGTTCGGTCAGTGCCTCGACATGAACGGCGACGCGCGACGCGCGGTGACGGGCGGCCCATTCCATTGCGGCGGCGGCGGCATTCCGCACGTCCACAGGCCGCGAGGGAGTCTCCTCCCCCAGCCCCACCAGGACCAATCGCGAAAACGGCGCGCCGGGAGGGAGCACAATATCGTCGATGCTTCCGGCCTGCCTGACTGCGTGGTGCCGTAGGGCGAGCGTGCGCGCGGCATCGGCCAGAGCCTCGGGCAGGCGAGGGTCGCGCGGTAGGCGCACCTTTCCCTGACGAACCGACACCGGGTACACGAGCACGTCGGCGCGCGTGCCACGGCCCAATGGTTCATATTTCAAAACGAGGGGTCGCTGTCGAACCGGTACGGGCATGCCTTCCTCGCTCGGAGATGATCGCGCCTTCATCGGGGCCGGGCACGGCAAGGGCCGCCGGTCCCACTTGCGCACCAATCTACGTTGAAGCGTCCGCCGGCGAAAGTGGCCGTTCCGCCCTGCGCGCTGCACAGGCCCGGGGGTATCGGCAAGGCGCGTTTTGCGTTTCAATCCTGCGTCAGATATGGCCGACCTCACTCCCGACGCCCTGCTGCTTGCCGGAATGATCCTCGTCGCCGCGGCGTTGTATTCGTCGGTCGGGCATGGCGGGGCGTCGGCCTATCTCGCGGCGATGGCGCTGGTCGGTACGTCGCATGAAGTGATGAAGCCGACGGCGCTGACGCTGAACATCCTTGTCGCGGGCATCGCGACCTTTCGCTTCTGGCGCGCGGGACGCTTCTGCCTTCGGACGTTCCTCGTGTTCACGGTCGCCTCTGCGCCCATGGCGCTGGTCGGCGGCTACGTCAGCCTGCCGGGCACGTGGTATCGCAAGATCGTAGGGCTGGCCCTGCTCTTCGCGGCGTGGCGGCTGGCCTTCGCGGGGCGCGGCGGTGAGACGGCGGAGAAGCGCTTGGTCCCGCTGGAGTCTGCATTGGCCATCGGCGCGGCGCTGGGACTGCTGTCGGGGCTTACCGGCGTCGGCGGGGGCATTTACCTGACACCGATCCTGATCCTCATGCGATGGTCGGAGCCCCGCGAGGCCGCGGGGATTTCGGCGGCGTTCATCCTCGTCAACTCCATCGCCGGGTTTTGCGGGCTTCTCGCGCGGCTGCCGGCGCTGCCGACGGCGCTTCCGCTCTGGGCGATCATGGCGTGCGTCGGGGGGCTGGTCGGCTCCACCCTTGGCAGCCGGTATTTCGCCGGCTCGACGGTGCGGAGGGTTCTGGCGGTCGTGCTGCTGATCGCCGGGTCAAAGCTCCTGTGGGTAGCGTGAGCCGCGCCGCGAGGCTACTTCGAGAGGGCCCGAATCGCGGCGGCGGTGTCGGCATCGAGGCCGCCGGCGGAAAGGCACCGGGCCCAGGCGGCGCGACCGCCCTGTCGATCTCCCGAGAAGAAATGTACGTAGCCGAGAAGCAGGAGCAAGTCGCGGTCGCTCCCGGCGTCGGCGGCAAGGCGGAGTGTGGCCAGGTGGGCATCAAACTCCTCGGGGCGGCCGTACGCGCGGCGGAGGTCGAGGGCGGACCGGTCCATGTGCGGCGCGCTGATCAGCTCGGCCGCGGCGGCCCTGGCCGCCTCGCGGAAGTTGCCGGCTGCGAAGTCCGCGAGGGTCAGGCCGATGCGGGCGCGCGAATCGGCGCAACCGAGCATCATCGCCTGAAGATAGGCGTCGCGCGCGGCGGTGTGTTCGCCGCGCTGAAAGGCCTTTGCGCCGCTGCGGAGGGCCAGGTCAATGTGCCTTTCTTGCGGCACTCGCGGCGCGGCGGCCGGCGGAAGCTCGGGTCGCATCTCCGGCGGCGTGGACGGGGCATCGGCGGCGGCGTCGGGCGCGATCTCGCGCGGGGCGCCGGTCCACAGGGCCGTATCGGGACCGACGCGCCGCGCCGCGTCGCCCGCGGGGACCGAGGCCGCCTCAGCGCGGCGCTGCCGGCCGATCTGCCAGAGCGCTTCGGAGATCGACGGCGAACCGCCGATGTTCGTCTGCGTCAGCCCGACCGCGCCGAGCCGCGGATAGCCGCCCGACGCGAGTGCCGCGCCGGGCGCCGGATCGCTGGGTCCGGGCATGCCGGGCACGCGGTTGGCGGCTGGAGCGTAGACGTTCGCATAGTTGGATGACGTGGCAAGGGCACTGACGGCTTCGGGCCGGACAGCGACCACGGCATACCGGCCGGGGAAGGAATCGTAGGAAAAGCGGTCGTAGATCGTGCCGTTGCTCGAAGATCGCCAGACCGGCGCGGGCTGAATCGTCACGCGGCGGCTGCTGCACCGCGCGGAGTCGCTGCCGCGCCATGCCGCACCGCCGGGCGCGAACATGCGCTGGAGCAGATTGGAGCGGCTGTCCTGTACGGCGTTGGAGACGGCGCGGCGCAGGGCGCGGCGCTCCGCCCGCGCGGACGGGACCGCCAGGGCGAAAACCACGATCGCACAAAGAGCCCGCAGGATGTGACGGCGAATCACCATTTCCCGCTCCCGGTATGATTTTACCCCGCCGGGAGACCGGCGTGCGAAAAAACCGGCCGGGGCTCACGGCTGGTTGGGGGGCCGGCCGCGGCGTATTGCATGGAAGGCAGGCGCGCGGGGGCGCGGGACGGCTCGGGGTCCGGTTCGAGGGTCCGGATAAGCAAACCTGAACGGGGGCACGCACAAATTATTTTTATCCTGAAAAACCGCGTTCCTTGCGCAGGAAGGCTGAATGAAACCTGAACAACCTGAATGCGCTCAGGTTTGGTGCGGGGCGGGGCGCGAACGGTGATTCTTGGATTTTGCGAGAGAAACATACGGGCGTCGTCCGGGCGCGGAAAGGGCGGGGCGATTGGCGCGGGGGAATC
>QEVG01000058.1 GCA_003576905.1 Planctomycetota bacterium | reverse complement strand
AGTTACATTCCGCCGGCGGTACATCGGCGCGATGGAGGGGTGAACGGCCGCTACCGATCGCAGATGACGCGGTTGCCGAAGCGGTATGGTCGTCGCTGGGTGTCGAGTCCTTCTTCAGCGAGCTGAAGCGCACCATGGGTTCGCAGCTGAACGCCCGAACCGAGCGGGGTCTGTTCACGGAAGCAGCCATCCGCGTCCTGGCCTACACCCTCCGGCGATAGCCGGAGCCGAATTCGCCGCGGATGTTGTCAACAGAGCAGGATAGGCTCTACACCGGAACCGTGCTCATACTAGAATCTGTTGCCGCCCAGTTGCTCGTGCGGGAATCCCTTCTCGCATGCACTCGCACGGGATTTAATCCCATGAGAGGGGTACGAGAAGGAATTCCCGTAGCAGCGACCTTTGCCTGCTGGGCGAGCGAGGCGTTCGTCCGTCCTCCGGACGGAAAATCAAGAAAACAAGCCAACCGGCGGCTAAAGCCGCCGGCAACGATCGTGCGCCCTCCGGGCGAGAGGTGAAGTTCGCACCAGTCGGTCCGTTTGATTACTTTCCAATCGCCCCCAGCACTTCGTCGAGGCACGCCACCATGAAGTCCGCGTCCGCTTCCGTGATGCACATGGGCGGCTTGATGCGGAGGGTGTTGCCGTAGAGGCCGCCCTTGCCGAGGAGGAGGCCGCGGGTGCGGGCTTCTTCCAGCACTTGTGCCGCTTCGGCGCTGGCGGGTTCCTTTGTCTGGCGGTTCTTGACCAGCTCGACCCCGAGCATGAGGCCCATGCCGCGGACTTCGCCGATGAGCTGGTGCTTGTCCATCAGGGCGGTGAGCCCGTCCTTGAGGCGCGTGCCAACCTTGAGGGCGTTGGCCTGGATTCCCTCCTCATCGATCACTTCGAGGGTTGCGAGGCCGTAGGTGGCCTGGACCGGGTTGCCGCCGAAGGTGTTGAAGTGCAGCTTGCCGGTCATGGCCTTGGCGATTGCGGGCGTCGTGGTGACAGCGCCCAGGGCCGTGCCGTTGCCGATTCCCTTGGCCATGCAGACCATGTCGGGCATCACGTCCCAGTTCTGGAAGCCCCAGAACTTCGTGCCCGTGCGGCCGAAGCCGGTCTGCACTTCGTCAGCGATGCAGAGGCCGCCGGCCTTGCGTACTTCCTCGTAGACGATTTTGAAGTACTCCTTCGGCGGGGTGACAGCGCCGCCGACGCCCATGATCGGCTCGGCGATGAAGGCGGCGACTTTGCCGGGGGTTGTGAACTTGATGAGTTCGCCGATGTCCTTCGCGCATTTGACGTCGCATGAGGGGTAAGTGAGTCCCAGCGGGCAGCGGTAGCAGTAACCCGGCATTCCGTGATGGACGCCGAAGGAGTGCGGCGTTGCGTACTTCCAGGTGCTGTGGGCGGTGAGGCCCATGGTGGACTGCGAGCCGCCGTGGTAGGCGTTGCGCAGGGCGATGACATCGAACGCCCCGGTGTGCATCCGTGCGGTGAGGATGGCGAGGTCGTTCGTCTCGCTGCCGCTGTTGGTGAAGTAGGTGACTTTCAGGTCGCCCGGCATATGGTCGGCGAGTTTTTTGGCGTATTGGCCGACGGTGGGGTGCATGTAGATCGTCGTGGTGTGCTGGAGCAGGCCGACCTGTTCGCGGACGCGCTCGACGATCTTTGGATGGCAATGCCCGACCGATACGGTCACGATGCCCGCGAAGCCGTCGAGGTAGCGCCGCCCGGTTTCGTCCCAGAGATACTGCATGTGCCCTTCAACGGCCATGAAGGGCTCCTTGTAATACGTGATCAGCGCCGGCGTGAGATACTGCTGTCGCAGTGCCAGCACTTCGGCCTTCGAAGGACCGGTATAGGGCCGGGGCTTGTGATCGCAGACGGGCAGCGGGATGTTCCTGGTCATGGGGCGTAATCCTTTCGACCCTATTTTCAGCCCTTCACTTCCATCGGTCAAAGGCCGCCGAATCGCGGTGTGACTGCCGAGAAACCGTGCGGAACGAGGGGCATGCACCTCAGCATTTCACACGATCGAAACGACGAATCCCCCGAGCCAACGGCGGCGTGGTTTCGCTCCCTGACGATCGAAGAGCGAATGGACCTGTTCTGCAAATGGACCAACCTGATACTCGACGCCAATCCCGGGATACCGGACGCCGACGATGCTCGATCGCCCTCAATGCGTATTCTCGTCGTTTCAAAGCCGTGACGTAATGAAAGTCATCGGCGGAGCGGCGGCCGTCCTCCACGGCCTACCTCGCGCGATCTTCAACGTCGACATCCTCATTGAGCCGACAATCGACAACGCGCAGCGACTATGAACCGCGCTCGCCGATGCCGGACTCGGTACCGCCGTTCTCACCACCGCGTATGACATCACGATCTTCAAGAATAATGTCCGAATCGACGTCCAGACCCGTACGCCCGGAATCGCGTTCGAAACGGCCTGGAACCCAGGGCAGACGGTCAATCTCAGGGGCCAGGCGTTCTATATCGCTTCAAAAGACGACCTGATTGCGTCAAAGAAATCCGCGGGCCGGACGATCGATCTGGACGATGTTCGCGCGCTCGAGCAACTCTGACCGCGCCTACCCCGCCGGATCGCGCTCCCGCCCTCCACTCATTGCCCGCCCGACCAGCAATCCCGCCTCATACAGAATGTACATCGGCACCGCCAGCAGCAGCATCGTGGCGATGTCCGGCGTCGGCGTCAGCACCGCCGCGAAAATCAGCACGCCGATCAGCACGAACCGCCGCGCCGACGCCACGTCCTCGGCCGGAACGATCCCCAGCGTGATAAGGAACACGACCACGATCGGTATCTGAAACCCCAGCCCGAACGCGAGGGCCAGGTTTACCACGAATCCGAGATACTCCGAGATCGAAAAGAAAGGCTCGACGAACTGCTGCCGCGACGCCGGCTCCAGCGCCGCGTAATACACCTCGCCGTCGTAGCGCACGCAGATGCGCCGCGTCCGACGATTGACCCACATGTCCCCGTCCCCGGGAGTCGTCGGATCCTCCGCCACCACCGGCACGTTGACCGGAGGCAGGACAACAGGCGTCGCGTCGGCCTTCACGGCCGCCGCCGGCGCCAGCCAGCGGTACAGGAAATTGTCCTGGCTCGGCAGCGGAAACCACGTCGAGATGTTGATCAGAAACGCCAGAAGCCCGGAAAGAACGATGAGCACCATGAACGACGCGCCCACGACGAACAGCACGATCGACGTGGGGGCAAAGAGCTTCACGATGCGCTGCTCGGAGGCGTACAGCCCGGCGGCGACGAAAAGCCAGAGCTGGTACAGAATCCACGGCGCCGACAGCACCAGGGCGAACTCCATCGTGATCTTGAAATACTCGACGAACGACTCGATCGGGTTGAGCTGCACCATGCGCGGGTCGAAACCCTGCTCGTGCATGGCGATGTAGTACGGCGTCGTCAGTGTCTCAATGATCGCCCCGCCGATGTTGAAGCAGACGACCACGGCGATCACGAAGCCGATGAGCGCGTAAAGAAGCCGCCGACGAAGCTCCTCGAGATGATCGCCGAACGACATCCGCGTCGCGTCGGGGTCCGTCGGTCTCGCTCTGAATATGGACTTGAGCATCGCTTCGCGCCGCGGGTTCCGGGCCGGCAACAGCCGCTATTGAACTGCCCTTCGGCCAAAGGGCAAGCCGCCGCTCACCCGCCGCGCGCCTGTTTCAGCAGTGTCTGGTAGTCGATCTTGCCGGTCGATGTCTGCGGCAGCTTCGGCAGAAAGGCGAACGTATCGGGGATCATGTACGCCGGCAGGTTTTTCGCGCTGTGCTGTTTCATGGCGATCACGCCCAGCTGCTGGCCCGGCTTGCCCGAAAGCACCGCGTGAATAATCACCGCCCCGCCCTCGACCGAATAGGCGATCGCCGCCGCCTCCGCCACCCCCGGATGCTTGTAGAGCGCCGCCTCGATCTCTCCCAGCTCGATGCGGTAACCGTGCCGCTTCACCATGCGGTCCTTCCGGCCCAGAAAGATGAAGTCCCCGCTCTCATCCCGCCGAACGATATCGCCGGTGTTGTAATACCGCTCGCCGTCGTGCGTGATAAACGCCCTCTCCGTGCGCTCCGGGTCGGCCCAGTAACCCATCAGCACGGGCTTACCCGCGATGTAGAGCAGCCCTTCCTCGCCGGCCGGCGCCGGTCGGCCGTCGTCGCCGATGACCAGGTCCTTGCAATGCGAACAGGTCTTGCCGATCGGGTACGGCTCCTCGCGTTCGGGCGGTATGGTGTCCGGCACCTTGTAATACGTACAGACGTTGGTCTCGGTCGGGCCGTAAAGGTTGTAAAGCTCGACATGCGGCCACACTTCGCGCAGCCGCCGCAGGTACTTCACCGGGAAGACCTCGCCGGCGAAGTTCACAATCCGCAGGCTGGAACAGTCGCACTGGTCCAGCTTTCCGAACTGCGTCATAAGGGACAGGATCGACGGCACCGAGTACCAGCACGTGATGCGGTTCTGCTCGATAAACGTGCCAAGGGCCGCCGCGTTTTTGCCGAGTTCCTCGGAAATAACGTACAGCGCCGCCCCGTGCTTCATCGGCACGTAGATATCGAGAATCGACAGGTCGAAGTGAAACGGCGCATGGCTTGTGAACCGGTCATTCTCCGTCGGCCGGAACACGTCCGTGCACCAGTCCACGTAGCTGGTGCCGTTCTCCTGGCTCAGCATGACGCCCTTCGGCAGCCCCGTCGAACCGGAGGTATACAGGATGTACGCGAGATCGCCGGGGCCGCGCCGAGGCACGTCCGGCCGCGTTGCGGCCTGCGCCGCCAGCCCCTCCGACGCCGCCCACGCCGGTCCCCCGCCCGATGACGGTGCTTCGCCGCCAAAGACCATCACCGCGCCGGGCACGTGCCCGTTGTCGCCCGGCTCCTCAAATACCGCGACCGCCGAGCGATGCACGAACGCGGCCTTCACCTGGCAGTTCGAGAAGATGTAGCGATTGCGCTCCTTCGGAGCCGTATAGTCCACCGGCACATAGACACCGCCGCACTTGAGAATCCCGAAGATGCACGACAGGGAATCCACGCCCTTGGGAAGGCAGATGCCCACCCGATCGCCCGGCCGGACACCGACCGAGACCAGCCAGTTCGCCACACGGTTGGCCCGCTGATCAAACTCCCGATAGCTCACCGAAAGCCCGCTCGGGTCGATCACCGCCGGCCGGTCAGGCACGCGGACCGCGCTGTTCTCAAGATAATCGGAGAGCGTCGTGAATGTGGACATGACTCAGTGCCCCGGCAATGGAACTCCACCGACCCCATGGGAACCCGGGCCGCGCAGGCCGGCTCCCGAACGCGAGGAGGGCGCGTCGCATGAACCTAACCGATCTTCTGCTCTACGAGGTTCGCCATGCCGTCGATCGTGTCGAAGTAGGCGACGTTTCCCGCCTCGTGGGCGTCAAACGCAATCTTGTATTTCTCTTCCAGGTGCCCGATGAGCTGAAGCAGCTTGATCGAATTCAGAATCCCGCTGGTCCGCAGGGGCAGATCGTCGGTCAGATTCTCCCGCGACTCGCCGGGCAGAAACTCCTGGAGGATGTAGTCCCGAAGATATTCCTTGATGTCCGACATGAATGCTTCTCCCACGATCGCCGCGGGCCGCGACGATGGTCTCTGATTTCCGTTTACCCGCCGGAGGCCGCGCAGCCACCGATCACGTCGCGGAGCTTCGCGTCCTCCCGCACCTGCTTGTCCATCACCTCGAAGATCAGCCGGTGCCCCAGCGCATTCGGGTGGTTGTCCCATTCGCGCAGGCGAAGCTCGTCCTGCGTCCTTCCGTCGAATGCCGGCAGGGCATTGATCACCGGCAGATTCAGATCGGACACGCGCCGAAGCACCTCGGCCGTCTGCCGCTTAAGCAGGTCCTTCTGCGCCGGAAACGGCACAAGCAGAACCGCGAAGCGGATGCCCTTCTTTTCCAGGTCCGCCTGGGCGTAGCGCAAGACGTCCTCGATCACTTCCAGCCGGTATGGGCCCATCTTGGTGCCCATCTTGCCCTTGGAATCCGACTTTCGCAGCCGCGTCTTTTCCGCCAGCTCCTTCAGGAACGGGTACTTCAGATCGCGCCCCTCCTGCACGAGCGTGGCGATATGACTCGACCACTCCGGCCCGAAGGCAAGGTAATGCACCGTGAGCAGAACCACGTCCGGCTGAAACTCCGGCGCAAGCTCCGTCGCCATCTCCAGCTGCTGCGTGATCATGTGGCCGGGCACGGCCATGTTGAAAATCTCGCATTTGAGCCCGCTCTTGCACGGCGGGTTCGCGTTGAGGCTCGCCTCCATCAGCGCTTCGTAACTGCCGTCAATGGGAACGCCTGTACCCATGCAGATCGACGATCCGACTAGCGCAATGCGCCACACACCGGGCGGCTTGGCTTTCTCATAGTCCCTGTCGCGATAGCCCCATCGATTTGTTTGCAGCCGGTCGCCCTTCATGGGAATGTCGATGTTGGGCTGCATGTCGTACACAAGGAAATCGTCGCGCCAGCGAACGGCGGGCGTCTGCGACAGGCTCAGCCAGTCCGGCGGCGCGGGCTTGAGCGAGGAAAGATTGCTGAGTAGGCCGCGGCTGCCGCGCGCGGTCTTCTGCGCCCCGTCGAGCAGCCCTTCGTAGTACCCGGCCGTGAGCTCGCCCTCTTCAAACGCCGATAGCCCGGTCCGGCCCATGATCTCCAGCCCCCGTTCGAGCCGGTTGTCCGGCTCGCGGTCGCCGAGCTTCATGCGCATGCCCGCCGCGACCACGAGGACGATCAGCGTGGGCACCGTCATGCGCAGGTGAAATCTGAAGTCGTGCGGCGTCATCCGGCCTTCCAGTAGGTAAGCATGTCGATCCACTCGGTAAGGGACTTCGCATTCCACATCGACCACAGGACGGTGATCGTGGAGAACGTCGCGAAGATCTTCACGCAGCGAACAAGCTGATTCGGCCGCGGCGCGGGCTGGCCGAGCTTCACCGGCGCCGGCTTCGCCTTCGTCTCGTACAGCACGTTGATCAGCACGAGGACGCCGAGAATCGACCAGAACAGGATATCGTTCCATTCCAGATGAAACGTGCCGCGAAGCCAGTACACCTGGTAGGCGTGCAGCAGCCAGGTCATCGCGAACACGATCACCGTCGCGATCGCCGTCGCCTTCAGTTCGCCCATTTTGCGCAGGCGGAAGAAGGTCGGGTAATAGACCATCTTCACCATGAAATCCTTCCAGTAGATATTGATGCGCCGCCAGAAGTCCGTGAAGCTCTCGGCGAAGAGGAAACGGCGATGCGTCTCGGGCAGGTTGAACCCGAACAGGTGCATCATCCCGATGATGATGTGGTACTGCCCCGAGAGGCGCAGGTACAGCAGGTAAGTCAGGACCATCGCGACGATCAGCCCGCCGAAAGACGTCACGTCATCCGGCGCGGGATTGGGCCGCAGGTGGTAGATGAGCCGGTAAACTAGAAGCTGCGCCACCCCGCGCGTGATCCACCGCACGCCCTCCTGCGCCTGCCGGTGAAACTCCGCGTTGTAATACGTGCTCCGCATCGTCTGGTAGTCCACGATCGGAAACAGCAGAAAGTAGTAATTCGGCAGTATGAAAAAGTAAGCCAGGTAGTCGAGCAGCGCCCCCGCCGTCCGCTCCTGGCGCAGGTCGTAAATGTAGATCATCATGCGGAACATGAAGATCCCGCCGAACACCGGCCAGAAACTCGCCAGCGTGTCAGCCGTCACCGCCGATTCAGGAACATAATTCCGGAAGTACAGGCCCGCCGCGCCGATCACCGACACAATCCCGACACGCGCCCAGTAATGAATGGGCAGATGCAGGATCACGTAGAAGACGAACACCGACGCGATGATCCCGGTGGCCACTTTCGGATTCAGCAGGGCGTAAGCGCCCGCCATCGAAAACGCCACGAAAAAATGCTTCTTCCACTGATACGGAACCCAGTAGTGAATCGCGAATCCGGCGATCAGAAGGGCCGTCAGTTCGCCGAAGGTCCGGCCCTCGACCTTGAAGACGTAAATCACCCCGAACAGCGCGACAAGCTGGGCCAGGATCAGCGCGAACTTCCCGATGTCGCGCGTCGCGTTGCGCTCCGCCAGCGTCAACTTTCGCACGGAACCCGGCGCAGGCGCCCCCTCGGCGCGCGCCGCCACCGCGGCGACCGACCCGGCCGAACTCCCCTCAGGGCTCGAAAATCCGCTGACGCTCATGCACGCTCCCGAACGATCGGTCGCCTCGGATTCCTCGGTGTGTTCATCGAAAAGGTGCGGACCCGGCCTGATTCAAAAGGTCGCCCGACCCGCGGCGAATTGCAGTTGATCCCCAACCTTCGGCGCGACCTATCTTACTGCCGGAAAAGCCGAAACAACAGGGCCGCCGTGCCGCCGATTTCAGGACCTGCCGGCGGAAATACCGCCCCTGCCGCCGGTCCCCGCCGTGCCGGACGGCGCTCAAAGACCCATCATGCTGGCGATGATGTTGCGCTGGATTTCCGACGTGCCCGAGTAAAGCTGGCTGCCGACCGCGTCGCGCAGATCGCGCTCGAGCTCGCACTCGGTCATATAACCGTACCCGCCGAACACCTGGATCGCGTCCAGCGATGACTTCACGAAGCACTCCGATAGATAGAGCTTCGCCATCGCCGCTTCCATCACCGCCGATTTCCCCTGGTCCTTCAGCCAGCCGATCTTGTACACCAGCGGCCGCGCCGTCTCGAGCCGCAGCTTCATGTCGACGAGCTTGTTCGCCACCGACTGAAACTTGCCGATCGGCTTGCCGAACTGCTTCCGCATCCGGGCATACTCAGTGCACTTCTCGATCTGACGCCGCATCGTCCCAAGGCAGCTCGCCAGGATGCAGCTCCGCTCCCATTCCATTGAACAGTTGAAGACCTCCGCCCCCCGCCCCTCGCGGCCAAGAAGGTTTTTCGCCGGAACTTCGCAGTTGTCGAATACGATCTCCGCCATCGGACTCGTGCGAAGGCCCATCTTGTCGATCTTCTTGCTGATCGAAACGCCGGGGAAATCCTTCTCCACGATGAACCCGCAGATGCCCAGCACGCCCATCTTCTCGTCAAGCGTCGCGTACGAGACGATCAGGTCCGACACCTGGGCGTTCGTCACGAACATCTTGGTGCCGTTCAGTATGTACTTGTCGCCCTTCTTTACCACGCGCGTCTTCATCGCGAAAACGTCGGAGCCGCTCTCCGGCTCGCTCGCGCCGTTCGCCCCGACCAGCGTGCCGTTGCACAGGCCCGGAAGGTATTTCTCCTTCTGCTCTTCCGTGCCGTACAGCAGGATCGGCACCGAGTTCGTCCAGAGATGCGCGTTGATTGAAAACAGCAGCCCCGCGTCCTTCGTGCCGTAGCCGAGGCCCTCCATGACCGCGATCGCCGTCGTCACGTTTCCCCCGATGCCGCCGTACTTCTCCGGAACCGGAAGCCCCTGAACACCGAACTCCGCGCATTTCACCCAGAAATCGCGGTTGAACTCCCCCTTGTGATCCCGCGCGATCATGTCGTCGTTCAGCGACGTCCTGGCAAACTCGATCGCCGCCGTCTGCCACTCCTGCTGTTCGGGCGTCAGTCCGAAATCCATGCCGGTCCGCCTTTCCTCGTCATTGTGTCGTCGTCACGGCCGTTCGACCGGCTATTCTAGCAAGCCCGCCGACCGCGGCCCAAAGGCTCAGCCCGCATCGACCGTGCGGCCGTCCTTCATGTGAACGATTCGCTCCGCCCGCTCCGCCAGCCGCGCATCGTGCGTCACCAGCACCAGCGTCATTCCGTACTCGCGCCGCACGTCCTCAAGCAACGCGATCAGCATGTCCCCGTTACGCGAATCGAGCGCCCCGGTCGGCTCATCCGCCAGCAGCAGCCGTGGCCGGTTTGCCAGGGACCGCGCAATCGCCACGCGCTGCCGCTCGCCCCCGGACAGCGCGGTCGGCAGCGCGTGCAGCCGATCGCCCAGCCCCACGCGCGCCAGCAGGTGTGCCGCCCGCGCGGCGCGGGAGCCGCCGTCCGGCGGCAGGGTCATCATCGGCACCTGAACGTTTTGAAGCGCGGTCAGATTGGGCAGCAGGTTGTGCAACTGGAATATCAGACCCACCTGGCATGCCCGAAAAACGTCCAGATCTCCGTTCGAGAGCTTTAGGAGGTCTTGCCCGGCGACGGCGATCTGCCCCGCGTCCGGCCGGTCAATCGCGGCAAGAATGTTGAGCAGGGTGGATTTGCCGCAGCCCGACGGTCCGCAGATCGCGACGAACGCGCCCGCCCGCACCTCAAGACTCAGCCCGTCCAGCGCCCGCACGCGCCCGCCTTCGTAGAGCTTGACCAGCGCCTCGGCACGCACCGCCAGGCTCGCCTCGCGCGCCGCCGATGAAGCCGGCTCACTCATAGCGCAGGGCCTCCACCGGCGAGATGCGCGCCGCCCGCCACGCCGGCGCCGCCCCGCCGAGCATGCTCAGCACGACGGAAACGGCAAACGCCATCGCCGGCGGCTGCCAGTCATATACAGGATCGACAAACTGCCGTGCAAAGGGAAGGCGCGTGGCGATCTCCGCCAGGCCGATGCCCATGCACGACCCGATGATCCACGCCAGCAGGCCCACGCCCGATGCCTCGATAAGGATCATTCGTACGATTCGTCGTCGCGGCCATCCCAGCGCCCGCAGGACGCCGATCTCCCGCGTCCGCTCGTGGACCGACATCCACATCGTGTTCATGACGATCACGCCGCCGATCACCACCGACAGAAACGCGATCACGCCCACCAACCCGTTGGCGATTTCCAGTCCCTGATCGACCCGTTTGTACTGATCGGCGCTGGCGATCGCGACCACCTCCGGCACGTTCGTCTCGATGCGCCGGCACGCCGCCTCGAGATCGGCGTCGGACTTCAGCGCAACCTGGAAATTCGTGACCAGCCCCTTTTTCAGGCAGATGCGCTGCAGCGTCCGCAGCGGCAGAATGACCGCGCTGTTGAAAAACACGACGTCGGTCTGAAAGGCGCCCACGACTTTTACGCGCGTGCTCGAAATGCGGATCTCCTGATCCAGCCCGATGCCGAGCATCTTGGCCGCGACCGTGCCGATGACCGCCTCGTCGCCCGACTCCGGCATGCGCCCCTCGATGAGCTTGGACCGGTGCAGGGCCAGGTCTTCCGGCTGAAGCCCCATGACGAAACAGAACGGAGCGGGCCGGATCGGCATGACCTGCCACAAGGATGGCACAACCCGCTCCACCGCCGGGTCCGACAACAGCGCGTCGCGAATGCGCGCCTCGTCCAGCGTGCTGAACACGTCCGCAGAGACCCCCCGCTGAAACACCATCAGGTCGCCCTGGTTGAACTTCAGCGACGCGTTCGTCGATGCCCAAAGCCCCCGGGCGATCGATCCGAACGCCACGATCGCAACTACCCCCACCGCCACGCCGAGCGACGTCAGCAGCGTGCGAAGCGGCTGCCGCCGCAGGCTGTGCAGCGTCATTCCCAGCAGCGTCAGATCGGGCAATGCGGTCGTCATGGGCTCGCATTGTAGTTCGTCGGGGCGGCGCACGCCCGATACGTCGCAGCCCCCAACGGCCCTATTGCGCGCCGCCCCAAAAAACCCCGGCGGCTTTTTCGGACGAAGGCGGAACTCTTTGCAGCTTTCTGGTATTATTCAGGGACGCGAGCCTGCCTGCGGTCCTGAGCCGCACTGTAATTCAGGAGACGGAAATGCATTTCAATCGTGTTGGGGGACGGGGTCACTCCGCGTTCAGGTTCATGACATCGGGCGCCGCGGTCGCCCTGTCCTTCGCGCTGTTTACCGCGCGACCGGTCCGATCGGACGAAATTCGCCCCCGACCGACAATGGCCGCCGGCGTCTCGGAGCCGATTCGCCTCCTCGAACGCGTTGACGCCGGGCGGTATCTCCGCCTGGAGCTAGACATCGCCGAATTCGCCGCGATCAAGCACGGTGACGCCCGGCGGCTTGTCCGCCTGCCGCTGCCCGAGGGCGGCTCGCTCGATCTCGAAATGACGCGCTTCTCCGTCTTCACGCCCGAAACTCGGTTTGTTGTCGCCGGCCCGGACGGCCAGACCGATATCGCCCCGCCCGACGTCGTCACCCTTCGCGGAACCGTCTCGGGCGATCCCGCTTCAACCGCCTACCTCGCGCTCGGGGCCGATGGACATGCCAACGGCTACATCGAATCCGCCGGGCGGCATCTCGTCATTTCCTCCCTGCGCATTGCCCAGGGCGTCCGCGCCGGCGGCACGGACATCACGCTTCACGAAGCCGCAACCGCCTTTGCCGTGCCGGAGTTCGAGGAGTTCTGCGGAGTCGCGACGCCCTCCGAGCCCCACGGCGAGGCCGCGGGGCCGCGCGGTAGCACCACCGACATCCGCGGCCCGAAGCTCGCCAGGGTCGCCATCGAGGGCGACCAGGAATACGTCGGCCTCTTCGGCGGCGACGCCTTCGCGGCCGAGGCGTACGTCGTGGATCTCATGGGCGCGGTCGGAAACATCTATTACCGCGACCTGAACGTCAGCCTCGTGCTCACCTTCGTCCGCCTGTGGCCCGCCGGCGGAGAGCCCTTCGAGGCAACCGATATCTACACCCTGTACGACTACTACACCAACAACGAGCCGTGGTTCAACTACAACTACGTCCACCTTTTCAGCGGTCGGCGCGACACCGGCTACGGCGGAATCGCCTTTGTCGGCGGCACCTGCCAGGGCTTCGCCTACGGCATCAGCGCGTTCATGCTCGGCGCGTTTCCCTCGCCCGTCGAGGCCCCGCACCTGGGCAACTGGGACGTGATCGTCGTCGCCCATGAAATGGGCCACAACAGCGGCACCTACCACACCCACGACGGCTATACGCCGGTCATCGACAACTGCGGAAACGGCGTCCCCTCGCGCGGAACCATCATGAGTTACTGCCACACTTTCCCCGGCGGCGTGACCAATACGCAGCTCTTCATGCACCGCCGCGTCGAGGATGTGATCGAGGCCGAACTCAACGCCGGCGGCTGCTTCATTGATTTCGACTGCAACCTCAACGGCGTCAGCGACTTCGACGATATCGCCCTCGGCAACAGCCTCGACGCCAACGCCAACACGCTGCCCGACGAGTGCGAGGACTGCAACGCCAACGGCATCCCCGATGAGGACGACGTCATCCTGGGCGCCCCCGATGTCAACGGCAACTTCATCCCCGACGTGTGCGAGCCAGACTGCAACGCAAACGCCACGCCCGACGCCTACGAATGTGACCTGAACCCCTCCAACGACGTGGACGGCAACAATGTCCCCGACGAGTGCGACCCCGACTGCAACGCCAACGGCACCCTGGACTGGGCAGATGTCAACACCGGCGGCTTCGTCGACGTCGACCGCAACTTCGCCCCCGACGTCTGCCAGGACTGCAACGCCAACGGCGTCGCCGACTGGATCGAACTCGGCCGCGCCGACAACCTCTTCGTCGCCGACCGCGCCGACTACCTCCGCGAGTACTACAGCACAAGCGGATACCCCGTCGGCAACGTGGGCGCGGGAGGCGTCCTGGATCCATACGACTGCGTCTTCGGACCCGATCGCCGGCTCTACGTCGCCAGCTTCGCCGATGACCGCATCGTCCGCATCGACGTCGACACCGGCGCGGCAACCGACTTCGTCTCCGCCGGATCGGGCGGGCTCGACGGACCCTCGGGCCTCGTCTTCGGACCCAACGGCAATCTCTTCGTCGCCAGCCGAAACAGCCGCCAGGTTCTCGAATTCGACGGCGCGACCGGGGCCTTCGTCCAGGTGTTCGTTACCGACCTCGTCGGTCCCGCCATTCAGCCCTTCGGCCTGACCTTTGGACCCGACGACAACCTGTACGTCACGTGCTCAAACAACACCGTGCGACGTTATAACGGCGCAAGCGGCGCGTTCATCTCCACCTTCGTCACCGCCACCAGCGCCACCCTCAACGACCCCCGCGGCCTCGTATTCCTGCCCAGCGGCGACCTGCTCGTTACCAACTTCGCCGCCAACAACGTGCGCCGTTACGACAGCACGGGCATATCCCTGGGCGTCTTCAATCAAACGATTAACCCGGAAGGCGCATGGGGTATCCGCCTCGGCCCGGCCGGCACCGTCTTCGTCGTGCGCAGCTTAAACGGCCCGCGCGTCTACGAGTATCGCACCGACGGCATCCTGCTCCGCTCCTACGTCCGCGGCGACGGACCCCTCCCGACTCCAACCGGACTCGACTTCCGCACCGGCTTCGTCGCCGACTGCAACGCCAACCTCGTTCTCGATACCTGCGACCCCGAGTGGACCGACGTCGCCCTGTTCGTGAGCACACTCCTGTCCGATCCGCCCGATCCGACCCTCGCCTGCATGTACAACCGAAACGGCGACGGGCAGCTCGACGCACAGGACGTGCAGCCGTTTGTCGACGACCTGATTCCCTGAGGCACGCCGCCTCGCGGATTTTCGTCGCGTGCTCCTGAGCCGACGCGACAATACGAAGAAGCCCGGTCCGCCGCCGCGCACCGGGCTTCTTTCTTTTTCCGCGGAAGGAATGGCGGCCCGACTCGCGCCGGGCCGCGCTCCCTTCTCACCCGGCCGCTCCTTAACAACCGCAGTCCGGATCAAAACTGGGAGCTTCCAGCCAGCTTGATCCCTCCGAGCCGAACCCATCCGAGAAATCGGAGCCGAACGAGCCGCCCAGGTCGCTGCCCGGGCTCATCAGTTCCTCCGAGGCGGATTCGAGCTGGGCCTGAACTGCCTGCGTGGCGAGGTTGATCAGCGCCTCCTCGTCGCACCCGACGCCGCCCGCCAGCGATCCCACCGCTACCAGGACCGCCATCGCCGCCTTCGCCGCCTTGCCATGAGTCTTCTTGAACATCTTCGTTCTCCCGTGTCTTGTGACTTTTGCGAGGTCCGTTTCCCACATGCCGTTTGAACATCTCAAACGGAACACACCGGGTACACGGGGGCCCCCGCCAATCTGCCACGGGCGAGAAGATTTTTTTTTGAGGTGACGGCGGAATATTCGGGCCGAAAAGCCGCCTTCAACGAATCAGGCGGCCCTTACGGGTAGAAGTGCGGCCGTCTGAGAAACGCGACAGCCGCTGCAAGAGACGCTTCAACAAGAAAGGGCGCCCCCCCGACAGGGCGCCCGGACTGGGGTCTCCCGCACCCCATTGATCCCGATTGGTTTCGTGTGAAGCGGCAGGCCACCGACATCGGCGGCAGTGAAACAGGTGCCGAGGCAATGCCTCGCCGGACCCCGGCTGCGCCGCGGACGGCGCGCTATCGCGACTGGCGGCGCGGCCGGCGGCGCATCATCAGGCCGCCCAGGGCCAGCAGCGCCAGCGCGGCGGGCTCCGGAACACGGAGATAGCGCGCGTCGGACCCGAATTCAACGATGCTCCGGTTCGCGACGTCCGAGAGCTGCGCGTCGCTCAGCGGGGCGGTGAGGGTCAGCAGGAAGACAATCGTGTCGCTTACCGCGTGGCGCGATCCCGGAATGGACCTGAGCGGCGGCTTTGCCACGATCCCACCCCAGGGTCCGTCAATGGAGCCCGAGCCGCCGTCAAAGCGGACCAGACCGTTGTTGCCCGAACTTGTCGTGAC
>QEVG01000057.1 GCA_003576905.1 Planctomycetota bacterium | reverse complement strand
CCCGACCTGGGGCGGCAGCGGGACGCCGACGGTGACGGTCGCCCAGGCCTTCAGCGACGTCGGGAACCCCTACATGTTCCAGGGCGTGCCGCACTTCGCCCTCGACACCGCCGCCAACGCGACCGAGGACAAGCTGTCGCTGAACCACCACCGGGCACGGTTCGCGGATTGTCCAACCGGGAGGTGGATGGTACGCGATCCCTTATACTCTCAACCGGTTGTTTTCCACATTTTCGTTCCACCAGATTCGAATTGTACTCGTGTGATCGCGGACGCAAGCTGTCACACGAAGTCCCGGCTCAGCCGCCTAAGCAGCCTTCCTGCTGGTCCATTGGACATAGAGAAGTATCTATATCTCGAAGCAGGACCCGTTAATCGGGTTGATCCCGAAGGGCTCGCGTGCCCTCCGTGGCCGCCAGGTGGAGGCTGGGGTGTATGGGGCCCTATATATCTTGAAAGCCAGGCGCCGTCTCCGGGCGGTGCGACACACTGCAATTGGTGCCAGAGGCGTTGCCGTAGTCGAGCCTGTACCTTCTGCTTAATTCCATACACCGATTACGACTGCGAATGTCAATGCTGGTCGCTAACTGTCGCAGGTGGCGGATGTCCGGCGATGCCTCCACCAGCCCCAGGCTACCCTAGCCCTGGTTGGCCCTTGACCGGAGGTGGCTGTCGTTAAGCAACTACTAACACAAAAGCGCAAAGCCAGGCTGGCCGCCGAACGACTACAGAAAGCCTGTTCTGAAAGGACCTCACTTGCGGAGGCGGGTGATGACTGCGTTGGACCAAGTAGAGCGATCCGTCGAAATCATCGTATGAGACCGCATTCTAATAAACAGGCGAGGGCGACTATGCGTATGGGGCTTCGTCAAATGCAACGCGTCCTCTATTACGCGTCACTCTTGATGCTAATCATTGCTTACGAAGCCTTATGCATACTGCCTAAGATAGGCTCTGATTACTGCCTTGGCTATGAGGCTAAGCACTGGTCCATCGAATGCCGTTTCGGTCGCCTCACGCTGTATAGCTGGACTACAGCTGGTTCGGCTGATTCTATCAATCGTAAGGGGCAGTCTTTGCCTGCCCTTCATCTGTTAACTGCTCCGTCGCTTGGCTGGTTTGCTATGTGGGGCCCCGATGCATGCAGTCGGCGCGCCACGATCACATATACGGATGTCGCCGGCCGAGTTGCACGATCCACTGGTGGATATCCCCCGACGCTTGAGCGATGGTATCTTCATCTTTGTTATCCAATCGGAGGACTTCTTGGTGCCCAACTCATCATAGGGGCCTACATTGTTCTTAAAGGGCAGCGACGACGCCGTACCACTCGGATGCGAATCCTATGTCCCAACTGTGCCTACGACCTTCGCGGAAATGCCTCGGGCATTTGTCCCGAATGCGGGCAACCTGCACAACCAAGCCGGCTTGTCTCACGTTTAGACCGGGCTGGGTCATCGCAGATAAAGCATACTACGCAGAACTCATTTAACGGCAATGCCTACGTACGTGTTACCGTTGTGGCACTCTTGTCATTTGTCGCAGCAATGCTAATTTTCCTCTTTGTATACCAAGAGTCACTACTGGACCCAGAACGTCGGAGTCAGGATGTTCGAGTCATCCTTACGTCCATAGTGCTCTTATCGGCGGGCGCCTCCGTCTGTTCGATTACTATTAGGACGCTGGTTGTGGCGAGTCAACGTCGGATAGGCAATAGGTCATGACCGCGCTGGTACCGGAGCGTCGAATCGTGATTCGTGGCGTATTCAAGTGGAGTGGACTTGCGTTAGGTCTCGTCATGCTCGTCGCATGGGGGATCAGTGTGAGATGGCGCATATTCGGTGTGCTCACGAATGGCCTTTTCGTGCTGGGTGATGGGGCGATCTCGTTTGATTGGACGCCCCAAACCGGCAACACAGGCTGGGTGATTCAGTCTGCGAACGGCAGTTATGGGCTCGAATGGCCCACACTAATGGACACGGGGGCTGGATTGTTTCTGTCGCTGCCGTTTTGGATTCCAGTGGCGATCACAGGTCTCATCAGTGTATTCCTCTGGTTAACCGAGCGCCGGACGATCGTAGCAACCCACTGTGGAAATTGTTGTTATGATCTTTGCACGAATGTGAGCGGTGTCTGCCCGGAGTGCGGGACGCCGATTTCCGTCGAGCAAAAAAGGGCGATCGTAAGAGCTATGAACACTTGACATCCGACCAAGTCGGGGCCACCGCGCGGGTCAATGAGCGAGGGTCCAGAAGTTCAAAGCTCGGGACAGGCACCAATAAAGATGGCAAGAACGGACCGGGTTGGATGCCGCCCGAGGGGTTGCGATCGCCTGCGCGAACGAAACATCGAAAAGGTCTCTGCCGCGCGCGGCGTCCAACGCCACGCCGTCGATCTCGGCTTTCACGCTGTCCTGAGCCTCATTCAAAACGCCCTCCTCTTCACGCGCCTGAGCCGCCCGCACCATCTGGTCATCCTTCATCAACGACTCCTGGCCGAAATCCGAGCCACTCCGATCCGTAAACGTCCGGGCCGAAGCTACCCCCGACCCGGCGATCGAAAGACAAAAGACAAAGGCTACGGCAACCGCCAATCACCCGCTCGACTTTTAACTTAGGGCCATTGGGCATTGCCCCCAACGGCTGCCGCGGCGGATTCGGGTTGAGGATCCGCCGCCGGACGGAGCCGATGCAGCGCGGCTATCGAACACGTGATGGCCCGGCGCAGAGCGGCCGCACCCTCCACGCGCCACTGTTCCTTTTCCAAATTCCTTGTTCGCTGTTTCCTATTTCCGACCCCCTCTCTATCATCATCGCAAACACCCGCCGCCACCGGCGGCGCGGGCGAATGGAGCGTTGGCCTTGGCACTCCTCGAAGTCGCCGACATCCGAAAAACCTACGGCGCGAACACAGCCGTGGACGGCGTCTCCTTCGCCATCGACGCCGGGGAGGTCTTCGGCCTCCTCGGCCCCAACGGCGCGGGCAAGTCCACGACCATCAACATCATCGCCACCCTGCTCCACGCCGACGCCGGCAGTGTCACCGCCTGCGGCATCCCTTCCACCCGGACCGACGCCTACAAGCGCGTCCTCGGCTATGTCCCGCAGGAGATCAGCCTCGCCGACCGTCTCACCGCCCGCGAGAATCTCCACCTCGTCGGCCGCCTTTATGACCTGGCGGCCGGCGCGCTCCGTGCCCGCACCGACGAACTGCTCGACCTTGTCGGCCTGCGCGACCGCGCCGACGATCTCGTCCAGACCTACTCCGGCGGCATGAAACGCCGCCTCAACATCGCCGCCGCCCTGCTTCACGGCCCCCGGCTCCTCCTCATGGATGAGCCCACCGCCGGCGTGGACCCTCACGCCCGCGCCTACATCTTCGATCTTGTCGAACGCCTCGCCTCCGAAGGCCGCGCCGTCCTCTACACCACGCATTACATGGAAGAAGCCCAGCGCCTCTGCCGCCGCACCGCCATCATCGACCGCGGACGCATCCTCGCCATGGGCACGCTCACCGAGTTGACCGGGCGTGTGGCCGCCAAGCGCGACCTGGCCCTTCAGGGCCGCGGCCTCACGCCGGCTTCGGTGGCGAAGCTCGCCGTATCGATGGGGGGGCTCCCGTGGACCCTCGACGGCGACACCGCCCACCTCTCCATCTCCGGGAGCCGGGAGGCCATCCTCGCCGCCGCCCGCCACGCCGGCGAGGCGGGCATCGAGCCGACTTCGATCCGCCTCAACGAGCCAAACCTCGAGACGGTGTTCCTTAAACTCACCGGCCGCGCCCTGCGCGACTGACGCGCCCCGCACGCCGAGCGTCATCTTGTTGTCACAACCCCCACCCCGCGCGCCTTTTTCGCCGTTCCCTATGCTCTTTGCCCCGGCATTCCTCCCAATTCTGAAAGTGCCTCCGAATAGACACTCATCGCCTGCTCCCCGAACAGATAGAACACCACTCGCTCAATCTCCCCGTGCCGCGTCAGAAACTCCGCCGTCGTGCCCAGTGCGATCCGCGCCGCCTCTTCCATCGGATACCCGTACACCCCGCAGCTGATCGCCGGAAACGCGATCGACTTCACGCCGTTCTCCACCGCCAGCCGCAGGCTGCATTCGTAGCACGAGCGCAGAAGCTCCGGCTCCCCGTGTCGCCCGCCGCCGTACACCGGCCCCACGGTATGAATCACGAATTTCGCCCGCAGCCGATACCCCCTGGTGATCTTCGCCTGCCCGGTCGGGCAGCCTCCCAGTGTCCGGCACTCGGCAAGCAGTTCCGGCCCCGCCGCCCGGTGGATCGCTCCGTCCACGCCGCCGCCACCGAGCAGGGATGAATTCGCGGCGTTCACGATCGCATCGCCGTCAAACTCCGTGATATCGCCCGGCCGAAGCTCGATCCGCCCCCATGCATCCAACGGCTTCGAATTCGACATGACCCGCCTCCTTTCGCTCGTCCGTCCCCCGGCGCTTTGCCGCTATTTTTCCTTGAGCTCCAGCGCTCCGCGCCAGTCGTCGTCCGGGGGGAATTGCTTGAGCTCCTGGCAGGCGTCGATGTACCGGCTGGCTCCGGCGTCGTCGAAGCGCCGCGCCAGCATTCGCGTGAAATGCACAATGCACTCGTCCCACTTCCGCGCCTTGTACAGCTCCACGCCCGCCTCGAACCGCTCGGTGTATTCCTTCTGCTCCGGCGCAAGCTGCCCCTTGCGGCAGATCACCTCGTACACCGGGACGGTCTGCGCCTTGCCCTTCACCTGAAGCTCGGCGAGATAGCGGAACTCGTAGTGGTCCTTCACCGCGTTTCGCGTGGGGCCGCTCACCATGATCCGCGTGCCGAAGACCTTGTTCGCCGGCTCGAGCCGCGCCGCGAGATTCACCACGTCGCCGATCACCGTGTAGTCCGCCTTCAGCTCCGAGCCGAGATCGCCGTTCTTCGCAGGCCCGCTCGCCAGTCCCACGCGCATCTCCAGGGCGGCGAAGATCCGCGCCGCCGGGTCCGCGCGCCGATCCGCCTTCAGGCGCTCCAGTTCCTCCATCGCCGTCAACGACGTCTCCACCGCCGCCCGCGCATGATCCTCCAGCGGGTCCACGCTTGCATTGAAAAACGCCATGATTCCGTCGCCCATGAACTTGTTCAGCAGCCCGTGCTGCGACCAGATCACCTCGCTCATCCGGTGCAGGTAGGTGTTCAGGACGTGCTGAATCAGCTCCGGGTCTTCCTCCTCCGACAGCGTCGTGAAGCCCTTCAGGTCGGAGAAAAACGCGGTGATGTCCCGCGTCTGTACGGTCTTGAAGGCCTGCGCCGCCCGCGGGCTCTCCGCCAGCTTCGCCGCGATCACCGGCGACGTGTACTGCGCAAGCTGCTTCGAGAAAAACCGCCGCTCCCGCTCCGCCGTAAGCTGCCGGAACAGCGTCACGAACGCCCACGACAGGAAGACGCAGGCCTCCGGCGCCGCCAGAACCGCCCATGTGTCCAACCGCTTGAACAGGACCTCGCAGTTCACCGCCGCGTACGCCAGCATCAGCCCCAGCGTCGAAAGCAGCGCCAGCCGCGGCGCCTGCGTGCTGGTGATGAAACTCACCACGGCGCCCCCGATGAGGCAGATCAGCACGCCCGCCCAGCCCGGCGCGACCCGGATCGGCCGGTTCTGAAGGATCGCGTTGAACACGTGAGCGTGGCACATCACCCCGTTCGTCCGCGCGTCGATGGGTGTCGTAACGATGTCCCCCTGCGCCGTCGCCGCAAATCCGAGAAACACGAACTTGTCCCTCAGCCGGTCCGCCAGTTCCGCCTTCGTCCGCTCGATGTCCCGCGCCAGCGCGGCGTTGGCCCGGGCCAGGGCCGCGATGTCCTCATCGAGAATCCGCAGCGCCCCGCGGAAGCGCTTCGCGTCGGCGGCAAGCTGCGCGTCCGCCGCGATCTCCTCCTCGCTTATCTCCGCCAGGTCGCGGCAGGTCATCCGCACCAGGGCCTCCGCCTTCTTCTCCGCCGCCTCCATCGCCGCACGCAGCCCGGCGATTTGCGCCTCCAGCGCCGCCGCCTCGTCCGGGCCCAGCGTTCCCCGCAGCGATCCCAGGCGCAGCTTCGCCTCCAGCGCGGCCCGCTCGGCCGCGCCTTGCCGATACGCCGCGTCGCCGTGAAGTGTCTTACCTGTGTCACCCTCCGGCCCGGCCGCCCGCGCCGTAAAGGTCCCCGCCGCCGCCGCGACCACCTCTGCCATCCGGTAGCGCAGCGCGATCTCGTTGTCCCGCATCGCCCGCCGCGCCGAGGCGATCGACATCAGCTTCGCCGCCGAGATGTGCGGCATGTCCCGGCCCGCGCGCCACGCGTCCGCCGTCCCCGCCCAGTGAATGATCAATCCCCCGTTTCCGTCCAGCGGAAGCTCGCGCGCCGCGCCCTCGGCGCCGGGAATCACCAGCGCCTCCCCGGTCGCCTCGATCCGGCCCAGGTCCAGCCCCAGGGCGTGCGCCGCCGCCGATAGGCCGAGGTGCGCGATCGCCCGGCCGCCGTCGTTGATCAGGATCGGCACGCGCCGCACCGTACCGCCCGGATCGGCGCTGAAGTTCACCGCCGCGATGTCCGACGCCGCCTCCGCCAGCGGACTAAGCAGCGGGACCGACTCCGCCACGCGATAAATCATCCGCGCCACCGGCGCGTCCATTGGGTGCGTCGCCTTCCGCAGCGCCTCCAGCGCCCGTTGCCGGTTGTACGCCGCGACGACATCGCGGCGATCCGCGTTCCGCCGGTCCTTCTGTTCGCCAAGAACCGCCTCCAGGACCGCCTCGCGCTGCGGCGCGCCGCCGCCCGCGAACAGCTCCGCAACCCGGCGCCGCGCGATCTCCGTCTTCACGCCCGCCAGCACCGCCGCGATCTCGCCCGCCGGGACGCCCAGGCGCTCGGAGAGCCCGTGCTCGTCGAGCGTGAAATCGGAAAGCAGCTGCTCTCCCGCCCGCGCCCGCAGCAGCATGCGGCCCAGGTCTGTACCGGCCTCCGAGATATCCCGCGCGCCAAGCCGGCCGCGCAACGCGCTCTCGTCCGTCGGAACCGTGCCGGCCATCGCCCGCCGCACGCGCGCCTCGATCGGCTCCGGCGCGCCGGGCGGCAGGATGTCGAACTGCGTCGACATCACCACGTTTCCGGCGCTGCGAATCGCCTCGGCCAGTTCGAGATCGCCGTAGACGATGTTCGCGTCGGATACCGCGCCGACGATCTCCACGTCCTCGCCCGGCTCCGCCTCCAGGCGCGGGTCTTCGTAGTAGGGGGCCTCCGGCTCCGAAAAGAGAAAATCCACGAGGATCAGCCGCGGCCCGAACTCGCCCACCGTCCGGATGAGCTCCGCCATCGTCCGCCGCTTCCAGGGCCAGCGCTCCACCCGGTCCACCGAATTGTCGTCGATATCGACATGCACCACGCGTGCATCGGGCATCAGCGTGTTGAAGTTGCGCATCCGCCAGTCAAAGGCGATCAGCTCCGCTTTGTGCTCATCGGAAGGCCCGAAGAAATACGCCGCGCAGCTCGTCGTCACGGCAAGCCCGACGAGAAACCCCTGAAACTGCTGCAACCGCCGGCGGTTCGAGAACATGGCTGAGGGGTAAGATTAGCCTGAGATGCGGCAGGGGAGAAACGCGCGATTCGGCCCGGGGTCCCAGAGACGGCCCCGCGCCCTTACTCGTATATCCTCTTCACCGTCGAGCCGGGATAATAAGTCGCCAGGATCCGACGGTAGTCCATCCCCCGCCGCGCCTTCGTCTCCATCCCGTACTGGCACAGCCCCATCCCGTGCCCGAACCCCTTGCCGTCCTTGAAGATGAACGCGTCCTTCGTCGTCTCGATCGCGAAGTTGGTGGACTTCACCAGCCGGCCGCCCATCGAAAGGCGAAAATCCTCCCCGATCAGCACTTCCTTCTGCCCGCCGGACCCGACAATCTCCATGCTGATGATCCGGCCGTCCTCCGTCCGCTTCCGGGGCCGCAGGCCCGTCACCGTCCCGATCTTCCGGATGCTCGGGTACCGCGCCACCAGCTTCTTCGTCACTTCCGCCTTGCTGATCTTCACCGGCTCCCACCGGTACCGCGGCGCGACGTAACAGTCCTCGCACGCCACGCGCCCGGCGAGCGGCGGCGCCGGCGGATCATTCGGCTTCACGTTGTTCACGTGCTGCGAAAGCCCTCCGCAGCACGAAGAGTAATACGTGCAGAAGATGTCTTCCTTCTCGCCGTCGTCATAGACGCAGACCTCGCCGTGCGTCGCGTCCACCGCCTCCACGGCCGTGGCATCCTCCATCGCCACCCCCTTGTACACCTGGCTGCCCTCGTCGTCGTACACGTCGAAGGTCTTCCCCGCCGGCTTGTTCCGCTTGCTGTAAAGGGCGTAGGTCCGCGCCGCCACGCACTGCGCCTTGAACGACTCGATGTGAAAATACCGCGGCAGCTCCCCGCGCAGCACACCCTTCAGATACGCCTCGATATCGAGGTGATTCGTGAAGACCAGGCCGTCCGCCTCGCGCTGTATCCGAAGCGTCCCCCGGTATGTCCGATCGCCCAGAACGATCGCGGCGTCCCGCGAGGGTGTCAGCGTAATGTCGCCGGACGGAATCAGCTTCTCGCCGATCTCGATCCCCGCCTCGCCCGCCGGCCGCACCGTCGCCAGCGAAACCGGCGGCTGTTTCTCCCCGAACTGCGCCCCGGACTGCGTGTCCGTCAGCGCGTACGGCGCCGTCACCGACAACTCCTCCGACGGCCGCGGGCGGCGCCCCATCAGCCGCACCCGGATCAGCCGATCCACCGCCACCGGCTCGATCGGCTTCTCCGCCTCCTCCTTCTTCCAGAAGCCGTGCTCGCTGAAGCTCAGGCACCCGACAAAGAAAAGCGTCACCGCCCCCAGCACCAGCGTGAGTGTGCACGCCGGACCCGCGCGCCGAACCCGCAGCACGATTCGACGCAGCCTCGAATGATGGTGTCGGGCGTGACGTTTCAGGGCCTCGGCTCCTTCCTCGGTCAAACCTGATCTATTGTAGATGTATCGCCGACGGCCGCGAACCGGCCGCAGAAATTTGCCCCCGCCTCCCGTGCGGCGCAGATCAACCCGTTACGCCGCCCCCGCGGCGCGGGCTCCCGCGCTTCGCCGCGCCAGCCTCCATGCGAAAAGATCGGGCTCAGGCATCCGCCGGCGGCATCTCCGGCTCGGTGAGGACGACGCCCTTCGGGGAATCCCGGAGCGACAGGCCCAGTTCGGACAGCCGGTTCTTGAGTTCCTTCAGCGACGTCTGTCCGAAGTTCCGCGACTCGAGAAGCTCCTGCTCGCTCCGCGACGCCAGTTCCCCGACCGTGTTGATCCCCAGCCGCTGAAGACACTTCCGCGACCGAACCGAAAGCTCGAGCGCCGCGACCGGCCGCGAAAGCACTTCCGGATTCGCGTCGGGAAACATCGACAGGTCGGCCGCCGGCTTGATGGACGCCGGCTCCTTTTTCCGGTCGGCGTTCTGTCCGAGCGTAAGCCCCTTCTGGGCCAGCATTGCCTTGATCTCGCGCAGCGACGTCTCCCCGAAATTCTTGTACGACAGCAGCTCCGCCTCGGTGATTCGCAGCAGGTCGCCCAGCGTGTTGATGTTCATCTTCTTGAGGCAGTTCCGGCTGCGCACCGACAGCTCGAAATCCGTGATCGGAATGTCGAGCACCGCGTCCCGCTTCTCCTGGATCTTGATCTGCACCTCATCGATGAACATGTCCCCCGCCGCCAGCACATCCTTGTAGTAAAGCTGCGCCCGCTGGTTCGAGGGGTTCACCGCGAGCACCCGCCGCAGACACGACGCCGCCTTCTGGTACTCCGCCCGATCCTCCAGGATCACCGCCAGGTTCATCAGCGCGTGGCTGTACACGTAGGGAAGCTCCGAGCAGCGGTAATAAAGCTCCCGCGCCCGGTCGTCGCTTCCGTGCAGGTCGAACAGGTACGCGACGTGAAACATCGCCTGGGCATAATCCGCGTCGATCGCCAGCGCCGCTTCGTACGACGCAATCGCCTCCTCCAGCCGCCCCTGCTCCTGAAGCAGCCGCCCCTTCGCATAGTGCCACGCCGCCCGGCTCGACCCCTCGCCCGCCATTCCGTCGATCAGCCGCGCCGCCGCGTCCGTCTCGCCCGAGAGTATCAGGCACTCCGCGCGCTGCGCGTCGCAGTCCGTCCGGTCCCAGCCCGCCTTCGCCGCAGACTCGAACTGCGCCGCCGCCTCCTTGTACTTCCGAAGATCGCGCAGCGCCATGCCAAGGTGATAATCGCGCAGCGCCCCCGGCCGCGCCTTCTGAAGATACTCCGCCGCCTTCGCCGAATCCCCGACGAGCAGGGTGCATAGGCCCGTCTTCAGCGCCGCCGACGGCCCCTCGCCGCCGCCCGACTCCGCCGCCCGCCGCATCCCCGCAACGATCTCCCCGAATCGGTTCAGCGATTCTGTCGTCGCAAATGCCGCCTCCTTCAGCGCGCGATAGCTCTCCGCGTCGAGGTCCGGCTTCTCAAGCAGCGCCGCTAAATCAAGTGTCGTTTCCATGGGCATTTCGTCTCTTTCTCGGGGCCTCTCCCGGCTGGCGCGCCGGTATCCGCGTTACCGACGCCGCTTTTCGCCGCGCCGTCCTCTCTTCCCACTCTCTCGATTTGGACCGATTGACAATGGATGGTGGTTCACGTGCAAACAGTGCCGTCCGTTCGGGCACACGTCGGGCCGCGACGCCCGTGCGCCGAACCGTGTATTGTATTTCCCCGCCGACCGCCCGCAAGCCCAGCTGCCCCCGGCCCGGATCCACACCTTCCTCGCTTCCCAAACACCTTCTGCACTTCGTCGAACCTTTTCAACCGCCTCCGTCGATATCCTAATTCCACATCGAAGCTTGTGAGTTGTCGGGTGTGCCGTGTGCACAACGCGTTGAAATTGAGATGATTTCTCATTGTTTCGCACCCCCGCGCGCGGTATGATGCGGGCGCACGGACGCTGGATCGCTTCTGATCCGTTAATTGTTGTTATTAAACGCTTTACGATAATCTCGCGCCGGGTTCTGCGCGGTGAACTCCAGGCCGTGACTTGGCGTCTCGAGTGACATCCATGAACGATTTGAGTGAGAGTGTCTGGGCCGACATTCTGGGCCACTTGCGCACCCATCACCCGTCGATTGCGAGGGGCTGGTTTTCACAGCTTCGACCCGGGCCACTGGCCAACGGCGTCGTCACCATCATTGCCGCAAATGCCGCGCAGCTCAGCTATCTCCACGAACACTGCGTCCGCCCGTTCGTCGAGGCCTCCCAGGCCGCGACCGGACGGCTCGTCTCCGTCGCCTTCGAGGCCGCAAACGGCGAAACCCTCGAATCCGCCGGCTATTCCCCCGCCATCCCCGGAGACGACGCGCCCTCCCTCCGCCTCAATGGCGATTATGTCTTTGAGAACTTCGTCGTCGGCCCCTGCAACCGGATGGCCCACGCCACCTGCATGGCCGTCAGCCAGTCGCCAGGCACGACCTACAACCCCCTGTTCATTCACGGCGCGGCCGGGTTGGGAAAGACCCACCTCCTCCACGCCGTCTGCCATCGCATTCTCGACCACGCGCCGGGCACGCGCATCGTCTTTCTTTCCTGTGAAACGTTTGTCAACCACTTCATCGAGGCCGTCGAGCGCGGTGCACTGAACAACTTCCGCTATCGCTACCGCCATGCCGACGTGCTGATGATCGACGATGTGCAGTTCCTTTCCGGCCGCGACCGGACCCAGGAAGAGTTCTTCCACACCTTCAACACGCTCTACCAGCTCCATCGCCAGATCGTCCTCTCGGCCGACGCCCCTCCTTCCGATATTCCGCAGCTCGAGGAGCGCCTCGTCAGCCGCTTCAAGTGGGGGCTGGTCACGCGCATCGACCCGCCCTGCCTCGAAACGCGCCTCGCCATCATTAATAAGAAGATGCGCATCCTCGGCATCGACCTTCCGCAGGAAGTCGCCCAGTACGTCGCATCGCATTTCACGGCCAACGCCCGCGAACTCGAAGGCGCGATCAACCGCCTCCACAGCACCGCCGCCCTCGAATCCCGGCCCATCGACATGGAACTCTCCCGCGCCGTCCTCGGCGGCGAAGAGAACACCGTCCGCCGCCAGGTCCGCATCCAGGACATCATGGGCCTCGTTACCGAGCGCTTCGATGTGAAGCTCTCCGATCTTCAGGGCCGCCGCCGAAGCCGATCCATCGCCCTCCCACGCCAGGTATGCATGTACCTCGCCCGCCGCCACACCCCTCACAGCCTCGAAGAAATCGGCGGGTTCTTCGGCGGCCGCGACCACACCACCGTCCTCCACGCCGTCAAGCTCATCGGACGACTCCGCCAACAGGACACCACCTTCCGCCAGCGCGTCGACGAGATGGAAGAATCCCTCCGCAAAACCAATTAGACCCCGCGTCCGCGTGCCGGCCGACAAATGACATCCCGATGTGAATCAATGTGGATAACCTGCGTCGACCGGCCCGGCTCGTCACAGGCCCATCCTCTTCCCGCGCCGGGCTGTGAAGAAAACGCCCATTTCCAGGGCTGCAAACAGGGGTGCTCACAGCTTGTCCAGATAGACGAAATCCCGGGGCGCTTGTATCATTAAGCCCTGTCGATGATTCCGGGAATCGCCGGGTTTTGCGCTCACGATTGACAGGCCATAAGACGGCTGCTGCTTAGATAAATATTGAGTACTTCTCATATTCTTCGCTCCGCCGTCCAACGTGAATTGCCGACCGGGGGCCCGCTCATCGAACGACGTATTTTGAGTACAATGACCCTCGCCCCTTCGGCGCGGTCCTCGTATCGTACATGCGTCGAAACGAAGTTTACTTAAAGAGTATGCGGCCATGAAATGCATTTGTGATCGGATCGCGTTGCTGGAAGGCCTCTCGGCCACGTCGGGCGTCGCCGCCGGCCGCACGCCCAAGCCCATCCTCCAGTGCGTCAGGCTCTCGGCGACCAAGGATGTCCTGACGCTCACCGCCTACGACCAGGAAGTGGGCCTGCGCTACCACGTCCGCCAGGTCGATGTCACCAGGACCGGCGAGACCCTCGTCAACTGCGAACGCCTCCTGGCCATCGTCCGCGAATCCGCCGACGAGACCCTGGCCTTCGAGACCGCGGACGACGCCCTGCACGTTCGCGGCGCCGACAGCCATTTTCAGCTGATGGGCCAGAGCACGCGCGAGTTTCCTCCCGTGCCCGACATGGAAGGCGACGCCGATTTCTCCGTGAAGGTCGGCCCCCTGCGTGATGCCATTGGTCAGACACTTTTCGCCGCCGCCCGCGAAAACACGCGCTACGCCATCAACGGCGTCCTCTGGGAGAAGTCCGGCAAGAACCTCCAGCTCGTCGCCACCGACGGCCGGCGCCTCGCCATGTCCGCCGTCTCGCTCGAAAAATCCGTCGGCGAGGAGGTCCACGCCATCGTCCCGACCAAGGCCCTCAACCTCGTCTCGCGGCTGCATTTCGGCCCGGACGAGATCCTCGAGGTCAAGCTCTCCCCGAACCAGATCATCCTGCGCAGCGAGCGCGCCACGATCAGCAGCGTTCTCGTCGAGGGCCACTTCCCCAAGTACCAGGATGTCATGCCCCGCGACAACGACAAGAAGGCCACCCTGCCCACGGCCGACCTGCTTAGCGCCGTCAAGCGTGCCGCCCTTCTTTCCAGCGTCGAGTCCCGCGGCATCCGCATCTCCCTCGGCTCCGACGGAATGGTCCTCTCCGGCCGCGCCCAGGAACAGGGCGAGGCCACCGTCAAGCTCTCCGGCGTCGACTACAAGGGCGCGCAGATCCAGATCGGCTTCAACCCCGAATTCCTGCTTGACGCCCTGAAGGTCTGCGGCGAAACCATCACCCTCGAACTCAAGGAACCCTCCCGCCCCGGAATCATCCGCAGCGGGCCGGTATTCCACTACGTCGTCATGCCGGTCAACCTGTCGTAAGTGCCAATCAAGGTAGCGCGGACTGACCCGCGGCTTCGCGGTGGCGTAGGATAGTTCTTTTGGCAATTCCCATAAGAGCGATGACGCCCCCGAAGTGCAGCAGCGCGTAGATGGGGTAATGCGCGAAGCTCCACCGCACACCTTTCTGATGCAGGTAGATTGAGAGCGCGACCTGCAAGGGAACGAGTACTCCGAATATTGAGCCACACAATGCCGTGAAGATTGCGTAGCGGGTGATCGAAGACCCGGCGAATCCGAACGCGAGAAACATGCAAGCCCAAAGGGGGACGGGCGTACACCAAAAGACGATGTTGTACCGGTTGTTCCCGATTTGGATGCATGGCGGGTCCACATCAGTGATATGGGATGTTCCGGTGGCCGAGAGCCAAGCGCCGGCGAAATCGGCGGTCCATCTTGCCGGGGCGGGGGAAAGGAGGAGAACAACCGACAATATGATCGAAACAAGCGGCAGGAGCCGGGGTTCCTTTGACAGCGACGCGGGGCTTGTTTCAGTCAGGTTTTTCACGATGCAGGCTGATCGATCTCAGGTCCAGAGGGAAAAACCACATGTTTCTCCGACACACCGACCCGTTTTCACAAAAAGGAGATAGCCCGCATTTCGGGCCGCAAAGTCGATTGATCCAACCAATACAGTTAGCACGAGAAGCGTAGACGCCATCAGAATCACGCGATGGCGCAAAGCCCATTCAGGGCGGTAGACACGGATCGCAGTCCACAGCGGTCTGAGTGATAGCAGTATGGGACCGACCCCGGCCAAAACAAGTAGTGGAAGGTATGCATAACTCCGTAATTGGCGTGATGCATCTTGAGCGATAAGAAACGTGGCACCCACCAGGAGCGCCCCAATCCAAGAGCAGCGGATCGGGATCAGGCGCGCAAACATCAGACATCGAGCTCCTGCCTTTGCACTTGGAGCGCGGTGAACCACCAGATGTAAGGCGAATAGGATCGCCAGCCACACCATCAATGGGTCAAAGAGCAAACGAATCGACGGCACAATGTTCTTAAACAGGCAGCAGAACACCCATTGCCAACTGGGCGGCCTTCCGTCTTGCGGCAACAATTGAATTCCAAACAGGTCCGTGAACCACGCCTCCCTTAATAGTCGCCCAAGAGGTGTTCCTGGCCAATCATCGTATTGACATAGTAGTTTAGTTCTTCGGATTCCAACGGCTCGATCCAGCCCACGCCCACCTCTTCGCCCCAAAGATCTTCGATGCGCTCCTGAAGCCAAGGGGCATCGGGCGGCGCGGCGACATTTGCCATGTATTCGAGGCTAACTTCTTTGTCGACAGTCCACAGATCAGTCGGAGGCGGGGTCAGAACAGTGCGCTGCAGCCAAGGATAATGAACCATCGAGTAGCGAAGCTGCCAAGTGGGCGCAAAAAAGGCAATGAACAGAACGGCAAGGAATCCAAACCAGCAGATTTCAAGCAACTCCCTGCGCCAGTTGGAGCGGAATCCAATGAGGCGGAGCCAGAATGCCGACGGAAAAGGTCTCCAAAACGCTAGAGACGCGATGATTAGACCAGTTCCGGAACAGGTGACGTCTTTCCATCCCAACGCGCTCGTGGAATCGCAAGCCGCTGTCCTGAGGGGCTCGGATTGCGCCCGCATTCCTCGTCCTCCGATCGTGATCTGATCGCGCTGATGTGTTCCAGCCGTCGGCATATGAGCAACGGTAATTGATTAGTGGGCCTGCCGGGGTGAGAACCGCATTTTTGAGCGAAAAACGAAGATCGGAGATCATTTGGGGCCATTTTCGAAGCTGTTCTTGGTTTGTACCATGCAAAAGACCCAATGAAGTCGCATGTTTGACCCGCTATTGCTCCGTTGAAAACATCTTGACTTTGCGGCCTTGATTTTGTAAGCACCGTTCATGGCGAAGAATACGAATCTCCTGTTGAACGTCGCGGCGCTGAGCATGAAGACCGCCGGACGATGTCTGCTGCCCTAC
>QEVG01000056.1 GCA_003576905.1 Planctomycetota bacterium | reverse complement strand
GCCCGGTCGCTGACCGCTGCGAACGCAAGACCCGGGGGCAGCATGAGTGCCTTCTGCGAGCCGGTCACCGCCACGTCGATGCCCCATTCGTCCATCTTGAACGGGATCGCCCCGATCGACGTGATGCCGTCGCATAGCGACACCGCGCCGTGATCGCGGCACACCTTCGCGATACCCTGCGCGTCGGAGAGCGCGCAGGTGCTCGTTTCACTGTGCACGAAGATCACGGCCTTGACATCCGGGTTCTTCTTGAGCATGTCGTGGACGCCCTCGGCCCGGAAACCCTGCCCGTATTCCAGCTTGTATTCAACGTGCGGAAGGTTGAATCGCTTAAGGACTTTCTGCCAGCGTTCGCCGAATTTGCCCGCGTGGCACACCAGCGTCTTTGCGTCCTTCTTACAGCATCCGAGGATGGCTCCTTCCATCGCCGCCGACCCGCTGCCCGTCAGGATGAGCGGCTGCGCCTTGGTCTGATACACATACGACAGGAGTTCCGTGCACTCCTTGAACATCTCCTTAAAGCCGCTGGTGCGGTGATGATCCAGCGGGTAGGCCATTTCCAGCAGGGTCTCGGGGCTGACCATTGTCGGGCCGGGCGTGAATAGTCGGAGCTTCATCATGGCAGGTGCCTCCAGGTGAACGGAACGGTCGCGATGCCTGACGTTGACGAGACACGCAGCAAACCACGTGCCACCGGCGGGAGTATATCTGCGTGCCAGCGGGGGCTCAAACACGGCTCTTTGAGTGCACAAGGTCGGCGAAAAGCCGTTCCCGCGAACATTTCCACGTCGCCTGCAGTGGACGTATGATCGCCCGCTGAGTCTCGTCCAGGATGGCTTACGCCCGGCACAGAACCGGCAAGGGCCCAGTCAATGGAACACAAGAGGGAGGTCAATTCCCGCATGGCAATGTTACGTGGCCCTGCGAATGAGGTTCGGTCGAAGCGCCAGGTCATCCTGGCCCTTGCCGCGGGCTTGCCGATCGCATTTTTCGCGCCAAGCCTCGCGGACCCCGGCGGCGACGAGAATGCCCCTACTTCCTACGAGAGCCTGCTCAACGAGCGAGCAAAGGCGCTCGTGACGATCAAGTACGTCCTCAAGATCGAGGACGAAGACGGCGCCGAGGAATCGGAAGAGGAACTGACCGGCGTTATGATCGACCCAACGGGCATCGTCATGTGCTCCAGCGCGTCCCTCGCCGCGCCCAGACTGCTCGATACGCTGGGCATCCGTTCCAGCGCGTCGCGAATCAAGGTGATCATCGGAGAGAAGAACGAGGAGCTCGATGCCAAATTAGTGGCACGAGATCAGGAGCTGGACCTCGCATGGCTGCGCGTCAAGGCCGCATCCGGACGCGCCTTCACCGCCATCGACCTGACCCGCTCTGTCAACCCGCGCCCGGGAGATCGCCTCCTTACCATCGCCCGGCTCGACAAATACTTCGAACGCGCCCCCGTCGTGCACGAAGGCACACTGGCCGGCATCCTGCACAAGCCGCGCGATCTTTACGCGATCGGCAGCTCAATGGAGGGTGAGGCGGGATTGCCCGTCTTTTCAGCGACCGGCGACCTGGTCGGTGTCTTCGTCATGCAGATGCCCGACCGGGAGGACCACGAAGGCGATCCCGAAGGCCTGTTCGACGCAATGGACGTCTTCATCCTGCCGGCTGCCGACGCCGCCTCGGCCACGCGCCGCGCGCTGGAATCCGAAAAGAGTTCCGATTGACATTGGAAACACGCAAGCCGCGTATCGAGTCCCGGCCGATGGATATGGAACCTTTTCGAATTGCCATGTGGTCCGGCCCGCGCAACATTTCCACGGCCATGATGCGCGCCTGGGGAAACCGGCCCGACACTTTTGTCTGTGATGAGCCGCTTTACGCTCACTATCTCCTCATGACCGGCCTGCCGCATCCGGGGCGGGACGAAGTGATCCAACATCACGAGACTGACTGGCGGAAAGTCGTGGCCTGGCTGACCGGGCCGGTGCCAGACGGGAGGAGAATATTCTATCAGAAGCACATGGCGCACCATCTCCTGCCCCACATGGATCGGGCATGGCTGGCAGGCCTGCGGCATTGCATGCTGATTCGCCATCCGGCGGAGATGCTGACCTCGCTCATCAAGGTCACGCCCAATCCGCGCCTTGAGGATACAGGGCTGCCGCAGCAGGTCGAGATTCTGGAACTGGTCCGCGAGCGGACCGGGCAGCCGCCCCCGGTTATTGATGCGAAGGATGTCCTGACGGACCCACGTCGGATGCTGGAGCTCCTGTGCAACGTGCTCGCGGTTGAGTACTGCGATGCGATGCTTTCATGGCCGCCGGGGCGGCGGGAGACGGACGGCATCTGGGCGAAGCACTGGTATGCGGCGGTGGAGAGGTCCACCGGGTTTGAATTGTATCGGCCAAAGCATGAGATGGTTCCTTCCCATCTGCACTCAGTGCTCGCGGAGTGCGAGCGCATTTACGAACAACTATTCGCCATGCGCCTGCGATGATGCGGCCGTGCCATCGTGCTTGTCGGAGTTTCTGCCATGCTTCAGACCTTCAACCCGAAGAACAAGGACCTGATCGTCAACATCAACGGGCGGCTCGTGCATCGCGATGAGGCGGCGATCAGCCCGTTCGACTCTTCGGTACAAGGCGGCGACGCGGTGTGGGAGGGGCTGCGACTGTATTCGGGTAGGATCTTTAAGCTGCACGAGCACCTGGCACGGCTGCGCGGCTCCGCCAAGGCCCTCGCCTTCGATACGATTCCGACCGATGAGGCGATCATTCCTGAAATCAAGCGCACCCTCTCGGCCAACAAGATGACCGATGGCGTACATATCCGCCTCACGCTGACGCGCGGCGTGAAAGTCACAAGCGGGATGGATCCCCGCCTCAACTCGAGCGGCCCGACGCTTATCATCCTCGCCGAGCACAAGCCGCCGGTGTACGACAAGAGCGGCATCAGCCTGATCACCAGCAGCGTCCGGCGATTTCCGCCGGATTGCCTCGACCCGAAGATACACCACTGCAACCTGATTCAGTCGATCCTCGCGAAGATCGAAGCCAATGCGGCCGGCGCCGACGACGCCCTCATGCTCGATACCCGTGGCTTCGTCGCGGAGACCAATGCCACACACGTTTTCATCGTCTCCAGCGGCGTCGTGCTCACCAGCCGCCTGGTCGCATGCCCGGAGGGGATCACGCGGGCAACCGTGCTTGACCTTTGCCGCGAACAAGGGATCCCCTGTTCCGAGCAGGACATTTCGCTCACAGAGGTTTATCGCGCAGATGAGTGTTTCTGCTCGGGCACCATGGGAGAACTCGCCCCCGTTGTGAAGGTGGACGGCCGCGCGATCGGGCACGGAAAGCCGGGACCGATCACGATGCGGCTCAGCGAGCTGTTCAGGCAACTGACCGAACATCAGGGCGTGCCGGTCACATGATGACCCGATGCCCGATTGATCCGAACCGACGCCGCCGATACGCTAAATCCAGATAGGGCGCCTCCAGGAGCGCCGACTCAAACCAACGGGGACCACGGATGGCCAAGACAAGATCAAAAAAGACCGCAGAACCCAAAAAGGCTTCAAACAGCGCCACCGCGGCGAAGATCGTGCGCCTTGCCGAGAGCGTCGCCGTCGCCGCCGCGAAAAAGCGCGACCCTTCGGTGGACATCCCCATCCGCTCGCTTTCCAACGCGAAATACAACCGCAACAGGCGTATCATCGAGATGGGCGATAAGCGCCAGACGCGCAGCTTCTTCAACCTGGGCCAGGCCAAGAACTTCATGCAGACCGTGCTCATCGCCAGCGGCTGCAAGAAGCTGATCGACGAGGGCAAGACGGTCAGCATCCGCGGTCTGTACTACCTCACCAAGCACACCATCCCCGGCACCAGCGAAAAGACCTTCAACGACCAAGCCGAAAGCGACCCGATCATCGAAGACCTTGAAGTGGCCCTCGAATCACTCCGCGAGGAACTGCACGTCTTCGCCGACAACCGCGGGAGCATCGCCGGAAACCTGACGGTTGTCAGCCGGGGTGACGAGATCGACCTGCGGCGCATGGGCGCGGGCGGTTTTTCCATTCCCAGCATCGTCGAGCCCGACGTCATGCAGTTCAGGAAGTGCGAGGCCAGGTTCATCCTACACGTCGAAAAGGGCACGGTCTGGAACCGCTTCAACGAGGACAAGTTCTGGCAGAAGCACAACTGCATTCTGACCCATGGCGGCGGCCAGCCCCCGCGCGGCGTCCGACGCCTTCTTTTCCGAATGCACAACGAATTGAAGCTCCCCGTGTTCTGCCTCCTCGATAACGACCCGTGGGGGTACTACATCTACAGCGTTATCAAGCAGGGCTCGATCAACCTGGCATTCGAAAGCGAGCGCATGGCCGTGCCCGACGCCAAGCTGATCGGCGTGCGCAGCCACGACTTCGAAGAATACAACCTCTCCGACGATGTGAAGATCGCTGTCGATGACAAAGACATCAAGCGGGCTAGGCAGATCCTCGAATACCCTTGGTTTAAGGGCAAGAAGGAGTGGGAAAAGGAAGTCGCGCTCATGCTCAAGCACGGCTTCAAGATGGAAGTCGAATCGCTGCTCACCAAGAGCATCAGTTTCGTCACCGAGACCTACGTCCCTGAAAAGCTCAAACAGCGCAGCAAGTGGCTGGATTAGGACGCCGGCCTGCCTTTGCCGAACTTCGCTCCCGACACCGGCGCTCAGGGGTTTGACACGCCCTCTCCACCGGGCTACGCTGGAAGATTCAACAGCCGTGAGCGGGCATCGCATCGCGGGCATGGATGCCCTTCGTCATGGCCATGATCGGAACTGACTGACATGCGAAGTCTTGGCATCCTGTCGCTGGTCTTGATCGTAAGCGCCTCCGCCGGCGCCGGTTGCAGCAAGAAGGCCGCCGGCCCGACCGTGATCGAAGCCCGGCCGCAGCCCTACGTAGCGGATGTGCCGGTCCCCAAGGGCTTTAACCTTGACCGAACAAAGTCGGATCACAGCTATCAGGAGGGCAAGCGAAAGATCCGGCACTATTACCTCGGCAACGAGGACCCGCAGGTCGTCCGAAACTTCTACTATCAGAACATGCCCACAGGCGAATGGAAGCTAATTGACGAGACACTCCATGCCGGCGTGTACACCCTCAAGTATCGAAAGTTCGAGGAAGCCGCAGAAGTCCGCATCGAGAAGATTCCGGCAGGCATGTTCAAGCCCGGCACGCAGGTCGTCGTCAACGTGAAGACGCCACACCTTGAAAAAGCAAACGACTGACACCCTTGGGGATTTCCACCAGCAATGAAGACAGAACGCCGACACGAACTTCAGACAAACGAACTGGCCCAGCAGATCGACCAGATCAGCACCTATGCGCGGCAGAACGCGAACAGGCTGATCATCTTTGGCGTTGCCGTCCTGGTCGTCATCATCGCCGTGTACTGGGTCGTCAAGGGACGCCAGGCCAGGATCATGGACGGCTGGGCGACCCTGTCCGATTCGTCGCTAATGGCCGACCCGGCAAGCGCTGTCGAGCGCTTCCGATCGGTGGCGCAGGACAGCTCCGATCCTCGCCTCACCGTCTCCGCGTGGCTTCGGGTCGGCGAAACAGCCATGTCCCAGATTATCGCCGGCGACGCCAAAAAGTCCGACGCCTCCAGCGCCCCTGCCCCGACAACATCAATAGACGAATGGAAGAAGACCGCACAGGAGGCCTTTGAGAACGTGGTTCGTCTGGCAGGCAGCGGAGACTCCACTGCAAAGGGTGAGGCCCTGATGATGCTCGGTGTCCTCGCCGAAGACCGCGGCGAATTCGAGAAGGCCCGCGAATACTACACGCGCATCAGGGATGAACAGCAGTTCGCCATGACCCCTCTGCCGGCACAAGCCGAGTTTCGCCTGAAGGGCATGGCGGAGTGGTCCAGGCCGATCACCTTCCCTCCGGCGGCAATTACCGTCCCTGCGCCGGAGACCGCCGCCCAGACGGACCCAACCGCCGGGCAGAAGCTCATCACGTCCCAGACCATTGATGTACGCACCGGAAAGGTCGTCGCCGGAGACACCGACACGCCGATCAGAGTCGAAACCGTCGCAGCCCCGACGACCCAGCCCGCCGGCTCACAATAACTCGGTGGTGCGCGGCCTATGGCCGGTCCGCCGCCTGTGCCGGCGAGTTTCCGTTGAACCGTGAGGGGAGTCTTCAAACGCAATGCTGCCTCAAACCCTCAAGACCCGCGGCCTTCACGTCGGCGTGCGATTCGCCCCTTCGGCGGTCCTCGACAAACACCACAAACAGCAGTTTCAACTGAAGGCCAGCGAGGGCTTCGACTGGCGCAGACAGGAATACCTCCAGAACGCGTGGCACCTGGTCAGCCCACAGGCCGAGGGCGATCCCCGAAGCCAATTGAAACTCTCCGTCAGCCCCGACCTCGTTAACTTCGAGGACTATTTCCCGACCACCTCGTTCGACCTTTACCTCGACAACCTGAAGCTCGCGCTCGAAACCGTGGCGGGCGTCTTTTCGCCGAGACTAATCCTCGCCACCGGGATCGTTGTCCGCCTCACCGCCCAGTCTCTTGACAACGACGGCCGGCTTTTCCTGGGCCAACGCTGCCTCCACCTCGACGACCGCCTTGGGCCCCTCGGTCGGCCTGTCCACGCCGTCGGCCTGAAGCTCCTGCTCCCTCCGCTGCCCGGCCCGGACAAGCCCAACTGGCAGGCGGAAATCAAGGTGGAGTCTCTTATTGAAGACGTTCGACAGCTCTTTATCGAAGTGGATGCCCGCTGGGGTCAGCCGGGCCCGTGGGACCCGAACATCGCGGTCGAACGCACCAAGACCGCTTTCGAATTCGCCACGACGCGCGTCGTCTCGCTGCTCAAGGAACTGGCCGGCGAGCAGTTCTGAACTTCGCCTGCCTCCCCGCTGTTGTGCCTTCGATTCCCAGCCTATTTCGTGACCGCAGCCTGACCCGCCACGTCCACGCGGTCACCCCGGTAGGTCGTACCGCGCCATGTAATCGTGCCACGGCCGCCAAGCCGGCGAATCGCGCCGACAAGGGCCCACAATCCGATCCCCGCTCCAAGCGGGTAGGCCAAGGAGTAGAGCGGGTTTAGCCGGTTTAGACGATAGAACCGGAACATCACGGTCCACTGCGTCACGCAGACCAGCGCCGAAATCCAGAGCATCCACCGCCAGCCTGACCAGGTGGCCCCACCGGCGGCAGCAACGCCCAGGGATACCGCCAAGGCAATCCAGGGAAGCAAGCTGAAGAGGAACACCATAAACCCTGTCACGACGAGCCGCCGAAGCGTGCCGAAACAGCCGTAAAATATCCGGCTCCAGCCCGCCCGCGTCTGCGCAAAGCTCTCGTACATTCGAACCGTGTACAGGTCGACGTTCGAAACGACTGCCAGGCGAAGGCCCCGTTCCTTGGCGAGCCGGGCCATGTGCATGTCCTCGTTCAGCTCCGTCTTGACGGCTTCGTGCCCGCCGATCGCCTCGTAGCACGAACGCTTCATCAGCATGAACGCCCCGTTGGCGTACGCCGTCCGTTTGGTCGGATCGTTCACCTTCATCGGGTTGAACCAGATCATCATGATACCGCTGCATGCCGGCTGGATGACACTCTCCCAGAAGCTCCCCGTCTCGTGCGCCGGGAGCACCGACAGAAAGTCGACGCCCTTCTCCAGCGCGTAGTGCATGGCGATCGAAAGCGACCGTGAAGAAACCTGCACGCAGTCCGCGTCAGTGAAACACAGCCATTCGCCCGTCGCCCGCTCCACGCCCTCGCGCATCGCGTTGTTCTTGCCGAACCAGCCTTCGCGAAGTGTGGACACGTGCAGCGCGCGGATGCGCCCGGTCTCCGAGCCGAGGCGATCCATGATCGCCCCTGTGCGGTCTCCGCTGCGATCATTGACAGCGATGATCTCCATGTTCGGGTATTCCTGTGCCGCCATCGACCTCAGACACGCCTCAATGTTCTTTTCCTCGTCCTTTCCCGCCACCAGAAAGCTCACCGATGGCAGCGCAAGGCTTGACCCGGCGTACATCGCCGAATGAAGCGGCGGCATCAGCCTCTGGGCGCGACTCAGTTGCAGGTGCCGGCTGACCCACACGATGGCCGCGAGGACGGTCAGCGACAGCCAGGTCCACATCAAAGCATGCATGAGTGATTGTCCAGGATCCGGCGGGACTTCCCGTGCCGCCGCACAACCATCAGGAAACGTGAAGCCGCAGGAGCACGACCAAGGCCGCGAGCCAGAACGCGATTCTCAATAGCTCGTCCCGGAATCGGCCCAAGCGAAGACTCACCAGCTGCGCCAAGACGTAATGGCGAAGCAAGACCGTCGTTCGGTCTTTGCCGGAAAAATAAGCCACCCACCCCCCGAGCGATCGGACAGTCACCACGGTCGCGTATACCGTGCAGGTCAGACCCAGCGCCAGCCGCCACAACTCGAAGAGATCCCGTCCAACAAGGCTCATTCGGCATCCTCGTCGACCTGCGGCGGTACCGGGCTTGTCATCCCCTCAAACAGCATGCTGCCGATTCGGACCATCGTCGCCCCCGCCTCGATCGCCACCTCGAAATCGTGGCTCATCCCCATTGACAAGTGCTTGAACTCAGGTCCGACGTGCCGCTCACCCCGCATGTCCTCGAAAATGTCGCGCAGACGGTCGAAGGCCAGACGGATTTCAGCCGGCGGCACGTCCAGAGGAGCCATCGTCATAAGGCCGCAGAGACGAATCCCCGGTAGCGTAGCGAAATGCTCGGCCAGGTGCGCCGCCGCGCCGACCGCCACGCCAAACTTCGATCGTTCACCGCTTGTGTTGACCTGAAGCAGCACGTCCACCACGCGACCGAGCTTCGTCGCCTGCTGGTCCAGATCTTCCGCAAGCCGGAGGCTGTCAACACTGTGAATCAGTTCGGCCCAGGGCACGACGAGCTTCACTTTGTTGCGCTGAAGATGCCCCACCATGTGCCAGCGCGGACGCGCCGGCGGTCCGTCACGCCGGCCGCTCAGCACGCTTTTTCTCTCGATGAACTCGTGCATCATGCCCGCGCGCTGGTTGAGCTGCTGGCCCCGGCTCTCACCGATATCGAGCACTCCCAGTTCCAGGAGCTGGCGGATAACGTCCACCTCGACATACTTCGTTACGGCTACAAGCCGGACATCGTCCGGGTTGCGCCGCGCGCGCTGGCACGCCGCCGCGATGCGGTCCTTTACCCGTTTCAGGTTCTCCGAGAGTTTGCGGCGGACGGAGGCGAGATTGCTGATCATGGCTCGCGATTCCTTTCGCCCGTGCGCCGGGGCCGCCGAATGGTATTGACCCAACCTACCCGCGGGATTTTAGCCCCGCTCCCGCCCGTTTCACAAGGGCCGGCGCCACCAACGGCTGTGAATTGCGCGCGGTCAATGCCCCGATCGGGCGGCTGTGTCATCGACGCGCAGCAGCCCGAAGCGACGGCAGAGGATACCGGCCAGCGAAGGAATGCCGAGCAGCACGCCGAAGAATAGCAGAACCGGCAGCTGCGACACTGCCAGCGCGATCAGTCCGAACAGAACGCCGATGGAGTAACAGACCAGCACTGTCTGCCGGACTGACAATCCGCGGTCTCGAATCTGGTCGTACAAGTGGCTGCGATCCCCTCGAAACAAGGGCCGCCGGTTGAGCCAACGGCGGGTAATCGCCACACCCGTATCCAATACCGGAAATGCGAATACCATCAGCCCGCAGTCGAGCCACCGCCACGTCGCGTACCCTGCGTGGCAAGGCTGTTCGGCCAGGAGAAGCATGAGCACGGCGACGTTGAACCCCAGCAGGAGCGATCCGCTGTCTCCCATGAAGATGGAAGCGGGGTTGAAATTGTAAAACAGGAATCCAAGGCAGGCGCCGAAGATACCTCCGCACACCACCAGCCGGATCACGCCGCTCGGGTCGTGTCCTGGGTCGTTGTGATTGACCAGCACACTCAGCGCCGCAAAGCCGAGCATCGCGATTGCGAGAATCCCCCCGCACAGCCCGTCGAGCCCGTCAATGAAATTCGTGGCGTTGGAAGCCCCCGCCAACGTAAAGATGCACACGCCGGCGCTGACCGCCAGCACCGCCGGCTCGGAAAGCGCCGCCGCCGGCAGAACTCCGGCGAGCGGCTCCAGCAATGCGCGCGACGTGTGACGCCCGATGCCACCATACATCAGAACCCCTGCCATCAGCGCCTGAATGAAGAGCCGAAACTTCGGAGAAAGGTGTTTGATGTCGTCGATCAGGCCGGTCAGCATCAGCACCGAGCCGCCGACCGCAACGTACGGCACGTACGCCCGCGCCCCGGGCCCAAGGAAGCACGCGGTCAAGAGGGCCGCGATCCACCCGACGTACATTGCCACGCCGCCCAGGTAGGGTATCGGCCGCTGGTGGGGCTTAAGCCCGCCGTCGGGTCGATCGTACAGTGCGAGCAGAATCGCCGCCCGCCGCACCGCGGGACAAACGAGAAGTGTCACTGAAAGCGACACCACCATCGGCCAGAGGAAGCTCGCCGACAGTTCCGCCGGGCCTGCCGCCAGCACCAGACACTCCATGTCAGGCACGCCCACCGCGATGGAATTCGAGAATCGCCGACGCGACGCGCTCCTGCTGCTCGACCGTCAATTCGGGGTAGATCGGAATCGCCAGGATCTCCCGCGCCGCCGCCTCGGCATTAGGGCAATCGCCGGGCTTACCACCCAGGTGTGAAAAGCATTCCTGAAGGTGCAGGGGGACGGGGTAATACACTTCGTTTCCGATTCCGCGCGAATCGAGAAACCTGCGAAGCTCATCGCGCCGGGCCACGCGGATGCAGTACTGATTGAAGATTGAGCGGCAATCCGCGCGAATCACCGGGGCCTTGACCGCGCTGCCCCCAAAGAGTCCTGCATACCGGCATGCGTTTTCGGCGCGGCGTTGCGACCAGGCGTCGAGGTGTTTGAGCTTGATCCGTACGACTGCCGCCTGAATGGCATCCAGCCGGAAATTGCCCCCGATCCACTTGTGATAATACTTCGGCTGCGCCCCGTGATCCCGGAAGATGCGGATGCGATCCCCCAATACCTTGTTGTTCGTGCAGACCATCCCCCCGTCGCCGAAAGCGCCCAGGTTCTTACTCGGGAAGAACGACAGTGTCCCGACGTCTCCCATGCTGCACGCCTTTCGGCCCTTGTATGTCGCCCCGATCGACTGGGCCGCGTCCTCCATGACCAGGACCTTTCGCGAACGCGCCAAGTCCAGGATGGCGTCCATCTCCGCGCACTGACCGAACAGGTGAACCGGGATGATCAGCTTGGTGCGGCTCGTGATCGCAGGCTCGATTAACCGAGCCGTCGTGTTGAATGTATCCGGATCGACGTCCACGAAGACGGGCCTGGCTCCGAGCCGACTTACGCATCCCGCCGTTGCGAAAAACGTAAACGTCGGCACGATTACCTCGTCGCCGGGACCGATTCCCATCGCCATCATCGCGCACAACAGCGCGTCGGTCCCGCTGCTCATGCCAATGCCGTACGCACAGTCGCAATACGCCGCCACCGCCTCCTCGCAGGCGATCACTTCGGGACCGCCGATGAAACGCTGCGCTTCGCAGATCGCATCAATCGCCGCGCGAATCTCGTCGCGAATCGTTGCGTACTGGCCCTTCAAATCGAGCAGAGGTACAGGAGGCGCGGTTGTCGCGGGGGGTGGAGTCATCACCTTGGTCATGCCGGAAAGTCCTTGGAAGCCGTCGCGGCCGCACCGGGCGACCGCAAATCACGGCCAGTGGTATAGGTGGAATCGCCGCCAGTGGCAAGGCAGAAGCCCCGATCGCGGCCTGCAAGCGGGCGCAACACGGAACGATCGCACCGTCCCGCATTTCTCACAACCGAGGCGCCGCTGCGGCAGAATCCCCGCGCCGCCCGGCGGAATCGGGGATCGGCACGTCGCCCTACAACCGAAGCACGTTCTGCACAATCGTATTCAGGGCATTGACAAGAGTTACGTTGACCAGCGATTGAAGTTCGAAGTTCAGCGCGCCAATCGGGTCCGGGAAGCAGCCCGTCGCCTGAAACAGCGGCAGCGCCGCAGCCCCGAGGATCAGGGCCTTTACGCGCCGCACCAGCCGGGCGGGCGCAACGCCGCGGAACAGGCTTGGCCGTCTGCGTCTGTTCCCAATTCCTGTGTGGCGTTTTGCGTGCATGTCAGGCGACCCCGAACAGGCTGTTGAAGAAAATGGACGTGAGCGACTGAATGATGATCGCGCCGGTGAGAACGATATTCTCGCCAAAGACCTGCCGCACCGCGTCATCCGGAAGGCAGCCAAGCTGCTGAAACAGGATCGCCGCCGGAACCCAACGTCCCCACCGTACGCATTTGCGAAGTGCCTTGCTGGCCATTCCTGGGCTCTCCTGTTCGCCGGTCGGCGTTCTATATATCGGCGCCCGCGTCAGACTTCAACCTCGGTTTTCGATCCAAGCGGAGCCCTTCTCCCAACCCCCTTTGAATCCGCCGGTGCCGATCCGCGCCAGCCGAAAGCGAAGGCCCGCAGACGGTTTCCCGCTGCGGGCCTTCCGAGTCAGCCTACCTGTGAAGAACGCCGGCAGGGCCGGCGATTTGTACACTTATGCGGTCATGGAGCGAAGCGTGTCGAAAACCGCCTGCACGACAGGCTGCGACGTCGACGACCCGGCATCCTGGAGCGAAAGGAAGAACGCTTCAATTATCGCGCTGGCCAGGCTGGTCAGCGACGTCGCGAAGCCCGTCAGCACGGCATCGCGCACCTCGGGATCGCAGCCACCCAGATTGAGTTGAAGAGCCGCACCACCGACAAGCAGGGGCAGGAGCATCTTGGATTTCACCACGCGGAGGAACAGCGGACGTTTCATCGTTACTCTCCTGTGAGCCCGCGAGCGAGGTTGGCTCATTATATCGCCGAAAAAGCCCGCGACTGCGCGACGGTTCCGCAACGCACTTCCGCGATCGAGCTCGCTGCCCGATCGGACATCCGACGCGGACGCAGGGCCTACCTCTCCCAGCGTCTTACACATCGGTCCTAATGTCGGTCGCGGTTTAGCTTTCGATGCCCATTACGAGGGCTCAGCGCAGGAATTGCCCGTGCTTACCCGGTCGATCCGCGGGCCCAGGAGACAGGTCACCTCGTACGGGATTGTCCCCAGCCGGTCCGCGATCGCTTGAACGCTGTTGGGACGATCGGGGCGATTATCGATCAAAACGACCTCATCACCGGGCGATATTTCCCCAATGTCGGTCAGGTCGATCGCCAGTTGATCCATGCTCACCCGGCCGACGACGGGCGCATCGCCGCGCCGCGTACCGACGATCGCCGCATTGGATAGCGCCCGCACAAAGCCGTCTGCATATCCCACCGGCACGATACCGAGACGTGTTTTTCGCGCGGTCGTAAACGTCTTTCCGTACCCCACGCAGTGCCCCGGCGGCAGGATCTTCACCAGCGAGACGTGTGAGACGAGCCGAAGCACCGGCCTGAGGTTTATCAACTCCAGCATGTGCCGCGACGGCGCATAGCCGTACAGCGCCAGGCCGGGGCGGACCATGTCGAAATGAGATTCGGGCAGGGTGATCGTCGCCGCGCTGTTTGCCAGATGGCGAATGACGCCCTTCGAAAGTCGGTGTGCAGCGGCACGGAGCACGTTGCGAAAAGTGGCAAGCTGAGCCTGCGCCAGCTCGGGCGCTTCAAGATCCGCCGTCGCGAAGTGCGAGTAAATCCCGGCAACCCGGACCTGCCGGATCGAATCGGCCTTGTCGAAAAGGGCCACCGCCTCTTCCGGCGGAGCGCCCATTCGCCCCATGCCGCTGTCCACCTTGACATGAACGTCGATCGGCCCGGCGGTATCCAGCCGGCCAAGCGCTTCGAGGGCACCCTCGTCCGCGATCGTCAGTGCCAGCCGATGCCGCGCCGCCGCCGCCAGCCGCTCGCGCCTCTCGGCGGCATCCGCCACGGCCAGGACGTGCCCCAGCACAAGGATCGGCCGATCCCAGCCGATCTCCCGAAGTTCGACCGCCTCCGAAAGTGTCGCAACGGCGGCACAGTGCGCGCCGGCTCGGTATAGCGCCGGCGCGACCGTCTTAATGCCGTGGCCGTACGCGTTCGCCTTCAGCGGCACGCACATTCGCACCCCCGCGGCGCACCGGCTTCGCAGGGCGTTGAAGTTGTGGATCAGATCATCCGTGCTGATTCGGGCGAGCACATCCGAGCGCATGGCATCCTGCCTTCGGCCCCATCTTATGCATCGGTGGACGCGGCGAAAAATGAAAATGTCGCCCTGATTGCTGCCGTTTTCGTATCCGCGTACTTGGCTGTCTGCCCGTCCGGGCGGCGCGGCCTTGGTCTCCGTAAAAGGGGCTGCTGCTGTTCCAAACCACCTAATTCCCGCACCAGCCAGCATTTACGCTACAAATCGGTGGCGGTGGTTCGACCTTGCTGAAGCATCCGGGGGCCATTAAAATGCTGGGCTCGTTTGTCCCGGTGCCGCGCCGCACATACAGCGCGACTCCGGTTTCGTTCGTGCTCGACCACGAGCCGCGAATCGTGGCAGACCCTTTGCGGTCGTTAAGAGGGACACTCATGGCAGAAGAAACCACAGTATCAGCCGCCGCGCCTGCGGCCGGCGAGAAAAGTCCGCCGCCCAAGGAATCCAAGGGCCGCGAGAAGCCCGCAAGGTCCAAGTCCGCGGCGCCCGCCGAACAGGGGCCGAAGAAGCGCGGGCGCCCCATGCGCGGCCTATCCAAGCGGCATGAGAAAAACCTCAAGAAGGTGGATCTCAACAAGAAGTATCCGCTCCCCGAAGCGGTAAAGCTACTGAAACAGATTGCGACCGGCACCAAGTTCGACCAGACGATCAACATCGTCATGCACCTCGGCATCGATCCAAAAAACGCGGACCAGATGATCCGCGGCGCGGTCTCGCTCCCCCGGGGCATTGGCAAGAAAAAACGCGTCATTGCCTTTGTCGATGGCAACGAGGCCGAAGAGGCCAAGGCCGCCGGCGCCGTCGAAGTCGGCATCGACGACCTCATCAAGAAGGTCAATGACGGCTGGACCGATTTCGACGTCGCCATCGCCCATCCCCGAGCCATGGGCAAGGTCGGTAAGCTCGGCCGCGTACTCGGTCCGCAGGGAAAGATGCCGACCCCCAAGAGCGGCACGGTGACCGCCGATATCGCCCAGGCCGTCAAGGAATTTGCCGCCGGGAAGATTGAGTTTCGCAATGACGCCGGCGGAAACGTCCACGCCATCGTCGGCAAGGCCAGCTTCGCAGAGGATGATCTCGCCGAGAACATCAACTCCTTCATCGGCCATATCCGGCGAATGAAGCCGCCGACCAGCAAGGGGCAGTTCATCAACAAGGTCTGCATCAGCGGCACGATGTCGCCGGGCATTGAGCTCGAAGTGGCTCAGTAGGAACAAACGAGGATCATATGAGTCGCGAAATCAAGGAAATGATCTGCGAAGGAATCAAGAAGTCCTACGCCCACCTCGACAGCGTGATGGTCGTCAACGTCCACAAGCTCAAGGGCACCGAGGTCAACGCCCTTCGCGGCACGCTGAAGAAAAAGAAGATCGACCTGCACGTCGTCAAGAACCGCTTTGCGAAACGCGTTCTTGCCGGGACGATGCTCGAACCGATCGGCGCCGTACTCACCGGGCCGTGCGCCTTCGTCACCGGCGGCCCGAGCCCCGTTGATACCGCGAAGGAACTCATCAACCTCGCCAAGGACTACCCAGCGCTGGAGCTGAAGAGCGGCGTCGTCGAAGGCGAGACCGATGTCCTGACCATTGAGGAGATTTCCAAGCGCCGAAGCAAGGCTGAGCTTCAGGGCGACGTCGTCATGCTGGCCGTCTCGCCGGGCCGCCGAGTCGCGGGCTGCCTCAACACGGGCGGCAAGGTCG
>QEVG01000004.1 GCA_003576905.1 Planctomycetota bacterium | reverse complement strand
CCGCACTCCCCAGCCGCATCCACCGCCGCCCCCGCTCACCCCGCCGCAAGCAATCACCCGCGCCCTCAATCCCCTGATCGCTCGGCCCCGGACCCCTCTCCAAAAAAAGCGCGCACGATGAGTACGCTCGGATATGGCGGACCACCGCATCCACTCCGCCGCTCGGCACCGTGTCTGCCCAACCACGATCGAACAGCCTCGTCTTGACGTTTCTTGCGCACGGTGAGCAAGGAGGAAGGTCATAACCCGCGAGAAGGGGCTGACGATCGCGCGGATGCCCCCGCGCCGTTCGCCCGCGCCCGCTCCGCGCGTGGAGGACGCCCCGATGCTTCTCTCTCGAAAACCGCAACTCACCGTTCGCGCCCCGCCCCGCTCCAAACCTGAACGCATTCAGGTTGTTCAGGTTTCATTCAGCCTTCCTGCGCAAGAAACGCGGTTTTTCAGGATAAAAATAATTTGTGCGTGCCCCCGTTCAGGTTTGCTTTTCCGGACCCTCGCAGCGGCCCCCCGCGCCGTCCCGCGCCCCCCGCGCGCCGCTTGCGCTGCCCCATGCGGAATCCAGCCGCGTCCGCGCGAATCCGCGGACCCGGCCAGGTCGGTCGCTCAGCCGCGCCGCCGAGCGATCAAGGACGCCGCGATGCGCCGCGGCCCGGCCGGGCCCTCGCGGCCGACGAGGATCTCCAGCCCCGCGAACACCGCCGCCAGTTCGCCGGGCCGCAGGACGTGTGCCGCCCGGCCCGGCTTGCCGTAAACTTCGCGCTGGGGATCGACGAAGGTCTCGTACACGACAAGTCCGCCCGGCCGAAGCGCGGCGGCCATCGTCGATAGCAGCGGGCGGTGCAGAAAATTGAAACAACAGACCAGGTCCCAGCTTTCCGGGGCGATCGCCGGATCGCGCTCGACGTCGCGCAGGAGCGTCCGCACGCCGACGCCGCACCGCCCGGCCAGCGCGGCGCAGCGCTCCAGCGCGTCCGGCAGGATGTCCCAGGCCTCCACCTCGAAGCCGCTGAGTGCCATAAACACGGCATCCCGCCCTGTGCCGCACGCGATGTCCAGCGCCCGCGGGTGCCCCGCCGGCCCGGCGCCGCCCGGACCGTCCGGCCGCCGGATGATCTCCACGGCCTCCTCCAAAAGCCGGTGCGGCCGCCACAGCCGCGTGCGCGAAGGCCCACGCTCGGTCGGCCCCGCCGCCAGCCACTCCGCCCCGTGCGCCGCGCACACGACCGACCGCCCCCGCGCCCGCAGCCGCGAGGCCGCCCAGAGCGCCCGCGTCCGGTTCTCGTCGTAGACGGTCAGGGGCACGTCGCGCGGCGGGAGCTCGTACACGCGCGCGGCCAGTTCCTCCAGCGGGATGTTCGCCGAGCCGGCTCGATGCAGCCGCTCGAACGCCTCCGCCGGGCGGACATCGACGATCGCCTCAGCCGGTCCGGGATCATGCGCCATGGCAGGCGGGCCGCGCGGCGTCCAGGCGGAGCTGCCACACGGCGACGTCGATCCAGCGATTGAACTTGAAGCCGACTTCCCGAAGGCAGCCGACCTGCTCGAAGCCCTGCGCCGCGTGCAGCCGCTCGCTGGCGGCCTGGTGGTCGGCGATCTGGGCGATGATGTTGCGGTGCCCGTGCGTCCGCGCGCGGCGGATCAGCTCAGACAGGATCGCCCGCCCGATGCCGCGCCGATGACAGTCCGGGTGGACATATACCGAGTCCTCGACGGTGTGGCTGTAGGCGCAGCGTGAGTTCCACTGCGACAGCGCCCCCCAGCCCGCGACCGCGCCCGAGTCCACCGCGACGACAGCCGGATGCGGGCCGGCATGCGTGCGCAGCCACATGTCCCAGTACGCCGGACCCTCCGGCTCGATGGCGAAGGTGCAGGTGGCCGTGCGGACGTAGTGGTTGTAGATCGCGCTGACGGCGGCGATGTCCTCGACTGTGACGGCTCTGATGTCCATGGTGGTCACCCGGCTCGCGGCCCCGCTATCATACGCTCGAAAGCCGAGGAGGACATGACCGAGCCCCACGCCAGCAGCCCGCCGATGACCGAGGACCAGCTCATCGATCTGGCCCTGCGCCGGCCGATGGCCGCCGAGCAGTTCCGGCCGGCCGATCTGCATCTCGATCGCCGCGAGGGTCTGCGCATCAGGTGGGCCGACGGCCACGAAAGCCGCTACCCGCTCGCCTATCTGCGCAAGCGCTGCCCCTGCGCGACCTGCCGCACCGAGCGCGATGCGCCGAAGCCGCCGCGATCCGGCCTGTCGCTGACGATCCTTCCGGCGGGCATCGACCGCGCTGCGGTCTTCGCCGACGCGAAGCTCGTCGGGAGCTACGCCATCCAGATCACCTGGGCCGACGGCCACTCCACCGGCATCTACGACTTCCGCTATCTAAGGATCATCTGCCCGTCAACCGCGCCGCCGCCGGCCGAACCGGGGAAGTAAGGCAGCGGATGGTTCGCCCCCGCCGCGCGCGGAACGCCCGGGGATGGACGCGAACGGTTCGGCGCTTATTCGGGATCGACGACGAGTGTCAGCGGAGTGGCAGGTTGATCGGCGGGTGAAATGCGGGATCGAAGGTGTCGAAGAGTTGACTTGATGCCGGGCATGTGGGGGTGCAGGTCGAGAACGGCGCGATAGGTCTTGAGCGCCTCCTGATAGCGGCCGAGATCGCTGTAACAGTTGGCTACGACGGCCAGGGCGCCGAAGTGACAGGGATTCAGCTGGCAGGCGCGTCGCGCGTCGCGAAGGGCGGCGTCGAGCCGGCCCTCGAGGTAATGCACCTGGCTTCGCTGGTGATACGCCTCGGCATAGCCGGGATGCGAGCGGATCAGCTCGGTCAGCATCTCGACGGCGTTTTCGGTTTCCTTCCTGTCGATGTGCTCGGTGATGCGCATGAGCACGCGCTGCGCGACCGGACCGCCCGCGCGGAACCAGATCGACCAAAGGGCGTCCTCAACGGCGCTGACGACCGCCGGGTCGTCCTGAAGGTGAAGCAGGGGCATCAGGACGGGACACACGTCCATTTCGCCGACGAGGCCGATGCAGATCGCGGCGACGCGGAGCACCTCGCTGTCGACTTCCTCCTCGTCAAGCAGCAGGGCGAGACACTCGGCATTCCACGCCCCCGATATCGCGGCGGCGAGACCGGCTCGATCATCTCGACGTAAATAGGGTTGCGCAAGGCTGAGGAGCTTCTGCCCGGCGATACACTTTTCGTCCATGAGGGGTCATCCCCGACAAGGCCAAAGACACCAGGAAGCTCACCAAGACGCCCGACCGCCAGGAGGCGGGCCGCGGTCAAACCGATCGGAGGCGGAAAAAAAGAAGGGAAACCGCCGCCGCAGACTCAGCTTGACCCTGCAAGAATCAGTATATTCTCGTGCCCCCCCGGGGTCAAACTTCGGAGCCTGTTTTCGACCCATAATGGCTGCTAGGATGTTCCTCCAGGGCGGTTTTTGCGCCTGATTGCCCCGGTGCCCGCGCCAAGCCGGCGAAAAAAATGTGGATCGTGACGCGGGCAAGCGCAGAGCCGGTGCTCTTCTCTCAGCGGGTGACGCAGCGTGCACGGCGACTTGTTGAAACAGATTCTCAACTCCGTTCGCGAAGGTTCGACCTCGGTGGACGAGGCCATGTCGCGGCTGGAGCACCTCCCCTTTGAAGCGCTCGATTTCGCCAATGTCGACCATCATCGGGCGATGCGCTGCGGATTTCCGGAGGTCATCTTCTGTCCCGGGAAGACCGCGCCGCAGGTCGCGACGATTTTCTCGCGCCTGGCGGCGGCAGGGGGCAACGTACTGGCCACGCGCGCGACGGCCGAGCAGTACGCCGCCGTCCGCGCGGGCCACGGCTCAGCGGAGTTTTTCGAATCCGCGCGGTGCATCACGCTGCGCCAGACGCCGGCGAAGCCTTCGACAGGTGTCATCGCGCTTGTCACCGGCGGCACAAGCGACATGCCCGTCATCGAGGAGGCGCGGGTAACATGCGAGATCATGGACCAGCGAACGCAGAAGTTCTACGACGTGGGCGTGGCGGGGATTCACCGCCTGCTCTCGCAGTCGCGCGAGCTGCGCGCGGCGCGCGTGGTGATCGTCGCGGCGGGCATGGAGGGCGCGCTGGCCAGCGTCGTCGGCGGACTGGTCGATGCCCCGGTGATCGCGGTGCCGACGAGCATCGGCTACGGAGCGCATTTCCAGGGACTGGCGCCGCTTCTGACGATGCTCAATTCGTGCGCGACCGGCGTGGCGGTCGTGAACATCGACAACGGATTCGGCGCCGGCTTTCTGGCCTCGCGAATCAACCGCCTCGCGGAAGGCGCGTCAGGCTGATGCGGCGCGGGACGCCGTGCGAGGAGGCGCACCAGTGGCAAAATCTTCCCGCAAGACTCCGGGCGGCCGCGGCGGCAAACTTCGCCGGGTGCGGACGCCGCCCCGGCTCCGAACGAGACCAAGGGACGCCCACAAGGGAATCTTCGGCCGCGTGCTGGTCATCGGCGGATCGCGCGGCATGATCGGCGCGCCGGCGCTCGTAGCCGGCGCGGCGCTGCGCGGCGGGGCGGGCCTTGTGACCGTGGCCGCGCCGAAATCGATCCAGCCGCACGTCGCCGTACTGTGTCCTTGTGCCACAAGTCTTGCACTCCCGGAGGACGCACAGGGCCGGATCGACCCGCGGGCGGCGCTGGAGCATCTCCGCGAATTCGGAATGCTCGACGAGTCGCAGGCGCCCTCGGTCGCCGCGATCGGGCCCGGACTGGGACGCGGGGACGCCTCCTACGATGCCGGAATTACGGCACTGGCAAACGCCTTCGGCGACGACGCCCGCGTGCCGGTCGTGCTCGACGCCGACGCGCTCAACGCCCTGCACCGCGCGGCGGGCCCGGACGACACCGGCTGGGACCGGGCCCTGCACTTTCGGACCGTGATCACTCCCCATCCCGGCGAACTTGCCCGCATGCACGGCGTCAGCGCCGCGCAGGTTCAGGCCGACCGCGAGGGCTTCGCCGTCCGCACCGCGCGGGAGATGTCCGGCGGACGCGATCACCCCGATTACCGCGCCGTCGTTGTGCTCAAGGGGTCGGGTACGATCGTCACCGACGGCGTAAGCGTCTATGTAAACCGAACCGGCAACCCGGGAATGGCGACCGGGGGCAGCGGAGACGTGCTTACCGGCGTGATCGCCGCGCTGATCGCCCAGGGCGTAAGCGGAATCGAATCGGCGATGCTCGGCGCTTATGTGCACGGAATGGCCGGCGATCACGCGGCCAGGGAGAGGGGGCAGATCTCGCTGATCGCGACGGACCTCATCGACTACCTGCCCGCGGCATTCAGGAGGGCCGCACGCAAGGCGCGCTAATCGCCTTCCGGCTGCGTGGTCGGCTGATTGGAATCGTCGTCGCCCGGCGGCAGTTCGGCGTCGTCCGCGCCGGCTTCCTCCTCTTCTTCCGGCGTGTCAAACGGACCAATGTCCTTCGGCGCGGCAAGCAGGACCGCGACATCGAGCGTACGCCAGCGGCGCTTGACCTTGAGCACGATCTTTTCGCCCGCCGCGCGGTCGCTGAGTTTCCGTTGCAGCTCGGCCACGTCGGAAATGGGCCGTCCTTCCAGTTCGAGGATGATGTCGCCGGCCTGAAGCTCGGCGCGCTCCGCCGGGGACGGCCGGGCAAGCGCGGCGATGCGCACGCCGCGCGTGCTCGGGAACAGGTCGCGGAACATCTCGTCCAGCGGGTCTTCCTCGAGTGGAGCGAGGACGACGCCGATCTTGCCGGGCTCGATGTTCTCACCCTTGCGAAGACGGGAGAGCACGTCATCCACACGATCGCGCGGAATGGCGAAGCCAATGCCGCTGTCGTACCAGCCGACACCGGCGAGCGCCCCGCCTCCGGCTCCCGCAATGGGGACGATTAGACCCAATACGCGGCCGTCGAGGTCGATCAGCGGCCCGCCGTAATTGATGGGCGAAGTCTTGGCATCGGTCTGAATGGCAATGCCGTTGCGCCGGCCGACGGCGCTGACGATGCCCAGCGACGCGAATGGCTGGGACGCACCCAATCCGTGCCCGCAGGCGATGGAGTATTGACCGACCTGAATCTCTCCGGCGGGTACCCACCGCGCCGCCGAAAGATTCTCGGCCTCGATGCGCAGCAAGGCGAGACGGCGGATCTGATCGCGGGCGAGCAGGGTCGCAACAAAGCGACGGCCATCGCTCAGGCGCACGGTGATGATGGACGGATCGCGCGCGAAGTTGAAGCTACTGGCCAGAATCAGTCCGTCGTTGGAGAGAAGGAGTCCGGTCGTGGGGCCGTCGGCCACGCGGAAGGATTCCTCGACGGGACCGCGCATGCCCTGCCGGACGGGCTGCGCCCCGCCGACCGTCTCGATGGTGACCATTGAGGGCGCAATGGCGGCAACGGCATTGCGAATCGCCCGGGCCTTGGCCACTTCGAATTGCCGGGCCTCCTCTGCGACGTCCGCTGCGCAGGTTCCCGAGGGCCGCGCGCCGCACGCAAACAGCGCCAGGACCCAGGCAAGGCAGCGATGCAGGTTAGCATGCGTCACGGCGCGACCCCCACTTTCACCTCGACGTTCACGATTTCCGCGCCGCGCTTGAGCGTGAAGGGCACGACCTGGCCGGGCAGGAGCCGGGCGACCTCGGCGTCGTATTCATCGGCATCGGCGATGCGCCGGCCGTCGATGGCGATGATCAGATCGTCGACGCGGATGCCGGCCTCGGCGGCCGGCGAGCCGGGACGCACGCGCTCGACGTAGGCGGAGACGTGGCGATAGCCGAGTTTCGCAAGCTTGACGCCGACATACGGCTTACGGGACGGATCCACCGGCGCGGCGGGCTCGCGCGGGGGCTCGGCCGCCTCGCCGCCCAGAAACGCGATGACTTCCTCGGAGGGGATGGCGTAGTTGATCCGCGTGTTGGTGCTGACCGACTCGATGACCTTGCCGACGAGGCCCACGAATCGGCCGCGGGCGTCGAGCAGGGGCCCCCCGGCCGCGCCGGGATTGGCGGTCAGCGCGTCGTAGATGAGGACGTCGCCAATGTAATCAAAATCCTGGGCGAGCCGGCGGGCTTCGAGCGGCGTGCGCACGCTGAAGACGCCCTTGCAGACCGAGACGGGCTCATTCCCCTCGGCGATCTTGAACCAGTTTCCGAGAGCCATCACTGTGTCACCGCCGGCAAGGTCCGTCGCCGGAACGGGCGCGAGAAAAGGCAGGCCCTCGGCCTCGATCTTCACCAGAGCGAGCTGCCGGCGTTCGTCGATTCGCTCCAGGCGGCCTTCGAACCTGCGGCCGTCGGGCAGCACGACGCGGACGCCGCGCAGGTTCACGAGCAGCGAAAGCGTCGTGACAATACGCCCGTCGGACGAAACCAGAACGCCGGTTCCGTAGCCGTGTTCGCGGCCGGCGGCGGTGCCGTACAGCTTGACCACACAGTCGGCAGCACCGCCGATGAGCGGGGCGACCGAATCCGTCCGGACGCCCGGCGCGGCGCGCAGCGGCATTGTCGCCGCGGCGACACTCATAAGGCACGTCGCGCATGCCGCGATTGTTCGTCGCCTTTGCATCAGGACGCCTTCCCGGTAACGCTCATGGTCTCAAACCGATCTTCCGCCTTCAGCACGTCATCGTGATAGAGCCACCGCGCGTGGGGCAGCCTGAACGGGCCGGCCGGACGCTCCTCGCCGTACTCGTAGCGCACCGCGACGTTCGTCGCTGCGTGCATGAACTCGATCGCCAGAAGTCGGCCGTTCTCGTCATCCAGTGAAACGCGGTAGCCGCCCTCGTCCAACCTGCGCTGGAGCACGACGGCTATGCGGCCGCGGATTTCGTCCGCGCCGACCACGCGGTATCCCAACCGGTCGGGACGATCCGCCGGCCGAAGGAGTGCCGCTACGACGGCCTGCTCAATTGCGTCGGCGGACGCCTTCAGATCAAGCTCCGCCGCGCCTTCGACCGGCGACGCAAGGCTCCACGTCACGGGCGCCGGCGGTTCTTCCACCGCGCCCGTCTTTCGTCGAAGCCCCTTCGCAACGACCTCGCCGAAGCCGGCAAGCGCCGACTCCCCGCCCACTGACTCGTGGAACATCTCGAACGCCCGGCGGACCGCGCGGCGGTTGGCCCGCGTCGTGACCGGATGGGGGCCATACGGATCGAACTTCGGCTTTTCCGCGTCGCGCGGCCCGCCCGAGCCGAACATCTTCGGCAAAGGCAGGGCGTCGAGCCGAATGCGGAAGCGCTGGACGCGGCCCTCGCGCTCGTACGCCACTTCCACCGGCCAGCCGCCGGGATAGACGCCCAGCTCCGATAGAAAGTGGTTTGCGCTGTGGATATCGACGCCCGCAACCTGCACGAGACGGTCGCCGGACCGCAGGCCGGCGCGATAGGCCGGGCCCTTGTCGTCGATCTGGTCGACGATGACGCCCTCCGTCTCGTCGCCCACCGTGAAGCCGGCGGAGGCATGGGGCGCCGGAAGCCCGGCGCGGAGCATGGGAATGAAACGGCGTATCTGATTGATGGTGATGGCGAAGCCGACGCCGACGTTGACGCGGCTGCGCTCCTCGATGCTGATGCGTCCGTTGATGCCGATGAGCCGTCCGGTCATGTCGAAGAGCGGGCCGCCCGAGTTTCCGGGATTGATCGATGTGTCCACCTGAATGCAGTCTGTATAAACCAGCGCGCCCTTTACGCCGGGCTGAAACCGGTGCAGCCCGGAGATGATTCCGTGCGTTACGGTCGGCGCGTAGTCGTCGGCAAGTCCGAATGGATTGCCCATGGCCAGGGTATAGTCACCCACGCGCAGGGAGGACGCATCGCCCAGCGGGGCGACCGCCAGCACGTCCTTTTCGCTGATCTTGAACATCGCGACGTCGCCGCCGGGGTCGATGCCGAGGACTTCCATGTCGTGCAGCTTGCCGTCGGTCAGGCCGACCTCGCCGGCGCGATCCTTGAGCATCATCGCGACGACGTGAAAGTTCGTAAGTCCGTAGCCGTCGGAGTCAATGATGACACCCGAACCGCCCCCCGCCTGGGAACCCTTTGGAAAAACGCACGCGACCGACGGGGCGATCTTGCGGATGGTCTCGATCCGGGCACGTTCAGCGGCAAGGACGCGGGCCGTGTCCGCCGGCTCGGAGGCAACCTCCGGCGCCGGCATCCCCGACAGCCATAACATCGCCAACAGGCACATGCCCGAACACATGGTGAACTCCGCGAAACGGTTATGCAATCCGGGCAATCATCGCCGCCGGATCGTGGAATCGGGGATTGTATCGCTTCACGCCGCCGCGGGCGCATCAGGACGCGCTCTTGGCGCGCACGAGACGGGCGGCGGCCCAGTTGCAGTGGTCGGAGATATCGAGGTCGTCGCCGGGATCGCATTCGAGAGTGAGCGTTTTGACGCCCGTCAGGTCGACCTTGATGAGGGTGGCCAGTCCCTGTCCGATCGGGCCGGAGTCATAGGCCACCTTGCTGTCACAAAGGACGCGGAAGACAGCGCGGCCGCGCGGGGCGACGCTTTCATCAATGCCGATCATCGCCGTGAGCTGCTCGTATTCGCCGCCAAGCTCCCAGGACATCGACGTGTACGCGTGCACGCCGAGGCCGCGTTCGTAGCGCCGTCCGTCCAGGCGGATCGGCCCGCCGGTCACGTTGCAGTTCTTCCGGGGCGGCCACGACAGGTCGAAGTAGGATCGCTGCGTAACCGTGGCCGGCTCGAGATCGGCCAGATGCACCACGCGTCCGCTGCGAAGCGTGATGGACGCCACAAAGTCGACGGGAATGTCCACCGTCCCCAGCGCACCGGCGTCGATTCGGAATGCGCGCGCGTCAGCCGAGCGGATGCGCCCGTGGAGCGTACCGCCGGAACGCAGCGCGATCTCCGCGGGCGGAGCGGCCGAGGCGGTCAGCGGGCGCGACAACACGACGGCATACGCCTTGTCAAGCGGAGCAGTCTGCGCCTTGTCGCCGATGCGAAAGGTCCACGCCTCGGGGGTGATCCGCTCCAAGGTGCCGGGCAGAACGACCGGTTTGCCGTCGCGTACGGCGATGAGAAGATCACGGCCGGCCTCCTGATTTCGCAATCGCCGGGACAGTTCGGCCTGGGCGGCATCGAGGGGTCGCGTGGCAAAGCGAATGGCGCCAAGCGCGCCAAAGGGAATATCCACCGGGGCCGGAAGGCCGATGTCCGCGCGAATTCCGCGGTCGCCGTCGAGGGCGGCGACCAGCCCGGCGGCCACGACGCCCCCGTCGGCGAAATAGAGGGTCGCACCGGCTTTCATCGCCGGCTTCGGCGCGGGCGCCGGGAGGGATGCGAATTCGATCCGGGTCAGGTCGTCGAGCGGCACATGCTCGTCGCGGTCGTCAACGCGGAAGTGTACGAGCCCTTCATCATCAATCGAAAGGAAGTGGCCGTGCCACACGGGGCCGTCCACGGATTCCAGCGTCACGGCGTGCGCGGAGGACCCGCCGGCAGAGAGAGGCTGATCCGGCGCGGCCGACAGGATTAGAAGGAGACCGAAAAACGAAGTCATTGCGGCTGGGCGTCCTTGGCGAGCTGGCGGTAATACTGCTCGAGCAGCTCGCGGTACTGGCTGGGGAAGCGGCGCTGAAGGGTCTGAAGGATTTCCTCGCGCTCGCGCGGAGGCATGCGGCCCCATTCCTCTCCGGGCCGGGCCGTCACGCGGCGCAGCTCGCCGGTGCGCGATTCTCCGCCGGGCAGCGTGGATCGTTGCGCACCGCTGCCTGGATTGCTGTTGCCCTTGGGATCGCCCTGGCAGCCCTTGCACTTGCTGTCGCCGCACTTCTTGCAGCCGCCGCCCTTGTTTTTGCCGCCCTGCTCGCGATCCTCGGCCTCCTTGATCATCGCGTCGAGCAGCTCCACGGCGTTCTTCTGTCGGGCGATGACCACCTCGTCAACCGGACCGCGATCGAGCCGGCGGCGGGCGTAGTTCATCAGGTCGCGCACGTCGCCCAACTGGCCGGGCATGCGCCGCTCCAGTTCGGTGACGATCTGGGTGGCGGTGAGCCGCAACCGCTCGGGGGCGTCGGGATATCGCCTGAGAAAAGTTGTCAGGGATTTGCCGGCGTCCTCGTACTCGAGCGAATGCACCTGGCAGTAGCCCAGCATGAACATGAAATGATCCGGCTCCAGCGTGTATTTCTCGATGTCGCCATGCGCGTCCTTGACGCGCGTCAGAATCTCGCGGCAGCGCTCGATGTCTTCGAGATCGACCAGCGCGCGCGCGGCCTGAATCGCGGCGGCAACGGAGAGATAGGGATCGTCGTCGATTGAAAGCGCCTCGAAGACACTCGCCGCCCGTGCCGGATCGTCCTTGTCGAGCAGGTCCAAACCGATCTTGAAGCCGTCGGACAGGACGGCGAGCGAGGCACTCAGGAAGTCCGCCTTTTCGCCGTCGCCCAGCGAAACGGCCCGGTCGAGGACGAATCGTCGGGCGGAAGGCTCAAATGACTCCGCTCTTGACAGATGATCGACAAAGCCGGCGAGCACTTCATCCGTGGTGGGCCGCGGGGTCGAGACTTCCTCAGTGGACGGATCGGCCGAAGCAACCTCGGGCGAGGCGGCGGGGCTGGTCTCGGCCGGAAGCCCGGCAGCGGTCATTGACAATAGGAGAACAAGCCAGGTCATGGGCGACTCCTTACCCATCATCATAGCATTTCCGGGCCCGCCGAAGCGGAACCAGCCCATAATGAGCTTAACGACGGCTCGCGGCCCGCATTACTGCGCCTGACGAATGGCCTCGTGCATTGACCTGGCCATGTCATGAACCTGCTGCTGACGCCGGGCCAGCTTGATCCGCCGCTCTCTGACTTCATCGGTTTCCTGCCCGGCCGAGCCCACGTCGGAGTCGAGACGCTGCGTGGCCTCGTTGACGCGCAACTGGCAGGATCGCAGCAGCTTAAGCTCGGCGGAGGGGGGCAGTAGGGGTTGATTCTTGTTTTGATCCTGTTCGCCGCTGTTCTGGTTGCCCTCGCCGGCTTCGTTTTCGGCCTGCTTTTTTTCGATCGCCTCGATGAGCTCCCGGAGGGTATCGACGATTGCCGCCTGAATGCCCCGCGTCGTCCCGCCGGTGTTTGCGGCCGTTAGGAGCCGGGCAGCTTCGGCGGCGTCGTCTCGGACGTGCTCAACGACTTGCGGGAAAACGACCGTCGTCCCTTCCTCCTTGAGAATGTACAGGGCTTTTTCGGCCTCTTCGCCAACCCATGTCTGTTTCTGAGCGATGTCGGCAAGCTCGAGCTGATCTGCCCGGCGCCAGTTGGCGGCGCCAAGTTCATCGAGGCGGTCGGTGCCCTTGTTCACTTCGAGCTGCCGGGCGAGCATCGCCTTGAAGCGGCTCTCGAGCGCGGCGAGCAGTTCTTCCTGCTGTTCCTTGCGGAGCTGTTCGAGCTTTTTCTCAAGCTCGCGCTGGGCTTCTTCCAGTTTCTCCAGCGCCTTGGCCTGGGCCTCGGCGGCCTTGCCGGGGTCCTTTTCATCGAGCTCCTGCTCCGCTTGTTCCTGGAAGGGCACTGCCTCTTGGATGTTTTGTGCGCCGGGAGCCTGCTCACCGGAATCTTCGGGACTCTGTGATCCTTCCTGCTGCGCGCCGGGCTTCTGTTGTCCCTGCTTTCCCTGCTGACCCTGCTGGCCTTCTTTTCCCTCCTGTCCCTCCTTGCCCTGCGAGCCTTCCTGGGAATCGCCGGACGGCTCGCCCGACTGCTCTTTCATCTTTTTTCCGAGCTTTCGGGTCTTGTCTGTGATGTTTTTCTGTTCAGCGGCCTGCTTTTGGAGAGGGGCGTTCGCCTTTCGCTCGGCCGTGTCACGATCCATTTTGTCCTTCAGCTTCTGAAGCGCTTCCTCCATCGCCTGCTCGGCGTCCGTCTGTGGCGGCCTGGCCATGTCCGGGTTGTTTTTTCGGAGTTCCTGCCCGGCAGACTCCATCGCTCCGGCGGCCCGCTCAAGCCCATCGGCCGCCTCGCCCATCTTTCCGTCGGCGTCAGCAGGGTTGCCTTCGGCCTGGGCATCGCGAAGCTCGTCGGCGAGCGTTTCGGTTTCCGACTGAATTTCGGCCTGCTCGTCGGCGGCTTTCGGCAGATCTTCGCCGGGCTTTGCAGACAGGGCGCGCTGGCGGTCGAGCAGTCTCTGAAGCTTTCCGACCGCGGCGGCAAGCGTATCGGACGGCTTTCCCTCGGCGGCGCGGGCGTTGCGCTGCGCTTCGCGCTGCTCCTTAATGACGCCGTCGAGCTGTTTGCGGAGCTCTTCGAGCTTCTCGATTTCCTTGCGGCGATCGTCGAGCTGATCGGGCCCTTCCATGAGCATTTTGAGCAGGGCCTGGAGATCGGCGTGCACGGCCTTCTGCGAATCGACTGCGTCGGCGAACTGCGATTCGTCGAGCTTTTTCGCAATCTCCTCCATCTTGGCGCGGATCATCATGCCGCGGGCCGCGCCGAGCGACTGCATGAGCTGGCCCGACTTTTCCGGCTCCGATTTCCTGATCGCCTGAGCGAGCTGGAACATCCGGTCTTCGAGCCGGGCCACGCGGTCCTTGATGATCGCCTGGCGCTCTTCGAGCGAGAGCTGCTTGCTGCCGGGGTCCGGCTCTGCGGCGGGCTGCCGGGCGCGTGAGGGATGCGCGAGGCTCAGCGCAACACAGACCGCCAGGAGGAGACGGATTCGTCGATCGCGATCCGTCCGCGCGAAGCGCGCGGCGCGAAAGGCCGTCGAAGCCGACCGCCGGCCGCGCGTGTCCGATTCCGCATGGTCCATTCGCCCCCGGCTCATGGGTTGTTCTCCGGCTGCGACGCGGCGCCGTCCTCGAGAAGTTTTTCGATTTCCTTCTGGAGCCGGCGCTGCGTGTCCTGATTCAGGTCCCCCTGGAGGCGGATGATGTCGCGCAGCAGCGAGACGGCCTCGTCGTATCCTTCCCATTTTAGCATGTTGGCGAGGATGGCGTACATCGACCGCGTCAGTTGCGTCTGGGCCTCGATCACCTGTTCGGCCCTGGGCCGGTCGAACTGCGCGCGAAGCTGTTCGAGAAGTTCGGCCACCGCGGGCACGTCCTCGCTCACCAGGCGGCGCATCGGCGCGATCACGCCGGCGTCGAGCCGGCGGCGCACGCCGGCGTTGGCAAGCTGGTTGACTTCCATTTCGGCAAGGATCTGCTCGAACTGCCGCGAGACGGTACGCATCCGCCCGGCCTGCTGGCGCTGAGAGCGCGATTCCTGGCCGAGCCGCGCCGCAGTCGTGGTCGATGCCGTTTCCACGTCGGACGAGGCGAACAGCTCGGTCACGCGAAGATTCAGTTGTTCCTGCGCCTTGATAATCTGCTCAAACTCGCGCCGCCATTCACTCTCGCGGCGTGACAGTTCGGCCGCCAGCTCTTCCGGCGTCACGATCCGATATGTATACAGCCCCGACTCCCCGAGGTTCGCGGCCGCAGTCCTTGTCGGCACGCCTTCCCGATCCGGCGTTGGCGCGACGGCGGGCGGCTGGTAGTCCTCCGCACGCACCTGCAAGGTCAGTTGATCGCCGGGCTTGAGAGTCAGCGGAAGTAGCGGCCACGGCAGCCTGACCGTGTAGCGCTGTTGACGCGCTTCAAGATTCGGGAGTTCCTCGGTCTCCGGGGCCGGCTGGCTGGTCGTCGCTTCACCGGGCACGACACCATGCACCAATTCGACCCGCTTGAGGCCGAGGTTGTCCTCGCATTCGACATTCAGCGGCAGGATTGCCGTCGGGACGAGCATCTCGCCCGCGCCGGGCAGGGAGAAGCGGACTTTCGGCGGCGGGTCGGCGGCAAGCCGAAGTCCGTAGGTGACCGGACGGGTGTCTGTCAGCCCGTCGGCGTCGAGAAGATCGAAGTAATACGCACCGCTCAGCACGGGTGAAAACTCGGCGCTGACCACGGTATCTGACTCCATCGCGGCGTCGGAGATGACCTGGTCGGACGTGCGGAGGGCCGCCTTGACCACCGGCTTGCTCAACTCGGCGCGGATGTGCACGCGGGCGCCGCGGAGGATGTCCGCGGAGGTCTGGCCGGTGGCGAGGGTGAAGGCCTCCAGACCGGTGTACTCCGGCGGCGTGACGCGAATGGCGACTTCGCGGACGGATGGCCGCTCGACTGCATCGATCGTGTACCACTGCGTCTTCTCATCGACGCCCAGTCGCCAGATGGAGAACCGGACGCGCATTGAGTTCTGGAGCGGTCCGTAGTCGAGGACGAACTGGTTCTCACCCCGGCGGGCCATCTCGCGGACGACCGACTCGCCAGACGCGGACTCAAAAACGGCGCGGACGCCGGGCGGCACTTCGTTGAGCGCCGTGGCCACGAGCATCAGGTCGTCGCCGATGGGCCAGCGCAACCGGTCGCCGGTGAAGCCCTCCAATACGAGCGTTACGCGCGACGGCCACGGCACCTCGCGCAGAGCCACATTGCGCGCCAGAAATGTCGCGACCATATCGGGAAAGAACATCGCCAGCAGCGCCGGGACGCCGACCGCAGCCAGGCCCATCATCAGGTATCGGCGGTGCCTGTCCGGGCGGAAGAGATCTGCCAGGCGCAGGCCGGCGACAGCGGCGCGCGATTCATCCATCACGGCATGGATCATCGCAGGAGAGTCGCGTTCGGGCCGGACGTCGGCGGCCGTGGCGAAAGCGACGGCGGAGGCGAGCCGATCCTGCAGGGCGGGATTTCGCCGCTCGACCAGTGCGGCCACGTCGCCCGGCTCAACGCGAATCGCGGCGGGACGCAGAACACACTTCCAGAATTCGTATCCGGCGATACCGAGGACGACAATGCCAAGCGCAACGCGCGGGCCCGTGCCGAGCACCAGGAGTGCATCGAGAGCGAACTGCACGATTGCGGCGACGGCCAGCACGGCGGCGCAGCGGCAAAGCCCCTGCACGACGACCTGGCGCTTGAGCGCGCGGCCGACCGCGATCAGGGGGTCGAGAACCGCCCGGCGGAAGTCTGTTTGTACGTCCAGTCGAGCCATGAAGCCTCGCCACGTCGCGCCGCGAAGGCCGCGGCGCGTGAGTTCCTACAAGAGCCGCGCCTTTCGGCGCAATGCCCATTCCAGCGTCACAATCACCGCGAGCAACACGAGCACATACGCGTTGTCCCACAGCGGCCGCGGCCGCTCGCGCGAAACGAGCGTCCGGCTGCTGTCGGGGATCAGTTCGGCGATCCGCGGCGCCTCGTCGACGTCGAAATACCGGCCGCCGGAGCCCAGCGCCAACTGCTCCAGCGCCGCGCGATTCATCGCCGTGTTGCGCATCTCGATCGCGGGCCGGTTGATCGTCAGGTCTCGCTCCAGGACCGGGCTTGGCCCCGGTCCGGTCGGGAGGCCCGGCAGCGTCACGGAAAGATGAATCGTACCTGCCTGCAAGGGAATGAACCGGCCCTGGTAGTAGCCCTCCCGGCCGACCACGGGCGTCAGCGTGACGCGAAGCGGCTGCCGCGGCTCGCCGGAATCGTCCGATCCCGAGGTCGACGCGGCGACAAGCTCCAACTCCGGCACGAGGAGCGGATCGAAGCGCTCGTCGAGCGCCCGGACGGTCACGGGAACGGACTCGCCGAGGTCAAACTGATCTTTCGGAGTGAGAATCATGCCGCGGCTTCGACCGCCGAGGAGGCGCCCTTCGACCAGGTAGCGCGTCATCTGAATCCAGAAGCGATTGAAGTACTTCTCGTCGTGCTTTCGCCATCGCCAGGTCGAGTTAAGGCCCAGGTACACGCAGCGGCCGCTGCCGACGAACTGCGTCGCCAGGAGCACGTGCGGGCCGAAGCTGCTCACCATGCGCGGATTTGAGTGCCGCATTAGTGTCACTGCCACGGGCTTTTCGCGGCGCACCGGGAAGTGCCAGTACACGCCGTCCAGGGCCGACCAGACCGCGCGGTTCTCCGCCAGGTTGTCGGCCTGACGCAGAATCGAATCGCCCAGCGCCGCATCCGGGATCTCGATCGGCCAGGCGCGCGTCTGGTACTGGCCCAGTTCGTTAAGCATGATCTCGGCGTCGGGTTCCGGCACGACCGGTAGCATCTCCACGATGGACGCCGTATTCGGCGATCGGAAGAAGCGTCCCGCGAACTTGTTGCCTGCCCCGTAAAGCAGGCCGCCTCCGTGGTCGCTCACGAACGCCGCCAGGAGGCTTCCCCAGGCGGGGTCCAGTTGTTCCGGGTCGGGGTCGATCAGAATGACCGCGTCGTACTTGAAAAGTTCTTCCTGTTTTTCGGGAAGCTCGGTAATGATCGTGTTGCCGTCGCGCACCGAATTCATGTCCGCCGACTGAAGCCAGGTCGACACATCCACGGTCGCGTCGCGCTCCAGCATCCGGGCGAGGAACCGGTAGTCGTACACCGGCGAACCCGCGACCAGAAGGACCCGCATCTTGTCGTCGAGAATCTGCACCGCGGGCAGAATCTCCTTTTCGTTGTCCGCGGCGATGGCCTCGTGTTCCACCGGGGCCACGCGCGCGACATAGGACATGGCCCCGGGCCGTGCGATCTTGCGCTCGAAGACGACCGGCTCGACGGTGCCATCCTCGTTGACGCGGACCGTCCGCCGATCGACCGGTTGCGGGGTGCCGGCGGTACCGGCGGACCGTTCGAGCAGCTCGACCGACAGGGACTGGTTCTCGAGATTCCGGGCTTCCAGCCGAACCGTCACGCTGAACGGATCATTCTTGAAGGCTGAACGCGGACCAGCGACCTCGGTCACCACGACGTTCAGCGGCTCGGACGGATCGCCGACGCCGACCGCGTAAAGCGGCACGCCGCGGGCCTTGAGCATCTGGGCGATGACCGCGGGCGACTCGCCCCGGTTAAAGCCGCCGTCCGAAAGCAGTACGACACCGGCGATCGGTGCGCCGCCGACCCCGTCGATCGCGCCGCGAACCGCCATGCCGACGTCCGTGGCCGAACCCGCCGGATTGATTTCGAGCCCCGCCTCGCTGATCGCGGTCCAGTCGACCGGCGCGACATTCCCGTCTCCGGCCGGGGCGCTCGTCGCCGACGGAAACGCCCCGATGGGCCGCAGCACATCGCTGAACTTTGCCACCACGAGCTTGTTGCGCCGCGCAAGCCGTGGCAGCAGGCCGCTCTCGCGATCCGTCAACAATCGTTCCTCCAGATCCGCGCGATTTACGGCCTCCGGCGAATCACCGCCCAGCACCGCCTCCGCCCGCCGCGCGTCCTCCGGCAGCCGATAGGCGTCGGCAAGGGACATGCTGGCGGATTCGTCGACCAGCACCAGCGTGTACGCGTCGATCCGGCGGTGAACGTAGTTTACGATCACCGGCTCAAGCCCGATGAAGCCGAGAAGGCCCAGCAGGGCGACGCGAAGACCCGCCAGCGTCCAGCGCATGCGCCGCGAAAGCTGCCCGCGCGACTCGCGCCGGTACAACCAGACAATCGCATAGATCGCGACGGCGCTAAGCAGCACGCCGACGAGAAGCCCGATGTCCGAGGACCATCGGGCCAGCTCGAGCTGCGTCTCCAGCCGTTCGGTCGGTCTGACTTGTGCGAGTTCGCTTCGCAAACGCCTGTCTCCATCGCCCTCGCGGCCGCTCCATCGGCGTAGCCGCCCCGATCGCGCTCCTTACCCACGCGAGCCGAACCACCAGGCGAGCACATGCTCGGTCATGAACAGTACGATCGCCGCCATCAGCAGCGGCCACCAGATTTCAATGCGCGCCGAAGCCGCCTTCTCGGCCAGCGCCGCCACGTCCGTCACATACTGGACGTCCAGCTCTCCGCAGACCTCGAGCAGCTCCGCCCGTGACGCCCGGGCGAGATTCGCCTCCGCCGGATCGGGATTCACCGCGCCGAACCGGGAGATCGGCTCGCCGCGCGTCGAGGTCATCTCGAACCGGTAGGTGCCGCAACGGCTGGTGTCATTGAACACCAGTGCCGCGCGGTCCGCCTCGACTTTCGCCTCCAGCGGAATCTCCGCCTCGACGGGGTAGCCGGGCGTCCGCGCTCGCGCGGACTTCTGAATGACCGTAGGGTCCATCGCGCAGGTCAGCGGCGCGCCCACCACCGCCGTCGGCGTCGCCGCGGCCTGCCGCGCGGCGTACTGCACGATTTCGAGCATCATCGGCAGGTAGCTGAAGCTCGCGGCCCACTCGTTCCATTCCTGATCGGCGCTGGTGGTGATGAGCAGACAGTTGCCCTGCCCAAACGAACGCTCAATCATCAACGGAGAATGATCGGGGTCGGAAAGCCGGACAATCACGCGGGACGGCGGACGCACGGACGATGTCGCGCCGTCAGCGGCGGGGCGGCCGGCCGGCTGACTCGCGGCAGCCGCGGCGTCTTCATCCATCTTGAGAAACGCGTCGATCTTGACCAGCCTCAGCACCGACGCGAGTTCATCGATAAAGGCACGCATGAGCGGGTGCGCCGCGTCCCAGTCGCCGATGGTGATCGCGGCCGCGCCGCCCGCAGCTTCCTGAACATCCCCCAGCGGGCCGGGCAGAAGCCCCTCGCCCTCGCGGTACAGCGCGTCGTTGTAATAGGCCGCATCAACCTGGTCGCCGCAGAAAATCACCAGACCTCCGCCCGCGCGGACGTAACTCTCCAGGTTGCGCAGGCCGACGGTCGCCAGACGATCGACATTTGCCAGGACGACCAGGTCGTAGGATGCGAGGTCGGCGCCCTCCAGTTCCTGATCGTCGATGACATCGATTTCGTTGCCGCTGGCGGCGCGGCCTTCGGGGCGCAATGCCGTGCGCAGCAGAAAGACCTCGTCGTTGTACGGGTCGCCGCTGGGCTCTCCGCTGACCATCAGCACGCGTACCGCCGGAACGACCTCGACCGGCGCGAGCCGGGCATTGTCCAGCGCGAGGCCGTCGCCGAGCTGGCTCGCCCCGACGATCTTCGCCTCCAGTACGGCCGAGCCGTCGTCGGCAAAGGTGACTTCGACAGGCTCACGGGCGAGCTGCCCGGCGGAGATGGCGGGAATCGTGATCGGCGGGAGGGTGTGGTCCCCGGCGCGGATGCTGATTTCGACCTGTTCGACCGGGCGCGGCGAATAATTTGCGACGGCCAGTTCAAAGCGCGTCGGCACGCCGGTGACCACCAGCGGCTGGTCGCGGCGCAGCTCCGTGATGGCGAGATTCGAGGGCTGCGGGTCGATCGCCGTGTCAACAAGTACCAGGCGCACGCCCTTGCCGCCTTTTGCGAGGGCCGCAAGCGTCTCCGCCGGGCTGCGGCGATCCTGACGTCCCTCGTCCGCCAGCCAGTCGTGCCGCTGAAAGTCGCTGATGACGTACACGACGGCGCTGGCCTGCGTCGGGCGCGCGCGGATCATGTCGGCCACGGCGTCGATCGCCTCCGGTAGGGCGGCCGCAGCCTGTGTCGGTCGGGCGGCATCGAGCGCGTCGCCCAGTTGCCTCAGATTGGCCTCGGACAGAGAGGCGAGCGCAACGACGGGCTGACGCGGACTGCCGGCGGTAAGCAGGGTGAGCGAATCGGCCTCATTTTCTTCTGCGGCGGCAAGGGCGATGTACTTCGCCGCTTCCGCGGCGCGCGCAAAGACGCTTCGTCCGCCGGCCGCGCCGCCGGGGCTGCGATAGTCCATCGAGTAGGAATCATCGATGAGAATGATCCGTTCGGTGCGCCCGGCCGAACTGACGGCCCCGAGCACGCTGGGGCGGATGAAGGGCCGGGTCATCACCAGGGCGAGCAGAAAGATCGCCAGGCAGCGCAGGATGAGAAGAATGAGCTGTTCAAGGCGGACGCGGCGGCGGTTGCGCCGCTGCGCTTCGAGCAGAAAGTCCATGGCCGCCCAGCGAATGCGGCGAAAGCGCCGACGCGAGAGCAGGTGAATCAGGATCGGGCTGGCCACGGCGGCAGCGCCGGCGGCCAGGGCCGGATTCAACATGAAGCTGGACAGCCAGGTCGGCATGAATACACGTCGCTCAATGCGTGGAAGAAAGTCCTCGATTCAGGATGCGCGAGTCCACTCGGCCCGCGTCACGCCTTGGCCTTTATCAGGTGCGCCCGCAGGGCAAGGTAGCCGCGGATCGCCACGTCCAGCGGCTCCGCCGTGGTCAGGCTGACATAGTCCACGCGCCGGTTCACGCACGCGGCGCGGACTTCATTCAGAAACTCATTCAGGACGGCGAGGTAGCCCGAGCGAAGCGACTGCGGATCGGTCAAAAGTTGCAGTTCCGGCGCCTCGATGCCTTCGAACTGCGTCTGGTCGAGGAACGGAAACTCCCGTTCGTCGTGGTCCAGGAGGTGCATCACGATCACCTCGTGATTGCCCTGGCGCAACCGCTCGATTCCGCGAATGACGTCCTGCACGCCGGCAAGCAGATCGGAGATCAGCACGACGATGCTGCGGCGATGAAGCTGCGCCGCGAGCTGCGGAAAGACCGCCCTCGCCTCGGTCGGATGCTCGAGCCGGGCCTGCTCGAGCTGCCCGATGATCGACTGAAGATGCATCTGGTTCGAGTATGCCGGGGCCGAGACGCGCACCTGGTCGTCGAAGAGCATCAGTCCCACCGCGTCTCCCTGGTGAATGAGCATGTATGCCAGCGATGCCGCCAGCGTCGCGGCATAGTCAAACTTGGTCATGCGCCCCGTCGCCGTGTCGTGTTCCGGATAACGCATGGAGGACGACGCGTCGACGAGAACATGCGCCCGGAGGTTGGTCTCCTCCTCGTACTGCTTGATGTAGAAGCGGTCGCTCTTGCCATAAACGCGCCAGTCGAGATGGCGCAGATCGTCGCCCGGCACGTACTCGCGGTGCTGCGCGAACTCGACCGAGAAGCCGTGGTAGGGGCTGCGATGCATCCCGCTGATGATGCCTTCGACGACCATTCGCGCGCGCAGCTCCAGGCTGCCGATCCGGGCAAGCACTTCGGGACGCAGATAGTTCTTTGCGACGACTTTCGACATTGGTTCGGCGACCCCGGTCTCGGCGTTTCTGCCGTCAGGCGTTGATCGCCTTGCTCACGCGTTCGTCCTGAAGCAGGCCTCCCGAGTAGGGCGCAGTCTGTGCCAGGAGGTCGGCGATGAGCCGGTCCGACGAATAGCCTTCGGCCTGCGCGGCAAAGTTGGTGATGACCCGGTGCCGCAGGACCGCGGGCGCCAGGGCGCGGATATCCTCCGTCGAGACGTGGTAGTTTCCGCGAAGCACCGCGCGAGCCTTCGCCCCGAGGATCAGGAACTGCACCGCGCGCGGACCGGCGCCCCAGGCGACGTGCTTCCGCACGATCTCCGGCGCGGCGGCGTCGGAGGGGCGCGTCTTCCGAACGAGGTCGAGGGCGTACTTGATGACCGGCGGCGCGGCCGGTACGCGCCGCACAAGGCGCTGAAGTTCCAGAATTTCCGCGGCGCTGAGCACCGTGTCGACCTTCGCGTCGACTTCGGTCGTCGTGCGCGTGGCGATCTCCAGCTCCTCGTCGTAGCCGGGATAGCCGATGAAAATCTTGAACATGAACCGATCCTGTTGCGCCTCAGGCAGCGGATAGGTGCCCTCCTGCTCGATCGGGTTCTGCGTCGCGAGCACGAAAAACGGCGCCTCCAGCGCGTGGCGCACGCCGCCGACCGTCACCTGCCGTTCCTGCATCGACTCCAGCATCGCCGCCTGCGTCTTCGGCGGCGTTCGATTGATTTCGTCGGCGAGGATGATGTTCGCAAACACCGGACCCGGGAGAAACTTGAATGCCCGATTGCCGGTGGACTTATCCTCGGCAATCACCTCGGTGCCGGTGATGTCGCTGGGCATCAGGTCGGGCGTGAACTGGATGCGGTTGAAAGAGAGCGAGAGGCACCGCGCCAGGCTGGAGATCATGAGCGTCTTGGCCAGGCCGGGCACGCCCTCGAGGATGCAGTGTCCGCCCGCAAAGAGCGCGATGAGAAGCTCCTCGATCACGGCGTCCTGTCCGACGATGATCCGGGAGAGTTCCGCACGAATGCGCTTGTACCCATCGCGAAGCTTCTGGGCGGCCGCAAGGTCGTCAGCGCCGGGCGGCGGCGGGTTGGTCATCTCGGTCATGCGAATTCCTTTCTGGAGCGGAACAAACCCCCGGCACGAGCTGGCGTGTGCGGCGGCGCGGGCCCGCTTCCGCGCGGGCGCGGCGAGGCGGCCGGTCACCGCTGCATGATCGGCAGATTGTTATACGGCAATTGCAGTATAATCAGGGCGATGGACGTGCCGTAGATTTTGCCGACCGAGTCACCCTGCCATCCGCCGTCGGGCTCCTGCGCCGCGAGCAGTCGATCGCGGATCTTGGGGAAGTAGTCCTTCCATTCCTTGTCGCCGGCCAGGTACATCACCTGGGCCAGGTACATGTGTGCGTAATACCAGTGGCCCCAGGTCCCCTCGCCGCCGGGACCGAAGCCGATATTCTTCTTGCAGAACCTCAGGGCGTTGAGCGCCATGGGATTGTCGTACTCCCCGGCGTTGAACCAGCACGCCACCGCCGCGGCGGTGATCGGCGGTCGCGAGCCCGTCATGCCGACGCGATAGGCGATGCCCCCGTCGGGCTGCACCGACATCTCGAGATACTTCATGGCGTTGTCGATCACGCGCTTCGGGACGGCGATGCCGGCGTTCCGCGCCGCGCGCAGGGCCTGAACCTGCGTGATGGTCACGGAGCCTTCGTCGCCGTTCATGTCAGGCGTGTAGAGCCAGCCTCCCAGCTTGCTCTGGCTCTTGGCAATGAGCCGGACCCCCTGCTGAAGGGCGAAGCGAATCTGCTCCATCCGTTCGGGGTCTTCCTCTGTGCCAAGCGCCTCCGCCAGAAAGAGCATGGAGAAGCCGTGCCCGTACATCGAGCGCGATTCTTCCTCGCCGGCGCGGGTAAACAGTCCGTCGCGCTGCGACGATCGAACGATGTAGTTCACGGTCTTGCGGACCTGCGGTGCGTAGGGGCCCTGGGTCGAGCTGCTGCCGCTGCCCATCAGGGCGATGCCGGCCAACGCGCTCATCGCCACTGGGTAGCTGCCCATGCCGCCCTGCTCGCGGAACGACCCGTCGGAGCTCTGCCGCGAAGCGAGATACTTCAAACCCTTGTCGATTGCCGCCTGGGTCTTCTGGTCAACAAGCGGAGGATACTTCGGAGGTGGCTGGCCTTGGGCCCGCGGCGCGCCGGCGAACGCCGTCAGTGTCGACAGCGCCAGCGCCGCGATCCTGCTTCCCTGTCGACCCGGTACGACCGTCATTACGGCGTCTCCTCCCACTGCCGTGCCCCCGGAAAGATCGACCGCACCCGTCCGGGCGTCGGGTCCACGGCGGCCTGCTGCTCGGCGGCCTGTAGAACATAGTAGCCATCGGGTCCGACCGCAATGATCCGCTCGTCGAGCACGATGATGTCCGAAAGCAGCCCGGAGAAGTAACGGTCGTCGGGGCGCCGCCCGAGATTGAAGGGGAAGGGGCTCTCGATCAACCGCTTCTCACCCGCCTTGTCGAAGACGAAAAGCCGCGCCGAAGAAAGCACGGGCGCGCTCCGCGCCCACCACGCGCGGGCCTGCACCTGAAGGCGCTGCTGGTTGTCGGGCTTGAGTTCGTACATGACAACGGCGATGTAATCGCGGGACGCGCGCAGCATGCGCCGGCTGATCGTGGCCAGGGGACCTAGCTCCTGGCGCCACGACGGGTCGCCGTCCTTTAGCGGATACGAGGCCAGAACGTACTGCGGCGGATCGCCCGTCGAGCGCGCGAAAATCAGCAGTCGATCGCCGCCGTGCGGCAGCGACGCCGGCGGGCCTTCCACGACGGCATCGAGAGGCGGGACCTCCAGGTCCTTCGCGTTGATATCCTTCACGATCTGCCCCGTCGCCGCGTCGACCACGGCAAGGCGACTGCGGCCGTGGCACACGCCGAAGTGACGGTCGCTGAGCTTCATCACGGCACTGACCAGCCCGGCCATCGGCAGCGTCCAGATCGGACGCCCGGTCGCGGCGTCGCGTCCCACGACGCGCGTCTGGCCGACCCGGCACACGACGTTCGCGGTCATGGCCACCTGCGGGGCATCGGACTCGGCGACCTTTTCCAGATCATCCGCGGTCAGGTTGCCCTTGGCGACCTCGATGATTTCCTTGAGGGCCTTGTCCACCTGGATCTCGCGGGCGCGCCGCACCGCCGGAACGCGCAGGCTATACTGCCGGCGCACCCGGCCGCTGTGTGGATCGAGAACGGTCATGGTCTCGCCCGGCACGTCAGTGACACCGAGCTGACCCGCCACGACCGCGAGACTTCCGATGGGCCTGCCGGGAAACTGGCGCTCCCACGCGGGGCGGCCGTCCTGCCGCGCCGGAATGGCGACAAGGCTGGTCGCGTTCGGCGCGGCGATCACCATGCCGTCCACGTACACCACCGGCGGCTCGGGCAGATCGTCTTCGAGGACGTCCAGCACGATGCCGGGCCACATCATGCGGCCGGTCAGCATTCCCACGGCTGTGATGCGCGAGCCGGCGGCCAGAACGGCGATGCGCCCCGCCATGGCCGCGTGCCGCGTGTTCAGTGTGTCCCAGTCGCGCAACACGGAAACCTGGTCCTCGACGATCGGTCCCAGATCGATCATCCACGCGGCCAATTCGGAGGCGTCAGGGCGCGTTCGCAGGCCCATGACCTGGCTGAGCTTCAGGACCGGCACCACGTCAGCGAAGATGTCCGGCGGCGCGGCCGGATCGTAAAACGAAACCGTGTCGCGCAGGCCGATGCTCGTCGGCACTTCGTCGGCGGCCACCATCTCCAGCCGTGTCGTGCCCCGCAGGATGCGCGGAAGCGACGGCCGCGCCGACGTCGCCCCGGGCGGCAGAGCGCCGCGCAGCTGTTCGGCCAGTGCCGATACAGTGTCACCATTGACGATCGACGCGAGAGCCGCCGGGATCGGCATCGACGCGTGATCCTCCGCCAACTCGTTCAGCACGCGCGCGGCGTCCACCGGCGATGCCGCCACGCCGGGGTCGGGCTTCGCGTACAGCACCGCCAGACTGCAAAGGGCCTCGCACGCCGCGGCGCTTCCCGGCAACCGGGCGGCGGCGCGCTCCCAGTAGAATGCCGCCGACTCGGGGTCGTGGCCGTCCGCGGCGATCCGGCCCATCCGCACATCGAGCCGCGCGGCCGGCTCGGCCAGCGGATCGGCGGCCGCTCCGGCTTCCGCCGGCGGCTCCGAAAGCCGCAGCCCGTCGGCCAGCCGAACGAGCGCGTCGAACCGTCCTTCGTCCAGCGCCGTCGCAACTGCGTGCTCGGCCGACTGAACGATCTCAACGGCGTCCTCGCCGGCGGCCTGGCGTATGCGCCCCAGCCGCTCACGAAGGGCGATCGTCGTCCGTGCAGTCAGTTGACTCTCTAGCGTGATGGGTTCGTCGCCTCGCTCTGCCAATAGAGACAGGATCCGCTCGAGCGCCTGTGTCCGATCGCCGCGCTCGATCAGGAGATCGATCATGGCCAACCCGGCGCGAATCTGGTCATCGCCCCGCCGCGCGCCCTCCAAGGCCCTGCGCAGGATCGGTTCGCGATCGGCCGGGTCGGCCTCTTCGGCCATCGAGAGCAGAATCTCAACGCGCTGGTGGGCGAGACGCCCGATGACGTCGCCGTTGCGGTCGGCGCTGAGCAGCTTCTCCGCGCGGTCAAGAAGATCGAGCGACGCTTCCCACTTGCGCTGGATCGTGCCAAGCCAGGCCAGACGGAGCATGGCCCGCCAGTCGTCGGGGTTTCGCGCCAGGGCCTCTTCCGCGGCGCGGCGCGATTGCTCGACGTCGGGGTACTTGGTGATGCTTGTCGCCGTGACGCCATAGACCGCCCCGTCGAGGGCCAGCAGATTTCCCATCGGCTCGCGCGAAACGAGCAGCGGCCCCGTCTCCGCGCCGGTTTCCGCGCTCAGGCGAACAAGACCTTCCACCGTCGGCACGAGGATCTCGTTCCCGCAGTACGCAGGCCGGCCGGTCGGAACGGCGGCTTCGCTCGTCCATCGAGCCGCACCGGTCGCGGCGTCGAGAGCCAGGACCTTGTCGCCCGCGAGAATCACTGATCGGGAGTCGGCGCCGACGATGTACCGCAGACGGCCGCGCGGATAGCTCCATCGCTGCTCGCCCGTCTGGCGATCGAACGCCAGAATGCGATCACCGTCGGGCGGCGCGACGATCACAAGGCCCGCCACCACCACCGGCGGCGTGCTGAGCCATTCGTCGGGCTGGGAATAGGACCGGGTCGCACCGACCCAAGGGGCGTTCTCCGATGGCTCGTTGCGCCGCTGGAGCATCGCTCGCTCGTAGCTGGCCAGCCAGCGCAGCGAGTAGTCGTGAGCGCTGAGGGCAATCAGCAGTCCGGCGCCGGTCGGCACATAGACCGTGCCTTCATGCACCGTCGGCTGAAGCACGCAGTTGATCGGGTAAATCCCCGGTCGGCCGCTGCCCAGAAGGACGCGGCGCGCGAGCTTTCCGTCCGGAGTCAGGACGGCGAGATTCAGATCTCCTCCTGCCTGGTAGGGAGCGAGCAGGTGCGGCCCGCAGGCCACGGGAGTGGAATAAAAGTGCACGAAGCGCAGCTCGTCGTCGGGCGGGCCGCCGCGGCCGCGCGTCCAGACCGCGCGGCCCGTATCCGCTTCGAAGGCCCGGAGCGAGTTGGGCTCGCCCTGCGCGTTCATGAACATCGCGTCGTTGGGATCGACGACGCCGGCCTTCGTGGGGAAGCGCTCGTTTGCCGTGCCGAACTGCTCGATGCAGAACACCAGCCCGTGGGCGCATGACACCGCCCCGCGATACTCGTGAAAGAGTGTCATCGTCGAAAGCGCGTCCAACCGCTCGGCGTTGTCCGACTCATTCAGCCCCGTCATCACGCGAAACTGCGTGACCGCGGGATCGCGCGGCTGGGCCTTCGCAACCGACCGCCACAGGAGATCAAACGTTCCGAGATCGCGGGCCTCGATACCCTCCGGCGTACTCGTGAACAGCGCCTTGCCGTCGCTGACGCACTGCCAGACGGGCGTGCGCCCCGTCGTGCGGATCAGGTGCACCACCGCCGAAAGGTCGAGCCGCTCGGTGCCCGGCAGGGTCTGACGCCAGATGTCGTCGGGCGTCACGGCCGGCCGCGTGACCGGCATGCGCCCGCCGGCGTAGGAGGGGCCGAGCAACTGCGGCCAGTCGCGCGAGGCGGGGGCTGCGCCGGCCGCACCGCCGCCCTGCGCCGAAAGGAACCGCTCGATCGCATCAACGCGGGACTGCCATTCCGATGGCACGACTCCCGCGTCGCCGGCACCTACTTCGCGCAGCCGGTCCAGGGCGCTTGCCGCCTTGTCGCGCTGAAGCATGAGCGCGTACGCGACGGCGAGGCGGGAAAGAATCCGCCCCTGGGGAACCCGCGCGTGCGGGAGGGCCTGCAACTCGGTCAGGATTTCGGCCGCCTCTCCGCCGCTGCCCTCGTCGAGGAGCCGGCTCGCCAGTAGGTCCATCGCCTCCGGCGCGGACGTCGTCATCGGATACGCGCGGGCGACCTGCCGCAGCGCGCCCAGATCGTGCGCCGACCGCCCCTGTTCCAGAAGCCGCGCCGCCTCGGCGTCGTAAAGGAGCCGGTACGCCGCGATTCCCTCGTCGGACCAGTCCATGAGCTGCTCGCGCGCCGCCTTCGCCGCGGAGAGGAACACTCTGCCCTGGTCCGGCGAAACCGTCCGATCGCCGTAATCGACAATCACGCGCGAAAGCGTGTCGGCCGCGAGCTTCCAGTCCTGGCGCTCGGCCGCCTCTTTGGCACGGTCGAGCCAGCGCTCCGCGTCACGGTCCGTGATGGGATTGAGCCGATACTCGTTGAGCGGGCTGCGCGGGTCCGCGCGCTCCTGCGCGCGCTGGATGAGCTGTCGGAGATCCTGAAACGCGGCCGCCCGTTGCGCCGCCAGAAGCCCCCACACGATCGCCAGCGCCCAGCAGCCCGCGCGTCGTGCGCGCAGAGCCGCCCCCGCCCGAAAGCGCGGCAGCCTGCAATGGGCTGATGTCCGCCGTTTCATCCGCGTGAAGACTCCCTTGGGGCCGGCCGGTGATGCGGGTCGCTCCGGATGCGACACGGGCTGGTTACCGGCGCCCGCGTCGTGCCAGCGGGCGGCGGCTCGCCATACGTATCGTAGCCGCCCATTTACTCGTATACAATCTCGGCGGCATCGAATCGCGTGGGCGGGCGGCCACCGGCCCTCGGCGCGGTTCGAATCGGTCCGGCCGGACCAGCGGGCGTTTCATGAGCACCCAAGGCACATCGACGAAGCGCGACGCCGCCTTCAGTTCAAGCGTCGCGGCGCCTGCCGGCGCGGCGGGACACACCGCCGGCGACACTGAAAACGAGCGCGGCCCGCGGTCTTCACCCTGGCAGGGGCTGGTCGCCGCCATTCGATACATCCTGCCGGTTCGCTCCCTCGGATCGACGCTGCCCGCACACCTGTACGCCGGCGCACCCAGATGGATCGTCCCGATCGGGCTCGTCATCGGGCTTGCCTGGGCAGGTCTTTTCCGCATGACGTGGCGGGTCTACGGCGAGACCGGCGGGCTCCGCCTGATTCCCTCGCTGGCCATCGTTCTCCTGGAAAGCCTTTTTACGGGGGTCCTCCTGATCCTCGGCCTGGTGCGGACGATTCACGTGCTCGGTGGAAATCGGCCCGTCACCGAGCGACTGGACCCGGCCGCGCCCTTGTCACCGTCGGCGACACTGGCCCTCGTGCTGGTGGTCCTCGGACAGTGGATCCTCATTGCGAGCATCCCGGTGGTGAACCCGTGGTGGCCGACGATGGGCTGGCGGCGGCATTTCAACTTTCTTTATCCGGCGCCGGTATACCGCCCGCTCCTGCTCGCGCCCATCTGGGGACGCTGGGGCCTTCTCGCCGCGGCCTGCATCGGGCGCACAAGCCGCAACGCCGATGCCGAGACAGTGGCCCTCTGCGCGAACGTGCGCCCCAGCCTGCTCCTCTACAGCGCGATCCTGCCGCTGGCCCTGTCGGCGGTCTATTTCGCCCGCGACGGAAACCTCCTGCTCGGCGTCATCGCCGGGCTGATCGTCTTTGGAATCACCTATCTCGCTGCCGTCGTCATGGCACGCCGGGGCGGCGGCCAGACGCGCCAGAGCCTCTACGCCGCAGCCCAGGTCGCCCAACTCGTCTTTCTCGCCGTCTATCGCGCCCTCTGGCCCCTGATTCACGGATGAACCTTGTCGATCTTCAGCCGGGCCGCCCGATACCCGAGCCGCGGACACGGCCGCCGGCGCCGATGCTGCCGATCGCACTGGGCATGATGGCGGGAATCCTTATCGACGCGCATATCCAAATGCCGATCGCGCTCTCGGCGGCCGTGGTCGTCGCCTGGGCGGCGGCGATGATCCAGACGCGCGGCCGCCTGCACGCCGGCTGGGCGGCGCTGGGCGTGGCCGCCGCCGGAATGGGCGCCGCGCGACACGCGCTCGCCGAGCGATGGCTGCCCCCGGATCACGTGGCGCGGTTTCTATCGCATTCCACCGATTCGACAGAAAGACTGGAAGCGCCGATCGTGAAGGTCCGCGGACAGATCATCACGCCGCCGGTCACGCGCGAGCCCGACCCCGCCGTGCGGCGCCCCTACCCCGTCGCGCCGCGCACGACCTTCGTCCTCGAAGTCCGGGCGATGGTCGGCGATGACGAGATTCCCATGTCCGGCAGAGTCGCCGTCCTCGCCCGAACGCCGAAGCTGGGCCTGCGCGTGGGTGACATCGTGGAAGTCACCGGACGGCTGGCCGCGCCGAGTCCGCCCCGCAATCCGGGCGAGATGGACTGGGCCGCCCATCAACGCCGCTCGGGCATCCGAGCAACGCTCCGCACCGATCATGGCGAATCGATCCGAGCCATCGACGCGACCGACGCGGGCGGCTGGCGGCGACTCATTGCCGATGCGCGCACGCGGCTTCGCGGCTATCTCATTGAGCCTGGCTTTGAAGACGACGACCCCGGCGCAGGCGTCCTCTCGGCCATGGTGCTGGGCGAGCGCAGCGCCGTTTCGCGTGCCATGAATGAGGCATTTCTCCGTACCGGAAACGCCCACCTGCTTGCCGCCAGCGGCATGCAGGTCGCCTGGCTCGCCCTGGTCGGGTGGATCATCGCGCGCGCAGCGGGCATACACTACCGCCTCACGGCGCTCTTCGTGGCGGCGCTCATCGTCTCCTATGTGCTCCTGACCGAGCCGCAGCCGTCGATACTCCGGGCCGGAATCGTCGGCGTTGTCGCCTGCGGCGCGGCCTTCTTCCGCGGGCGGTACGGCTCGATGAACGCCCTAGCGGTTTCCGTCGTGATCGTCCTGCTCATCCGCCCCGGAGACCTCTTTTCGGCGGGCTTCCAGCTTACCTATCTCGCCACGCTCGGGCTGTTGCACTTCTGCCCGCGCGTTGCCGAGGCAATCTCAGAGGCGCTCGGCCGCCTGAACCTGTACCGCGCGGCTCGGGCCTTCGGCGCCGCACCGTACGGCCTGCGCCTGATCGAAGCCGACCGACCGGAGGCCGGCAAGTCGGCCATGGCGCTGCGCTGGGCCGGCGTGGGGGCGGCGCAGCTCTTCGCGCTTTCGCTCGCCGAGTGGCTCCTCACCGCGCCGCTTGGGTGTTATTTCTTCGGGGCTTTCATGCCGTGGGGCTGGCTCGGGACCTTTGTCGCGTCCGCCATCGCCCTGCCGGCGACGTGGATCGGCTATCTCAGTGTCCTCGCCGGGCTCCTGCTCCCGTCAAGCGGAGTCGTATTCGGTCCGCCGGCCCGCGTGTCGATTGACCTGCTCACCGGCTGTGTCGAGCGGCTGGCGCAACTGCCGGGGAGCGTAGTCGATGGCCGCGCGCCTTCGCTCGCGTGGGTCGTGGCCTGCTATGGGGCGCTGGCCGTCTGGTGCTATCGACCGAAGTGGATCGCCGCGAGGCGGAGGCACGGATTCAAGATCATCGCCCTCGTTCTTGTCCTGTGGTGGCTGGTTCCTCCGCGCTGGGTACGAGCCGACCGCGGCGCGCTGTGCGTGTGGATGCTGGCCGTCGGCAATGGAACCGGGACGGTGATCGAGCTGCCCGACGGGCAAACGATCATTTACGACTTCGGCACGCGCTCGGGCTTCGACGCCGGTCCCGTGGCGGAGAATTTCCTTCGCTACCGCGGGATTCGCCGCGTCGACGCGGTGTTCGTCTCGCACACCGACTTCGACCACTTCAGCGCGATTGAGCACCTCGCCCATCGGGTGCAAATCGGCCGTGTTCTGGTCAACGATCACTTCGAGCATTTCGCGGCGGATGAGCCCGCTGCCCGCGCGTTCCTCGAAGGCATCCGCGCCCGCGGCATTCCCGTCGAGACAATCCACGCGCCGGCGATGAGGAATGAATACGAGCCGGTCCGCCTTGAGGTCCTCTGGCCGCCTTCGTCGAGGCGGCAGACATTTTTCGCCGACAACGACGCGTCGACCGTGCTCCGGCTGAGCTTCGAGGGCCGCTCGGTGCTTCTGCCCGGGGACATCGCCGAAGCGGGCATTGCCGGGCTCTTGTCCGGTGCCGACGAAGCCGCGGCGATCGCGTCGCGGCCGGCCGGCAAAGAGGCGAACCTGTTGTTACATGCCGACGTTCTCGCCCTGCCGCATCACGGCAGCGTCGTCCCCAACACGAAGGAGTTTATCGAGGCGGTGAACCCGGGCGCGGCGATCCGTTCCACGGCCCGGCGGCGATCGGCAGGCGCCGGCGGCGTTGAGGAACTGGTCCTCCCGCGCGCCTATTTCAGCACCGCCGACGACGGGTGTATCCTTGTGCGCATCAAGAACGGTGAACTGGTGGTGATACCGGCCCTGCCGAAGGAGTAGGCAGCCGCGAGGGTCGCGGAGTGCGGCCCTCGGGCGCGACCCGCGCAGTCATGGCTTCCCGGCGACCTTGCCGAGCACCGGAGCGTGCGGGACCAGCGTCCCAACGGGTTCGACACGCATCATGATCAACATCAGGATGCCGCCTATGATTCCAAATCCCGCCATGCTGTAAAGCCAGGCGCCCCAGCCGAACTTGTCGATGAGTGTCCCGATTCCGACACCGGCAAGCCCCGCGCCGATGTACTGCCATGAATCGATGACCCCCGCTGCAAAGCCGGCCATCTTGCGTCCGCCGAGGTCCATGGCGGCCGCCGTGCCCAAGATCGAGTGCGTCGCGTTGCATGTGAAGGAAATGACGATGAGCGAGGCGCACACGCCCCACAGGCTCGTCGCCTGGGCACCGATGAGAATGATCAGCGTTTCAACGAAGTAGAGCGTCGCAGCCACCGGCGCGCGGCGCCCCTTGAACATCAGGTCCGAAACGTAACCGGACGCAATGGAGCCCAGCGTCGCCACGGCCGGGATGAGGAAGGCCGTCCACTGAAAGGCCGCGGACTTCAGTGAGACGTGCTGAACTTCCTGAAAATACTTGGGAAACCAGTCGTCTACGCCGTACCGCACGACACCGGTGCAGAAATAGGCCCAGGCCGTCAGCCACACCATCGGCTTGCTCATGATCGTCTTGAACACATAGCCCAGCGGAAGTGTGCCGCTTCCCTCGCCGTCGATCGCCTCCAATGGAACCGCCCCCGCGTAGCCCGCCTCTTCGGGCGTGTTCTTCACCATGAGCAGCATCACGCTTGTCACGATCGTGATGAAAACGGCGGGCACAAAAAAGGCGAACTGCCAATGCCCCGGCGGCAGCCGGTAGCTCCAAATCGTGAATCCCGCGAGCAGAAAGGGCGTCACGGTGTTGTTGATGAACCGGCCCAGGTTGATCATCATCCCGAAGATGCCTGCGAAACGGCCGCGCTCCGCGCGCGCGAACCATGCCGTGTTCATCTTCACCATGCCCGGCGCGCCGAAGGCCTGGATGTAGCCGTCAATCGAGCGTATGGCGACAAACCACGCCAGCGTTCCGAAGACCGGCCCCAGCGCCTTGTAATACCAGCCCAGTCCGAACAGAACATTTAGCAGTGCCGTGCCATAGCCGCCGATGGCCATCGACATCCGGCCGCCGATCCGGTCCGCCAACAGGCCGTTCCAGAACTGACCGACCGCGTAGCTCCAGTTGCGCCCGGTATTGATCAGGCCGTATTGTTGATTGTTAAACCCAAAGGTATCGCAGAAGGTCTTGCTGGCGATGGAAAGGTTGTATCGATTGAAATAATACGAGGCGTACGTCAGTCCTACGAAGAACCAGTTGCGCCCGCGCCGAAGCCGGAAACCCTGGGGACGACTGGGGGACGCTCCGGGCGACGCACCGCTCTCTTCATTTGCTGATGTCGCGCCGGACAATCCTGCACCCTCTCGCGGTCCGTCGAACGTCACTCCTCCCGATAAGCGCGCTAGGTATAACGGACCCCGCATGCGAGGGCAAATCCCGGCCGGCCCGGCGCGGAGTCTTTGCCGAAGTGACGTTCGCGGGCCGAATCAACGAATCATGATCTCACAAGAGAGGTGAGGATGCCATGCCCGCCCGGCGGCGGGCATGGCAAGAGCGAGTGGAAGGGGTCTATGCGGCGCCGCCCGCGGCAGGGCCGGGCGCGCGACCGATTTCGCCGCGGGAGTCCATTCCCACCGGATAGCGTGCGCCGTGCCGATGATGCCGTTATACTGACACTCACGGCCCGGCAGGTATTCAAAAATCTGATTCGGCCCTCAGGCGGCGTTTCGTGCCGATGCCACCAGACGCATCAGCGACGCGCTCTTGCGATACAGATCGACCGCCGCGGCAGGCTGGCCGTGCAGGCCCGTGAGCCGGCAGGTCGCCGCCACCCGGCGGGAGATATGTACCAGCGTGGCCAGAACCACGGTCCACTGCGGCCCGATCCGCTCCACGCCGGACAGGTCAAACTCGATCTCTTCCCGAGCCGAAACTCCCAGCGCCTCGAGCCGTGCGGCCAGAATGCACAGGTCCTGCTGGCTCAGCTCCGAACCGGTCGGACGGATCGTCAGCCGATCCGGCCCGGCCACGATCTCCCACGCCGAAAGCAGGCTGTCGGCGGCGGCTGCATTGTTCTTCGCGGCTCGGTTCATTTTCAGCAGGTCTCGCAACATGGCACGTCTCCCTGACTGGCCGCATCTTTCGATGTCGGTCCGGTCACTGGGAGTACACGCCGCCGACCGGAATCTGCCACGATTCTTGAGCGACAAATCTCCGGCACGTTCACGCACAACCTGCAAGTAACGTGCATGGTTTGAGACATAAAATATGCGATTATTGTAAGTATCTGGCATTTATATAATTATCGCCCAAAAACGAGCCGCCTGGGTAAAAAGCGGGCCGACGGATTGGGAAATTGCCCCCGTTCTGGGTGGGTACCGTATCGGGCAGCAGACCCCGATTCGGCCGAAATGGCCGGTCGCGACTTCCCAAAAATGTGAGATTACCAACACGCGCCCGGCAGGACTCGAACCTGCGACCGCCGGATTAGAAATCCGATGCTCTGTCCAACTGAGCTACGGGCGCGAGGGAAGGTCGTATATGCAATATCCTACCCGCGGCGATCGGGCTCGGAAAGCCGCCCGGCAGCCGTGATCGGCCGCCTCGGGGCCGACCCGGGGGGCAACCGGCCGGGCCCCGGAATCTATAATCTGCCGGCCGGCTTCGACCTGCCCTGCTTCCGAGTGTGTGTTGCCAAATCGGAGGAACCCATGACCCGCACATTTCCTCGACCCAGCGTTCGGAAAATCGTCTCGCTCCTTATCCTGGCCGCCGCCGCGGTCCTGATTCTCCCCTCCGCCGCCCGCGCCGAGGACGATCCGCGAGAATTTCAAAAGCTCGAGCGGCAACTTCGCAGGGAGTACGGCGCGGCGAACTACGAGGCCGCCCTCACGACCGCCGAGAAGATGCACGCGCTGCGGCCCGACAGCGCCGACACGATGTACAACATCGCCTGTCTGCATTGCCTGATGGGCAAGAAGGACAAAGCCTACGAATGGCTCGAAAAGGCGGTCGCCGGCGGCTATCGCGACGCGGACCACCTTCAGAGCGATGCGGACTTCCGCGTCATCTGGGGCGAAGACCGCTTTCGCGGAATCGTCCGCCGCATCCGCGAGGACATCTCCGGCAGCCCGGACAAGGCCCGCACGCCGCAAACCGGCGAGAAGCCGAAACCCGCGGCGAGTGACAATGGCCTGACCCCCGCCGAGCACCGGCAGAAGATCCAGGCGCTCACCGAAAAGATGATCGCTGCGGCGGACAAGAAAAACTACAAGGAAGCTCTCAAGCTGGCGCAGGAGGCCCATGACCACGCCGAGAAGGCGGAGAACCCGGCGGCCCTCGCCCTCACGAAGTACAACCTCGCCTGCATGCACTCGCTCCTCAAGGAAAAGGAAAAGGCCCTCGATTATCTCGAGGCTTCGGTAGCCGCCGGCTCCTTCGCAACCGACATGGCCGCGCAGATCGAGGGCGACGGCGACCTCGACTTCATCCGCGACGACCCGCGGTACAAGAAGATACTTGGCAAGGCCCGCGCGTCGGGCGGCGCGACGCGCGTCGAGCCCCAGACCAAGGTGACCCTGCCGAAGAAATACAACAAGGCCAAAGCCGCGCCGCTGCTGGTCGTGCTTCATCCCTGGGGCGGCGACATGAATGAAACCGCCGCCCGCTGGCAGCCCGTCGCCGACAAGCTGGGCGCAATTCTACTGACACCACAGGGAACCTACCGCCTCCCCGACGGGCACTATCGCTGGGATACGGACCTCGATCTCGTCGAGCACAACGTCCTGGAGGCCGTTGAGTCGGTCATGGATCAGTACAAGGTCGACGAGGACCGGGTGGCGGTGGCCGGATTCTCGCAGGGCGCCTGGGCGGCCTTCGGCCTGGCGGTGCGAAACCCGGACCTCTTTACGGCTCTCATCGCCATCGGCGGACACTTCGACAAGTCCCTGGAAGCCGAAGCGGACGGCGAAGACCTCTCCGATCTGGTGGTCGTCATCATGCACGGCGAAGAAGATGAGGAGGAAGTCCTCGAGTCCGCCCGCGTCGCCGAAAAGTTCTTCAGGAAAATGGATTGCGACGTCACCGTGAAGGAATACGCCGGCGTCGGGCACGAATACCCCGAAAACGCCGCCGAAGAGCTGTCGAAGGCCATGAAGCACGCCTGGGATTAGACGGCACGCGCCAAATGAAAAATGGAACCCTCTACACGCTCGCGACGGATCAATGGCTCGAGCGCCCGATCGACGAGGTCTTCGCGTTCTTCGCCGACGCGATGAACCTCGAGGCGATTACCCCGCCGTGGCTGCGCTTTTCCATCCTGACGCCGCCCCCCATCGACATGCGCGTCGGCCGACTGATCGACTACAAGCTCCGCCTCCGCGGCATTCCCATCCGCTGGCAGAGCGAGATCACCGCCTGGGAGCCGCCGCATCGCTTCGTCGACGAACAGCGCCGCGGCCCGTACCGCATCTGGATTCACGAACACACCTTTGCCCCCGATCGCGGCGGGACGCGCGTTCGCGACCGCGTTCAGTACGCCGTGCCGGGCGGCGCACTCGTGCGCAGGTTTCTGGTCGCCCCGCAGCTCCGCGAGATCTTTGACTATCGTGCCCGGCGGATCGCGGAGCTTCTTGCCCCGTGCAAGGTCGAGCCGTCGCCCTAGGCGAAGGCGCACGTCAATCGCCGCCCGGCCCCCCCGGCGCGACCGGGTCCGGCGAAGTCACGATGGGAATATCTTCCGCGCGCAGCTCGTAGAGGATCACCGCTTTCTCTCCGTTGGGGAAATTAAACTCTCGCAGGATTGTGCCCGGCACGGCCACTTCCGGGCGCTCCGCGACCAGGATGCGATAGTCGGGCGGCATCCGGGGCGCCATGATTTCAAGCACGACGCTCGGCCGAAAGACGACGTTGTCGATTCGAATTATCCGCTCGATCGTGCCGGCCGGCTCGATGTCGTGATCCGAGGCCAGGTACGCGGCGGGGTCCATCTTCGTCCAGAATAGATACAACAGCCCGAGCTGATTGGTGTTCACGGTGCTGAGCACGACAATGTCGTAATCCTTCCGCCGGGCCGCGACCTCGGCGAAGACGGGGGGCCATTCGCTTTGGAAAACCGCGGCGGCTCGGACGGGATAATCCACGAAAAATCTCCGCAGAAAAATGCCGCTGCTGAGTGTCACGACTATCGCACAAAAGACAATACTCCCGCGCGCCGCGCGCCGCGATCGAGCCGCGGCGGCTGAGACAAGCGTGATCAGGCCCAGGGCGGAAAGCAGCTCGAAGGCCGGCGCGCCGCCGATGCTCCGCAGACTATGCCCGGATGGCCACTCGGCCAGCGCCGCCGGGACCGGTCCGGCAAGCGCCCAGATAATAAGCAGAAGTCCGAACGGATCGGTCCTCCACGATCGAAGCGCCCGCCAGACTCCGAGAGGCACAAACAGCATTGCAGACAGAAGAAGCTGACCGCAGCCCGGCACCGATTGAACGATCGAGTCGTCACCCTGGAGGAAAAGAAACAAGGGCGAGAGGTTCTCAAAATAGTTGCGCAGAACGTCGGAAACGCCCTCCGGTGATTCAAGCACCGACACCGCGCTGGCCCGCGCCCACACTTGGGCCGGCGCGATCGCCCACGCCGCAAAAAAGGGCGCAAGACCGATCAACGCGCCGCCCAACCAGACCGCCGACAGCATGCGGCCCTCCGGCGTCTGAATTCGGCGCAACACGGCCTGCCGATGTACCAGAGCCAGCCCCAAAAGGAACAGGGGCACGAAGACCCGCATCGCATGATAGGTCCACGCTGTCAGACCGAATACCGCGCCCGAGAGCACCGCAAGCATCAGCCGGACCGGCTCTGATGCCGAACCGGTGGCATCATCCCGCCGGCGCGCGGCGGCATACAGGGTTGCAAGGCCGCCCAGAATCAGGGTGGGACACGCGCCAGCTTCGAAGGCCATGCGGCTGATGTGCAATTGCCACGGCGAAATCGCCATGAACAGGGCCGCGATCAGCGCCGCCCGCTCGCCGTAGCGCCGGCGAAGGAGCAGGTACGCCAGCGGCGCCGCCGCAGTCCCCACCAGCGCGCCGGGCAGCCGCGCACTCCACACCCCCAGGCCCATCAGCGCCTGGAACGGCACCAGCAGATACACGAACGGCGCGGGGTGATAATCGCCAAAAGCCTTGAAAAAAATCGGCCAGGAGGCCCCGTCGTGATCACGCCCTGTCTTCGCCAGGCTCCACGCGTCGTACGCGTGCACCGCCTCGTCCTGATTGATCGCGGGCGGGACGGAGTCCAGTCGCCACAGCCGAAGGAAAGCCGCGAGGATCACGATACCGAGGAGAAGGGCCCGCGCATGTCGTACGCGACCCGGCGCCGCCGCCTCGTTTGGGAACCTCGCGTCGGAGACTGATTCCGCCATTGTCGGGATTCTACGCCCTTGCAGGAAAACGCGAAGCGGCGAGCCGCACGCCCGTCACGGCAAATCAAACTCGACTTCGCGTCCCATGGCAGGAATCGACAGCCGGATTCGCTTGTCCCGCCGCGCAGGGCACGCCATGTATTCGTACAGCCGCAGCTCGATGCCGTCCCACGACGGGTCGCCGCAGTCCAGCGGCCACGCCTCCACGAGCGCAAACCGCGCGTCACCGGACACCAGCTTCCGCAGCATCTTACGCGGAGGCGGGTCCGCGTCGGCATACGGGGTCTTCGGATAGGCTGACTCGATCACGATGTACCGGATGCCGTACCGATCCAGCACCGCCACAATGTCTGCCGGACTGTCGACGAACTGCTGATAGTCGTATTTCTCGCGCGCCGCCCGGGCATAGAGCAGCTTGCTGGCCCGCAGGGGAATGATCCGCCGCCGGGCATTCTCATTCTGATAAACATCAAAGATGAACTGCCCGTCGCGGACCGCGTCCACGAGGACCAGGTCGGCGTCGTCCCGGCCGGCCAGCGCCGCCGCGGCCCCGGCGTACGAAGGCAGATGCCCGGTCCAGTGCCATCTCGAAAGCACCGCCTGCGCGACCACCAGCGCCGCGAGCAGCACGAGCCGCGGCCGGTCGTCTCGCCAGGTGAGCCGTCTCGACCCCCCGCCGTCCGAATGCCTCGCCTCCGCGCCGATCCCGAACCGCACCGCCGCGAACATAAGCGGCGGGAGGGAGAAGAACAGATATCGCGGCTCCTTCGCCGCAATAGAGATCGAAAACCCCGTCCACGCCGCGAACCACAGGAGCAGAAGCCCGCGCGCCCCCCGGTCCGGGCGGAATACAAACGTCCCGAGTCCGAGCACCGCCACCGGCAGAAGCGGCCAGCCGAGAATCTCCGCCGGCCAGTGGGCCATACCGGAGACATCGAGCGAAGGCCGCAGAAGCTGCGCCGGCAGGGCCGTGTACTTTCGCGTCGAGATCACATAGCCGCCGATCACCAGACCCGCCGCCAGAAGGGTCGCGATCAGCGCCGGCCTTGCGAAGTACCGCCGCTTTTCGGCGATCCACGCGGCTTTGCCGGGCGTCGCGGCGGGCGCAATGAACGCGTGCACGATCAGCACCGGCAGGATGAACCCGGCCGTCTGCTTGGTCATGAACGCCATCACGACGCACAGCCCCAGCGCGGCCGCCCACCGCGCCAACCGCGTCTCGCGGTCGCGTTCATAGGCGTACACCGCGGCCAGGATCCAGAACGTCGCCGGCCACTCCAGCATCACGTCGGTCAGCCACCACAACCCATGCGGACACGTCACCAGCAGCAGCGCTGCGAAGAGTCCCGTCGGCCGGTCAAACCAGCGCCGCCCGAGTACGTACATCAGGCAGCCGGCCCCGCAGGCATGAAGCAGCACCGCCATCCGGCATGCCATTATGCTGACACCCATCAGCGCGAAGACGCCGGCCTCAACCGCCGCGAACCCCGGCGGGTAATAAACGATGATCCCGATCGCGGGGAAGCGCAGGTAGAACGCCTCGGCCCAGGCCGGCAGCCGGTCGACCGGCCACTGGCGCGCCAGCTCGTAAATGAAGATGCCGTCAAAGGCGTGATTCGGCGCGTCCGACCAGCCGAGCCCGCCCCGCCCGATGTCCGGCAGACCCATCGCAAGCGTCGCCCCGATCACCAGCGCGAGGCATGATCGGTCGCGCATGCGCTCCGCCGGCCCGGCGGGCGGCGCGACGCTGGCGGCGGGATCGGCGGGAATCTGGCTCATTCGCCGGGAAACTGAAAATCGCTGATCTGCATCTCGACCGAACGCCGGCCGTTCCACTCATTGATGATCGGCCGAAACGCCACGCGGCATCGACGATGATCGAGCAGCTTCGGCCGCAGGCTCGCCTGGCCGAAGGCGATCCCTTTGCACTGCCGTCGCCCCTCGCGCAGCGAAACCTGGAGATGCTTCTCGCCCGCGCCCACGGCCCGAGGATCCGCCGCCAGCTCCAGCATCTCCGTCGCAAGGAGCGGCGAAGGGTTGCCCGCCCCGAAGGGCTCCAGCCGGGCCATGTCCTCCACCAGCGGTTCATCGAGCTGGCCCAGCTTCGCCACGTCGTCGATCGCCAGTTTCGGCCGCAGGTCCCGTGGCGTGAGCATGCCCCCGGCCCGGTTCTGGAGTGCCTCTCGAAAGGCATCGACGCGCCCCGCCTCGATGCGCAGCCCGGCGGCCATGGCGTGTCCGCCATAGGTGAGCAGGTATTCACGGCACGCCCCAAGGGCCTCGTTCAGCGGAAAATTGCGAATGCTCCGCGCCGAACCCTGCCCCGTGCCGTTCTCCAGTGCGATCAGCACCGCCGGCTTGCCGAACGTCTCGGCGATCCGCCCGGCCACGATGCCGATCACCCCTGCGTGCCAGCCCTCTGACGCCAGCACGATGGCCCGAACGCCATCGGTGTCCTGCCCCGTCACGGTCACCATCTGCTCCGCTTCCGCCGTGATCCGCCGCTCCAGCGTCTGCCGCGCCTGGTTCTGCTGGTCGAGATGTTCGGCGATGCGCCCCGCCTCGGCGGGGCTCGCCCAGGTCAGCATGTCCACCGCCAGCCGGGCATGGCCCATCCGACCGATCGCGTTGAGCCGGGGGCCGAGCTTGAAGCCGATGTCGTAGCCGGCGAGCTTCTTTCCTGAAACACCCGCCATGCGGAGAAGCGCCTGCACGCCATGCAGCCGGCTCCGCGGCAGGCCGAGCAGCCCGTGATGCGCGATGACCCGGTTTTCGCCGACCAGCGGAACGACGTCGGCGACGATCCCCATGGCCGCGAGCCCCACGGCGTCAACGAGAAAATCGCGAAACTCGGGACGTACCTTCTTCGCGCCGCACATTCGCCGGGCCACGGCCCACGCGACCTTCAGGGCGACACCCGCCCCGGACAGATGCGGGTTCGGATAGGGCGGGTCGCCGTCGGCGTGGATCGCCGAATGCACGATCAGGGCGTCGGGCAGCCTCACCCGACCGTCCGCGTCGGTGTGCGCGGCGTGATGGTCGGTGATGATCAGTTCCACTCCGCGCTGCCGCGCCGCCTCGGCCGCCTCGACGGCCGTGATGCCGCAGTCGATGGTGACGATCATCCGCGCGCCTTCGTCGGCCAGTTTGTGGACGGCGTCGGCGCTGATGCCATAGCCCTCCTCCAGCCGATGCGGGATGTGAAAGTGCGGTGTCGCGCCGGCAAGCGTCAGGCAGTGCCAAAGTATGGACACCCCCGTCACGCCGTCCACGTCGTAGTCGCCGAACAGGACGATCTTCCAGCCGGCCTCGATCGCCGCCCCGATGCGCTCCGCCGCGCGCACCGCCGCGGGAAGCGCCTCGGGCGGGAGCATGTCGGCGATCTGCGGCTTCAGAAACTGCCGCGCCGTCTCGGCATCGGTCACCCCCCGGTTGCAGAGAATCTGCGCCACCACCGGCGAGACCCGAAGCGTGCGGGCGAGATCGTCCCGGCCTGCGGCCGGCGGCGGTATGACCCATTCCCTGGGCATGTGTGCGTCCTGTAGACTCGGTTCCCCTGAACGAAGCGGCATGGTACGCTGGGCCGCGCCCGATGCAAAGACGATTCGGCACCGGCACGCCCGGGAGCACGCATGACCCGCGTCAAGATCTGCGGAATCACCCGACCCGAAGATGCCGTCACGGCCGCCGAGGCAGGCGCCGACGCCATCGGCCTCGTCTTCGCCGACTCGCCAAGGCGCGTCACCCCGCGCCAGGCACGCGAGATCGTCTCCGTGCTGCCGCCGTTCGTCGACGCCGTGGGTGTCTTCGTCAACGCACGCGCGGCGACCATGCTCCGCCTCGCCGCCGAGGCGGGGTTCTCAACCATTCAGCTTCACGGCGATGAGTCTCCCGCCCTTGCAGCGCAGCTGCCCGGCGTCCGGGTCATCAAGGCCCTGGCCGTGCGGTATCGCGAGTTCGTCAACGACGTGCACCGCTTCGCCGACGCCGGCGTGAGCGGCATCCTTCTCGACGCCTTCAACCCGCGGGCGCGCGGCGGCAGCGGCAAGCGCTTCGACTGGGACCTCGTGGCCGGCGCGCGATGCGCCGGCGCGCTCGACGGCGCGCCGCCGATCATCCTCGCGGGAGGCCTCACGCCTGAAAACGTCGCCGCCGGCATCTGCCGCATTCACCCCTGGGGCGTGGATGTCTCCAGCGGCGTCGAAAGCGAACCGGGCATCAAGGACCGCGAAAAGATGCTGCGTTTCGTGGCGAGCGTGCACTCAGTGTGATATTTACAACACTCCCGGGTGTGTGCGCCACCATACGCTGAATTCATGGCTCGGCGGGATGGAGGGGGAGAGTAATCAGTTGTTCAGCGCCCCGTCGTCGATCCAGTCGCGTATCAGCGCCTGCTCGGCGTCCGACAGCGGCGCGGCCAGAAGCGGCATGCGCGAACCGACCGGGGGGCTTGCCTGGCTCACCTTCAGAAAGAGCAGGCTGTTTGCCGAATCGCCCGGCACGACCAGCGTGAGGGCCGCGTTCTGCGAGCTGGGTCGATTCACGAGCGAGCCATAGGCGTCGCCGGCGGACAAGAGCATGGCAATACCCGCGGAGTTGGCGAAGGCCCCCGTCCGATGACAGCTCGCGCACTTCGCGGTCAGGATGGGCTGAACGTGATTGGCGAATGATACGGAGTCGCCCGGCTCCGGCGCGGGCACCATGGGCACCCCGTTCATGCCGGTGTCACACCCGCCACCCGCCGCGAACGCCAGCCCTGCGACACTTACCGCGACCGCAAAAACCATCTGCACACCGCGCGACATAATACATCCTCTACTAGTCGGCGCGACCCCGGGGGCTGCGCGATTTCCATTACGGCACGGCCACGATCCGGTGAACCTGCCCGGTGGTCCCGGTCGGACCGACGTTTGCCGAACTGAGCACGTACAATTCTCCCGCCGCGTCCTCGCCAAACGCCAGGATAAACCTGCCGACCCGGTTGTTCGCGCCACCCGCCACGCCCAGCTCGCTCAACGTCCAGCCTCCCAGCGGCTGCGCCGTCGCGGCGAAGATTGACCCATCCGCAAAGACGAAGCCACGCGAAAAATCTCCAAAGACGTAATTGCCGTGCAGCGCCGGGATCGCATTGCCGCGATAAAGATAGCCGCCGATCGCCGCGATTCCCTGCGGCCCGCCGGCCGGATCGGCGTGCGGATACTGAACGATCGGCCCAACAAGCGGTGTGCCGTCGAGAGCGGTGGTCGGGCAGTCTGCGGGCGGATTGCCTGGGCTGTCCTTGTCGAAACAGCCCGCCCCCTCGCGGATGCGCCAGCCGTAGTTGCCGCCCGACGTCACAATGTTGACCTCCTCGAAAAGGTCCTGGCCCACGTCGGCGACAAAGAGCCGCTCGAGTCCCCCCTCCTCGAACGAAAACCGCCACGGATTCCGGAAGCCCCAGGCGAAGATCTCCGGCCGCGCCTCGGCGGCTCCCGCGAACGGGTTGGTCGGCGGAATGGCGTACGGATCGCCGCTGTCCACGTCGATCCGCAGTATCTTGCCAAGCAGGGTCGACTTGTCCTGCGCGTTGCCGATCATCGGGTTATGGCCGGTGCCATCGTCGTTGGCATTGCCCCCGTCGCCCACGCCGATGTACAGGTACCCGTCCGGGCCGAAGGCGAGCTGCCCGCCGTTGTGATTAAACGCCGGCTTGCCGATGCGCAACAGTATTCGCTCGCTCGTCGCGTCGGCGCGGTTCGGATCGCCGGCCAGCACGCGAAACTCGGACACGTGCGTCTCCGAGTCGTAGTCCGCCGGGATGTCGGCCTGCTTCGGAGCCGTGTAGAACACGAAAAACCGCCCGTTCGTCGCATAGTCGGGATGAAACGCCAGCCCCAACAGCCCCCGCTCGTCAAACACGATCCCCCCGCCGAAGTCGATCCCCACCGTCACCATTCGCACCGACAGATCGATAAACGGGTCGGGAAGGAGGTTTCCGTTGGCGTCAATTATCCGAATCTGTCCCACCTGATCGAGCACGAACAGCCGATTCGACCCGTCGGGCGGCGCGACCAGACCGACCGGCGCGACCAATCCCTGCGCGACGAGCTGCAGCCCGATCGTCGCGGGCGGCGCGCTACCGCCGAACAGGAACAACGCTAGTCCTTCGCAGCCGGTGACAGGCGCCGTCAGCGCCACCAGTGCGCACACCAGCGCGCGGCGATGCGACATGCAAAGCCGCGCGGTACGCCCCCTCTCGGGCAACAGGTACATCATTAAGTCTCCCGGGCCTATCACCTCATCGGCATGCGCCACATACCACGGACGGGTAGGAAAAAAAGCATAAGCGGCCCCGGAAGGTGCATGTCGCCGTGCAGGGTGGATCTTGCACAATTCGCGCCGCGGGTGCGGCGCGGGGCGCGCGGCAATGATCCGCCCGCCGCGGCGGCGCTGCAAACCGCTTGAACCGCACTTCCTGACGCCTATACTGTGCCACTATGAACACTATTCGATCCTTTCGCGCGCACCTTGCAATGCTCGTATGTCTCATCCTCGTCGCCGGCTGCTCCCAACCCCACCCGCTGGTTGGCCAGGCCGCGCCGGGTTTTTCGCTCGACGATCTCTCCGGCCAGAAGGTTTCGCTCGCGCAGTTTCGCGGCCAGGTGGTCCTGCTCAACTTCTGGGCCGTCGGCTGCGGCCCTTGCCGGATGGAGATCCCGCACCTTGTCACGCTTCACGAGAAGTACGGAAAGGACGGCCTCCGCGTGATCGGCGTGAATGCCTGGGAATACGAGCCGGACGCCCGCGTTAAGGACTTTGTAACGAAGGAAAAGCTACCCTATACGATCCTTCGCGGCAGCCGGAAGTTTCTCGGCGACACCTACAAAGGCAAGTACATCCCGCACAACTTCCTGATCGACCGGCAGGGCAAGGTCGTCTGGAGCGAAGTCGGCTTCGACGAGTCTGACCTGCCGGCACTGGAACGCAGGATCGAGGAACTGCTTGCCAAATCGTGACGCGCGGCGCGGGGGCTCCCGGACATGGCCCTGCACACGGAAACACCCGCCGAGGAACGCACGATGCTTCAACTCCGCCAGTCTTTGCAACGCGCGCTGGCTCTCACGATGCTTGGTTTACTCGGAGGATGCTCCTCCGCTCCTCCGGAAGACGCGGCCCCTGACTTCGAGCTTAAGGACACGGAGGGAAACTCGGTTCGCCTTGCCGATCTCAATGGCAGCGTCGTGCTGCTTGACTTCTGGGCTGTCGGGTGCGGACCCTGCCGCCGCACCCTGCCTTACCTCAAGGCCATCCACGAAAAGTACGGCTCGCGCGGGCTGCGCATTCTTGCAATAAACGCCTGGAACGAACCGATCGCTGATATCAAGGACTTCGCGGCGTCGATGAAGATGCCGTACACCATCCTCGTGGAAGGCCGACAGGTCCATCGAAAAGTCTTCAACGGCTCCGCGGTCCCCATGGGTATCCTCATCGACCGCGAGGGGCGCAAGGTCTATACCTATGTGGGGTGGGACGACGAACGAAGGCGGATCCTGGACCGTAAGCTCGAGGAGCTGTTCAAATAGCACCCGAAAGCCCCGACGCGTTGTCGGTCCGGCGGCTCGCCCCCTACATTAGTCCGTCGGCCCGGCGGCCGGAACGGGAACCCGCCCGCAGCGGCGTAGCCCGCCACGACTCCAGTACCGCGACAAACCCGAAACCCCGATGTTCATTGCCCGGTGGAGACGCACCATGCAACCCATTCAGACGCGAAGCGCCCTTAATACCGTATTCACCCTTGTCGTGGTCGCGCAGGCCGCCTCCGCCGACGATTGGCCCCAGTGGCGCGGCCCGCAGCGCGACGGCGTCTGGCGCGAGACCGGCATCGTCGAAAAATTCGAGAAGCCCGAGCTCGAGATCCAGTGGCGCGCGAAGATCGGCAGCGGCTACACCGGCCCCACCGTCGCCGACGGCCGCGTCTATGTCAGCGACAGGCTCGTCGAGCCGAAGCAGGTCGAACGCGTCCACTGCTTCGACGCCAGGACCGGTAGGCCGATCTGGTCGCACACCTACGACTGCCCCTACAAGGACGTCTCCTACGACGCCGGGCCGCGCGCGTCCATCACCATCGACGACGGCCGGGCATACGCCCTTGGCGCGATGGGCAACTTCTTTTGTCTCGACGCCGCGACCGGAAAGGTTCTCTGGGAGAAGGACCTCCACAAGGAGTACAGGATTCGCATGCCCATCTGGGGCATTGCCGCGGCCCCGCTGATCGAGGACGGCCTGGTCATTCTCCAGATCGGCGGAGAGGGCGACTACTGCCTGGTCGCCTTTGACAGGAAAACCGGGGCGGAGCGCTGGCACTCGCTCACCGACGACGCATCCTATTCCGCGCCGATCATCGTCGAACAGGCCGGCCGCCGCGTGCTCGTCTGCTACACCGGCGAGCACATCGCCGGCCTCGACCCCGCCGGCGGAAAGGTCCACTGGAAAGTGCCCTTCCCGAAGACCCGTATGATCATCGGCGTCGCCACGCCCGTGCATCACAACGGCTTGATCTTCGCAACCAATTTCTTCGACGGCTCCATGCTCATTCGCCTGGACGACAAAAGGCTCGCCGCCGAAAAGGTCTGGCACCGCGTCGGCCCGAGCGAGAAGGACACCGATTCTCTCCAGTCCATCATCGCCACTCCATGGCTCAACGGCGATTACATCTACGGCGTCGACAGCTACGGTGAGCTCCGTTGCCTCAAACTCATGACCGGCGACCGGGTCTGGGAAAGCCTCGACGCGACCCCGAAAGAGCGATGGGGCACGATCCACTTCGTCCAGCACGGCGACAAGGTATGGATGTTCAACGAACGGGGCGAGCTTATCATCAGCGCGCTTTCGCCCGAGAGCTTCAAGGAGATCAGCCGCGCAAAGCTCATCTCTCCCACGCGCGACCAGCTCCCCTCGCGGCGCGGGGGGGTCTGCTGGTCGCATCCGGCGTTTGCGAACAAGTGCGTCTTCGCCCGAAATGACGAGGAGCTGGTCTGCGCCAGCCTCGCGGCAAAGTAACACTCCGTCAGGGCGCTTTGGGCGATGGCGCGGCCGTCTGGCTCGTCGCCGCCGGCGCGGACCCCGGCTGCGGCGGAGGTCCCCTCAGCGGATCGACAATGACGAACACGCGGCCCTCTTTCAGAAGCCGTACCGCACGCGCGTCGTTCGCGATGCGCGCCGCGTCCATCCGCCTCAGCACGATATCGGTGCGATAGTTGCCCCCGGCCTGCAGGGCACGCACGAGGATCGGTCCTTCGTCGGAGGGCTGGGTGCTCGGCTGGCTCGCCGGCGGCGCGGCCGGGTCGACCTCGATGTACCGCACCACCGGACGCACTTCGCCGTGAACCTGCTGCCGTGTATCGAAGTTGTAGAGCACGCGCCCCTCGGGAACGATCACGATCGGAAACAGGCACGGCAGCAGCGGCGTTTCGCGCGCGTCGATCAGAATCGCGTCTTTCGGCGGCGGATCATCGACGCGCGGCTGGGCGACGGCCATGCGCGCCGCCGACTTCGCCCGCACCCGCTGATCTTCTGCGACAATGCTCGAAATGCCCTTCTCGCCCCAGATCGGGACAACGAGGTGCAGCCGGCACACCAGCGCCGGCGGCTCACCCGTCCACTCCACCGCCGCGTTGGTGTGCTTTCCCACCACGATGTCGAGGTGAACGTCGCTGTCCCGGAGGTCCTCGAAGCGCTGGTGCCGGTCGATCTGAAGCCCGTTGCAGATTCTCGTGGCCTGAACCGAGGCGTTGTTCAGCGCCGCCTTCTGCGCCATCGCCTTGTCCTGCGCGCGGTCGGTCCGGCAGGTCGACTGTCCCTCCGAAACGACTGCGCCCTCGGCCCAGTCGACATACCCCCGGGCGAGCTTCCACACGTGCGGGCGATAGCCCGCGGGAATGCGCAGCGTCTCCTCAGCCCCCGCGTGCGCGCCGGCGAAAACCAGCACCGCGAATACAACCAAACAGCGATTCAACCGCCGCATCGGGACAACCTCCGCTCCCCCGGCGATCATCCTATCATGGGCAGCCCAGCCCCAACAGGCAGTCGACAAACAGATCGGTATCCACGAAGTCAATCACGCCGTTGTCATCCATGTCGGCGCAGCGGCAGCCCGGCGCAGCCGGATCGCCGACCAGCAGGCACGCCGAGAATCCCGCGAGGTCGAGCCCGTCGACTACCGCATCGCCGTCCATGTCGCCCTCCGTCGTTGCGCAGGGACAAATGCCCGGCTCCTCGCAGACATCCAGGGTGCCGTTTGTGTCGCAGTCCAGCGCCGGGTTCTTCTCGATCTCGCATGCATCAGGGATGATGTTGGCGTCGCAGTCCAGCGAGCCCTCCAGAACAGCCTCCAGCCGGATGGCGTCGACCTGCCAGCCAGGAAACGTGTTCAGGAAACTGTTGACCGTGTTGAAGTGAAATTCCAGCGTGACGCTCTGCCCGGCGAAGGCGCTGAGGTCCACGGCGCGCGTCTGCCACTCGGTGTTGCCCCCGGCGAAGCTGACGTCATCCACCTCGACGCCGTTTGCCGAAACCCAGGCCCAGTCGAGTCCGCTCGCGTTGGAATTTCCCGCCTGCCCCCCGTAAATCGAGCAGTACCTTAGCGTCACGGAAAGCGCGTTGGCAGGAATGCTGATCGACGGCGCCGTCAGGGCGCCTGCGTTCGCGCTTCCGGTGTTGTAGTTACAGGTCCCGTCCTGGCCGTAATACGCCCACCGCACGGGGTTGCACGGCAGAGGACGCGGGCAGGCCGTGGTCGTGTGCCATAACCCCGTCGCCGACCAGCCGGCCGGCAGTCCGCCGCCCTCGAAATCCTCGGTGAAGAGCACGTGTGTCCCGTCGAGCTGGCACTCGTTCAACGTGCCGTCGCCTTCGCAGTCGAAGCTCGTCCCTGAAAACAGATCGCAGATGTCCAGCGTGCCATTGGCGTTGCAGTCCGCCTGCGACTCGCACTCATCGGGCACCAGGTTCTGGTTGCAGTCCGCCAGGGGCCCCAGCGGCGGAACCTCGCACGCGTCCAGCGTCTGGTTGTCGTTGCAGTCCGCGTTGCCGAAGAAGATATCGCACAGGTCGGGTGTGCCGTTGCCGTCGCAGTCGGTTCCGCCGTTCGGCTCGCACTCGTCGGGCGTGCCGTTCCCGTTGCAGTCCGGTGAGAAGGCGCTCAGGATGTCGCACGCGTCGGCCGTGCCGTTGGCGTTGCAGTCCTCCTCGCATTCATCCGGCACGCCGTTGCCGTTGCAGTCCGCACTCGTCATGTCCAGGATGTCCTGCGCGTCGGCCACGCCATTCGTATTGCAGTCATCCACGAGAATCCGCATGTAATACACGTCCTGCTCGCCGTTGAAGGTCGCCGCGTAGGTCAGGCCGGCCCCGAACAGGTCCGACTCCATGTCGTAGTAATCGCCGAGCTTGTTCTGGTTCGGAAACCCCACCAGCGAGTTAAACTGCGGCGTCATCGCCGCGTTCTGCGTCCACGTGGCCCCCTCGTCCGTCGAATAGGCGTAATACACGCGCGAAAACACGTTGTTCGAATCGTCCCGAGTGTCATTCCATATGGCATCAATCCGCCCGTTCGGCGCGACCGACATCGTCCCGAACCACTGCCACGCCCCGTTCGTCGTCACGTCGTCGTTCACCCGGACCGCCGGGCTCCAGGTCTGCCCCCGGTCGGTGCTGCGCGAGAACATGATGTCGAGCGGGTCGTCGCCCGGCGGGTCCACCGAGCAGAGCATGTACACGTGCCCCCGGCTGGACCCCGCCGTCGGGTTGACGGCAATCCACACCTGGCCCAGAAGGCCGTCGGGGTTGGGCGCGCCGGCCCCCTTCAGCGCCCCGCCGAGAAAGTTGCCGATCACCGCGAGCGAAAAAGTCGGCGTAACATTCGGGTTTTTCGCGTCGTCGGAGCGGAGCACCACGAAGTTGGAATTGGTGAAGGTCGGAAAGTCCACCCCGCCCACGTACACTTCGCCGTCGGGCCCGACCGCGACGGTCCCGAAAACCGAAGGAATCGGATGTTCGATCGGCTCCTCCCAGGTTGCCCCGTTGTCCGTCGATCGATTGAAGATGCCGCCGCCCTCGCAGGTGCCTCCGAAGCTCCACGACTGGTACAGCTGCCCCGCCCCGCGACCGAACGTCCGCTTGTCCACGTCCATCCACTGCTTGTCGCCGCCGAACGCCGGAGCGAATGTCGGCCATGTGACACCCGCGTCCTGTGACTGCCACACGTCAATGCAGAACGTCCCAAGCAGGCTGCTGTAAAAAAACCGCCCGTACCCGTCCGACCCCAGCACCGGATCGCTGCGAAAGACGCCCGGCTGAAGCACGCCGGGAAAAGTCCACGTCTGCCCCCCGTCGCTCGACCACGCCCAGCCCGCCTGGCGGAAGTTCGATGCGATCGTGTTGAACTGCCGCCAGCCGATCACCATCCGGTTGCGGTCGTTCGGATCGATCGCGATGGACGGCTCGTTTGCCGCGTCCCCCAGGATATTCATTCCGCTTCCGTCGACATTGACCTGCACGCTGCCCGCCGGCGCACGCGGCGCCGCCACCTTCGCGCTGCCGCGCGGGCTGCCCGGCTGGTACGAGTCATCGGGCCGCTCGAGGTGCGCCGGGGGCGCCGACTCCCGCGCCGCCTCCACCGGCTTCTCGGCCCGGACAAGACCTGCCCCCGCCGACAACAAGACCACAAGGGCCGCGACCGGACCCGCGCAAAGCGATATCACTTTCATGATGTATGAACTCCCGAGCGTGCGAGTTTGCCTCTCCGATTAGGGCGATTGGGGAAGACGGAGTACGCCCCCCGTGTGCACGCCCGATCAAGGCCGGTCGATCAAGATGTGCTCCACCCGCCACCTATCTTACCGGGCGGCGGCACCCGATAGCAATGGCGGATCGACCTGTAACAGGATGCTGCCGCGGCGGACTTCGGGAGGGGCTTGAAGGAGTTCCCGGTCTGCCGCCACGTGGCCCGGCTTCAAAGGGGCAAGGAGCAGGCCCGCGCGGTCGCCGCACCCCAGCCGGTTCAGATCATTACCCGGCGGTTATAGATCCACCACTCGACGATGAGCAGGACTAGTGCCATCCCGGCGGCCCAGGGCCAGAGCGGCTCGTTCACCCGGGTCTCGGCGCGCACGGCCTCGACGTTCTCCGACCCCACCGTGAAGCGCTCGTTCGGCGCAATCCGCGACTCATTGGCGTCGAGCAGGTTCGCGGCGTACGTCTCGCTCGTTTGCGCCGGGTCGTCGAATGCCACGCGATAAACACCCGCGTCCTTGGTCCGCGCATAGGAGAGGATCGTCCCCGGCCGCGCCGGCCGCTCGTCGATGCCCCCGTCCGGCCGCGTGATCGTCGCCGTCGTCGCTTCGGCCGGCACCGTTGCCGAGATCGTGTCGCCCGGCCGGATCATGCGCTTCGTTTCGATCAGCCCGCCCGAGGCGAGATAGCCGATCGCGTTCTGGAGAAAGATCGGAAACGCCTCCTTGATCGGCCAGTTCGACTCGAGCAGGTCGAACGAGCCGATGACGTACCGATGCCCGGGATCGGTCAGGGCGGCCATCAGGACCGAATCGCTCCCCTCGAGCAGGCTCACCGCGTGTTCCGGCAGCTCGAGCTTCCGCCATTTCGAGATGAAGATCCCCTCATAGGCAACGTTACGCATGAGCGGGTGATCCTCGCGCCCGAAGATGATCGGCTCTCCCTCGACGAGATCACCCAGCGAAACGCCTTCCACCTTCGGAACGCCGCCGAAGAAAAGGTAGTTGCCCGGCGCAAGCCGGTCCGTATCGTGGCCGTCGAGAATCACCAGATCATACGCACTCCGTCCGCCCTGTGCGATGTCGCCGTCCGGAGCGTTGTCGTACTCCTCGGTTCCCATGAGTCGATAGTCCTGAATCTCAAACGCCCGCATGGCCTTTTCAATGAACACCCGCATCGACGCCCGATCGCTGACGCCCAGGATTCGCACCTGCCGCGGCGGGTCGATCGGCGCTTGCGCGAAATTGTCCACCTTCATCGCGTCGTCGCGGTGCACCTCGACCTGGATCATGCCGCCTGCCTCGTGCGCAAATTCGAAGATCACGTTCTGCGCCGGCGGCAGCGCCTCCGCAACCGTCCCCGCGGGCTCCTCGCCCTCCGACCCGCCGGGCGAAGCACCCTTGTCGCGCGCTGCAGGTCCGAGTTGCACCTCCCGGATCGACCCCGGCCCGGGCAGCGGTTTGCCGTCGAGCGAGATGCCGACGTCCGTCTTCACCGGCTGTGCGCCGAAGTTCTCGACCTGCACGAATACCGAGATGATGCCCGGGCGTTCGAAATCGCGCCGTACGTCGAACGCCGTGATGCCCACGTTGTCCGCCGTCGCCCCGACCCGATAAAAGCGCAGATTGCCCCGCGTGACGTACTGCCGATCCGCATCGGCGATTCGCCCGTCGCTGAAGAACTCGATGTCCGCCGCACCCTGCATCGCCGCCTCCGGAACCGATGACCCGGCCCCGGAAGAGCCTCCCACCCCGGGGATATCCACGAGGTTCGTCGAGTATGCGATGGCCAGCGGCAATGCCTCGCCGATCAGGCTCGGCTCATCGGTCGGCTCGATGCCGCGGATCAGCCGCTCGAGCCGCCGCTTGTCATCCGTAAACGTACACACCACCGTGGGCACCGCTCCGAAGCTGAGCACCATCGCGCTCGAATGGTCCGGCAGATCGCGCACGAAATCGACCGCGGCATCCTGGGCGTGCTCCAGCCGGCTCCGGCCGTCCGCCTCCCGCGTCTTCATTGACGCCGAACGGTCGATCATCACGACGATGCGCTTTTCCGGCGTCCGCGAGAAATTCGCCACCGGCTCGGCAAGACCCAGCAAAACAGCCGCCAGAAGGAGAAGTTGCAGGAAGAGCAGCAGATTGCGCCGAAGCTTCTGAAACGGCGCGTTGACCTGCAGATCCTGCACCGCCTTTTTCCAAAGAAACGTCGAAGAAACCCTCCGCTCCTGCCGGCGCAGCTTCAGAAAGTACAAGAGCAGCAGCAGCGGGATCGCAATCCCCGCGAAAAGCAGCCCGGTCATCGGCGACAGAAACGTCATCGCACCAGCCCCCGCGCCCGAAGGTAGGTCAGCACCAGTTGCTCGAAGGGATGCGTCGTTGCCGTCAGAAGATACGAGATGCCGCGCTGGTTGCAGTAGTCACGGATCGATTCGCAATAGGCCTGAAGGTTCGCCTTGTACTTGGCGAGCAGCGGCTTGCTGATTGTCACCTCCGCTACGTCCTCGTCCTCGACGTCCACCAGCTTCAGATCGCCCGCCAGCTCCGGCTCCATCTCCTGGGGGCTCAGCACCTGGAGCACATACACATCGAGATTCCGCCCGAGGAGAAACGGCAGCCCCTGCTGAAAGCCGTGCTTGTCGAACAGGTCGGAAATCACCACACAGACCCCCTTTTGCGTGTGGCGCAGGGCGAACTGCCGGGCCGCCGCGACGAAATTGCTCCCGCCCCCCAGCGGGGCGTCTTCCAGAAACTTCAATAACTGCGGCAGATTGCGCCGACTCCGCAGCCCATTGCGGCTTGCGACCACGCTTTCTGCGTAAGCGTAAAGGTTTACCCGGTCGTAGTTGCATAGCCCGATGTAGGCCAGCGCCGCCGCCACGCGTTTCGCGTACCGCGCCTTCTGCGGCTCGCCGCTGTCCATCGAGCCCGAAACGTCCAGCAGAAACGAGACGTTCAGTTCCTCCTCTTCGAGAAAGAGCTTCAGGAACAGCCGGTCCAGCCGGGCATAGATGTTCCAGTCGATATGCCGGATGTCGTCGCCGCTGACGTAATTGCGGTAATCCGCGAACTCGGCCGACTCCCCCTTGCGCCGCGACTGCCGTTCCCCCTTGTTTCTGGCCGCGTGGATTTTCCGCGAGATGATCTCCAGCTGCTCGAGCCGCGCCAGGAAGTCCGCGTCGAGGAGCGGCGCCTGCGGCCGGGGCGGCAAGGTTGTCGGTGCGATGTCAGCCATCCGGAACGCCCTGGAGAAAGGCCGAATTATAGCCGCAGCGCCTACAATGGATACGCGAGCCGCCCGCCAGGCCCGCGGCGAAAAAACCGCGCCGGCCTGTTCCGCTCGCTTCCGCTTTCACTCAACCAGGAAGCCGGCATTCGCCGACTTGAAACAAAGAGGCTCCGCGGGCTATATTCGATATGCACAGCGAACGGACATGAGGGGCCGTGAACATGAAAGAAAAGAAAACCGCCGCCGCCACCCGGACTCAGAACGCAACCGCCATTCTCCCCGACAAGGCAGAAACCCGTCCCCTGCCCCCGTACAAGGTGCTTCTGCACAACGACGACCGGAACACTTTTGAGCACGTCATCGAGACGATTCTCATGCTTACTCCCCTCCGGCAGGCAGATGCCATCACCCGCACCAACGAGGCACACGAAAAGGGCATGTCGCTGCTTCTCGTGACCCACAAGGAGCGAGCGGAACTCTATGCCGAACAGTTCGCCTCGCGCCAGCTCACCGTCACCATCGAGGCCGACGAGTAATCCGACGCGGGCCGCCCCGCCGGCGCGCACCTCGCCACCGCGCTGATTTCGCGCCCGCGTCCTACCGCGCGGCCAGCGCGCCGCCGGCGACAAACCCCGTGACCCACGCCCATTGAAAGTTGAACCCACCCAAACGGCCTTCGCAGTCGAGGATTTCCCCCACGAGGTACAGCCCCGGGCACACACGCGACTCCATCGTCGCCCCGTCGATCTCCGCGAGCGGCACGCCGCCCGCCGTCACCTCCGCGTAGGCGTAGCCGCGGCTGTCTGCGATCGGAATCGGCCATTCCACCAGGCCGCGCGCCAGCCGCCGCCGATCGTCGCGCGACAGGTGCGCCATGCGCACGCGCGGCTCGATGTGCAGCTCCTTCAGGATCGCCTCCGCCATCCGCGCCGGCATCCACGCGGCGACGACACCGTGGAGATGCGCCTTCGGCTGCGCCCCGGCCGCATCGATCAGCCGCGCTTCGGCGTTCTCGAAAGACAGGCCCGGCAGAAAACTTGCCGTCACGCCGACGGCGCGCCGCTCGATCCGCGCGCGGTGCCAGTGCCGTGACGCATCCAGCGCCGCCGGCCCGCTGACGCCGAAATGCGTCCACAGCATCGGCCCCGCGATTCGCCGCGGCTTCTCTCCCTCCGCTCGAATGCAAAGCTCCACCGCGAGCGACATGCCCGAAAGTGCACGATGAAACGCGCCCGAAAGCACCAGCGGCACGAGGCCCGGCGTCGTCGGCACGATGCGGTGCCCCAGCGATTTCGCGAGTTCATAGCCCACCCCGTCGCTGCCCGTCTTCGGAAGCGACAGCCCGCCCGTCGCCAGCACGACCCGCCCCGCGGTCCTCCGCCCCGCGCTGGTCTCCACGCGAAATGAATCGCCCGCGCGCGCCAGCCCCGTCACCCGATGCCCGCAGAGAATCTCGACGCCCAGCCGACGCGCCTCGCCCACCAGCGCATCCAGAACCGTCCGCGCGGTGTTCGTGTTCGGAAACAGCTTGCCGTATTCCTCCTCGTGCAGCTCGACCCCGATCTCGCGAAAGAACGCCACCGTCCGTTCCACCGGCAGCGCCGCCAGCACCCGCTTGATGATGTGCGCGCTGCCGCCGCAGTAGTCCGCCGGACGTACCTTCACATTGGTGACATTGCACCGGCCCCCGCCGCTCACTAGGATCTTGGCACCCAGCTTCCGGGCGCCGTCCAGAATCGCGATCCGCGACCCCCGGGCCCGGCGCGCCGCGAAGATCGCGGCGGCCAGCCCCGCCGCGCCACCGCCAATGACCGCGACGTCCAGCCTGTCTGTTCCTTCGCTCATCCCGTCCCGGCTTCCTCGCCCAACGCCCCGCCAGTGGCACTGGTCACCCGTCGCCCGCGCATCCCCCTCCCGTCCGGCCGCCCGGATTTCTCTGGACAGCCGCGCCGGGCCGCCCATAGAGTACCCCCACTCGCGCGCGCCGCGCGAGCTACATTCTCAAAATCTGGAGGGCCAGAACATGCCGAATGCGCATGATCGCGTCGTTATCCGGCGACACGGCGCCGCGACCGCCGTCGCCTGCGCCGTCGTTCTGGGCGCGGCCGCGCTCTCTACCGAGGCGCTCGCCCCGAAGTCCGGGGGCAGGTCCATCCGCGCCGAGGCTTTCTTCTCGCCCGGCGGCGGGTGCGAGAGCCGAATCGTCGAGGAGATCGGCGAGGCTCGGAAAAACATCCGCGTCCAGATGTACATATTCACGTCGAAGCGCATCGCCGAGGCACTGGCACGGGCGGCGAAGCGCGGCGTGAATGTCGAGGTCATTCTGGACAAGTCGCAGGAAAAGATGACCTACGGACCGTGGCGCACCCTGCGCCGCGACGGTGTCAAGGTCTTTTTCGACGCCGAGCATGAGACCGCCAACAACAAAATCGTCCTCATCGATAACCGCACGATCATCACCGGCTCATATAACTTCACCAAGGCCGCCGAGGAAAAAAACGCCGAGAACATTCTTATCATCAAGAACGACTCCGACCTCGCCGAAGCCTATCTCACCAACTTCAAGGAGCACCTCGACCACGCCCGAAAGGCCGCGGGCTGATTTCATCCGCCGGAGTCGCCGTCCCCGCCGCGGGCCGCACGGTATTTCCGCCAGTCCACGCCCAGCTTGCGCATTCGCGCGCGAAGCGTGTGCGGGTTGATCCCCAGTAGCCTCGCCGCCCCGTGCGGCCCTTCCACCCGGCCGAATGTATGGATCAAAACCCGCTCGATATGACGTGCCATCGCCCGGTCCAGCGTCTCAATGGAGCCCGCGCCGGCCGAACCGGTTGCCGGCGCGAAACCGGCAGCCGATGGCTCCAGTCCGACTCCGGCCACCGCCCCGCCTGACGCCGCGACACCGGCATTCATCGACGCCGGCCTTGCTCCGTTGGCCGACACCATCGGAATCGTCCCCAGGGCCTTCGCGAATTCCAGTTTCCGGCCATTTCCCAGTATCGTCGCCCGGTCAATGACCGCCGCCAGCTCCCGCACGTTGCCGGGCCACGAATACGACAGCAGCAGATGCAGGTCTTCCTGCGTCGGAATCAGCGGAGCCGTGCCGAAACGACGCGCCGAGCGCAGGCAGAAATGCGTGGCCAGCGCCGGAATATCCTCCGGCCGCTCGCGCAGCGCCGGCAGATGGAGCGGAAACACGCCGATCCGGTACCACAGGTCCTGCCGAAACCGTCCGTCGGCAACCATGGCGGGCAGATCGCGGTGCGTCGCCGCCACAACACGCACATCCACGTGCAACGGCGCCTGACCGCCGACTCGCTCGAAAGTACCGTCCTGTAGCACCCGAAGCAGCCGCACCTGCGCGGCCGGCGGCAACTCGCCCACCTCGTCCAGAAAAAGGGTCCCGCCGTCCGCGCGCTCAAACCACCCCTTGCGCATCGTCACCGCGCCGGTAAAGCTGCCCTTCTCATGGCCGAAAAGCTCAGAATCAATAAGCTCCGGCGGAATCGCGCCGCAGTTCACGCGCAGAAACGGCCCTCCCGCCCGCCGCGATCCCGTATGAATCGCCCGGGCGATCACCTCCTTTCCCGAACCCGTCTCGCCGAAGATCAGCACCGGCACGTCGGATGGTGCAACAAGTCTGACACGGCTCATGACGGGGCGCAGCCCGGCCTCCGCGCCCACGATGGCATCCGTTATCTCCTGACGCCCGAGCCGCGTCAGCAGCGACCGCTTGTCCGCCTCCGCCGCCTCGCGCAGCTCCGTCAATTCATCAAGCCGCCGGTCGTTCTCCAGCGCCACCGAGAACGGTTCAAGAAGCGACCGCAGCAGGCTCTCGTGGGCCGGCTCGAACATCGCCCCCGGACGTGCCGTCAAGATCACCACCCCCGCCGGTACGCCGCCGCTCGTCAGGGGCCCGGCGAGTACCTGCTCGCGCACGCCGGAAGGTACAATGAAGTCCAGCCGGCCGGACGCGGCTCGACCCGTCCAATGCAGAAGTTCACCGCGCCGGCACCACGCAAGCAGGTCATCCATTTGTTCGGCGGTCAGGTCATCCCGCCGCTGCGCCGGGGGAGCGGCCCCCGCGACCACACCGACCCCCTCGGTCTCCAGAAACGACCGCTGAATATCGATTCGTCGCAGCGCGATCGACTGAAACGGAATCCGCTCAGACAAGAGTGGGGCGACCAGCGTGCTGAATTCGCCCAGCTCGATGTGCCTGCATGCTTCCCGCCACACGCTGAGGATTAGTGAATCTGACCTACTCACGAGTATCAATCTATCATATATACTAGTTAATGACAATCACATTTACCTGTTTTTCTGGCAGATATGATGGTACACACTAGAGTCCTATATAAAATAGCGTAATCATATTGATAATGCCATAATAAACTATTCGCATGCTTGGCACATCGCTTGCTAACAGCTCCCTTCAAGTTCCGGATTCTTCGGGTTCCGTGATTTTTCACAGTGTGCCGCATGAAGTCATCAACCACCGCAATAGGACAAGTGGCCCTCCTCGCCTGCATCCTGGTGACCGCATTACCTACCTCAATCCAGGCGGGTGAACTCACGATCCTGAACGTCTCCTACGACCCCACCCGTGAGCTCTACCAGGAATTCAACACCGCTTTCGCGGAGACATGGAAACAGAGCTCCGGCCAGACGGTCACTGTTCGTCAGTCTCACGGCGGCGCGGCCAAACAGGCCAGGGCCGTCATCGACGGGCTTGAGGCCGACGTGGTTACGCTGGCCCTTGCATACGACATCGACGAGATTCATCGTCACGGCGAGTTGATCGCCCGCGACTGGCAGAGCCGACTCCCGAACAACAGCTCGCCTTACACGTCCACCATCGTATTTCTGGTGCGCAAGGGCAACCCGCGCGGCATTCACGACTGGGACGACCTCGCCCGCCCGGGCATCAGCGTCATCACGCCGAACCCCAAGACGAGCGGCGGGGCGAGATGGAACTACCTCGCCGCCTGGGGCTTCGCCCTCCGCACGTTCGACAACGACGATGCAAAGGCGAAGGCCTTCGTCGGCGAAATAATCCGCCATGTCCCCGTCTGGGACTCCGGCGCCCGCGGCGCCACTACGACGTTTGTGCAGCGCGGCATCGGCGATGTGCTCCTTACTTGGGAAAACGAGGCCCTTCTCGCCATCGAGAAAATCGGAAACGACCGCGTCGAGATCATTCGGCCGAGCGTCAGCATCCTGGCCGAACCGCCTGTGGCCGTGGTGGACAAGGTTGTCGATGCACGCGGCACCCGCGAGGTCGCCACGGCCTATTTGAAATTCCTCTACTCCAACGCCGGGCAGGAAATCGTGGCCAGACACCACTACCGCCCGCGGACGACGGAGATACTCGCGAAATACAAGAACAAGTTTCCACCGATGCGCCTCTTCACGATCGACGAGGTCTTCGGCGGATGGGACAAGGCGCAGGCCCGTCACTTCGCGGACGGCGGCGTCTTCGATCAGCTTCTCCGTACTCCTCCTGCTCCCTAGAGGCGATGCGGCGCTCGTGCCTGTGCGGGCCCGGCGCCGCCGCCTCCGGGTTTTTCGAAATGGGGAATCGCACGACGCTCCAGCGACGCTGTCAAACCGAATGGCCACGCACGCAATCATCCGCCGCCAGTCTGTCCTGCCGGGCTTCGGCCTGTCCCTCGGCTATACGGTTCTCTATTTGAGCCTGATCGTCCTCCTTCCGCTTTCCGCCCTGTTTCTCCGCGCCGCCTCGATCTCCTGGTCGCGTTTTGTCGAGACCCTGGCAGACCCGCGCGTCCTGGCCGCACTGAAGCTCAGTTTCGGCGCAGCCTTCGTCGCCGCATGCGTCAACGCGCTGTTCGGCTCCGTCATCGCCTGGGTGCTTGTTCGCTATCGCTTCCCCGGACGGCGCTTCATCGACGCGATCGTCGATCTGCCCTTCGCCCTGCCCACCGCCGTGGCCGGAATCGCCCTGACGACGCTCTACGCACCGAGCGGCTGGATCGGCCGCCTGCTCGAACCGCTCGGCCTGCGCGTCGCCTACACCGAACTGGGTGTTATCGTGGCACTGACGTTTATCGGCCTGCCCTTCGTCGTCCGGACGCTCCAGCCCGTCATCGAGGACCTCAACCCGGAGATGGAGGAGGCCGCGGCCAGCCTCGGCGCGCGAAGATACCAGATCGTCCGTCACGTCATCCTGCCGGAACTTCTGCCCGCCCTGCTCACCGGCTTCGCGCTCGCCTTCGCCCGGGCCATCGGCGAATACGGCTCCGTCGTTTTCATCTCCGGCAACATGCCGAACAAGACGGAGATTCTGCCCCTGCTCATCATCATCAAGCTCGAGCAGTTCGACTTCGCCGGGGCTACGGTCCTCGCCGTCCTGATGATCAGCATCTCATTCATGCTCCTCCTCGCCATCAATTATCTCCAGCGACTCTCGGGCGGCCGCGGCCGTGCGGGTCTGGCATAAGGGACACCCATGAGCACTCTTGCCGCCGGACTCCCCGCACGAACGACCCGCCAGGTCCGTCTCGCCACCCGCGAACCGATCCTGCTTCGCGCAGGTGTGGCAATCGTCGCGATCGGGTTTCTGATGCTCTTTCTCATCGTGCCGCTGGTCGCCATCTTCGTCGAAGCCCTTTCCTCGGGCCTCGGCGTGTATCTGGCGGCGCTCCGCGAACCCGACGCCCGCTCGGCCATCCGCCTGACACTGCTCACCGCCGCCATCGCCGTGCCGCTGAACATGGTCTTCGGCGTCGCCGCTGCATGGGCAGTCACCCGGTTCGATTTCCGCGGGAAGGGTATCCTCATCACGCTCATCGACATGCCTTTTGCCGTGTCGCCGGTTATCTCCGGCCTCATCTACGTCCTCCTCTTCGGCCTCCACGGATGGCTCGGCCCCTGGCTCAAGGCGCAGGACATCCAGATCATCTTCGCCGTGCCGGGCATTGTCCTCGCGACGATCTTCGTCACCTTTCCCTTCGTCGCCCGCGAACTCATCCCGCTCATGCAGTCACAGGGCGCGGAGGAAGAGGAATCCGCCCTCGTCCTCGGGGCGAGCGGCTGGCAAACCTTCTTGCGCGTTACACTCCCGAACATCAAGTGGGCGCTTCTCTACGGCGTCATTCTCTGCAACGCGAGGGCGATGGGAGAATTCGGCGCCGTCTCGGTCGTCTCCGGGCACATCCGAGGACTCACAAATACCGTCCCGCTGCACGTCGAGATTCTCTACAACGAATACAACTTCGCGGCCGCGTTCGCCGTCGCCTCCATCCTCACCCTCCTGGCACTGCTCACCCTGGTGGCCCGGAGTCTCGTCGAGTGGAAGTCGCGGCGCGCTGTCCCGAAACATGCAACACTGCCGGAGGGGGAACCATGAGCATCGAAGCAAGGGACGTGTCCAAGCATTTCGGCGCATTCACGGCGCTGGACCACGTGAATCTGCACGTCCCGACGGGCGAGCTTGTCGCCCTTCTCGGTCCGTCCGGCTCGGGCAAGACCACGCTCCTGCGAATCATCGCCGGTCTGGAAAGCCCGGACCCCGGCAGCGGACCGATTCTCTTTCATGACGAGGACGTCGCCGATCGGCGCGTGGGCGAACGCCGCGTCGGTTTCGTCTTTCAGCACTACGCACTGTTCCGTCACATGACGGTTTTTGAGAACGTGGCATTCGGGCTTCGCGTCCGCCCCCGCGCCGATCGGCCCTCGAGATCGGAAATCAGCGAGCGCGTCCACGCGCTGCTCAAGCTCGTTCAGCTTGACTGGCTTGCGGATCGCTACCCATCCCAGCTGTCGGGCGGACAACGTCAGCGCGTAGCCCTCGCGCGGGCACTCGCGGTGGAACCCAAGGTCCTGCTGCTCGATGAGCCGTTCGGTGCGCTGGATGCAAGGGTCCGCCAGGAACTTCGCCGCTGGCTACGCCGGTTGCACGACGAAATCCACGTCACCAGCGTCTTCGTCACCCACGATCAGGAAGAGGCACTCGAAGTCGCCGACCGCGTCGTGGTCATGAACGAAGGAAAGATCATTCAGGTCGGCTCCCCCGCCGAGGTCTTCCACGATCCCGCCAGCGAATTCGTCATGCAGTTTCTCGGCCGCGTGAATGTCTTCTCCGGCCGCGTCGAACACGGTAAGGCCGTGTTCGATTCGCTCGAATGGGACTATCCCGAGCATGTCGAGCGCCGGGCACGGCCCGCCAAGCTCATGGTCCGCCCGCACAACCTTGTCATCCACGCAAAACCGTCGGGCAAGTCCTGTTTCCCGGCAAGGGTCACCCACGTCAACGCGGCCGGTCCGACCGTCAAGGTCGAACTCGTCCGCGAAAGCGGCGAACCGGTCTTCGTGGAAGTGACGCGCGGTCGATACGCGGCACTCGACCTCCACGCGGGCAACGTGGTGTATGTCAGCCCCCGCGAGCTGCGCGTGTTCGTCGAAAAGGAAGACGACTCATCGATCGAATTCAATCGGCCGGATGCCCGCGACAATGGCGAGGCCCGTCCGGCCCGCGAAGGGAGCATCCGCGATTGGAAATGATTGGAGCGTTACTCGCGCGATCGTCGCGCATGCAAGGGAAGCATGGGCCTCAGGTGCGTGCGAGGCATTGTTCGTCATCTGCTCCCGAACGAGACGCCCGTTGGGGAATGGCTCAAGCGGCCGGAGACGTTTTGCGAACGCCAGACTGCTCATTCTGTGTATATGTTGAATTGAGAATTGAACACTTTTTTGACCGGGGAGAATTCCATATGAAATCGAGTAAATCAGCCTTCACGCTCATCGAACTGCTGGTGGTCATTGCCATCATCGCCATTCTGATATCTATCCTGATGCCCGCTCTCTCCTCGGCCCGGGCCAGCAGCCGGAACCTGAAGTGCCTCACCAATCTGCGATCCCAGGCGCAGATGACACAGGCCTACCTCGACTCCAATCGCGACATGTACCCCACGCGCGAGGGAACCCAGACGGGCGGCAACAGCGTCTTCCACGCGTTCCTCCCATCACGCACCATTATTCGTTTCGACAGCCGTCCGCTCGACGTGCTCACTTGCCCGGACGACAAGGAGTCCATCCGCGACTACGCGCTGGGTGACGGCACGGAAAACTTCCCGGACTCGCTGGGACTCGGCGACAAATACGGCCTCCCGCCCGACACCCGCATTCGCTACAGCTACGGCATCAACAACATGACCGGCATTAACCCGGCAACCGACACCGAACGGCTCCTGTTTAATCCGCTGGCCACCGCCTATGTGCGCCCCGCCGAAACCCTGATGTACGCCGACTGCGCGTGGGTAAACGCACGGGCACACAACGTCGCCATCAACGACTCGATGAAGCTCAAGGGCCGCGTCGCGAACGCCGGTGCGCCGCACCGCATGAACCGCCAGGCCGAGATCCCCGAGGAAATGGGCACACCCCAGGAAAAGTACAAGCGTCACAAGGGCGGAAGCAACATCGTCTTCATGGACCACCACGCCGAAACGATCAATCAGAGCGACTGCTTCAACAAGGTTCTCTACTCGTGGACCGAGCCGGTCGCGCCGACCACCCAGCCGCCCAGCCCCTGACCGGAACGTCAATGCCAATCTGCTCCCACCATGTCACAGCACTTCAACCGCGGCGGCCGCCACGCCGACGAGGGCCGCTCCGGCCACGACGCCGGCGCAGGTCGTCTCGCGATTCTGCACCACGACGCGATTCAGCCGTCCTTCGGGTCGCGGGTGCAACCATTCGCACGCACAGAAAACCAGCGCCCCCGCGAACATGGCCAGGCTGACCTGGAAAGGAATGACAAAGGCGAGCCCCATGCTCATCGGCGAAACCGGGAACCGTTCGCCGAACTTCTGTCGCATGGCCTCAAGGACAAGCCCGGCCACCGCTCCCGATAGTGCCGCAATTATGGCACTATACGGCAATGCGCCCAATCCCCCGGTCAGGGCCTCGGCGACGGCTTTCCACACCACTACCGCCGGAAACGGATACTCCTCGCTCATCAACGTCGACGGATTCGATTTGAGAAACACCGGGTAGAAGACGGCCACGCCGAAGCAGGCGCCGGACACGGCGCCGATCAGGTGCCCCGCCGCCTGAAGGCGCGGCCGCGCCCCGAGCATGTAGCCGGGCTTCAGGTTCTGGATGAAGTTCGAGGCCTGAAGCGCCACCTCCGCGCTGAGGCCCGCCGCCACGATGTTGGTGGTCACGTTTCCCGGCGCGAGCGCGCCGTATGTCAGTTGCGTGATCTTGCCCAGGGCTCCGTGCGGCGTCATCGATGTCAGGGCTGTCACATTCACCGCGATCAGCGTCATCAGGAGCACCAGCGGCATCGCCGCGAGGCCGAGCCAGGGCTTTACATCGAAGAAGTTCCACGCCATCCACACCATCACCAGCGATGCCGGAATACCGGCGGCCAGGAACCAGGCGTTGGGGAGTTCGATTGATCGCAGCGGGTCCTCCGCCGGCCCGCCGCCCGCCATCTTCCTCGCCGAGAATATTGTGAGCGATGTGCGCCAACCGGACACGAACGACCAAAGTGACGCGCTGGTCATGATGGCCGCGCCACACCAGAGCGACCAGGTGGTGATCGCGCGGAAACCAACGATCATGCCGCCGTCGGCTCCGACCGCACTGTGAATGTCTCCGCGATGGACCATCCACGGAGCCAGCACACAGTAATTCACGACCGCCCCCGCAAGGAGCGATCCACAGATCCGCATGCCCATGAGCCCGCCAAGCGCCATCATGGCGATGTCGAACGATGGGCGAATCGTCAGCTCCCGCAGCGGTATCCCCCCGATCGCCGGCAGCCAAAGCCCACGCGCGGCCGAGAGCCGGTAGTACCAGCCGTCGAGCATCTCGGGAATCGCCAGGAATCCCAGCTTCAATTTCGACAGAATTGCCGGCGACTGGAGAAGCTTGATCATGCCGGCGCAGACGCCGAAGAACACGAGAAGCCGTGCCGGGCCCGAGGCATCCACGTTGCCGCCCGTGGACGGGTCGACGGCGCGAGGCGTGCCCCGATCATGCAGCACTTCGAGGACCACGCCGCATGCCCGGCCCTCCGGGAACGGCGCCTGTTCCTTATTGATGAACCGCCGCTTGAATGGAATCGCAAATGCCACTCCCAGGACGGACAATCCCAGCAGCCACAGGATCATCTGCCACCACGGGACCACGACGCCCGTTACCGCCATGTACGCGGACATGCTCGCGGTCAGCGGGCTGCACATGTATCCGGCCGAACAGGCGATGGATTGAAGCATCACGCCTTCGAGGACGCCGATGCGCCGTGCGGCGCCGACGCGGTGCAGCGCGCCAAAGATCAGGTAGCCCAGTACCACCGCGGTGATGGATGTCCCTAGCGATGCGCCGATTCGCGCTCCGATATAGAGGTTCATGACCGCCAGCAGACCGCCGATCAGGAATCCACTCACCACGACCCGCGCGGTCAACTGCGATGCGCCCCCGCGATACACGTTCTCAAGCCACCATCGGTCCTTCTCACGGACTGACGGCGTGCTTGCATGGTCCTCAGTAGACTGCGGGAGCGACATGCGCAGAACACCCGGCCCTGGATCGATACCTACGCCGACAACAGGAAGGTCACCGACCACGATGGGCGGAATCGGGACGGCGACATTCTAACAGGCGGTAAAAACGCTCGACCACACTCGAAATACCCGGCAATCGTCAGAAGAAGAGCAAAGCCCGGTCCGCACGGCCCGTCGGCTATGACTGGGGCAGCGTGTAGCGAAGGACCGCCAGCGTCGGAATCGGCGGATAGCGCATCTCAAATCGGAAGACGTGAAAGTCGTCCGGCGACCACTTGAGCCGATCAAACACCGACTTAATCATTTCGTGATGCTGAGGAAGTTCGGGCGTCAGTACCGCCGACGAGCCGCGACCCAGATCGTGCACCCGCTCCCACAGCGGCAGCAGTCCTTTTTCCCGGCCACCGGTGGGGAAGGGCGCATGGCTCGGAAGCTGACTGTACAGCGCCACGTCGGGTGAAAACGCGTAACTCAGGTCTTTATGAACAAACAGATCATGAATCAGCATCTCAACCGGTGTGTAGAGCCGCGCCACGTGTTCGCCGATCGTGTCTCCCTCGCGCGCTATTCGTCGCAGGAAGCGCCGGCCGAAAATTCCGATGATGCATGTCTCAGCCGCCGTATTGCCGATGCGTCCCTCCACAAGCTCATAACGAACGAAGCCGTCCCGGCCAAGCTCCGCGCGAATCTTCGGCGTCGGTTCCGAACAGAACTTTCCGAGCAAAGGTGCGCGATCGGGTCCGTCGAAATCCGGGTCAATGGCTTCGATGTTGCCGACCGGAAGAATCGTGCCGTCGTCGGCCGCCTTTCGTGCCGAGGCAATCGCCCAGGTGGCGTCGCCGCGGAGTCGGCGAAAATCCACCAGCCCACTCAACCAGGCCAGGTCCACGAAGGCCGGATCGTCACTGGGCGCGATGAAATTAACGCAGAGCTGAACGCGCGCCTGAACGCCCCAGATGGCGCTATTGCCCCGAAACGAGAGCTTGCGCTGCGCCTCGGCGTGCTGCTGGGCGTCGTTCGTGCGCGCGATGCTGCCCAGCATCATTTCAAACGTCTCGCGATCTCCCGCATGCAGATCGATCAGGTGATCCAGATCATGAAACGACTTGTTCAGGTCTCCCAGCGCGTTGACCGGAGCGCCGGACTTCTTGAGCGTTTCCAGGAGGATGGTGATTCCTGCCCGGCCTGGGACATGGCGAAATGCAACCGCGGGGTCCCGTTCACAGATGATCTTGGAGACCTTCCAGGTCAGGTTCTTGTTGAGATTGAACCGCCGGGCGACTTCCTGAGGCTTGGCCGGATTCACCCCCAACGCCGAAAAGACCTCCGCGAGGGCGGTTCGAATTCTCCCAAGAACCGCGCGCGCATGGTCTTCAAATGACTGTTTCTCGTGGACAAGATCTGTAACTATAGAATCTGGCATAATTTAGTGTGGACACGTGCAGGCGCGATCGGCCTGGCCCCGCCCCCATTCATGTATCTATATAACAGAATCGACTTACCGCATCAAGTTATCCTCAAAAAAATCCGCACAATTTTCCCCAGAGAAACTTGCAAGGAACTCATCCAGGAAATATACTTGGCTTCGTTACGGGCGCGACGCCGAACCATCGCGTTACCGCGACACGGCCTCCTACGCCGGTTGGTTTCCCCGGGCCGGCGCGCTGTGAATCCCGACGTGTCAAGCCGCTCGGGGGCAGCGCGAATACGCGGAGGCAGAACCTGACTTGCCGCCCGAGTGCGGCCCCAGGTCCGCGGGCCGCCACGGGATTTGATGGTCGCATCCTCGCGTCCGACCGTCCCTTGATATCCGGAGATGTGGAATGAAAGCAGCATCGTTCGGCACAGTCCTTCTGGCCGCAACACTCGTAGGCGCACTACCCGATCTCGCCCCTGCGGAAGTTACCTTTGAAATGATCGGTACCTGCCTGGCGACCGACGTCTCGGCCGATGGTTCGGTCGTCGTCGGTAACACGTTCGGCGAGTATGAGACATTCCGCTGGACCACAGTCGACGGCATCGTTCCGCTCGGGCGCGCCACGGTTCCGGTCCTGGGAGTCGGCGCCGGCACACCGGATGTCTCCTCCGACGGCACCCGAATCTCCGCAACGATTCTCAGCGACGACGGCACCCACACCACGCAAGGCCTCTGGACCCTTGGCTCCGGCTGGCAGGTATGCGGCCCGATGCCGGCCGACGCCGCAATCCTCGACCAGTCACTCGCGTCGGCCTGGGGACTGTCGGGAGATGGACAGACCCTTGTCGGCCTTTACTGGCGCGCGGGACAGCCCGGAGGCTCCGCTCATCCCTCCAGCTGGACGCAGGCCACAGGTGTCGTCGACCTCGGAACTCTCGGCAGCGGCACATGCGAGAATTGTGGGAGCGGTCGCGCCAACGCCGCGAGCGCGGACGGCTCCGTCATTGTCGGATGGATCGAGAACCCGAACTTCGGAAACTGGTGGCCGACCGTCTGGGTCAACGGAGTTCGAACCATTCTTCGAGAAACGGAAGGTTTCGCCGAGGCCTCCTGCGTCACGCCCGACGGTCTTACCATCGGCGGTCACTCCTGGTTTCCGCCCATCAACCAGTTTTCGCTGGCCGAAGCCGCCGCCTGGCGGTGGGACGGGAGTCAGTGGGTGGTTCAGCGCATCGGAAAACTGCCGGGAACGGTTCAGCCGTTTGGAATCGCTGATGTCACCGGCATCAGCGCCGATGGCAGCCTGATGGTGGGCTACAACCGTTTCAACCAGGCGGGCGATACGGGCTTCGTCTGGACGCAGTCCACGGGCATGGTCGACGTCGTGAACTACCTCACGTCGAACAATGTCACGCTCCCCGCGAACTTTGATTTCAGCACGCTGAGCGCCGTGTCTGAAGACGGCAGCGTCCTCGTGGGCATCGGCTATGAAACGGTCGAGCCCTTCGAGCCAAAGAGCTTCCGCATCACCCGCTGCATTCTTCGCGGTGACATCAACAAAGACACCATCATCGACGCCCTTGATATCGCGGGCTTCGTACGAGCGAAACTGGGCCAGACGCCCCAGGCGGCCGAAAACCCCACCTGCGCCGACTACGGCGGAACGCTCGAAGAGGACATCGCGGCGTTTACCGCGGATCTGCTGGGAAGCTGACATGTGCCGGCGGCCGCGCCGGCAAACGACAAGATACTAAAGGTCCGTATGCGGACTTGGAGGGGTCTTTCGAATAACCCCGGGTTTGTCATACGCAGGCAACCATGTAATGGAGGATTGAAACATGAATCGAATCGCAGTTCTGGCCTGCGCGGCCCTCGTCGCAGGCATCCTGGTCACGCCCGCCTCGGCGGGCGTGATCGTCGTGCAGGGAAGCAGCGCCCCCGTGTATGCCACGACGCTGAACTTCGACGAGCCGGGCGGCCCGACGGGCGCGAATGTCCCGAACAATTCCTGGGCCGGCGCTCCCTGGGGAATCACCGAGTTCCAATCGGGAGCAGGCAACAATTTTGTCGGCGACATTTCCCCCTACACCGGGCAGACCACCAACTCCTATTACGGTCCCTATGGCGTATTCATCAAGTTCTCGCAGGACCTCACGGAGATGTCCTTCGATGCGTGGGATACGTCAGGTCCTCCCAGTCCGTTCGGCGGCGGCATGGCTGTCGTATTGCTCAATGACGGCGACGAATTCAACCCTGTGTACTTCAACAGCTTTACTCCCGCCATCGCCGGCACAGGTCTGCCGTCCTTCAACATCACGACGGACAGCGGAACCGTGTTCGACGAGGTTCGCATCCTCGGGTTCGGATTCTTCCCCGAAACGGTTGTCGACAACCTTTCGTGGAACGCAATTCCCGAGCCGGGCAGCCTGTCGCTCCTGGCGCTGGGCATCGTCGGCCTGATGCGCCGGCGCGTGAAGTGACTTCCCCCTTCCGGAAGGCGGCGCGGCCATGTGCTGCGCCGCCCTCCCCCTTTGTTCGTGTCAGATGTCCGTGAGTCGACGTCATCGGACCCCGCCCGCACCGAGCCGTATTCTAAACAGGAATCCTGATTCCCCGAGGAAGCGATGCACATGAAAACATACAGCATATGCCTGCTCATCGCGGTCTCTTCCGCGACGGCGGCCCGCGGGACAACCATTGCCGTCTTTGAGCCAATCCCCGACGCCCTGAGTGCCAACGATATGTCCTCAGACGGCCGGTATGTGGTCGGCCAGACGGATTTCGACCAGGACTACTTCCCAGACGGCACGTACCACTACGATACTCATACCGGCGTCATGACAATCCTCCCGCCGGAAGCGACGGACGCCGCCGCCGTCTCCGATGACGGCACCGTGGTGCTTGGAACCATAGTCGATCCCGAGAGTCCCGACCCCGCGCTCGGAGAAACCGCGGCGCTTTGGACCGCCGAAACCGGCTGGCAGAGCCTCGGCTACCTGCCGAACGCGGGCGAATGCCCCAGCCGCAGCAACGGGTACGAGCTTTCCGGAGATGGTTCGGTCGCGGTCGGACTGTCCTGGGACGGCTGTTTCGGGCGCGGCTTCCGCTGGACGGCCGCGACCGGCATGCAGCAGCTTGAAGTTCTCGCGCTCGATCGAAACCGCGCCTCGGTCTGCTCGGCGGATGGAAATCTGATCGGCGGCTTTGCACAAGGAAACCAGGCGCGCACACCCACCTTCTGGACCGGTGACCTTCAGGGAGAGACGCTCGACCCTGTCTATGACGCACGGGGTGAAGTGTTCGGCATCAATGATGCCGGCACGATCATGCTCGGCACCTATGGTACAAACACGGACCCGACCGACCGTGCCGCGAAATGGACACTGGGCGAGTCCGGCTGGCAGCGCGAGACGATCGGCGCCGGCTCCCTGGGTCCGGCCATCCTGTGGCGCGGCATTCCCATGGACATCACCGACGACGGCACGATCGTCGGATTTGACACCTACCTCGGCAATCGCATCGCGTGGATCATTCCGCAGGGCATGCCGCCGTACCTCAACTTCAAGACGTACGTCCAGTCTCTCGGTGCAACTGTTCCGATCGGATGGACTCTCGACGTTTGCCAGGCCATTTCAACCAGCGGCCGCCGCATCATCGGACACGGCGGCGCCGCCCGCGCGTGGACTGTCACCATCGACCTGCTCGGCGACATGAACTGCGATGGGGCCGTCGATGTCGACGACATTGAACCGTTCACCCAGGCCCTGATCGATGTGCCCGCCTATGACACGGCGTTCCCCGCATGCTGGTCGGGCCGCGCCGACATGAACCAGGACGACTCGATCGACGGCCTCGATGTCGGCGACTTTGTGTCCGACCTGCTCGGATCATGAGATGTTTTTATGTTCTTAGATTGTGCGATCAAATTGTGCGATCAAATTGCTCAATCGTTAATTGAATCGGAGCGTCACGATTGGTACGCTCCAAGTGTTCTCAAACCACACTTCAGGAGGAGGCTAATTGCCATGAAAACGACCGCAGCCTTGCTGACTCTTGTCACCGCGTGCCTGATTGCCGTCACTCCCGCGCAGGCAGGCTCCACCATCTTTGTCACCGTTACCGGCGAAGTGGAATTCAACGGAATCCGCAATGGAGACATCAACCGGACCATCGTCACCGCGGGCTCGCCGGCCGTGCTGACCTTTGAACTCGATGCCGGCGACTATCTCGACAGCATGATTTTTCCCGTCCGCGGATATGCCATCAACCAGGCGTCATACCTGCTGACGCTTAACGGCGTGCAGGTCGGTATGCAGAACCCCTACCCGGCGGGGCAGACCCCCTACTTCGTCATTCGGAACAACGATCCCGCAGTCGACGGATTCTTCCTCTCGTCGAACATCGACACCGGCGCGCCGGAAGGCGTGCCGACCGATGAGCCGGGCATCTTCGGCCAGTTCTACAACAATTTCTACGTCACCTACCTCGGTTCGACCCTGCCGTCGCTGGACATCATGGATGCCCTCGGCACCTATGACTTCACCGATCTGACCGTCTTCAACTGGACCCTCGATGACGGTGAGTTCGGCCCGAACGCGATGGGCATTCTCTTTTCGCAGATGACCATCACGCCGGAACCGGCCTCCATCGCGCTTCTCGCGATCGCCGGTCTTGCGCTGATTCGCCGAAAGCGGTAATCCGCCGCCCATCCGAGTCTGGCCCATCCCTGTCGCGGCGCGCGCCCTGGCGTGCGCCGCGACACAATTCATACGGCCCGCCGTGCGTGTGCGCGGAAGACCGTGAAACTACTTGGAGGGCGGACAGCTTCCCACGTCCTTGACGCTGATGCGGCACGGCACGTTGTCGGCATCGCGCTTGCACCAGACCTTCAGGGTGCGATGCTCGGGCACGGTGGCACACTCGTTGTCTCCCGCCTCCACGTCCTGGGCCTTGTCCACGCCCGCGCCGTCGCAGTTGTACAGGCGGAACTTGACCGGGCAGTTGCTGGGGGTGCCGTCCTTGTCGGCCGCCTGAACCAGGATGTGCCGCGTCTTGTTCGCTCGCGGCGGTGCCCGGCACTCGCCGGTCACCTGGTGGTGTTTAAAATCGCAATCCGCGTCGACGTTGACCCAGTCGCCGGCCGCGATCGGCGCCGACGGCCAGCTGAGCAGCGCCATGACCGCCAGGGCAATATCCTCCACATCGGAAACGTGATTCGCGTTGGCATCGACGGCACAGAACGCAGGATGCGACGGACCCGTCAGAATCGCCTCAACCAATGGGTTCAAATCCAGACCGTCGTGCTCGTTGTCCAGATTGAGATCGAGCGGCGGGCACATCGTCGGTGGGCCGGTCTCAACGCCCGGCTCAAGGGTTGTATGCATGCCCCCGACCGAGGACAACTCAACCAAATCCGTCGGGAAAAAGCCGGGGCCTGCCCCCGGATAGGGTTGCGGCGGTGGCACCGACGACCAGTTCGCCGGAGCCGGCGGCGCAAGTTGAATGACCACCCCGGGGTCGAAGATCCGAGGCCCTCCCACGCCATCGACCCGGGTGAATATGAACATGGGGCGAACAAGTATCGTGGACTCGAACGAGCCGCCATTCGGCGTAGCGCGCTGAACCGTCATGTTCCCGTTCGGTTGCGGCGGTGGCACGCCAAGTTCCACCTTCCACTCAACACCGTCGACAACGATGGGATCGACGCTCAACAGATTCAGCGCAATGATCTCGATCGGAACGGTGTCCGTCGAACCGATGGCCGGCAGATCCAGCGGTTCGAGCCGTCGAACAATCGTATCCGCGTCACCGATGTTCTCGTCCAGAGGTTGTCCCCCGAAGTACACGATCCCTGAAAACGGCTGGGAACCAGGGGCGAAAAAGTCCGCCGGAATCGGCGGATACTCCGGGCCGCCGAAGTGAAAGCCGGGCGGCTCATCGATGACCCAGTAATCATTTCCGGGCGGTACCGGCGGCAGAATCGTAGAGCAAAACGAGCAACCCGAAAGCATGATCGTGTACGGTGCGATCACCGCCGTGCTGAATTGCCAGTCGACCAGGGGACCCGGCGCACCGGGACCATCCGGCGGACGCTCGACGGCGAGCGGAGAATTGTTCCAGATGGGCAGAAAGAGCGGATTCACCGGGTCGCGGTTGACCGCACTGACCGCCAGCAGATACGGGCCCGCAACCGGCACCCACTGACCGGTGATCGTGGATTGAAGCCCACCGCCGGGATTGTCGTCATTATGGCTGACGCCCATCCCGCCAAGGTCAAAAAGGAACAATTGCGTATTAAACGACGCCCCACCCACGGTGGTTGCCTGGAACTGAAGGGGATCATTGATATAGATGCAGTAGAGGTCCACGTCGCTTACAAGTGAAAGCGCCCCGCTGATGGAATTCAGGGGGCCTCCGCCCGACGTCTCCTGGCCTGGCGGCAGCGGCGGCGCATCACCCTGCTCCTGCCAGACATCCGATGCAACCGGCTGTCCGATCTGGACGTGCGCCTGTCGCACCTGCGAACCATTCTGTCCTGCGAGCACGCCCCCTGGTGCGCCGACGTAGTCAATCTGGTAGGTAATGTCGAAAAAGCTGTCGACGTTCCAATTGCCGCTCCCCAGCCGCGTCAGGGTCGTATGGCCCGGACTGGGGAATCCCCACACGGCGCCCGCCTGAATGCGCAACAGGTCAAAATCGACGTCGATATTGATCTGACTCTCCAGCCCGAAGAGTTCGACACTGAACGACTGTATCTGAGCCCCATACGGACGTATGTCCGAGTCGATCATCCCACTAAAGGGTAAGACGATATGCCGTTGCCATCCGGCCAGAGTGCCCGTCCCAATGAGATGAACCTGCACCTGCCCGTCAAACGCCTGCCGATCTCCGCCGGGATACACTCCGCCCGGCAAGATCGGGTGACGAATGATGTTCAAAAGCGTGAAGCCGTCGATGAGAATCTCCCATCCCGGTCCATCGAGCACCACGGTGGGCGGCAGCGGTACGGGCACACCGACAACCGTACCAGGCGGCTGATCCGCGGTATCCGCGGAAGGGCTCGGAATCTCGATCACAGGCTGACTGCAGCCGGACAAGGTCACGAAAGACAGGGGCGCGAGAATCCAGACCACTACGGTGTGGAACCGCGTCCCGGTACGCGAACGGTATGCTGACATGGCAGACCTCCCACGGGGGGAGAGACGACACAAGAACGCGCTGGCGTTCAGAAGTGACGGCCCGAACATCGAGCCAGATAGAATATACATCGCGAAGCCGCAGGGGGCAAAGAAACCATGACATCTTTTGTCATAAATACGGGCAAAACGACCAACTCGGGTAACCGGCCCCACCTAAACCGACGAATTCGCAACCCTTGATGCGACGGCTTGCCGCTGAACCCGAGCGAGACAACCTCCGGCGCGAAGCCAATCCGACATGATCCCGGGCGAGTTCAGGCGAAAACGTCGAATACCGATGTTCGCGGTGCGGATCTCCTTTATCCGCTTCGCGTCGCAGCCCGGATCGTCTGCTCACGTAGCAAGCAATCTACGCTCTCCTACTTTGAATCGAGCTTTGCGGTCCATGTCGCGGCGGTGGCATCGTGGCGTGCGCCGGGGTCGGCGGCGTGCCAGTCGGTGTAGAGCTGCGCGAGCAGGCGGCACGCGCGCCGGGTGCGGGCGTGGTCTTCGCCCAAGGTAGCGCGAAAGGTCTCGAAGGATTCGAGGAGGATCGCTTCGGACTCCTTGTGGCGGCCCAGTCGCAGCAGACAGTGACCAAGCCCCGAGAGAGCTGAGGCGGTGCCGGGGTGCTGACGCGGCAGAATCCTGCGGTGAATCTCGACGGACTCTCTGAAGAGCGGCTCGGCCGCCTTGAAATCCCCCTTCTCAAACAGCACGCCGCCGAGATTCAGCATGCCCATGGCAACGTCGGCATGATCCTCCCCGAGTGCACGCCGGCTGGCATCGATCGCCTCGCGCAGGAGCGGCTCCGCGGCATCGGGCCGGCCCATGCGCAGCTGCAACATGCCGAGATTGTTCAGGGCTGACGCGACGTTTGGATGATCCATTCCATGCACCTGCCTGAGAATGTCGAGGGCCTCACGGAAGAGAGGCTCGGCCGCGGGAAAGTCATCTCGCGCGTAAAAGAGGTTGGCGAGGTTGTTCAGGGCGGCGGCGACGCGCGGATGCGGACCCTGGTACGTCTGTCGGACGATCTCCAGCGCCTTTCGGTAGAGCGGCTCGGCCTCGTCGAGGCGACCGATCTCGCACAGCATGATCGCGAGATTGCTCATGCTGGCGGCGACGATAGGGTGCGAATCGCCGAAGACCTTGCGGCGAATGGCGAGGGCCTCGCGGCGGATCGGCTCCGCCGCGGCGAAGTCGCCCTGTTCCTTCAGGCAGATGGCCAGATGTTCCAGGCTGCTGGCGACATCGGGATCGTCGTCGCCGCCGGCCAGCTCTCGTCGCAGGGCCAGGGCTTCGCGATGGAGCGGAAGGGCGTCGGCGTGCTGGCCCTTGTCGTCGAGCAGGGTGGCGAGGTTTCCGAGGATGGCGGCGTGCTTGGCATCGGGCTCGCCGGTGAGCGAACGATTCAGCTCCAGCGCTTCGCGGTAGGTGACCTCGGCGGCCGAATAATCACCCTTGGCGTGCAGCAACTCTCCGAGATCGTTGGTGACACGAAGCATGAGCGATGCATCTGCATCGGCGGGCAGGGCCTGGAGCATATCGATGGCTTCGCGATAGAGACGCTCGGCCTCTTCGAACCGCCCGTTGTCATGGGCGAGGCCGGCCAGGGCGTGCAGGCTGTGCGCGACGTCGGGATGGGGCGTGACGTGGATCGTGCGCGCGAGATCCAGCGTGGGCAGGAGCATTTCCTCGGCCTCGGGCAGCTCGGCGAGCTTTCGATAGGTGTCGCCGATGGCCCAGCGCAGGCGAAGCTCGGCCTCGGGCGCGGCCTTCAACTCTCCATCGCGAATGCGCTTCGCGGAGGCGTCGAGCATTTCCCGGAGCATGGTGGTGTCTCGGCCGAGGGCGACGGAAGGCCCCACACCTGCGAGGAGCTGCTCCATGAAGGCGGCGACCTCGCGCGCCTTGTCCCGCTCCTGTTCGGCCCGCAGTCTTTCGCGGGTCTGCTCGCGCTCGGCGTCGCGTGCCCGGGCGGCCTCGCGGTTGGCCGCGTCGGCGCTCAACTGGGCGGCGCTGCGCAATCGCTCGGCGCGGGCGTAGAGGACGCTCATCCAGACGCCGAAGCCGATGAGGATGACAAACAGGGCGGCGGCGAAGCCGAAGGCGGCGCGATTTCGCGCGACGAGCTTTCGAAACTGGTAGATGGCGCTCGGCGGACGGGCGTGAATCGGCTGGTGGGTAAGGTATCGATGAATGTCCTGCGACAGCTCGGCGGCACTTGCGTAGCGGCGGGCGGGGTCCTTCTCGAGCGCCTTGAGGACGATGGTTTCGATGTCGCCGGCGGCGGCGGACTTCGTGGCCGTGCGATGGCGGGCGGTGAATCGGCGCGGGGATGCTTCGCAGATGACGCGGACGGCCTCGTGGAGGGTGACACCGGTTGTGTCGTAGGGAAGTCGGCCGGTGAGCAATTCGTAGAGGATGACGCCGAGGGAGTAGACATCGCTGCGGATGTCGATTTCGTCCGAACGGCCGCGCGCCTGTTCCGGGCTCATGTATGCCAGGGTGCCCTGCACCTTGCCGGGGGCGGTGATGAGGGTGGAGTGGTCGGCGTCTTCTTCGGTGATTCGCGCGAGGCCGAAGTCGAGGATCTTGGGACTGCCGTCTGCATCGACGAGGATGTTTCCGGGTTTGAGGTCGCGATGCATGACGCCGCGCTGATGGGCGTAGTGCATTGCGTCGCAGATCGCGCGGAAGAGTTGGAGACGATCGGCCTCCGGCGCATCCTGCTGGTTGAGGTAGTCAATGAGAGGCAGGCCCCGAACAAGCTCCATCGCGAAGAACGGCTGGCCCTCCTCGGTCCGGCCTGCTTCGTAGATCGCGGCGATGGCCGGATGCCGGAGCAATGCCAGCGCGCGCATTTCCCGCTGGAAGAGGCGCGAGGCGTATTCGTCGACGAATCTGCCGCCGCGAATGACCTTGAGGGCGACGACGCGCCGGGGGCCGGCCTGGCGGGCTTCGTAGACGACGCCCATGCCGCCCTCGCCGATGCGGGCAATGATCTCGAAATTTCCGATTCGATCGGGCAGCGCCGGTCCGGCGATGGTGGATTGCTCCGCGGCAACGGCGACGGCGGGACCGCGAAGAAACGCGCCCATGCCGGAGTCATCGTGGCGCAGGAGTTTCTCGAGGAGGGAGCGCAGCTCCCCGTCATCGCGGCAATGCTCGGCCAGAAGGTCGGCCCTCTGGTCGGCCGGCACCTCCACGAGGAGTTGGAAGAGACTCTCCGCCTTCGCCAGTCGTGATTCGTCGATCATGGTTCACACAGTCATCCGAAATCACCCGCTGAAACCCGTCAGGGATGCCCGTTGGAATCCACGACCTGGCTGAAAAGCAGCGCCCGGGTGAATCGCCATTCTCTTTCGACGGTGGAGAGCGAGCAGCCGATGGCGGCGGCGGTTTCGTCGAGGGTGAGGCCTGCGAAGTGATGGAGCATGACGATCTCGGCCTTTCGCGGGTCGGTGGATTCCAGCTTTGTGAGGGCCTCGTTGAGCGCGAGGAGGTCATCGGCGGGCGGCCCGGTCGCGAGGTCGGCATCGGCAATGTCGTAGCGCTGACGGCCGCCGCCGTGCCTGGCGGATGCCTTCCGGCGGGCCTGCTCGACGAGGATGTTTCGCATGGCCTGAGCGGCCGCGCCGAAGAAGTGTCGCCTGCCGTCCCAGCCGGGATCCTCGGCGCCGATCAGGCGCATGTAGGCTTCGTGGACGAGGGCAGTGGCCTGAAGGGTGTTTCCCGGTGGAGTCTTCGCGAGATAAGCCGAGGCGAGGCGTCTCAATTCATCATAAACGAGCGGAAGAATGTCCGAGGCGGCCTGCGGGTCACCTGTTCCGGCGGCCTTGAGGAGGCCTGTCAGCGGCGTCGCGGACTGCTCCATCGGAAATCAGTCTCCAAATCCTGACGGGTTCCAGCCCGGAATATCGGATGACAGATCGACGGGTCGGCCGCGACGGCGCAGTGAGCTGCGGCCCACATTCATTATACCCCCCGAACCTCGCAGCCGGGAGTGCCAAAGCCTCATCGGCGGGCCACGCTTGCAGGCCGGGAACAGAATGGAGCTTCGAACTCCCCGGCGAGTCTGCACGCACTAAAAGACAAATGACTCTGAAATCAGGGAGAAACGCAGGATGCCAACGACCAGGACCGGAAGTCACGGATGTGGGATCGGCGCTCCATTGACGCGTGCGCCAAGGGCCCGGAGGTGTCGGCGGATTCTCCCGGCGCTGGTGATGTCGTCGGTGGTGAACTGGGCCGGGAGTGCTCGCGTGACGGCACAGTGCACGCCGGACCAGATCGTGAAATTCGACAATCTCGGCGTCAGCGGCGACCGGGTGGGCAGCTCTGTCGCAATCGCGGGAGATACGGCGGTCGTCGCGGCGTGGCTCGACGACGTTGGCGGTGTCACTGATGCCGGCACGGTCTACGTGCTCGTGCAGAGCAACACGACCTGGGCCTGGGAGGCGACACTGACTGCGGCGGGAGCCGCGAACTTCACGCGATTCGGCCAATCGGTTGATGTCGACGGGGACACGATTGCCGTCGGGACGCAGACGGGCCGGGTGTACGTGTTCACACGGAGCGGCTCGAGCTGGACACAGCAGGCGCTACTGACCGCGCCGGACGCGCCGATGGGTCTGGGCCAGGGATTCGGAATCTCGGTGACGGTGCATGGCGACACGCTTGCCGTCGGCGCGCACGCGGACCACGAGGGGGCCACCACTTCCGGGGCGGTGTATCTCTTCGTGCGCACTGGGGGCTCGTGGTCTCTTCAGCAGAAGGTGAAAGCGTCGGACCCGGAGGTCAATGCGGCGATGGGCCAGTCGGTTGACCTTGAGGGCGACACGCTCGTGGCGGGCGCGCCGACGGCACTCTCGACGCAGGGCGCGACGGGGGCGGCGTATGCCTTTGTGCGGAGCGGGACGAGCTGGTCCCAGCAGCAGAAGCTGGAGCCGACGGCCACGACATCGCAGTTCGGGTTTGACGTGGGAATCAGCGGGGAGACGGTCATCATCGGCGCGCCCTTCGACAGCGAGGCGGGCGGCGGCGCGGGCGCGGCGTTCTTCTTCGACCGAAACGGTACGACGTGGACACAGACGGCCAAGCGGATGCCGAACGAGATTCTCGTGAGCGGGGACAACTACGGGCAATCGGTCGCGATTTACGGAGACACGGCGATTGTCGGGGCCTATCGCGATGAGACGAACAACTGGGGCTCGGCATGGCTGCACGTGCGCGACGGCGGCAACTGGATGCTGGGGCTGAAGATCAGCCCTGCCGATCCCGGGAACAACGATGAATTCGGCGTGTCCGTGGGGATTGCGCGCGATGTCGCGGTCGTTGGTTCGCATATGGACGACGTGGTGAGCTCGACGGATCACGGGTCGGCGTACTTCTATGACATCCGCTGCGAGGGGGCCTGCTGCGTGAACGGGGCCTGCACGCGCATGTCGATCGGAGACTGCAACACGATCGGCGGCGTGTTTCAGGGGCTGGCGACGAACTGCACCGGTGTCATGTGCGAGCCGGGAATCTGCATCGGGGACATGAACGGCGACGCAATGATAGATGCGCTGGACGTTCAGGAATTCGTGGGGGCGCTTCTGGCCGGGGGAGCATGTCCTTAACAGCGCGGCGCGGCGCGGTGCACGGGTCATATTTCTTGAGAGGAGACACGAGATGCGAATGGAACGCAAAGCACGTAACGGACTGTTTCTGACAGCAGCCCTGGTGAGCCTTGTCGGGTGTCCGATGACGGCGAGCGACATGGGGATGCCCGACGGCGGAGACGCGCCCGGTGGTTCGGGCGCGCCGGGTGCGCCGGGCGCCTCACCGTTTTCGCTGATCGGCAACGATGCGGTGTACACGCAGGGAAACCTGGGACTGGGCACCGAGACGCCGGCGGAGCGTCTGGATGTGGCCGGCAATGCCAAGGTGGTTGGCACGGTGTTCGCCGACGCGTTCAGCAGCAACAGCCCGCTGCAATTGCAGACGGCCGGGACGACGCGCATCTATGTCGACGACGTCACGGGTAATGTCGGCATCGGCACGAGCACACCGGGTTCGTTGCTGACGATCCAGGGCGCGGATATGACACAGCAACTGCTTCGGACGACGAGCCCGACAGGGTTGACCAGCATCCGCTTCGAGAACTCCGGCGGCGCGGGCACCGGAGAGGCCTGGTACGACCCAACGGCGAACGCCTTCACGATCAAGGCCATTCCGGCGAACAGCACGCTCAACCTGCTGGGGAACAACAATCGCGGGATCGTCGTGAATGCGAGCGGCAGGGCGCACTGGATCGGTCCCGGGCCGCTGGGCGGCGGCGTTTCCATTGGCACGGTAAACGACGACTACAGCACAATATCGTATTCCACGACCGGCGGCTCCAACGTCCGGGCCAGGGTCTATCAGAGCCACTGGCGATTCATCGGGGACGTCGGTATCGATCGCGAGCCGACGGCGAACAAGCTTGAGATCAATGGCAACCATGCATCCAAGAGCATCGCCGGCGACTGGTCGGCCAATTCCGACGCGCGGATCAAGAAGGACGTGAACACCATCACCAGCGCGCTGGAGACGATCCGACGCGTGCGGCTGGTGAGTTTCAGATACACCGACGAGTACCGCGCCGCGCACCCGGAGATCGAGGATCGTGCGCATATCAATGTGATCGCGCAGGAGTTTCGCGAGGTGTTCCCCGATCATGTGCAGTCCAGCGGCGAGCGGCTGGCGGACGGTTCGGAGATTCTGCAGGTGGACCCGTACCCGCTCACGATCTACTCGGCGGCCGCGGTTCAGGAACTGCACGGGTTGCTGGAGCGGCAGGCGGATCGACTGCGGCAGCTTGAGTCGGAGAACAACGAGTACCGCGAGCGACTGGCGCTGATTGAGAAGCGGCTGGGCGACATGACTGGCCTGGCGACACGCGAGTTTGAATAGGCGGAGGGGACTTGCGGCCGAGCGCGGGCAGGTACGCCCGCTCCACTGGACTGGTGAGCTCCAGAAGGCGCGTGGTCAGGGACGCTCGCACAACTGGCGGGCTTTGCCCGCTCAACGACTGGGACTGGTGCATCACAGGGGGCGCGGGCAGGGAGGCACGCGCCGCTCGGAGGGACGTACGAGGACTTGCCGGGAGCGCCGCACGTCGTTCACGACTTCATCACGCACATCGTGCGGGGTCCATCGGCCGGCCAGAGCTCCCCAAGACCTTTTTTTAACGCCACGTGCTCGGCCATCAGCTCGGCGACCACCTCGTTTTTCTCCGCCAGCTTGGCCTCAAGGGCCTCGATCCGCTTCGCGGATGCATCCGACTTCGGCCGGCCGCTCCGGGCATTTTCAAAATCGGATGCCCCGCCCTCGAACAGCTTCTTGTGCCACTGGTAGAACACCGTCGGCTGCAAGCCGTGCCGGGCGCAGACCTCCGAAATCGGAACATGCTCGATCAGTGTCGTGCCGGTCTTGCTAACAAATCGCCGTCGAATCTCTTGACCAGAATTCGCCTTTTCGCCTACAGTTCCGGTTAGATGCGTTCGAATGCCCTTCAAGGGTACGAGCGGCATGGGCCCTCGCAGTCTTATCGAGTAATCGGGCCGCCATTCAGACATACAACTTGGAGCACGATCGTGAAGCCGAATTCCTACCTTCATCGGACGACGAACCCGCATTCCGACCAGACTTCGAGAATCTCTGCCCGATCGCACCCATCGCCGCTGTGCGTTGGTTTTCTTTTTGCACTCGCATCGCTCTGTCTGGCCGTCGAGGCGGGCCCAGCCTGGGCAGATTCATCGGCTGCCGTGCCCGAGGGGCTCTCGACATCGGACTGGTCGAGCATCCGCGCGGCGTATGAGGCGAATCGTCATGCGGCCTTCGCCGTTGAGGATGGCTATCAGGCACGGAACCCGGGCCAACAGTGGCGGACGCGGTTTGATGGTCGCGGGTTCGTGACCTCGCCGGATTCGGGCAGTTGGTCGTGGGGGCTGGAACTGGTCAGCTACGGCCGCGCCGGCACGGAGCGCGCGGTCGACCGTCCGACATGCGTCGAGGCCGGCCCCCCTCTCCCTCCGGGAGAGGGACGGGGTGAGGGTCGTTCATCCACCCTGCCCGGCTGGCAAAGCACCTGCTCCGGCGCGGCATAGCGCGGAGAACCGACAAACTCCCCGGTCACCGTCAACTGGGCCCGGTCGTCGCCTGCGTACGAAGTCGCATGCCCGAAGTCAAGGATCACGGGCTCGCCGTCGTCCCGCAGAATGATGTTCGTCGGCTTCAGATCGCGGTGTATGACGCCCACGCGGTGGGCCGCTTCGACGGCACGGCAGACGCGCACGAAGACCGCGACGATCTCCTCGACCGCCAGCCGCGACTGACTGCCGCGCTGAACGCCGAATCGCGCGTCGAGATCGTCCAGATACTCTGTCAGATTGCGACCGGGCACAAACTCCGTCGCGTGCCACAGTTCGCCGGTCGGAAGCGTGCCGAACGCGAGGTGCCGCACGATGCCGGGGTCGTCCAGCGCCGCCAGCACCGAGACCCCCTGTTCGAACCGCGCCCGCGCCCGGGCATTGTCCGCGTGGATGTGCAGGATGATCTTGATCGCGGCGCGGAGCCCGTCGGATTGGCGCCGGGCCAGCCAGACGGTGCCCTGTCCGCCGGCGCCGAGCTTGCGGAGCGTCTCGAAATCCGGAATGTCCATCGCGAGGTGCGGCATCGCGTATGAAGGGAAAAGGCCCACCGGTCCGCGCCGCCGACGGACCCTCGGCGCTAGTGCCGCGTTATCGGCACCTTGCGAATGGAGGCGGCGGGAATCGAACCCGCGTCCCGAAGCACTTCAGAAACGGCCTCTACGTGCGTAGTCGATCGTTTGTCGTCAACGCCGCCGGCGCCGGTCGACAGGCTCCGGCGGCGTCCAGCCCGACTGTTTTCTCACCGGCTCCCGGCCGAGCAGCGGGAACCGGCCAGCCTGCTAATCACCGTCGCCCCGCCTAGCAGGCGTTGGCGGTTTGACGGGCTGCACTAGTTAGGCAGCCATGCGCAACTCAGGGTTGGCATGTAACGTTTTTGCCAGGTGTTTTACGAGGCCGCCTGACAACCTCGGCACGCCACCGTCTCCTCAACTTGCCCGGTCGAAGCCAGATCGCCCCCGGGAATCAAAGAGACCATCGGCCCACACGGCCGACGGGTGAAGTATAGCGGCAACGGCGAGGAATGGCGCGGGGGCCTGAACAGTTCCGGGTTTACCGTAGCGGCCTCAATCAACCCGGATTTCCCAGATAACACGTACGGCGGCGTATACTGCGGTGACGTTTTCCCCGAAGAATACCTGCGAAGATGCACTTCAGGCCGCTGTAATCCGGAGAATGCAACGGGTGAAGCACGCAAGGAGGCGTTGCGAGTCGGCTTTGACAGCCAGATAAAGCTGGAGTTCCACGGTGCATCCATTACCTCTGACGCAGGACTGATCGCGTTCCGCGAACGCGATGAAGCGATGGGACGGACGGCGATGGCGGACGACTTGTTCCGTGATCCGCGCCGAGGCATGAACACACAGCACGAGTTGACGGCCATGTTGCGTCAGGCGGTGTACAGCCGGCTGGCGGGTTACGAGGACACCAACGACGCGGAACGGCAACGTGGCCAGCGCCGACGAGTGGCGCGCGGTACTGGAGACGGTGGTGGCGCGTAACCGCGACCTGGACATCCGAAAGTACTTCCGTGGCGATGCGACATTCGCCATCCCGGAGTTGTACGTATTCCTGGAAGCCGAACACTACGGATACACGATCCGGTTGAAGTCCAACGCCGTGCTGGAACGGCATATCCAGCACTTGCTCACCCGCCCGGTGGGCCGTCCGCCGAAAAAGCCCGTAGTGCGCTATCACGACTTCATGAACCAGGCCGCCAGTTGGGACAAGCCCCGTCGTGTCGTGGCCGAGGTCGAATGGCATCAGGGCGAACTGTACCCCCGCGTCGGCTTCTTCCTGACGAACCTGCCCTGGCGGTGCAAGCGGGTGGTTCGGTTCTACAACCAGCGTGGCACAGCGGAGCAGTGGATCAAGGAGGGCAAGAACGCAGTGAAGTGGACCAGGCTCTCGTGCCACGATTTCGCGGACAACCAGGTTCGCCTCCAGCTCTTCGCCCTGGCCTACAACCTGGGCAACTTCCTGCGGCGGCTGGCGCTGCCTCCTGCCGTGAAGCACTGGACGATGACGACGATGCCGGAGAAGCTGATCAAAGTCGGTGCCAAAGTCGTTCCCCACTCCCGCTACGTCGTCTTCCAGATGGCCGAGGTGGCGGTTCCGCGCAAGCTGTTCGCCGCGATCCTGGATCGCATCCAGCGCCTGCGTGCCGTGCCCGCCCTGGTGCCTTCATGATGGCTAGACAAGCCTCTCAGAATGGCTCCCGCCGCGATGGTCCACCGGGATTCCCTGCGCCGACCGCAAGAACCGTGGCCGATACGCCCCTTTGGCACGTCAGAAGGCGACCGTTTCAGCCCGTGAGACCGGAGAAAACTCGAAAAGATGAACGGCGCAACTGGGGGGGCGGGGGGCGTTGGTACAATAACGGAACACGGCCCGGCGGCGTAGCCGGGCACGGTCAAATGGGAAATGTCGGATCATGTCAATCCGAAGAGCCGGAATGGGTGCCCTGCATGAGCAAGGGAACTAATCAACGACTCCCGTCCCCTTTTCTGCCCCGCGGCTTGGCTGTCGCGGTCGCCTTCTCGACGTACTTGTCGCCGCCCGTGCAGGCGCAATGCCCACCCTCCTTTTCCGGTGCGGTTGAATATCCCGCGTTACCTAAGCCCGACCTGCGTGCCACTTGCATGGCCATCGGCGATGTAAGCGGCGACGGCCGCCCCGACGTCGTGCTGGGCCGCCGAGGTGAGTCGTTACAAGAAATCTCCGTGTTCCTGGGCAATGCCGACGGCACATTCGCTCCGGTCATCACGCAACCGAGTTCGTACCCGCCCAATGACGTCGCGCTCGGTGACATGAACGGCGACGGCATACTCGACCTGGTGGCGGCCAACATCCTTGGAGTCGCCTCGGTGTCGCTGGGCAATGGCGACGGCACGTTTGCCGCGCCGGTGTCCTTCTCGGCGGGGATCAACTTTCGCGTGGCCGTCGGTGATGTGAACAACGACGGCCAGCTCGATGTGGCCGTGGCAAGGTTGGGCGACATCGCTGTCTTTCTGGGCAACGGCGACGGCACGGTTGGCGCGATGATCGTGGTTCCTTCCGGCGCGATAGGCGCTTCCGGAATCACCATCGGCGACATCAACGGCGACAACAAGCCGGACTTGGCACGAGCGGGCGAAAGCAGCTCTCAGGAACGTGGCGTCGCCAGCGTGATGCTTGGCAACGGCGACGGCACATTTGGCGAGCCGCACCTCTATTGGTCCGGCTCCAGCACACAGTTTTCCAGCTTCCCGCGATCGGTGGCCATCCGCGACCTGAACGGGGACGGTACACCCGACCTGCTCACGGCAAATGCCTGGTCCAGTGACGTGTCGCTGCTTCTGGGCCGTGGCGACGGGACCTTCGGCGAAACACGCAACATCGGCTTCGATTCCACGGAATTCACAATTGGCTTTCGGCCGCAGGCGGCGGACTTGGCCGACCTGAACGGCGACGGCATGCCCGAAGTGATCGTCGCGAATGAAGCCGGGCGCTTCACGGTCTTTTCCCCCCGTGATGCGCTTCTTGGTTCGCCGCTTTTTTTCCCGGCGCCCGACGGTTTTACGCAGGGTAACTCGTTGGGCATCGCCGATCTCAACGGCGACGGCCGGCCCGACCTCGTCAGGTCGACGGACGAAGGCATCGCGGTGCTGATCAATGACACATCATCCTTCGAGATTGTGCAGCAGCCGGCCGGCATGACCATCATGCAAGGCCAGGACGCCACCTTCCAGGTCGTCGCCAACGGGACTGCGTCCTCTCGCTGGCGACGCGACGGCATCCCGCTGTCAGACGGCGGCCGGTTCAGCGGCACGACGACGGCGACGCTGCTCATCACCGGCGCGTTGGTGGAGGACGCGGGCGTGTACGATGTCGAGATCACCGCCGCCTGCCAAGCGACGTTGAACAGCCGGCCGGTCGTGCTTGGGGTCCTCAATCTTGCCGACAACGACGCCGACGGCACGCCCGATCTCTTCGACCTCTGCCCCGCCGACTCCTACAAGACCAATCCCAGCGCGTGCGGCTGCGGCGTGGCCGACATGGATGCCAACAGTGACGGCGTACCCGACTGTCTCACGAGCGACCTCTGTCCCAATGACCCCAGCAAAACCAACCCCGGTGCGTGCGGCTGCGACTGCGGCATCGGCCTCGGCGCCGGCCTGCTCGGCTCGATCGCCGGACTGGCCGGTTGGCGGTTCATGCGCCGCCGAGGCGGCTTGACCCAGTCGACTAGCTGATCGCACGGGCCCAGGGGACTTAGCCAGCGCGAGCGCGGCAGACCTCTCGCCCGGCCATGGCTCCGCCCCGCGCAGCGGCGATGCCGCCGAAAACTGATGATTGGCCGTTCGTTGAGAAAGGGGCAAAAGACAATAAGCGAAGTTCCTTCAAAAGCCCGTGCGGCCGAACTTGGCGGGAAATGATTCACCCTGCAGGACGGTGGCGATAACCTCCTCCTCGATTGCGCCGCGCTCGGCAAGCCTTTCAAGGGCATGGGGGTGAAGGGCGATGTTCATCTACTCAACCCGTTTCGATGATTCCTCGACGATGCAGATTTCGTCGTCGGTACGGCTGTAGAGTACATGGACGAGCTGGTCATCTGGCGGTCGGTGGCGTCGATTTAGCGCTGGAGGGCGGGTTTCTCGTGGTCCGCCCAGGCGTTCAACTGTTTGTGCAGGTTCAGCATCTGGCTGGGCGATGCTGCAATGATTCGGCTGATTTCCGTGGGTCATCCAGCCATGAGTTGATATTAGTGAAAACCTGCGCCGGCGAAAACTGAAACGTGTCGGGTCCTGCCTCGCTGCAATGCTCCACACGCTGACCGAGTCGCCGCCGGAGGAGGCCGATCAGGCGCTGGCGCCGGCGGCGAAGAAGTTCAGGATGAGGTTGAAGTAATACGCCTTCGCGTACGCCGCGAAGCCCACGTGCCCTCCGCCCGCCAGGACCAGCGCCGCCAGCCGCGGGTTCCGCACCCGCGCGGCAAGGTCGGCGACATCCTGCGCCGGCGCCAGCGGGTCGTTCGCCGCGTGCACGAGGAGCAGCGGCACGCGGATGTCGCGCAGCTTGTCGCCCTCCGCCAGCCCGTCGTACGGCAGGAACCGCAGCATGTGGATCGCGTCCTTCACGCCGTCGGCGTACGACAGCGGCGACCGGGCGAACTCGGCGTGGATCAGATCGAGCAGGCTCCCGGTCGGGTTTGCGTATCCGCGCCGCGTCATCCGGCTCCGGATCGATGTCTGCATCCCCGCCATGACCGCGTTGCGAAACTTCGACCACGGCCGCTTCAGCTCGGCCAGAAGCTCCTCAAACCGCAGCACCGGCGAAAAGGCGATCATCCCCGCACGGAAGTGCCGTTCGTCAGGCACCTGCCCCTGGATCTCCGCCAGCCGCTGCGTCAGGCTCGGGTGATCGCGCGGCCCCGTATCCATGAACGCCGCCAGAAGCGCGTGGTTCGCCCCCCAGCAGAACCCCACCAGCCCCGCGCGGCGGATGTGCGGCCGCGCCTCGAGCCAGCGCGACACGGCAAGCAGGTCGAGCGTCTCCAGCCCCCCGAACGTGTAAAACAGGTCCGGCCGTCCGCGCCAGGTCGCCCCGTGCCCCCGAAGCTCCAGCGCCAGCGCGTGCAATCCGCTTGACACCAGCGCCGCGGCCAGGTCCCGCGTCCGAAGCACGTTGTTGTCCCCCAGTATCCCCGGAAGGATCACGATGCAGTCCGCGTCCGCCACCGAACCGTCCCGCCGCCGCGCAAAGCCGATCCGCCCGGATACTTCCACGCCGGCGCCCACCGGTATCCACACATCCTCAAACCCCGGCCACGGCGGCGTCGGCTTCTCTTCCTCCGAGGTCGCCCCGGACGCCTGCGCCGTGTGTGCCAGCCCGTGGTAGTTGTGCCGTAAACTCGCTAGGCCGCCGCGGTCGATGCCGAAGTGCCCGAACACGTCGATCGGCCGGCCCTCCTTATCGGTCAGATCCTCCGTCACCAGCGCCCGAGGCCCCTTCGGCAGAAGGTGCCTCAGCCTCTCATGCATCTCCGCCAGCCAGCCGCGCGTGTCCCCCTGTTCCAGCAGCGCCCTCGACCCGCGCGCCGGTACAAGATCACCCGGCTCGAGGACAAAGGACTGTTCCGAAAACTGCCCGAAGATCATGCGAGGCTCGCCCAATCCTCAATCATGTATACACGCCGCCGCCTGGCGTCCGGCGATCTGGCCCGACTGTCCCGGAGAGCAGAGCCGCAGACCCGGCCCCTTCCCGCCAAACCGCCTTTGTCAGCGATAGACCGCCCCCGGTCAAACCAGGGGCACACGAGGCACTCCGGCCGGACCTTACTGCACCCCCCGAATCCGTCGGATTGTCCAGCCGCGTGCCCCGTCTGAGACCCCCGGAAGGGCCGCGCCCCCGCCCGTTTGCGCCGCCTACCGCCTATCAGAAAAGGGCTTGCGAAAGCCCGGCGGCGCCTCCAATATGTTATGTTTGCTTTTTGTCGTGATCGCGGGCGCGGCGAGCCGCAATGCCCCGGTCGGGCCCATCGATTCAGAATCGGGCGGCAAAAAGCGCATGGTTCGGGCGCGGACAATCGGGAAGTCCGGCGCGATTCGTCCGGCAGGAAGCCGCAGCCCCGGCCGGGTATTCGGCCAAACCGGGTCGCAAGTTCGCGGGTGGTCGCGGTCCCGCGGAAAGGCAGCCCCATCGGCGCCGAGAAGGATTTCCGGGCCGAGCCCGCTCCCGTTCGACGGCGGGACGTGTCTAAACCTACGGGACAGACCCGCCAGGGTACCTGTCGGAAACGTTTTATTATCGAGTACAAGTACAGTCCACCGACTCCGGCGACATCGCGTCGCAGCCGACACGCGGCATGGGAGCAGGCGGACGATTGGTGCGAGACCGAATGACGCAGCACAGACCGACCACCTTGATGACCGGCGCCACGGGGTTTCTTGGCCAGTATGTTCTGAAAGAACTGATGCAGCGCGGGCGGCGGGTCGTGGCCCTGCTCCGCTCCCCGCTACAGGACTCGCGCCACCGCCTCGCCGGCATGATGCGCCCCCTCGGCATCGAGATCAACGACTACATCACGACCGGCCAGCTTCTCCTGCGCGAGGGCGCGCTTCCCGAGTCCCTGCCCGACGGAGAGTGGGGCCCGACCGACGACATCCTCGCCTGCGCCGCGAGCCTCCAGCTTTTTTCGAACGGCAACGGCGAACCCTACAAGACCAACGTCGAAGGCACGCGCACCCTGCTTGAATGGGCCGACCGCCACCACGTCACGCGGATGCACTCCGTCAGCACGGCCTACGTCTGCGGCACGCACACCAACGTCATTCGCGAAGTATTCCACACCCGGCCGCCCTCGTTCCAGACAGAGTACGAGGAGACCAAGTGGGTCGCCGAAGAGATGCTCGCCCAATGGGCCGGCGACAACGGCAACGTCCTCACCGTCATGCGGCCGAGCTTCATCATCGGCGACTCGAATACGGGGTACACCACCCAGTTCGGCGGCTTTTACCAGTTTGCTCGCGTCCTGAACCTCATGCGAAGCGAGTTTGGCGAGAGTTCCAACGGCGATATCGCCCACATCCCTCATCGCATCCCCGGCCGACCCGACATTCAGATTCAAAACCTCGTCCCGGTCGATTACGCAGCCCGAATGATTGCCGAAATCATCCTCGACCCCGCGTGTCACGGGCAAATCTATCACCTCACCGACCCGAACCCGCCGACCTGGGCCGTCTTCAAGACCTATCTCGAACAGTACTTCCGCATCACCGGCGGACAGTTCGTCGACAGCGACACGCTCCCGCCCGACAAGACCATGGCCGAATCGCTGCTCTTCGAAAAGTACGATCTGCTGCTGCCGCGACTCCACCACCAGCCGCACTTCGACGAATCCAACACCCGGCGCCTGCGCGAATCGCTCGGCATCAAGTACCCCGCGTTCACCCAGGAGCGCATGGCCCTCATGCTTGACTACGCCGCCTCCCAGCGCTGGGGCCAGGGCGCCGCCCGTCGCCACGCGCGAAGCGTTCACACTCCCGGCTGATTCGACCCGGAAGACTTCATCGGTTCCGCCATTGAACGAGGCGTTCCCGGCGCTGCGCGCTCCGGCTCGGCCACCTCAAACGGCACCCCCAGCGCCCGAAGCTCCCGCCGAAGATCCTCCATCCGCACGTACTCGGGCACGCTCCCCGCCGTCGACATCACAAAGCCCAGCGACGATGCCGCATTCAGGCTCCCGTGCGTCGACGAAATATCCACAAGTTCCGTCTGAAGCGCGCTGCCTGCATGCCAGCCGTCCTCCACCGAAACCAGAACGTCCGGCGTGTACGTCATCAAGCCGTCAAACGGACGCCACACCCGCTGCAGGGCGTCCGGGTACCGATGCCCCTTCGTCGCCTCAAACAGCACCCGGTCATCAAATGTACCGTCGGCGCGCTCGGCTCCGTCGGCGCGCAGCCCGTCGAGAATCGCCCGAAGCTCCAGCGGATCGCCCTCTTCGCACGCGTACCCATAGCCTCCCGTTCCGCGCCACACCCGCGCGACGCCCCGGCGGCTCCGCACCATCACCGCTTCGCCCTCCCTGTGCATTGTCAGATCAATCCCGTCCACCCCCGCCAGGTCCCGCGCCACGCTCGCCGCCGACCGCGTGTAAACCGCGGCGCAGGTCACGACGCCGAACTCCGGCACGACCACGTCCTGCGGGCCTTCCAGCCGATCCGCCACGCGATAGCCCATCGCGCCGAGCAGTTCGCTCAGCGGAATCCGACGGCTCGGCAGAAGGTTGTGCCCATGGTCTGACATCAGCGTAATCTCCACGCGTCCGCGCATCGCGTGCATCACCGACTGGCAGAACCGGTCCAGCTTCACCAGCGCCGGCTGGTGCCCGTCGCGGCCGAAATGCGCACCCAGCCCCGATGTCGTAACGACATATCCGACGTACGGGTTGTCATCCGTCGCGTAGAAGAAGCGCTGAATCTTGCCCAGCTCATGCTCGAACCACGTCCGCGGCTGAAGGTATGCCACGCTGTGAATGAAGTGAATCAGGTGGTAGCTCGTATTCGCGTTCCAGCCCGCGTTTCCCTCCGCCGCGTAATTAAGATACCCACCCTGAAGCGCGTGGCCGTCGTAGTACATCGATTCCACCGCCGGCGATGGGGATGTCCCGAAAAACTCCGCCAGCGAAAGATCCGTCATGACCGGAAACGGGCTGATCACCCGGCTCGGCGGCGCAAACAACCGAAACCGCCCCTGCCGCCACATCACATCCACCATTGCAAATGGCACGCTGTCGAGAATCAGCACCAGGTGCCGATTGTCCCGCGCGGCGGCGCCCGCCGTGCGCCGGGCCACCTCCTCCTCGAAGGTGCCATCCCCGTTGACATCATACCGCAGCAGCGCAACCCGCCCCTCCGCCGACAGCACCTCGGAATAATCCGCGCTCCCGTCGCCCGACAGGTCATACAGCCGGCTCACGCGTCCGTCGGCCAGACGCTCCTCCGCCAGCGGCGCGACCGGAAAGTACGTCGGCCCTGGCTCGGCGCAGCCGCCCCACGCCGCAGTCGCCGCCGTCGCCCACCAAACTGCAACCCGCAGCCACCGACCGACCACTTGTCCTCCCGAACTTCCGCCCCGCATGCATCGCCCCATCCGCCGGCCCATCCGCCGTGCCACACGGGCACGCCGCCGGCCGCGCCAAACGCAATCCGGCCATCCTATGCCGGGAGCCGGCCGCGGCCAATCCGCCGCCCACTTAAGATGAAAACAGCCCCCGCCGCGCTTCGGACAATCTCATCGCCCTGGCCGCTCGGCGCGCTTAAAATCCCCACGTATGACCGCCGAACTGATCATTGTGGTTCTCATTGTCGGCGCTTGCGCCCTGTTTCTGATCCGCCAGATCTACCGCTCTCTGCTCGCCGGGGACCCCGGCGCGTGCGGCGGAGCCTGCGGCTGCGACGCCGGGGGAAAGCCCGAGTCCGAAGTCCTCGGCCGCCGCATCGACCTTATCCAGATCGGCGCCGACGCGAAAGACGATCGGTAACCCGGAGGCGCGGGCATGAACAGCAGCGTGAACCTCAAAGGCGCCGTCGCCATTGTCACCGGCGCGGGCCGCGGCATCGGCCGCGCCATCGCAAGAACCCTTGCCGCCGTGGGGGCACAGGTCGCCATCGCGTCGCGCACGGCCGAGCAGCTCGCCGAGACCCGCCGCTGCATCGAGATGGACGGAGGCCGCGCCCTCGCCGTCGTGTCGGATGTCACCGAAGAGGATGCCGTCCAGCGGCTCGTCGCCGAGACGCGCGAGACCTTCGGCCCGCCCACCATCCTCGTCAACAACGTCGGCTTCGCCCCCCTCGCCCGGATCGAACAGATGGAGCCCGCCGTCTTCGATCGCGTCCTTCGCACCAATGTCCGAAGCGTCTTCCTCTGCTGCCGGGCGGTCTGGCCCGACATGCGCGAGGCCGGCGGCGGCGCGATCGTCAACATCTCGTCCGTCGCGGCCCTCGACCCCTTCCCCGGCTTCGCCGCCTACGGCGCGGCCAAGGCCTTCGTCAACCTGTATACCAAGGCCCTCGCCGCCGAGGGCCAGGCCGATGGCATTCGCGTCTATGCCGTCGCTCCCGGCGCGGTCAACACCGACATGCTCCGCGGCGCGTTTCCAGACTTCCCTGAGGAACAGGCCCTCGAGCCCCTCGAAGTCGCCTCCCTCGTTGAAACCCTGCTTTCCCCCGCCTGCCGCTTCGTCAGCGGGCAGACGATCCAGATTCAAAAGTCCTGACCGTCGCCGCCGCGCCCCGCGTTGACGCACGATCGTCCCGCTTCATACAATCCGCTCGAAGACAGGTTCTTCCGCGACCGTCTGCCCGGAGTCCGCCCATGCCCTTTCAGCGTGCCCAGCGCCTCGATCTGCTCCCCCCCTATCTCTTCATCGACATCGACCGCAAGAAGCGCGCCGCCCTCGCCGCCGGAAAGGACGTGATCGACTTCGGCGTCGGAGATCCCGACCGCCCCACGCCGAAGTTCATCATCGATCGCATGGCGACGGCCATCTACGACGCGAAAAACCACCGCTACCCCTTCGACACCGGCGTGCCGGAATACCGCGAAGTCGCCGCCGCCTTCTTCGAGAAGCGCTTCGGCGTCCGGCTCGATCCCTCCGGCGAAATCATGGCCCTCATCGGCAGCAAGGAGGGCCTCGGACACCTGCCCCTGGCCGTCATCAACCCCGGCGATGTCGGCCTGATCCCCACGCCCGGCTATCCGGTCTATCACGCGGCCACCCTTTTTGCCGGGGGCGTGCCCCACGAGATGCCGCTCACCGAGGAGCGCGGCTTTCTGCCGGACCTCGACGCCATTCCCGCGGCGGTGCTCGACAAGACGGCGCTGATGTTCCTCAACTATCCGAACAACCCCACCGGGGCCGTCGCCCCGCTCGACTTCTACGAGCGCTGCGTCCGCCTGGCGAAGAAGCACGATTTCGTCATCTGCTCCGACGCCCCCTACACCGAAACCTACTTCGACGACGCCGACCGGCCGCACTCCATCCTCGAAATCCCCGGCGCAAAAGACGTCGCCATCGAGATGCACTCGCTTTCCAAGACCTTCAACATGACCGGCTGGCGCGTCGCCTTCGCCGTCGGCCATCGGGACATTCTTGCGGCACTCGCCAAGGTCAAGGGCAACGTCGACTCCGGCGTCTTCGGCGCGGTACAGCACGCGGCCATCACGGCCCTTCAGGGCGTCGATCGCCCCGAGGTCGCCGAGATCCGCCGCATCTACCGCGAACGCCGTGACACCCTTGTGCCGATCCTCAACCGCCGCGGCTTCCATGTCAGCCCGCCGCGCGCCACCTTTTTCGTCTGGGCCCGGTGCCCTGCGGGTTACACCTCGATGGACTGCGCCGGCCGCCTTCTCGAAGAAGCCGCCATCGTCGCCATCCCCGGCGTCGGCTTCGGAAAGCCCGGCGATGCCTACGTCCGCTTCGCCCTCACCGTCGAGAAGGACCGCATCGCACTGGCCGACAGCCGCCTGGCGAACATGAAATGGTAGAAGCCGACCGACCCGCCACCGATGTCCTGCTCGGCCTCGGCTCCAACATGGGCCGGCGCGAGCGCAACATCACCGCCGCGCTCCACGCCCTCGAGACCACGCGTGGCATCGAGGTCGTCAAGGTCTCCTCACTCTATGAGACCGAACCGGTCGGCGGGCCCGAGGGCCAGCCGAAATACCTCAACGCCGCCGCCCTTCTTCGCTCGACCCTCTCCCCGCGCCGCCTGCTCGCCGTCTGCCGCCGGATTGAAGACACGCTGGGCCGCCGCCGCGACGTTGCCTGGGGCCCGCGCACCATCGACCTCGACATCCTCTGCTTTGGCGGCGAGATCATCTCCGAGCCGGACCTGATGATCCCCCACCCTCTCATGCACGAGCGCCGCTTCGTCCTCGAGCCGCTCGTCGAAATCGCCCCGGACTTCATCCACCCCGCCATGCAGGACAGCATGCGCGGGCTCTACGACGGGCTCGACGCCCGAACAGAGCTGAAACAGGATTGATGCGTGATCGGCGCCGGGACCGCGCCGCGCGGTTAGCGAGGCGACGTCTGCGCCACCGGCGCGCCGAACTGATTGCGCTGCTGCGTGGTGAGTAACCCGTCGAGGCTCGCCTTCATCCGCTCGAAGGTCTGGTTGATCGGCTGGAGCAGCCGATCCATCTCCGCCTGCGCGTCCTTGCGCATCGCCGAGCCCGCCGCGGCCGAAGCCACCAGCCGCTCGGCCTTCTCGATGTCGCCGCGCCGGCCGTTGCGATAGTTGATCGCCTCGCTCTTGGCCTTTTTCAGGATCGCCTCGGCCTGCGTGATCTGCCGCTCGTCGCATTCGTACTTCCGGCAGAACGCCTTCACATACTTGTCCCACTCCGATTCATCCGAGGCGAAGCGGGCATCGTCGATCGGCGGGCGATTCGCCTGGGCCCGCTCGACCAGGGCGTTGCGCTCTGCGTCGCGCTGGGCGTACTGCTGCATCACCGGCGCGTGGACCGGATCGTTCTGAAGCCCCCAGTCCGTCGGCTGCCACTGCCCCGACTGCCACTTCTGTACCAGCTTCTGCATGTCGGTGTGCCGCTTGGTGAAGGCGGCGAGGTCCGCCTGGAGCAGCTTGCGCTGTTCCTCGGTCATCGTCCGCTCGAGCTGCTGCGTCACCCGCTGCACCGTCTGCATGCCGTCGTCGATCATCGGCCGAAGCTTCGTCGACCACTGCTGCACCTGTTCCGGCGTGAACGGCTGACCGTTCGCCCGCGTCCGCAGGGCGTCCATCGCCACCGGCATCACGTCCTTGAAGTGCTTGAAGGTCAGCATCATCGTCTCGCGCTGCAGCGCGCCGTTGAGCTGGTTCCGCTGGTCGTGCGACAGGTTCCACCGCGCCTGCATCGCGTTCATGAACACGTCCTGCCGCTCCGCCGCCTTCCACGGCGGAATGCTCGACACCTCCCGCATCACCTGCCGCGCCCACTGGTCCTCCGGAGAGTTCCAGCCCTGCTGGCGGAAGATGTTGTCCGTCGCGTCCTCGATGATCGGAACCTGGTTCTCCCACGGGCCGATCTTCGTCTGCGCCTCCTCGACCAGCGCCTCGGCCTCCTTGAGCTGCTCCGGCGGAAGCTGCGCCCCGCCCGGCTGCGCGCGCAACGCCGACGATGTCATGAACACGACACCCGCGACCGCCGCGCCACGCCACGCCGAACCGCGCCCCGCGAACAATCGAATGATCACGTCACGAACCATTGCCACCTCTGCTCTGTGCCCGGCAGATCGCCTCGCGAAGACGCTGATGCACCTCCAGCGGCCGCGAAACCGCACGCCAGGAGGCCGTGCCCCCGCCGTCGGCCGCCGTCTGAAACGTCACCGTGCCCGTCCGCGTCATCCGCTCCGGCACCGACAGATGAAGATACGTGTTCTGGATCCGGTCCAGCGAACACGTGAACACCTCGACATTGAAGACCCCGCGGATGCGCATCGCCCGCCGGTTGGTCAGCACGTACAGCCGCGACACCCACTCCAGAAGCCCCCAGCCCAGCCGGCCCACCGCCATCCAGAACCCGATGTGGTACAGGTACCAGCGCGACGAAAACGGCAGCGGAATCACGTCCCACATGCTCAGGGCCACGATGACCGCGCCGGCGATGACCCATTTCAGCGAGACCAGCAACACGAACCACGGCGACGGCTTCAGCGCGAAGTACACGACCTCCCCGCCGTCCAGCAGGTGCACCGGTACGATCTGCTCCACCGCCAGCGCTGCCGTGCCCCCGCGGCCGCCGGAATTCGCCACAAGGCCCGAAGCGCGGGCCGATTTCGGCTTCTCGAGTACCGTCACGCGTACAGCTCCGGGCGTAACACCCCGATGTCCGGCCAGTTCCGGTAATGACCGTCATAGTCCAGCCCGTACCCGACGACGAAGACGTCCTCGATGTCGAATCCAACGAAGTCGGGCACCAGGTCTTTCGGTGCTTTGGCGGTCTTCCTGAGCAGGACGCACACGCGGAGGCTCGCCGGCCTGCGTTCCTGCAGGTGGCTGCGCACCGCCATCAGCGTCCCGCCGCTGTCCAAAATATCATCGACGACCAGCACGTGACGTCCTTCAATGTCCGTGCTGAGTTCGTGCACCAGCTGTGTCTCGCCGCCGACCGTCGCCGCTCCCCGATACCGGCTGAGGGTCATGAGCCCGATACGCATCTTGAACGGCAGACAACGGATCAGATCGGCGAGGAAGATGATGGAGCCCGCCAGGATCGGGACGATGATGAGCCCTTCGCTTGAATCGCGATACGTCTCGTCAATCTGCCTGGCCAGCTCATGAACCCGCTGCTGAATCCGTTCCCGGGGAATGAGGATTCGCGCGATGTCCTGCTCCATCGGGGCATTATATCCACACGGCCGAACCTGTCAGCGTCCCTCATCGCGCCCACCTGCGCCAAAAAGACGCAGAAAAATCATCATAACCAATGAAATAACAAGAAATTAGACATCGACTGCCGCGGCCCCCGGCGAGGCTTCCCACGATATGGGCCTGCCGGGCAGGCCGAAACGCGCTATTCCCTTCCCGCGCAAATCTCCTCGCGCAGCGAAAGGAGCTGATGATAGGCCGGCTTCGGCGTCAGGTCGCCGCGCAGAAGCCCCCCGTTCGCGCCCGTCTCCCCGGCGTCCGCAAGCCCGTGCCACGAGACGGACTCCACGAAGGGCTTGCTCAGCGCGATGCGGTAGAAGTCCCGCAGCCACTGCGACTGAACGTCCTCCGACCACTCGCCGTGCCACGAACCGTCGGCACACGGCGGCGCCGAAGGCACGCCCGCGGCGCTGACGTGGATCGCCTTGCCCAGGCCTCCATACCGGTCAAGCAGCGCCGAGATCTGCATCATGTCGCGCACGTAACGCGGGCCGCCCTCGCCCCCGAAACGAATCTCCAGCCCGAATGCGTCAAAGGCTATCCCGCTCTGAATCGCCATCTCGGCGTAAAGCAGCGGCGGTATCGTCTGGTGATCGTTGGCGTAATAGTCCCCCCACGGCGGGCAGATCGTCAGGATCGCCGGCACCTTCGGCGCCGCCTGCCGCGCCACCTGCATCGCCATCCGCGTCAGATCAATGATCTGTTCGAGATTCAGCTTCAGCGGGTTCCGCGCATGCAGGCCCGCGGCGACCTCCCACGCCGAAACGTGCGGCGCAAGCGCCTTGGCCACCTGCTTCATGTGTCGCGCGGCCGCGTCGCGCAGCCGATCGTATTCCTTCGCGCCCCCGCTCCACCACGCCGGCCGGTGCATCTCGTCAAACGACAACAGCGACCCCGCCCAGAGCTGCAACTTGCGCTCCCGGATCGCCCGCACCCACGGCTCGATCGCCGCCAGGCTCGCCTTGCCCTCGACTGCCTCGATGTACCGCCAGCTCATCGGCACGCTGACAAAATCAAATCCCCGCGGCAGCCGCTGCGGATGAATCGGCCCCGCCACCGGCGCTTTGTACACTTCGTCAAGACTCAGGCGGCAGCCGATCGGCCGCGGCGGAAGCTGCCCGGAAGTCCGCCGCCGCGCCAGAAACGCCTCGGCGTGAAGATTCCCCACCGACTCCCCCGCCGTCACGCTCGCCGACAGCGCCTGCTCCGCGAGTGCAAATGCCGTGGCATCATCCCCCGCCGTCATCGCCTCCAGAAGCAGGTCCCGCGCCGCGTCCACCGCGCGGTACACCGGCTCCCCTTCCGGGTAATCGTACAGCCCCCAGTCCTCCCGTTTCAGGCTGATCCGCATGAGCTGCCCGCGCGTCAGCTCGACGACCAGGTTGTACGGCTCCCGCCGTTCCAGGAGCCGAGGCGTCTCAAGCATCACCCGGCCGAATCCCTTCACCGGCCATACGATCGCCAGCGCCGCCGCCGCCCGCGACCGCGTCTCGCAGAGGATCTCCCCTTTCTCAAAGCGCAGCTCGCCCCGCACCGGAACCCGTTCCGGGCCGAGCAGGTGCGCGCCCGTCAGGTCCACCTGCCTTGCCGGCGCGCCATTTTCATATACCTTGAAGCGGAGCATCGCGCTGTTCGCCTGGCCGTCTCACTTTCCCCGGCGGGTCGCAACATTCAAACCCTCCGCGGCGGGAGATTCATCATAAGCCACTTCGGCCCGACCGCCTAGACAGGCCCGGATTCCACATGTAAATGCGCAGAGCAATCCGCCCCCGTGCATCGATGTCCACGCCTTCGTCCGCGAGCAGCCTCTTCTGCCGCGCCGGCCCGAACCCGCCACGCTCGCTGATCCGCCCCGATGCATTCACCACGCGATGCCACGGAACCCCGTCCGCCAGCGGGCTCTCCGCCAGCACGCGCCCCACGAGCCGCCCGCGCCCGACTAGCCCCGCCAATGCCGCGATCCGCCCGTATGTGCAGACATGCCCCCTCGGAATGCGCCGGATCATGTCCAGAATGCGCAGGTACGTGTCCGGCGGGGCATCTTCGGCGGGAAGCGGCCGCGCCGCCCTTGCCCTCCGCCGGCCGGCGCGCCGGTTCATGGCAAACGGACCGGGTTCGGCGCGGCCTCGCCCCGAAGCACGGCCACCACGTTTCGCGCCGCCCTGCGCGCCATCTCCGTCCGCGTCGCCACCGTCGCCGAACCGATGTGCGGAAGAAGCACCACATTCTCAAGGCGCACAAGTTCCGGGGGCACCGCCGGCTCATGCGCGTACACGTCGAGACCCGCGGCCGCGAGCCGCCCGCCGGCCAGCGCGGCGATCAGTGCGTCCTGGTCCACCACCGCCCCGCGCGCCGAATTGATCAGGATCGCGTCACGCTTCATGCGCCCCAGGGCCTTTTCGTCGATCAGGTGGCGCGTCTCCTCCGTCAGTGGAACGTGAAGCGAGACAAAGTCGCTCGATTCCAGCAGCTCGTTCAGCGCGACCCGCCGCGCGCCCAGCGCTTCCATCTCCGGCTTCGACGTCCGCGCGTGGTAAAGAAGCTTCATCCGAAACCCCGAGGCCCGCCGCGCGACTGCCGTCCCGATTCGCCCCGCCCCGACAATCCCCAGCGTCTTTCCGAACACGTCGGTCCCAAGGAAATCCATCATTCCCCAGCCGCGCCACTGCCCGGCGCGCACCACGCGCTCCCCCTCGCCCGCGCGCCGCGCCGCCGAAAGCATCAGCGTCCACGCCAGGTCGGCGGTCGTCTCGGTGAGAACGTCCGGCGTATGGGTAATCACGATTCCCAGCTTCGCCGCCGCCGCCACGTCAATGTTGTCGTACCCCACCGCGCAGGTCGCAATGACCCGACAGCGCCCGGCGGCCGCCTGAAGGACCTTCTGATCGATCCGATCGACCATCTGGCAGATGACCCCGTCGTGGCGGCCGACTTCCTTGATGAGTTCTTCCGGCTGAAGCGGCCGATGGTGCGGATTCACGTGCACCGTCAGCCCCGCCTCGTTCAGGACCGCCACGCCCTCTTCAGGAATGGCTCGGGTAATAAAGACCGATTGCCTGGCCACGCCGCTCTTCTCCTGCGAAATGGGAGCGGACAGCATAGCGAAGGCCCGCCCCGCGGCAAGGGAATCGCGCCGCGCGCAACCGCGCCGCCGCGTCCCTGGCCGCATTTCAAGCGCCCGTTCGCCTTCGCCCCCGGATAAAAGTGCGATTCGCCGCGCCGAATACTGGCCACCCGGCGCGCCTCATGGTGTAATCAGTTGATGGAGCGGCACGGCGGTACGGCGGATGCCGCGGCCGCGCTCCCGGTGAGCGCCCCGACGGACCCAGCGGCATGGAGTTTCTTCAACTCATCAAGGGCCTTATCAGCCGGCGCGAGCCGACCGACCTGGTCGAGCTTCTGCTCATCGGCCTGGCCGTCTTTGCCGTCATGCGCTTCCTCCGCGGGACGCGCGGCGCAAGGCTCCTGCGCGGCTTCATCTTCCTCCTCGCCGGCAGTTCGCTCCTCGTCTCGGTCGTGGCCAACCTGCTCGACCTCGAACGCATCAAGCAGATTTACCCGCTCTTCGTCGGCGCGCTCTTCCTCATCGCCCTCGTCGCCTTTCAGCCCGAACTGCGCCGCGCCCTGATCCGGCTCGGCGCGGCCACCTGGTTCGGCCCGAGCGCCCAGGAATTCGACCGCGTCATCGACGAAACCGTCGAGGCCGTCGCCTACCTCGCCAAGAACAAGATCGGAGGGCTCATCGCCTTCGAGCGCGCCACCGAGTTCGGCGGACTTATCGACACCGCCTGCAAGCTCGACGCCGAGGTCTCCAGGGAACTGCTCGCCACCATCTTCTGGCCCGGCTCCATGCTCCACGACATGGGCGTCATCATCTCCCAGGGACGCATCGCCGCCGCCGCCGTGCAGTTCCCCCTGACCGAATCCGAGGACATCGACGCCACCCTCGGCTCGCGCCACCGCGCCGCCCTCGGGCTCTCACAGGAGTCCGACGCGCTTGTCGTCGTCGTCAGCGAGGAAACCGGCATCATCAGCCTCGTCGAAAACGGCGAAATGGAACGCCACCTCACCAGCGAGACCCTGCGCCAGCTCCTCCGCGAAAAGCTCAGCCGGTCGCCCGCCGCGCACCCGCGCGATCTTGAACCCGATGCCGACGCGAACCCGGCCGACGACCGCGAGGCCCGCGCCGAACGAGAACCCCGAACCCAGACCTGAGACCGGAAGACTCCATGTGGGAGAAGTTCAAGAGCGCCGCCGTCGTCGTCATCATCACGTTTATGATCTGGTTCGCCGCCGACCAGAACGTGAAGGAGGAGCGAACCTACCAGGTCACCGTGCGCATGGTCAGCGAAACGCCCGACCGGTACGCCGCCATCGCGGAACTGCCCCACCAGGTCACCTTCAACGTAACCCTTGACGCCCGCCGTCGCCGGCTCCAGGAATTCAGCGAACTCATCAACAGCAAGCCGGTCTTTGAAGCCGTCGCCACCCGCGACGAGGAAGCAGGCTCCAAGCCCCGCGTCATGTCCGCCCGCGACATCCTCAACCTCGTCAAGGAAATCGACGACTTCGGCGTCGGCTACATCTCCCGGGTCGAGCCCACCGGGGTCATGGTCCTCATCGACGAGTACCGAACCGTAAACGATGTCCGCGTCGAGCCGGTCTACGGCGAACTCAAGGTCACGGCCACACCCGAACCCAACAAGGTCTCCGTGCGCCTTCCCGGCTTTCTGGCCGAAAAGCTCCGCGAACAGCCCGTCGCCATCGCCGACGCCGAACAGCGCATTCGCGCCGCAAGCCGCCCCGACGGCACTTTCAATGTCTCCGTGCCGCTCACACTCCCCGTCCTCAAGAACCTCCCGCCCGACGCCGGCATCAAGATTCTTCCCGTCAGCGACGTCACCATTGCCGGGCGGATCGAAGCCCTCACCGCCACCAAGCGCAAGGGCCCCATCCAGATCACATGGTCCATCCCTGACCAGGTGCAGCGCGACTACCGCATCGTCGCCGACCCCGAATCCAATTTCCGGCCCGACATCGACGTGACCGGCCCCAAGGACCAGATCGACCAGCTCGACCCCCGGCAGATTCGCGCCTTCGTCGACGTCTTCGCCGCCGACGCCGAGAAGCCCGGTCAGACCATCCGCCGCCAGGTGCAATTCGTCCTGCCCGCCGGTTACAGCCTGGCCCCCGGACCACCCTACGAACTGGTGTTTCACCTCGAGCCGCTCGGCGACGAACCGCCCGCCGCCGATTCGGATTGAGGCGCGCCTGCCCTCAAATGAACGATTTCCAGTGCGACCCGGCCGCCGTCCGCGTCGCGTGAAGTCCCTGCGACATCATGAATTGCGCCGCATACGCGAGCGGCTGATCTTCCCCGCGCGAAATCCGGCGAATCGTTCCGTCACGGCTTGTATTGTGCGGACCCTTTTCCCTTATAATGCCACGCGGCGGGCGCGCGGCGACGGCGCTTTCCGGATGTGGGAGCTGGGCCAAGATGTGATGGATAATTCCTAGCCGCGCTCCCGCTTTCTTTTTGCGCGGCCCGCGCTGACGCCTTCCCCCATGCGACTCATCTATCTGCTCATCGGCGCCTTCATCCTTCTTGCCGTGCTCCCGGCGGTCTTTCGGCGAAGCGCCGGCGCGCGATGCCCCCACTGCCGGGCCCCCTTGCCCAACGCCCTGACCGTCCGGTGCCCAGCCTGCGGCGATAACGTCTGATCCATCGGCCTCCGCCCCCGGCGCGAACATGCACAGGTTCGCCCGCGCGTTGCATCCCCGCACCGCCAGCGCGATGCTACGCAACGTGGCACGCGACGCATCCGAACACGCCTGGCCGGCAGAAACCCCCGCCCCGCCCGCTCACCGGCGCGATCGCGCCGCGCTCGACGATCCCTCCCGCCGGGCGGAACATCGCCGCGCCATTCTCTATCCTTCTCTGCTCGTCGTGCTCACGCTCGCGGCCTACGTCCCCGCCATGATGGGCGGCTTCATCTGGGACGACGACTCCTACGTCACCGGGAATCGGCTCCTCCGCGACGTCGAAGGGCTGCGCCGCATCTGGACCGAGCCCCGCGCCTCGCCGCAGTACTACCCCCTCGTCTTCACAACCTTCTGGCTCGAACACCGCCTCTGGGGGCTGCACCCCTTCGGCTATCACACCGTAAACATCCTCCTTCATTCCGCATCGGTGCTGCTCCTGTACCGGCTGCTACGCCGCCTGGCAGTCCCCGGCGCTCTTTTTGCCGCCGCCGTCTTTGCCGTGCATCCCGTCCACGTCGAATCCGTCGCGTGGATCACCGAACGCAAAAACGTTCTTTCCGGCTTTTTCTACCTCGCCGCCGCGCATTACTACCTTCGCTTCGCCGGCGTCCTCGCTCCCCGGCCCGCGCCCTTCGGCACAGACGCGCCGCGCGCCGTCGCGCGCGCCTACGCCGCCGCCTTCGCCCTCTTTCTCTGCGCCCTGCTCAGCAAGACCGTCACCTGCACCCTTCCCCCGGCGATGCTCGTGGTCATCTGGTTCCGGCGCGGCCGCGTATCGCGCCGCGATCTTCTCGCCGCCGCGCCGCTCCTGGCCGTCGGCGCGTGCATGGGCCTTGTCACCGCCTGGCTCGAACGGACCCACGTCGGAGCGGAGCAGATCGACTGGCGGCTCTCCCCCGTCGATCGCGTCCTCATCGCCGGCCGGGCACTCTGGTTTTACCTCGGCAAGCTCGCTCTGCCCGCCCGGCTCGCGTTCTTCTATCCGCGCTGGACACCGGATGTGTCCCTGGTCTGGCAGTATCTCTTCCCCGCCGGCTGGCTTGCGCTGCTGGCAATCCTGTGGAGACTTCGCCGGCGCGTCGGCCGCGGGCCGCTGGCCGCCATGCTCCTTTTCACCGGCACCCTGGTCCCGGCCCTGGGCTTCGTCGATGTCTTTCCCTTTCGCTACTCCTTCGTGGCCGATCATTTCCAGTACCTCGCGAGCATCGGGCCCATCGTCCTGCTCTGCGCGGCGGCCGCCGTTTGTCTTCGCCCCGCCGCGCGGGCCGTCTGCGCAGCCGGCGTCGTCGCGGCACTCGCGGCGCTGACCTGCGCCCGGTGCGTCGCCTTCATGGATGTCGAAACGCTGTGGCGCGACACCCTCGCGAAAAACGAATCATCCTGGGCCGCCCACCAGAACCTCGGCGTCCTGCTCGACAGGCGCGGCGAGACCGCCGAGGCCGTCCGCCATTTCGAGCGCGCCGTCGAACTCAACCCCGATGAGTACCAGATTCACATGAACCTCTCGATCGCCCGGTTCCGCCAGGGTGCCATAGAAGCGGCACTCGAATCCGCCCGCCGCGCCGTCCGGCTCGCCCCCGCCAGCGCGATGGCCGAATACAACCTCGGCGTCCTTCTGGCCGAGGCCCGGCGCGACGACGAAGCCGTCGCCGCTTTCCGCCGCGCCGTCACGAAGAACCCCCGCCTCGCCACCGCCCGGCACAACCTTGGCATTCTTCTCGACCGCGCCGGCGCCACAGACGAAGCCCTCGTCGAACTCCGCCGCGCGGTCGAGCTGGACCCCGAACTCCGGCAGGCATGGCTCGGGCTTGCGAACGTCCTGGGCCGCGCGGGCCGCGCCGCGGAGGCAGGTGACGTCCTCAAGCGGGCAGCGCTGCGGTTTCCGAACGACGGCGAGATTCGCGCTCTTATCGAACAGCATTCTCGCCGTGACTCGACCACCAAACCGACGGTTCCATGATTTCACAACACACGATGGGTCTGGTGATTTTCGTTGCGACAGCTCGCCCTGCCGTCTACACTTTCCGCGTTGTCGACGGACCGTTCCCACCCGCGCTTACGGAGGAGCCTCATGCGAGTCTATCTCGATCTTGTGCGAAAGGTGCTCGATGAGGGCGTGCGAAAGCCCTCGCGGACCGGCGTCGACACCATCAGCTGCTTCTCGGCCCACTACCAGGTCGACCTCGCCGAGGGCTATCCCCTCCTCACCACCAAGAAAATGCAGTGGGCCTCCATCATCCGCGAACTGCTCTGGTATCTCTCCGGCGAGAATCACATCCGGAACCTTCGCGAGTACACAAAGATCTGGGACGCCTGGGCCGACGAAGACGGCAACCTCGACACCGCCTACGGCTATTTCTGGCGACGGTTCCCCAGTGCGACGAAAGACAAGAACGGAAACTGGCAGGTTCGCGAGGTCGACCAGATCCGCCACGTCATCGACACCCTCAAACGCGACCCGTCCAGCCGCCGACTCGTCGTCTCCGCCTGGGAGCCGGGCAACGCAACGACAAGCAGGCTTCCGCCCTGCCACTACACCTACGCCTTCCATGTCTCCGGAAACCGGCTCAACTGCCACCTCACCCAGCGCAGCGGTGACATCGCCCTTGGCATCCCCTTCAACATGGCCGCCTATGCGGCGCTGACCCAGATCATCGCCCAGGAAGTCGACCTCGAGGTCGGCAAGTTCGCCCACACCATCGTCGACGCTCACATCTACTGCGCCGATCCCGACACGCCGATGGCCGAGTACGACCACGTCGCCGGGCTCCGCGAGCAGCTCGCCCGCCACCCCATGCCCCTGCCGCGCCTCAAGATCGCGCGCAAGCCGATCGACGAACTGCGCTTCGAGGACTTCGAACTCGTCGGCTACGAGTGCCAGCCGCCGATCAGGTTCAAGGTCGCGGTCTGACGGGAGCCCAGCAACAGCTCCCAGGCTGCGGCACAGGCTGCTGAGTGGAAGCGCGGAATAGATCATCTCTGTGGCACGGTCCAAGTGCCCATGCGGTCCCAGCCCCCACAGCCGGCGGTGCCACTATGAGCCGGCGCCATTCTTGAAGCCACCCCGCATTGTGCTACCCTCTCCGCAACTCCACGTCGTTCCGTCCGGCTTGAGGTTTCGAGTAGAATATCTTCGCTCCGCCCGGCGCCGCGTCCGGGTCGGGCCACCTTAAGGTTTCCCCAGGCGACTGCACCTCCGAGGAGGTCGACCGATGGCGTTAACGTGTACCGTGCACGAGAAGATCAACGCGCCGCCCGAGGCGGTGTTCGCAGCCGCGATCGACTTTCCGAACGCGCCGCAACGGATCACGGGCATCAAGAAGATGGAGATGCTCACACAGGGTCCGGTCGGCGTGGGAACGAAGTTCCGCGAGACCCGCGTGATGTTCGGCAAGGAGGCGACCGAAACCATGGAGGTCGTTGACTTCCAGCCGGGTCGGTCCTACACGCTCGCCGCCGCCAGTTGCGGGTGCGAGTACCGAACGGTCGTCAGCGTGCGGCCCACCGGCGCGGGGAGCGAAGTCACATTCGATTTTTCGGGAAGGCCGATGACTTTCGGCGCGAAGGTCATGGGCGCGCTGATGGGCTGGATGATGAAGGGCGCGTGCCTGAAGGCGGTCCGGCAGGACCTGGCGGACCTGAAGGCCGCGGTCGAAAGCGCCAAATAGAGTTGAGCGCATGTCCATCCACAAAGACATTCAGGACTACAACGCGGCCCAATCACCCGCCGAGCAGCGCATCTGCGACGCTCTCGCAAAGGCAATCGACCGCCACCTGCCCGGCGCGGAGAACAAGATCTGGCACCGGCACCCGGTATGGTTTCTGGATGGCAACCCGATCGTCGGCTACAGCAAGCTCAAGGACTGCATCCGTCTGCTTTTCTGGAGCGGCCAGTCGTTCGACGAGCCCGGCCTGGCCCCCGAGGGCAGCTTCAAGGCGGCCGAAGCGCGGTATACGTCTGAAAAGGAGATCTCCGCAAAGGACCTCAAGCGCTGGCTGAAGAAGTCCGCCGCCATCCAGTGGGACTACAAGAACATCGTGAAGCGCAAGGGAAAGCTGGTGCGATTGAAATAAACCGCGCGGTCGTCGCATCCCGGCCAAGGGCCGCTCAGCAACTCGCCCCCACCCCGCCGTGTCGACGCTCCAACGTTTCTACTTCTGCACGTTTTTTGCGGTTTAACGTTTCGCTGATTCGACGTTCTAATTCCCCCATGCGCATTGTTCTTATTGCCGCCATGACGAAAGACCGCCTCATCGGCGCGGGCGGGAAGCTCCCCTGGCATCTGCCCGCCGATCTGGCCCACTTCAAAAAGACTACCCTCGGCCACGCCGTCGTCATGGGCCGAAAGACCTTCGACTCCTGCGGCCGCCGCCCCCTGCCCGGCCGGCGCAATATCGTGATCAGCCGGAGTGCTCCCGATGTGGCACCCGCAGCCCCGTCCGGCCCCGGCGCCACGCTTGACTTCGTTCCCTCCCTCGACGCCGCCCTCGACCTGTGCCGCCGCCGCGGCGAGGAAATCGCCTTCATCGTCGGCGGAGCCCAGATATACTCTCTCGCCCTGCCGATCGCTGACGAAATGATCCTCACCTTTGTCTCCGACGAACCCGCCGGCGGAGACACGTGGTTTCCAGCCTGGAACCCCGGCGACTGGGAAGAAGCGCCTTTTCCCGCCGACCCCGCCCTCGACGTCCGCCGCTTTCGCCGCCGCTGACGACCCGCCCTTCATGCAGCCCCGCCTGTCACCTACAATACGCGCGTGCGGCGCCGGGCGGCCCGCCCGGCCCGCGTGCCCCGAAGTCGTCTCCCCCGCGAGTATGCGCCATGAATAATGCCACATTGTTGTCAGTTTCCTGCCGGCCCGCATGGCTCCTGGCCCTCGCTGCCGGGCTCGCCCTTCCCGCGGCGGCCGCCGCCGGCCCGGTCCTTAAGGTCGAGAAGGCCGAGCACGATTTCGGTCCGACCTGGACCGGCCTGACCCTGAAGCACGCCTTCAGCGTCCGCAACGACGGCGACTCCGAACTGCTCATCACCCGCGTCGACTTCGCTCCCGGCGTCTTCCTCGCCGGCGATCTCGTCCAGCGCCTCGCCCCGAAGCAGTCCGCCGAGATCGTCATCGGCCTCGACACCCGCGACGTCAACGGCGAGTTCACCCGGACCGCCACGCTCCTGACCAACGAACCCGCCGCCCCGACCCTTCCGCTCACCCTGCGCGGCGAGTGCCGCGCGCCCATCGAGCTTCAGCCCGCCTTTCTCGGCTTCGGAAAGGTCATCGGCGACGGCGCCCAGCAGCGCTCCATCACCATCCGCAACAAGACCGACGAATCCTTCGAATGCTCCCTCGCCGTCGCGGAGGACACGCACTACAAGTACGAACTCGTCGAGACCACCCCCGGCGAGGAATACAAGCTCTTCGCCACGCTCAAGACACCGATGGCCCAGGGCCGCCTCGAATCCTTCGTCACGATCAGGACGACCCTCGAGGCCCGGCCCGAGCTGCCCGTCCGTGTCTTTGCCTTCCGCCCCCAGCGCCTTGAGATCATCCCCACCATCGTCGCGCTCGAAGGCGACAAGCTCCGCGCATCTCCCCGCGGCCTCACCAAGGTCGTCCTCATCTCCAACAACGGCGACAAGCCCGTCCGCGTCACCGCGGCGCAGGTGGACCATCCCGCGATCAAGGTCGATCTTTCGGAGATTCTCTCAGGCCGCTCGTACCGCATTCTCGTCCAGGTGCCGCAGGACTTTGAGCTGCCCGAGTACGGCTCGATGATCAATCTCACCACCGACGACTCCATGTACCCGACGCTTCAGGTGCCGATTCGCATGGCACTCCCGCCCGGCCAGACCCCGCCGCCGCCCCAGGGCGATCCGCTGCTCGACGACCGAACAATCGCAAAGCTCGTCGGCAGCCCCGCGCCGAAATTCGAAATGACCACGACCGAAGGCGTCCCCCTCACCAGCGCCGACGCCGCCAAGTCGCTCCTCTTTCTTAATTTCTTCGCCCCCGGAGACTTTCACAACTTCGAACAGCTCAAGAAGATCGAAACGCTTCGGCGCGAATACGCCGACCGGGGCGTCCGCATCGTAAACGTCTGCGAACGCAGCCCCGTCACCGACGTGCCCCAGGAGCGCCAGATGGAGGTCATGCGAAAGGCCGACATGAAGGCCGAACTGGTCTTCGACCTCGGAAACGCCGTCGGCGAGTCCTTTCATCTCGTCATGATGCCAACCCTCGTCGCCATCAACAAGGCCGGCGTCATCGAGGGGATCATCGAGGGCAACGAGGAGGACTTCGAGGCCCGAGCCCGCGTCATCTTCGACACTCTCCTGGCCGGGCGTTCCCTCGTCAACCCGCCCGCCGCCCCCGCGGGTGCAAAACGGCCGGCATTGACCATGATCGGCAAGCCCGCTCCCGACTTCACCGCGACGATTTCCGCGGACCGTCGGATCAGCCGCGCCGATCTGTCCCAGAACCCGGTGACCGTGCTCAACTTCGTCGCCCCCAACTGCGGCTTCTGCCGCAGGCAGCTTCCGCTCGTCGAACGGCTTCGCGCCGACTACGAACCCCTCGGCGCGCGCTTCGTCAACGTCGGCCAGACGATGCGAAAGGCCTTCACCCGCGAGGAATGCGAGAAGATCCTGGCCGAGGTCGGCTCGAAGCTCCCGCTCGCACACGACCCGCAGAACGACATCGGCAAGCTCTTCAAAGTCACGAGCTACCCCACGCTCGTCCTCATCCGCCGCGACGGCCGCATCGAAGACGTCATCATCGGCGCCAAGACCGACCTCGACGAGCGCGTCCGACCGACGCTCGACGGCCTCCTCTCGGCCGACAAGGCCAGGTAGCCGCCGCAAGATGCCGTATCGGTGACACCGTCGGCCCCGCCGCCGGAAACACCGCCCGCCTACCGCCCGTGCCCCGCCAGGTAGGCGACGATCGCCGCGCCGAACTGCGGCAGATCCGGCGGACGTCGGCTCGAGATGTGATGTCGGTCCACGACGACCGGTTTGTCGACCCACATCGCCCCGGCGTTCGTCAGGTCATCGCGAATCCCCGGCGTGCTCGTCATCGTCACGCCCTTCACCACGCCCGCCGAGATGTTGATCCACGCCCCGTGGCAGATCGACGCGATCATCTTGCCCGCCTCGTTGAACGCCCGTACCAGGGCCAGTACGTCGGCATCACGCCGCAGCTTGTCCGGCATCCATCCGCCCGGCACGACCACCCCGTCAAACTCCTGCGCCGCCACGTCGCGCACCGCCGCGTCGCTCTCGCACGGGTATCCGTGCTTGCCGCGATACATGTGCCGCGCCGCCTGCCCGGCCACGACCACCTGCGCCCCGGCCTCTTCCAGCCGCAGCTTCGGATACCAAAGCTCCAGGTCCTCGTAATCATCCCCGACAAAGACCAGCACCCGCCGCCCGCTCAGTTCCGCCATGTACCGTTCCTCCACGCAGGAAAACCGGCCGCGCGCCGCGCAGCCTACCGCCCCGGCGACGCCGCCTGCGACCCGCCGGCTAGCGCGTCGCCATCCAGCCCGGCCACTTCCTTCACGATGCCGTCGGGCGGCGCGGGCCGCCGCGCCGCCAGCAGGTTCACCGATACCCGCCGCGACGGATCGTCGAGGTGCGCGCACTGAATCGACAGCACTCCCGCGCACAGGTCGATCGGCGACCGCGGCGGCGCCGTCACGACATGGCACCGCACCATTGGATTGCCATTCACATTGACATCCAGCTCCAGCCGGCACGCCGGGCCGTACTTCTCCACCGCCGGCAGCCCTTCGGCGTCCGCCGCCACCGCCGATCGCAGCGTGTGCGTGAACTTCGGCCGAATGATCAGCATCCAGAGCAGATCAAACCCCGGCACGACCCCGCGCACGATCGGCCGCGCCACGTGTGACTCGGCGACCACTTTGCCAAGGCACCGCACGGCGAAGTCGGACTCCTCCACCACTGCCGCCTGCCCCGGCGTCATCTCGCGCGGCGATTCCCCTCCCAGCCCCAGACTCGCCGCGATCTCGCACATTGCCATCAGCCCCATTCGCAAGTACGCCTCCGGCAGCAACGTGTATCGCGCCGACTCCAGGCGCCCGGATTCGTCGTAGAGTCCCATCCATGCCAGCACCGCGTCGGAATGAAACTTCCGCGGCGCCGCGCCCGCTTCGCCCTCCACCGCTTGCGCCGCCGCCTCCCCATCCCATCCCACCACCTCCAGTTCATAGCTTCCCTGGCCCGAATCAAAAACATCCATGGTCTTTTCTGTCGCCGCCGGCTCCAACGGCGGATTCACCCGCACCTTCGCCACATCCCGCAGCACGCCCGTCTTCAGCTCAATCCGCGCATAGTAAACCCGCGTTGTTTCCCCGTGCTCGATGCGAACGACATAGAGCACCTCCGCACCGGGCGTCCACTCCCCCGCTGTCCGCACGTCGTCGAGCCCCTTGAGGATCTTCGTCGCCGTGTCCGGCGGCGGCGCCGCCAGAAACGCCTCATCGTGGGCCGCCAATTCCTGCATGTGCGGCCGCACGTCCGGTCGTGCGCAACCGGTCGGAATCGAAATCGCTAGGATCAGGAACAGCGCGGTCGGAGTCGCCAGATTTCGTGCGAGCTGAACCATGTACCGCCACCTGTTCCCGTAATGTGTGTGCCGGATTCTAGGGGGACTCTCCGCCCCGGGCGAACACGGCCGCGCCCTCGCCTTATCCAGATCGCTGGCCCCGTCCGCGCCGCACGAATACACTGGCGCAACATGCCCGTCGAGAGCATCAGTGCCGTCACCCTTGCCGTCGCCGACATGGATCGCGCCGTCGATTTCTACAGAAAATGCGGCTTCGAAACGCTGCCCGGCTTCCCAAGTGACGAGTTCACGAGTTTCCGGGTCGGCGCGGGCTTCCTCAACCTCATCCTCGCTGAAAGCTACACTCCCCACTGGTGGGGGCGCACCATCTTCCACGTCGACAACGTCGACGACCAGTACCAGCGCTGCCTGGCCGCCGGCCTCATGCCCGACACCGAACCGAGCGATGCACCCTGGGGCGAACGCTACTTCCACATTACCGACCCTGACGGGCACGAACTGAGCTTCGCCCGGCCACTTGGAAAATGAGTCCGAGCGCCGCCACGCGGCCGAAAATACATCGCCCCGCAAATCGTTTGGCTGCAATCGGCCCATTCCTCCCCGATCCCGCCCCGCATGAAGCACGCCGACAATGACGGCGGTTCCTTTCGACCCGCCCGGCGGATTACCGGTACGGCCCGCCTGCCGAAGCAGCCTTCAAACCTGGCGACCACACCGGACAACAGGCGATAAGACAGGCGGTATACGCGCATCGAATCTTGGTGTCGCGAGCCGGTCGCCGGTAGAATAGCTCCGGCGATCCGACAACAGGCGCTTCAAACCATGTGGGGACGTTCGCGAGTCAGTCATCCCTCTGTGCCCTGAGCAACCGTGCCGGGCGCGTGGCCCGGCCTCGCGCTCTCGTGCCGCGCCGGTCCGATTCCCGAAGGATAAACACCATGTCTCAGCACCCCCGCTTCCACACCCTCGCGCAGATTCTCTTTCTGTCCGTCGCTCTGCTGCTGCCCGGTGTCGCCCGGGCGCAGGTCCTCAACACCGATCCAAAGCGCGACCCCGGCGCAAAGCCCGAGCCGCTCCGCCAGGTCCGCATGACCGCGCTGGACTACGCCGCCCTCGAGCACGAGGACGCCATCCGCGCCGCCGAGGGCCTGGCCCCGCGCTACGCCATCCCCAATGCCGTACAAATGACACCCGACAACGCCGGCGCGTGGACCACCCTGCCCGACGGCCGGCGCCGCTGGACCCTCGACATCGCCTGCGACAACGCCCGGTCGATGAACCTCGGCTTTACACACTACGTCATGCCCGATGACGGGCGGCTTGACTTCCGCGCCGCCGACGGCACCGTCGCCGTCCGGCCCTTCACCGCCGCCGACAACGAGGAACACGGCGAGCTCTGGACCCCGCCCATCAACACGAACCACGTCGTCGTCGAGGTGACCCTTCCCGTCGAACAGGTCCCCGCCCTCGACCTCGTGCTCGGCTCAATCAACGTCGGCTATCGCCGCTTCGGTGAAATCGCCGCCGAGGCCGGCGCCGAGCCGCGCTCCGGATCCTGCAACGTCGACGTCGCCTGCTCCACCGCCGATCCGTGGGAGTCCGAAGTGAACTCGGTCGCCGTCATCTCCACCGGCGGAAGCACCTTCTGCACCGGCTTCATGGTTAACAACACCGCCCAGGACCTCAAGCCCTACTTCATGACCGCCAATCACTGCGGCATCGGCGCCGGCAACGCCGCCAGCCTGGTCGTCTTCTGGAACTATCAGAACTCCACCTGCCGCGGCATCCCCGGCGGCGGAGGCGTCGGCGACGGCGTTCTCACCGACTTCCAGACCGGATCCTTCTTCCGCGCAGCCGCGTCGGTCTCCGACTTCACCCTCGTCGAACTCGACGAAATGCCCAACCCCGACTGGCAGGTCTCTTACGCCGGCTGGGACCGCCAGGGCCTCAACCCGCCGAGCGGTGCCTGCATTCATCATCCAAACACCGACGAGAAGCGCATCTCCCTGTACGACATCGCCGTCCGGCCCGATCGCCCGTCGCACGGCTCAAGCTGGGGCTGCTCCGATTTCCCGGGACCCGGCGACAACACCCATATCAAGGTGTACTGGTCGCTCGGCGTCACCGAACCCGGCTCATCCGGCTCGCCGCTCTTTGATAACAATCATCGCGTGATCGGCCAGCTCCACGGCGGCGCTTCGGCCTGCGGCCAGACCGGCGACAACCTCTCCGACTGCTACGGCCGCATCAGCCGGTCCTGGACCGGCAACGGCACCAGTTCCTCTCGGCTCTCCGACTGGCTCGACCCCGGTAACACCGGCGCGCTCTTCGTCGATACGATCTCCGGTCTTGGAATGGGCGTCGCCCCCGCCGGGCCCACGCTCCACCTCGGCCAGGTCGGCGGCCCGTTCACGAACCCCAGCGTGGTATACACCCTCTCCAACCCTTCACCCAATCCGATCAACTACACCGTCTCGCTCACCGCCGGTTTCGGCATCCTGATCAACGGCGGCGTCAGCCCCGTAAACGGCACCCTCGCGGCACTCGGCGGTACCGCCGACATCACCGTTACCCTCGGCCCCGCCGTAAACGCGCTCGGTGCGGGCATCTACAACGAGACCATCGACTTTACCGACACCACGAACAACCGGACCCTGTCAAGGCTTCACACCGTCGAGGTCGGTACCACCGGCTTCGACACCAGCCCAGCCGGAGGCCTCTCCGCCGGCGGACCGGTCGGCGGACCCTTCACCGCCACGCAGGTCTACACCTTGACCAGCACAAGGCCCACGCCCGTCACCGTCCAGATCGCGGCCAGCGACCCGTGGATCTCCCTCAACGGCGGCGCGGGACCGCTGAATGTCGTCCTCACCGGAGTTGGTGACACAGCCAATGTCACCGTCGGCTACAGCGCCGCGGCGAACGCCTTGGCCGCCGGGCTTTATAGCGGCTCCGTCACCTTCACCAACGCCTCCGGCGGATCGGGCACGACCTCCCGCCCGGTCGCCCTTGACGTCGGCCGTTACTCCTACAACGACGGCGGCCTGCCCGTGGCCATCAACGACAACGCCACGGTCACCCGCACGATCACCGTCACCGACAACTACTGCATCGCCGACGTGGACGTGCGCATCGACATCACCCACACCTACATCGGCGACCTCACCGTCGACGTGACATCGCCCGGCGGCACCACCGTCCGCCTGCACAATCGCACCGGCGGCTCCGCCGACGACATCCACAAGCTCTACAACGACGGTGTCACTAACCCCGACGGCCCCGGCACGCTGGCGGACTTTTCCGGCACCCAGGTACAGGGCGTCTGGACCCTCACCGTGCGCGACAACGCCAGCGCCGACGTCGGCACGCTCGATACCTGGACCCTCAAGATCGCGTCCACCGGCTCCGGCGCATGCCCGACGCGCGAACTCATTCACGACTACCCCCTTACCACCAATCCCGGCTGGAGCACGCAGGGCCAGTGGGCCTATGGCGTTCCGCTCGGAAGCGGCGGAGACCCGTCGTCGGGCTTCACCGGCTCGAACGTCTACGGTTACAACCTCGCCGGTCAGTACCCTAATAACATGGCGTCGGTCCAGTACCTGACCACGACGGGCATCAACTGCTCCGGCCTTACCGGCACGCAGCTCCGCTTCCGCCGCTGGCTCGGCGTCGAGTCCTCGTCCTATGACCACGCCAGCATCCAGGTCTCCAACAACGGCATGACCTGGACGACGATCTACGACCACACGGGCGGATCGTTCACCGATCCGTCATGGCAGCTGATGTCCTACGACATCTCCGCCGTTGCCGACGGGCAGGGGGCGATCTTCATCCGCTGGGGCATGGGACCGACCGACAGTTCCGTAACGTACTGCGGCTGGAACATCGACGATGTGCAGATCTGGGCCTTCGTCGCCGATCCGTGCGAGGGAATCCTTCTTGCCGACGTGAACGGTGACACGTTCATCGACGGCGCCGATGTCCAGATGTTTGTCGACACGCTCCTGAATCCCGGTTCCGCCAAGCCGCCGGAGTTGTGCGCCGCTGACATGACGCAGAACGACGCCGTCGAAATGAGCGATGTCGCGCCGTTCGTGAATGAAGTGCTCGGCCAGTAGCAGGGCACGAAGCATGCGGCGATCGCGCCGCCGCTCAAATAATACGGCTCGCGCGGGTCCGTCTTGTCGACGACCCGCGCGAGCCTGTTTTTCATCGCAGCGGCGTGCGCCGCGCCTTACATCCCCAGCACCGCGTTCACAAACGGCTGAAGGTCCGCGCCGTCCGCCACCAGGTCTCCGTTCATGTCCGCAAGGGCCATGTTGCACCCGCCGCACGCGCCGGGGTCCACCAGCGCATCCACCATGAAAGGCACGTCGCCGAGGTTCACCGCGCCGTCACCGTTCACGTCGCCCGCCTGCGCCGCCGCCACGAAGTTCGTATTGAGCCGCAGCCAGCCGCCGCCGGAGATCGGGTTGTAGTCCGACACCTTGATCACGTAGGGCCAGCCGGCGTTCACCGGGTAGCTCGCGATGAGCGACTGGTAGTAATACCCCGAGACGTAGGAATCGTCATTGCAGACGTAGTAGCCGAAGTCGATCGGGTTCACGCAGACCGGGCCGTCCTGGCCCTGCCAATATTCCCCGCAGGGATTCGAGAAGCCCGCGCCATCCACCACCATCAACACCGTGTCGTAGTCGCTGCCGAAGGTGTCCACCGTCAGGCTCCCACTGACGGTCGGCACAAAGCTGTAGTACACGGAATTGCTGTTCCCGTCTGGGTGGCCGCAGCCATATTCCCACAACTCCGTGCAGGTCCCCGGTGCAACGGTCGCCGCGATGGTATAGACCCACGGCATGGTGTTGGCGCCGGGCGATCCCGGTATCGGCGTCCGGCTCAGGCAGGAGTCATTGGCCGGCGCGCCATAGTGAAAGTACAGGTCGAAGTCCAGCCAGCCGCCGCCGGGCGCGGTGTCGTAGTCCGAGACCTTGATCGAATAGGACTGTCCGCCGTTCACCGCGATGCCGAGGATCTGGGACTGCAAGGTGCCGCTGTGGTCGTCGTTGCAGGCGATCTGAATGCCGCCGCCGATGTACGTGGTCCCGATGTACGCGCCGCAGCCGTCGAAGACCGACAGCACGGTGTCATAGTCGCTGCCCCACGTGTTCACGTCGATGGTGCCGTTGGCCGGCGGGGTGTAGCTGTACCAGACGGAGTTGCTGACGCCGACGTTGCCCGCCTCGCAGTCCTCCCCCGGCTCGTAAAAGTCGGACGACGTGGCGTTGTAGGTGAAGATCGTGGCGGGCGTGTAGACCGTGCCGGTGATGACGGTGGGGTCGGTGCATACATCGTTGCCCGGCCCGAAGATCGTGATGGCCCGATAGGCGTTCACCAGTCCCCAGCCGAAGGTCGTGTCGTAGCTCCCTGCCCCGAGGTCGGTCGCGCCGGACTTCATCGCCGTTTCAATGTTGATCGGGTTCCACGCCGGGTGGGTCACCTTGACCAGCGCGGCCACGCCCGCCGCGTAGGGCGAGGCGAACGAGGTGCCGGTCACCCAGGCGTAGTCGGTGCCGTCGTAGCCAACGCTGCCGGTCCGATCCGTGGTGCGGATGCTGGTGCCCGGCGCGGAGAAGTCGAGGCCGGTGCCCCACTGGCTCGACGCGTTGCGCGCCCCGGTGTTGTCGAGGTTGCCCACGGCGTTGACCGTGTCCGCCGATGACGGATAGGCGATCGACGAAGCGCCGGAGTTGCCGGACGACGCGAAATGCGTCATGCCGTTCCCATAGGCGTTGAGGTACGCGTCATCGATTGCCGTCGAGGACACCCCGTAGGCATTGCTGTTGTTGCTGATCTGGATGCCGTTGTTCACCGCCCAGTTCAGCGCGTTGACCGTCCACGTGTTGTCGGCCGTCCAGTTCGACGTGCACGGGTTTCCCGGGCTTGGCGACGTCGGACTGGCCACCATGCACCGCGCCGAAACGACGCGGCACCCCGGCGCGACGCCGACGACGCCTGTGCTGTTGTTCCAGCGCCCCGAAATGCATCCCGCCACCGCGGTGCCATGATTGTCGCACGTATTGCCCGGTCCGCCGCCCGCCACGCCGTCCGCCGCCCCGGTCGTGAAATCGCGCCCCGCGCTCTGGTTGATATCCGGGTGGTCCTGCTGCACGCCGTTGTCAATCACCAGCACGCGCACGCTCGTCGTCCCGCGCGAGATTTCCCACGCTTCATCGGCGTCCATGTCCATGTCGGCCGTGCCCCACTGCCCGAAGATTCCCTGGCCCGTGTTGATCAGCCCCCACAGGTTGTCCAGTTCCGGATCGTTCGGCTCGATCGCCCCGCGCCCCGTGAAGATCAGCTCCGGCTCGGCCCACTTCACCCGCGGGTCGCGTGCCAGGCGATTGGCAGCCGCGAGAACATCAAACCCGCTCTTCCGGTCGCCGCCCAGCCGGTACGCGTTCGACAGGCCGCCGAAATTCTGCTCCTTCACCTCGAAGCCCCCCGCCAGTTCTCCCAGCGCCGCCCCCGCCCGCGGGCCGTCCGCCTCGTGAAACCGCACCAGAACGTCGGGCCCGACCGTAATCCATCCGCCCTCGATGAGCGGGCTCTCGAAAACCGGCGACGCATAAGCCGCGCCCCCCGCCTCCACCGCCGCCACGATCTTCGCCTGCGCATCGGCACAGTCCGCCAGCGGCTGCGCCAGACGCAATAAAGCGAGCCGCTCCAGGCCCGTCGATTCCACCGCGCTGACTTCGATCCCCAGCGCCTGCGGCGACCGCGCGTGCGGCGCGGACAGATCCACACCCTCCGCCGGATGCACCGCGATGCGCTCCACGTCCAGATCCAGCGCCACCGGCTCACCCTGGTAGAAGTAATAGCTCGGCAGGCTCTCGTCCGCGCTGAGTGCCGCATTACGGGCACTTAGCCGCGCCTTCACCAGCGCCCCGGCGCGCTTCGGGCTCTCCGCCAGTCGCGCCTCCAGCTCCTGGCGCGACACCGGGACCAGCGGATACGTCACTTCGTTCGCGTCCTTCGCCAGGTCAATCGGCCCCATCACGTCATGCGGATTTCCCGGCAGATCGGCGACCGGGCCGTCCCCCACCGACTCGTCCTTGGTCGCCTCGCCCGCCGCCCCTGACGCCGCAGGACCCGCCTGAACCGCGCCCCAGGCAGACAGGCACAACGCGAGCGCGAGACAAACTCGAAGCGTACTGGCCATCGCTACACCCTCTCATAAGTTAGGCCCCAGAGGGGCTTGTCTGGCCGCCGCCCAGAATTCCCACAAGGCTCCGGGCCGGTACCAGACTCCGGCTCAGGGTGTATTGCGATACGCGCTCACCGACCTACACGCGCGGGTTTCTTCCACCTGCGCACATTGATCTCAACATCCTGAATCATCGAACGTTAAGCCCTGGCAACTATTCCGACTCGCCGCTCCGATTCTCCCATTCGCCCCAACCCTTCCGAGCCGACACGACCGCACAGCCCTGCCACCGCCCGGGCGTTCCCTGCCCCCCGTTCTATGTGCCAGTCGTTATGAGAGTCGCCCCGGCTTGTCGATCCTTCGCTGGCGCCGGGCAGCCAACCGCCCCGCCGATGCCGGTCCGGTTCCGATTCTGGACTACGGGAACACTACCAATTCGGCGGTATGCGCCGCCTCATCGCACCTTCGTGACGCCCATGCTCCCCAGGCGTTTGCCCGCACCTCCCCCGAAAAACCCCGTCCCGAAATCGCTATACTTCCCCGCGTTGCAGGTACATTCACCTTGCCGCGGCGTCGGTGGCGATCGCGCGCGGCTTGCCCGAGCGAATTGACCAGCCGGTGCCGCGCGACGACCGGGCGAAAATCGCAGGAGGAGTGCCCCATGGCCAAGAAGACCGTCGCCGTCCTCGGCGCTTCCGCCGACCGAAGCAAATACAGCAACAAGGCCGTCCGGGCATACCTCAAACACGGCTGGGAGGTGTACCCCGTGAAATCGAAAGTGGGCGAGATCGAGGGCTTGAAGGCATACACGGCGATCGATCAAATACCGGGCCCCATCGATCGCGTGACGGTCTATCTCCCCCCTGCCATCGGCGTGCAGTCCCTCCCCGCCATCGCCAAGGCCCGGCCGGGCGAGCTTTACATCAACCCGGGCGCAGAGAGCGAAGAACTGGTGACCAAGGCCAAAGAACTCGGCCTTCAGCCCATCCTCGCATGTAGCATCATTGAAATCGGAGCAACCCCCGGACAGTTTCCGGACCGTTAATTCAGACCCCGGGCAATTGCGCGACTGTCTCCGCCCGGATGGCCAAAAGCCGACGCCCGGCTCTGATGAGCCTTAACTGCCCCTGCCGCCCGCCGCCCACCGTACGCCGTCCCGCGTCGAGCGCAGCAAGTGTTGAACCCGGGCGGCCCCCGGCCGTACAATGGTCGTTCGTTCGAAAAACGGCGGCTTGCATGAAGTCGCCGAAGTCCGACAATACCCGCCCGTGGGTGTGCCGACCTGCGGCGAAACGAGAGACTGCCTCCATGCCGAGTGTGCCTTGTCATTCTGTCCTGACTGCCTGCCCCGTCGCGACCCTTCGCGCCGGCCGGCAGCAGCGCGCGCAGCGTCCCCCCCGGGGAGACGCGAATGGCCTTGCACAACGTTAGCATGTCCACAGTTTTCGCCCGCGGCGCGCCGCGCGTGCCGGGGGCGGCCCAGCAACAAACAACCGCGTTCGTTCGACCGTTTTGACCGTCTTCGTATGTGCCCGTGCGCGCGATGCGCCGGAAAAGGATGAACACTTCCCATGTCCATTGAAAACCCACGCTACCACGCCGTCCGGGAGATCGCCGCGCAGAGGCTGCCGGCCCGGACGATCGAGCCGGACGCCGATCCGGCCACCGACATCTTTGGAAAAAACGTCTTCAGCCACGCCGTGATGCGCTCGGCCCTCCCGAAGGATGTCTACAAGTCGCTCATGCGGACCATCCACGACGGCGCCCCCCTCGATCCGCAGGTCGCCGACGTCGTCGCCAACGCCATGAAGGACTGGGCCATCGCCCGCGGAGCGACCCATTACTGTCACTGGTTCCTGCCGCTCACCGGGGCGACCGCCGAGAAGCATGACACGTTCCTCGTGCCCACCGGCGACGGCCAGGCGCTGGTGCAGTTCTCCGGAAAGACGCTGATCCAGGGCGAGCCGGACGCCAGCAGCTTCCCCTCGGGCGGCGTGCGGTCCACCTTCGAGGCCCGCGGCTACACCGCCTGGGACGCCACCAGCCCGGCCTTCCTGATGGATGGTGTCAATGGTAAGACACTCTGCATCCCCACGGCCTTCTACAGCTACGACGGGACGGCCCTCGACAAGAAGACGCCCCTGCTCCGGTCCATTGCCGCGGTCAGCGCCGCCGCCGTGCGCATGCTCCGCCTCTTCGGAAACACCACGGTCCGAAGCGCCTCCTGCACCGTCGGCCCCGAACAGGAATACTTCCTCGTCGACCGGCGCTTTTACTTCCTCCGGCCCGACCTGATCAACGCCGGGCGGACCCTCTTCGGCGCAAGGCCCCCCAAGGGACAGGAGATGGAGGACCACTACTTCGGCTCGATCCGCGAGCGCGTCCTGGCCTTCATGATGGACTCGGAGCGCACGCTCTACGAACTGGGCATCCCCATCAAGACACGCCACAACGAGGTCGCCCCGGGGCAGTACGAGATCGCCCCGGTCTTCGAGAACATCAACATCGCCACCGACCACAACATGCTCCTCATGGAAGTGCTCAAGAACACCGCGCTCAAGCACGGGTTCAAGTGCCTCTTCCACGAAAAGCCTTTCGCCGGAATCAACGGCTCCGGAAAGCACAACAACTGGTCCCTCTGCGACGACGCCGGCAACAACCTGCTCGACCCCGGATCGACGCCGCATGAGAACGCCCAGTTCCTGGTCTTCCTCACGGCCGTCATTCGCGCCGTCCACACGAATGCCAAGGTGCTCCGCGCGACCATCGCCACGGCCGGCAACGACCATCGCCTCGGGGCCAACGAAGCGCCCCCGGCCATCATCAGCATCTACCTCGGCGACAAGCTCACCGAGGTCGTCCAGGGGCTGATCTCCGGCAAGGCAGAGGCGAGCTCGCGCCACGGCGGGTTTCTCCAGCTCGGCGTCTCCAGCCTTCCGCCGCTGCCGCGCGACGACTCCGACCGAAATCGAACCAGCCCCTTCGCCTTCACCGGCAACAAGTTCGAGTTCCGCGCCGTCGGAAGCAGCCAGTCCATCGCCTTTCCCAACACCGTGCTCAACACCCTCGTCGCCGACGCCCTCACCGGCCTGGCCGACGAGATCGAAAAGGAAAAGGCCGCCGGAGCGACCCTCGAGGCCGCCGTGCAGAAGGTCGTGCAGGAGAACCTCAAGAAGCACCAGGCGATCCTGTTCAACGGCGACAATTACTCCGCCGCCTGGGAGCAGGAGGCGGCCCGGCGCGGCCTGCCCAACATCAAGAGCAGCGTCGATGCCCTCGCCTCCCTCGGCGATCCCGAGGTCAAGGCGATGTTCAAGCGGCACGGCGTCTACAGCGAGACCGAAGCGGACGCCCGGTACAAGATTCTGCTTGAGGCGTACATCAAAACGATCAACATCGAGGCCCAGCTTACCGCCGACATGACGCGGACCATGATCCTGCCCGCCGCCCTGCGCTACCAGGGCGAGGTCGCCGGCGCGCTCGCCGCTACGAAGCAGGCCGCCTCGAACGCGGACGGCTCCGCCGCCGAAAAAGTCCTGAAGGATGTCGCCTCGCTGACATCGCGGCTCAAGGGCGCCGTCGACAAGCTCGACGAGATTCGCGGCAAGGCCGACCATGCCGGGCACGACCTGGCCGGCCACGCCGCCTTCTACCGCGACCAGGTCAAGCCGGCGATGAACGAGGTCCGCCAGATCGCCGACGCACTGGAACTCGTGGTTGAGGACCGGTACTGGCCGATTCCGAAGTACCGCGAGATGCTGTTCATGATCTGATCCGGCCCGCCGCCCGGCGGTCCATTCATAGCAACCCCCCCCGCCCGCGATCGGCCGCGCGCCGTTCGCGGGCGGCTCCATTCATGGAGCCCCCTCCTGCCGGCCCGTGCTCCGAAACGAACGCGCGGTAAGCACTTTCCCTGACCATGAACGGTTTCATTGAACGCTTGGCCCGAAAATCAACGGCGACCAGAACGGTTCATCCCGACCGGGCAATAAGAAGCAAAAGAGCTTCGCGGCCCCATGTGCAGACGCCCCGAATCCCGCCTAGAATGGGTCACGGAGAGGACGAGGAAGTCTGCATAGCTGCCCAGGGCTCTTTCGGGCGACTCCGCAACAAGAAAATTCGGAGCCACGCGCTTTATGAAGCGCCACAACAGTCGAGTCCCAGCCTGCGCGCTGGCCGCGGTGTTTGCCCTGTCCCCGTGCGGATGCGGCAACGGCATGCTCGCGTTTGACGATGTCCTTCCGTGGACGTGTGCCCTGGGTCCGACACCGCCGCTTCGGATCGAAAACATCCCTTCGAGGGATTTCGCGGATCGCGCGAAAATCTACCTCCTGCGTGGATATCAAAACGACTACTCCCTCGGCCTCGACCGCCTCGCCGAAGAAATGCTCGCCGTCAATCTCGAGCCGACCCTCGTCGCGTGGCCCCTCTGGGAGCCGGCCGTGCAGAAAATCGTCAGCGACTACGCCGGCCGAAACGACGGCAGCGCGTTCATGCTGGTCGGCCACAGCTACGGCGCCGACGATGCCATCCGCATGGCAATCTACATGAAGCAGTTCGGCATGAAGGTCGACCTGCTCTTCCTGATGGACGCCACCTCGCCCGATCCCATCCCCGACAACGTCGTCCGCTGCGTCCACTACTACAACCCGTGGCTGCCGGGCTACCTGGCGCCGGATATCTTCTCGGGAAATCCCGTCGTGCCGGAGGAAGGCAACACGACGACCGACATCTCCAACCGCCAGTTCAACCGCGAGGCCCTCGGCGACGGCGTCGGCTGCGCCGATCATTTCAGCATGGACGCCAACCAGCTCATGCACAACTTCGTCATTGCCGAAGCGCTGCGGCTCATGCCGGAGCCCTAGGCCCGCGGCGACGCGCCCTCGCCGCCCCCTGACGGATCCGCGCACAACTCCTCAAGCCGCGAGAGAATTCCGTCCAGCATCGCCTCGGCCTCCGCACGCGTCCGGCTCGCGATGCGATAGGTCAGCCCCAATTCCAGTCGGCCCTGATAAATCGTCGGACCCAGAAGCAGCGGCATGACCGGCCCGCATGGACACGCCCGGACGTAGCGCGTCACCCGCTGCCCCAAGTCCGCAAACCGGTTTTGATCGACATACACCGTGCTGACGCCGCCGCAGATCGGAAAGACCCGGCGATAGCTCCGCCGGTTGTGCCTCACCGCGGCCAGCCACCACAGCCAGCGAATCGCGAAATAGCGCAGATTGGTCTCCGCCGCCGCGCGCCGCGGGTTCGTCTTGAGCGCCCGCGTCTGCCGCGTTACGTCCAGCACCAGTTCCGCCACCGGCGCGTCCGGCCGGCGCAGCACGGCCATGATGCTCGACAGGCACACGCCGAAGTCGGCGGCCTCTTCGCGCGGCAGATTGCGGCGCGCGCCGACCACCGTGGCCATCGCCAGGTACTTCCGTCGTCGGCTGGTGCGGCGGTCCGGCGTCTGCTCGGCGATTGCGGATGCAAATGCCGCGATCAAGGCATCATTCACGCCGACGCCGCGCCGCTCACAGACCGCCGCCAGTCGATCCATGAGATCCGCCCGCGCAGTCCGCACGGCCACCGCCGTGTAATCGCCCCCCAGGCGCTCATCGGGCATCTTGTGCACGCGGCGCATCTCCCGATGGCGCAACGACAGCCGCATCTGCCCGATCACGTGGTTGATCACGCCGGTTCGAGGCCGCAGCGATCGGTCGAGGCGCGTCAGCCGTGTGGTCCAGGCCCCGTCCTCCTCGCCCGGCGGCAGTCCCAGGTACCTCCGCAGCACCGCCGCCAGCAGCCGCTCGATCCCGAACGCGTCGGAAACCGCATGGTGATAGCAAAGCACGACATAGTGCGCTGCGCCGCCTTCTTCATTGAAAACCGTCCACCGAATCGGGTGATGCACGTCCCCGTGAAACGGCGTGTTGATCTCTTCGGTAACGACCTCGGCCAGCCGGGCTTCGCCGTCCCGGCCGGGCGAGAGTTCCTGCACGCGGACCACCTGAAGGGGGCGATACTCGTAGGCAGTTCGGAAGTAGTTGATCGCCAGTTCGCCCAACTCTGCCGCCTTGCACACGTCCCATGCCGCCGCGCGAAGCGCTTCCACGTTTGCCGGGCCGAGCACGCGCACCGCATGCACCGCGTTGTAGGGATGCAGCCCGTCCCAGCGGAGCATCGACTGCTGAAAGAAGTTGAACCGGAATGGATACTGCCCGCCCGCCTTCCAGCCGCGGATCGGCGCGTCGGGCGTTGTCTCGCTGCCGTCCATGTGCGGTACGTGCGCCGGCATGCCGCTGCGAACATAGGGAACGAACCGCCCCGTCTTGCGGCAATACTCCGCATACGACGGCCCCTTCGTCTCAAGGAGGAACTTCTCCTCGTTGCGGGCCTTGATGTGCATCAGCGAGATGTGAATCGCCGCCAGCACGATCATCGTCGGGCACGGAAGGATGATCACCGAACAGATCATCAGCAGGATGCTCAGTGAATAGATCGGGTGCCGGACTTTTGAGAACGGTCCATCGATCAGCAGGCGAACCTTCTGCTTCGGATCGACTCCCATCCGCCATTGTTCGCCCATGTGCCGCCACGTGACCACCGACAGCGCGAGGCACGCCAGCGCGATGCCCGACGCGATCCAGCGAATCACGAGAAACGCCGAACTCCCGGCCATCGCCGCGGGCAGCACAATAACCTCGAAGCGCGTAGTCAGGCCGACGACAACGCGCAGCGGCGTCGAGCCCCAGCCGGCGATGACCGGAACCCAGAGGACCCACATCAGCTTTTCCCGAAGCTGCACCGGGACGAGAACCTTTCCGACATGGCCGGCGTCGCGGCGAACGCGCCAGACCATCCAGCCGACGTAGGTCCAGTATGCGGACACAATAAGACCGAGCAGCAGGGTGGGAACAGGATGCAGAGGCATGACGAAGACCCGCCGACTTGTGTGAGGCTTGGGCGAAGATTTTGGGGGCGGCCGTTGAAAAACTCAAATCGTGCGATCCGCGCTCGCGGACACGCCAAACTCCCCGCCCTGCCCGGCGATCCGTCATACCGAGGTCGTGGATTCGACCGCCGACCGCTCCGCATTTGCCGCTGCAGGCCGGACCGTGCCCTTTTTGAACGCCGGGCGTCCGCCCCAGAGCTCGTACTCGCCGACAACGGTGCGCGGTTTGATGGCGGCGTAGGGCTCGATAACCGCGCCGCGCTTGATGTGCACGCCGCACGAAATGCCCGCGTAGGCGCCGATGCTGGCGTCGTCCTCGATCACCACCCGGTCCACGATGATGTAGTCGCGCTCCTGAAGGTGGCACGTAATCGTCGAGCCGAAGCCGATCGTAACATTCTTGCCGACCTCGACCCCCCACGGGTCGATGATGTTTGGATCAATGAAGAAGCTCGAGCGGGTGACGGGACCCATGGTCCGGCCGAGCAGCCAGCGAAACGGCATGATGCTCGCAAGCTGCGCGACGAAGATGCCCGGAAACGGCGCCTGGAAACGCGCCTTGGTCAGGACCGCCAGCAGGGCCGCGACGATGATGCTTTTGTCCAGCCCGCGGTCGGTGCGATAGACGCCGGGCTTCGGCGAGGGGAACGGCAGCCGGACGAGCACCAGCGTCAGGACGTAAGCAACGTTGAACAGCAGGATGAAGTTCGTGAGCGTCGTGGTGAACCCCCACGCCCCGCTCCAGGTCCGCAGACCGTCCCACGTTACCGTGCGCACGAAGCTGGTTCGCGACAGGGCCATCAGCGTGACGCTCAGCGCCACCGCCCAGATCATCGTGCGAACCCAGATATCCAGTATCAGCAGCAGTTGCAGCCCGACGCTGCTGTTCCGACTTTTCGTCGCGGGCACCGGCCCGGAGTTACCTTGCGCCATGATGTATCCGCCTCATCCAACGAGACCCGGTTTCCGTGCGCGCAGACGCGCAGACGCCGATCCCGGCGGCTGTCATCCGCCTGGCCACTCGCGGATCATACACGATGATCGTCGCACCGCCCGGATGCGCCGCCGACGCATCCCACGGCGTTGGGAATCCTTATATATATTATGAAGTATCTCGATGAATAGAGGGGCCGCCCCAGGCTTGCGACATGCGAGGCGCGCCTGCGCCCGCCGCCCGTCGGTCGATCCGACAGGAGGCACGGGGGCTACGCCTGTTGTCCGGCCACGGCGAATTCGGCCATCGCCGCTTGAGATGCCGCCGACACAGTGCGCCGCGGCAGCAGGCCGATGATGGTCGCGATGATCAGACCGATATCCAGCGCGATCGTCTTGATGCCCGCGCCGGCGCTGCCCTTGCCGAAGCAGCCGCACGAGATGTTGTATCCCTTGTAGAGCGCCGCATAGCTGACCGCGGCGATGAACATGCAGAGCATGCCGATGGTCAGGGTCGCGCCCGCCCGGCGCGTCTGCGGGATCAGGAGAGCCACGGCGGCGACCATCTCCACCCACGGCAGAAAGAGCGCCATCAGGTTGAGCAGTTCCTCGGGGACCATGCGGTAGTTCTTGATGTCGATGATGAACTGCCGCGGCTCAATGATCTTCGACTGTGCCGCGTAGATGAACACGCCCGCCACCGCGAGGAGGCACAGATTGCTCACCACGTTGCGCAGCTTGATTCTTGCGTCGGCGGTCATGGCTGTTCTCCCCGCGCGATGAGCTCGGCGAATCGGCCGCTGGTCAGCACTTCTTCCCAGCCCTTCGTGTAGATCACCACGTTCTGGTATCCGAAATCGCGGCGCAGCGCGTCGGAGACGTTGTGACTCGCCTCGCACTGCCCGCCTCCGCAATAGACGATCACCCGCGCGTCGGGCGGAACGACCGCCGTCACGGCGTCCGCGTTCTCATAGATCGCGCTCGACGGCAGATTCACCGCCCCGCGCAGATGGCCGTCGACATACTCCGCCTTCTCCCGCGCGTCCACGAAGTACGCCGTGTTTCCGGCCAGCGCAGCGAGGACTTCTTCCATAGTCACGTCGCTTGCGCCGGGCGCTTCGCCCGCCGCCGGCGCGGTCACGGGAGTTTCCCCGGCGTTCGGATCGGTCTGACCGACCGCGTTGGGCCCTTTGCCGGCATTGTCCGAGCGGGCGGCCGAGCCCTCCATCGGAAGACCGCGCCGAATCCAGGGAAGCCTCTTGCCCTCGTCGGCGCGGAAGACGTTTGTCGCGACGGCCAGACCGGCGCTGATCGCCATCAGCACGACGCACATGCCGAGTTCACGAAGCATGGCCCACGATTCCTTTCCCGGCAGCGATGCCCGCCGATGAAGGAGCCCTGGTGGTGCCGATATTCCGACACCACCAGGGCTGGAGCAGGATAAACGACTACTTCCCGGAACCGGCGGCCGGAGTGCCCGAGCCCGCGGGCTGGGCCTGCGGCGGCACCTGCTGAACCGGCGGCGTCGCCGGCTTGGCGCCGGCGGCCGTGCCCGTTGCCGCGCCGGCGGCAGGAGCGGCCGGGGCCGCGGGCGTCGCCGCGCCCGGCGTCGTCTGGGTCGGCGTCGTGCCGAACTGCTTGGTCACGTCCGCGATCGACGGTGCCGAGTTGATCGGAATCGTCAGCGTCGGAACGCTCTTGTTGTCGGTCTTGAGCGTGATCTTGTCACCGCCCGAAGCGACGACGTAATCCTGCGGAATGTCGACGGTCAGCCGATAGGCCTTGCCCACCGGCTGGGTCTCGACGATTGACAGTTTCAGGTTCTCGTTCGTCGAGGCCAGGTCCGAAACCTTCACCGGGTTCGGCGTGTTGTTGCGGATGAAGAACTGCCGCTGGATGTTGCCGTTCCGGTTGGCCGGAAGCGTGAGCTGGTTCGGCGTCACGTCCACGTCCGCCGTGACGTACGCGTTCACCGGGATCAGCATCTTCGGCATGTCGGCCAGCGTCGTCGTCAGCTCGATGTTGCCCGTCACCGGACCCGAGGCCAGCGGCGGAACCACCGTGACGACCAGCTCGAACTTCTTGCCCTCTTCCAGCGGGTTTACCGTCGCCTTGAACGACGGATTGCTGCTCTTCGGATCGCTGACCGTCACCTTCTCCTCGGTGTTGTTCACGATCGTCAGCTTGCGCTCCATGCTCGCCGAAGCGGCCATCTCGCTCGTCAATCGACCGAACGACGCGCTCGTCGGCGTCGCCTGGATCGGATGCCACACCTCGCCCTGGATGTGCAGCGTAACCGTCGAGCCCTCGCCGGGAACGTTCGTGTTCACCATGATCGTCTTGTGGATCGGGCCGCTGGCGTTGCCGGGGTTGAGTCGAATCGGAATCTTGCCGGTCTGGCCGGGCTGGACGATCTTGTCATGCTGGCCGGCCGTCGTGCAACCGCACGAGGGGCGGACCTTCAGAATCTCGACCGGGCCGGTTCCGGTGTTCGTAAACCAGAAATCGTGCACGACTTCCTGACCCGAGCGGACGCGACCGAATTCGTACGTCGGCGTGTCGAACTTGATCGCCGGAACCTCGCCTTCCTTCAGCACGACCGTCGGCGCGGGAATGTCCTGACCGGGCGTCGGCTTCACCGGAGTCGCCGGACCCTTCATCGCGTTCGGCGGGGGCAGCGGAGCCGTCTCGCCAGGACGAAGCTGCGCCGGCTGGCCCGGCTTGACCTGGTTCGCCGGCACCGTGATCTTCTGCGGCGGGTTGGCTGGCTGGGCGTGATTGTGCCCGGCATGGGGGTCGGCATTCTGCGGCTGCTGCTTGGCGGGCTCCTCGGCGCGGCTCACACCGGCCAGGACCAGCGCCAGTGCAGCGGCGGCGACGGTCGTACGAGCAAACAGGCTGTAGCGATTCATGTTCATCTCCTCGTGATGCCTCGAAAAAAGAGTTGATACCCTGCGATCGGCGGACACACCGCCACGAAGGTCCGGATGCGTCGATGGAAAAACCGCGAATCCGACAAGAGCAATATACATCGGGGAGAAGGGGCTGCTTGTAACGCCTGCGCAACGCGGCGGGCAAGATATAACTTATGTGTTGACAGGATATTAAATGGTGCTCGCCGCCGGGTTGGGTCCGGGTCCACCGCGGGAATCACAGACACGAGAGGCCAGGCGCGGTTTGGACCTGGGCGGTCGCGCCCGGCCCTGGCGGCCGTCCGGTCCTACAAGCGAGACCGCCGGAAACGGAGCCACCCGCACCGGGCAATGAGAATATCCTGCGAATAGGTGTCCGCCGCGTCGGTCGCGCCGAGCCGCTGCACCGCAAGGCAGATGACATCTCCCGGCGCGAAGGTCGACGCGGAAAGCGTCCCGATGGTGACATACGCGATGTCACCCGCCGCCACCGGCCCGGCCACTACGCCCGACACGCTCGCCTCGCTCACGCCGCCCGCTCCGGCGCGCACGCGGTCCCAGCTCGCGCGGAGCGAGAGGTTTCCCGTCGCCGAGGCGACGGCCTGCACCGGCACGATGACCTCCGCGGTGTCGTCCACGTCGCACCACTCGGGAATCGCCACCGGAAACGACCGCCACCCGCCGTCGGCGTTGGCCGCCACCTGAACCGCCGGGACGTTTGCCGCCGCGTCGGCGCTGGTCAAAAACGTGGCGACGGCCACGCTGCCCGCGTTGTACGACAGGATGCCCGCCGGCCCGAAGAAGGGCAGATCCTGCGTCGGCCGCGCCGCGCCGGCAAGCGTGTACAAACCCGTCGCCGGATCGAAGCGGATAAAGTCCGTCGCCGAACCGATCACGCGCGGCCCGGCCAGGAGCGGATCGCCCGACGGAACCTGCGCGAAAAACGGCCACGCTCGGTAGCCGATCTCGTAGATCGCCACGCGGTCGTCCGCCTCGACAAAGCGCTCGAAAAGACATTGCAGCTGCACGTCGCCGTTGGGCTCGTGCAGATCGAGCCGCGCGCGCACGACGTCCATCAGCTCGAAGGCGCCCGGCGCCGCGCCGTCGCCGTGCCGCGGATCGTCCCCGCCCCGGAGCATGCGCGTCGCCACCAGCACGCGAAACTGCGGCCCGCGCTCGATGTCCGGCGTCTCCGGCGAGACCGGCTCGTAGCTGAACGCCACGTACGCCGCCAAAAGCCGCTCGCGCCGGATCGCCTCCGACAGCGCCGGGCGGTAACCGCCCGAATGGCCCTTCACCACCGCGAAGGCCGGCGCGCCGCCGACCAGCGCCGTCGCGAGCCGCGCGACGATCGCGTTTTCCAGGTCGCCGATTCGTGACATGATATTGACACCTCGCGCGGCCCGCGCCGCAGGGCCGCGGGTCCTACAGATTCCGCATCGTGTCGCGCGTCAGTTGCCGCGCCGGGCCCGCCGCCTCGCCGAGAATGCCCAGGGCCGCGCTCTCCCGCGGCGCGGCCGACGCCGGAAGCTGCACCAGCCCCGAGGCCACCCGCGCCAGCCAGGTCACCGCCTCCTCGCGCCGCCGCACGATGTCGGCCGGCACCGGGGGCCGCCGCCCGTGCAGACGATAGGCCGCGATGTCCAGCACGAAGGAACGGAGGACCGCCGCGAGCTGCGCCTCGCCCGCCAGGTCGATCGGCACCGCGTAGCGCGCCGCGAGGTAGCTGTTTGCCTCGCCCTCGGCGCCCAGCCGCGCTTCGTCCGCCTTGGCCGCGTCGGCGCTGCCGATGCCCGCGTCGTCGGTGAGCTGGATGTACGCCTGCGTGCCGACCCGCTGTTCGAGGTCGGCGTTTGTGATGTATGCCATTGTAATGACACTCCGATCGGAGACAGCCACGGCGCGGAGGACCGGCGGGCGAAGCAAAAAGCCCCGCCCCCCGGCCCGGCGGGTCCGGCGGCGGCCGCACCCGCCGCCGAACCCCGCGCCCGCGCGGCCCGGCCGCCGGTTACTCGAAGTCCGTCCGCACCGCGAACTGCCAGTAGCCGTAGGCCATGCGGTACCGCGCCCGCACGCCGAAGAGAAACTTCTCGCGCCGGAAGCCCTCGTCGCTGTCCTCGGTCAGGGCGTTGAACTCCACCGGCTCGCGGTCCTGGAAGATGAACGGCCGGATCACGCCGTCCGTCTTCAGCAGGTACCACTTCGACCGATCGGTCAGCCACGGAAAGGCGATCACCCGTGCGATGCCGCGCAGGGAATTGGCGGACATGTCCGTCACCGTGGCGCTCACCGCCTCCGTCGCCGCGAAGAGCATCGTCGGCGGCACCACGCACACCAGACCCGTCGCCGACAGCAGCATCGGCTCGCCCTGGTCGTCCTTGAATCCGAGCATCGTCCCGATCGCCGCCTTCAGGGCCTCCTTGAACTCCTCCACCGTCGGCGAATCCGGATCGCCCGCCGCCGCGGAAAGCAGGTTCCCCTGGTTGCCCGACGCGCCCGACACGTGCGCCTCGCTGAAGAAACTCACGCCGTCGTAGGCGTGGTTCCCGGCCGACTCGCCGCCGATCAGGAGCTGGCTCACCAGGTAGTCCTTGTGTGTCGCCGCCCGCTGGGCCAGTTCCCCCACGCGCAGCCGGATCTGCCCCGTCTGGTCGTCGCTGATCTCGTCGCGGTCCACCTCGATCGTCGCCTCGTACTTCAGATTCTCGATCGAGTAGCTCTCGGTCCGCAGCCCCTGCGCCAGCCGGCCCGTGCCCCACTCGCGCACCCGCGGCACCGTCCCCAGCCAGCGATAGTCCTCGCGGTCGCTCGTCGACACCACGCGCGTCGACAGCTCCCCGTAATGCACGGGCGTCGAATCAAACCGCTCGAAGAACTCACTGCGAAGCCCCTTGGTCAGTAATCCCGTGTTAATGACAGCCATATGGCCTCTCCTTAATTGGATTTCCCGATTCGCGGGTTTCTCGTGTCCCCATTTGCCCGCCGGTCCCGCTACGGCAGCTCGATGTACCGCATCGACAGGACGCCGCCGACGCCCGCCGTCGTGCTGGCCTGACCCACCTTCGCCCAGATGCGCTGGCCCGCGGCCACGTCCGTGAAGTTCAGCGAAAGCAGCGTCGGAGTGTTCGGAGAAAGCGTCGTGAGATTGAACGCGTCGATCACCTCGTCGGGGTCGCTGTTGTCCGTGCCGACGTCGAGAGTGCCCGCGCCGGGCACCGTGTTGAACGAGACCTGCGCGTGCAGAATGCGGATCGCCCGCTGCGTGATCATGACCGGGTTCGACGTCGCCGCCGACAGCGAGCTGGCCAGCGCGACGTGCACGGCGCGCTCCACCTGGGGCGCGCTCATCGGCATGATGCGCACGATCCCCTGGTTGACACCCACGACGCCGAGCAGCACGCCGCAGTAACTCGCCCCCACGCCCGGCGCGGCCGTCGTCGCGTCCGAGTCCACGGCGTACACCGGCGCGCCCACCCACGCCTGGTTCGCGTTCGTCGTCTTGAGAATGAAGTCGCCCTGCGTGTAAAGCCGGACGCTCAGGGCCCCGGCGGCGCCGGCGGAATTGTCCATCTCCTCGTACGCGATGCCTGCGAAGACGTCTCCGGCGACGAGGTTGCGGACCAGGCCCGTGGCCCGGTCGATTCCCACCAGCGCGCCTTTGAAGACATGCGCCGAGGCGGCCACGGGAAAGGCCCGCAGTTCCTGGTCGATGTAACGCGACAGTTCACGATTCGCCGTAAGCGGCATGATTGGCTCCTTTCATCGAATTGAATGACAAACTTCAGACACCCGGCCCGAGATGACGATCCCCCCGCGGCGATCAGCCCGCCGACTCGCGCCGCGCCGCCGCGACGAACGCCTCCTCGCTGCACAGCTTCTCCAGGAAGGCGCGGTGCTGATGCCACTCCGCCCGGGCGGCGGCCTCCGCGCTGCGCGCCGGCTCGGCCGAGCGCCGCGTCGCCGGCAGCGTGAGCCGCCCCAGCGGCACGAGCGCCGGCGCCTGCCGACGCCACCGCTCGAACTCCTCCGGATCGCGCACCGCCAGCGAAAGGGCCCATTCGCGCTGCCCCGCCGTCAGCTTTCCCTCGCTCATCGCCGCGGCGACGCGCTCCTCCGCCCGGCGCATCGTCTCCAGACGCTCCAGCACGAGGATTCGATCGGCCGCCGCCACCAGCACCACGTCGCGCGGCGTCCCCTCCTCCAGGTGCAGCACTGCGCGCAATTGCTCCGCCACGTCCGCATCGGGGCCGTTCTCCGATTCCGGCGCGGATACCGCAACGGTTTCGCGCGCCACCACCGGCCGCATCCGCGCGATCGCCGGCTTGTTCGTCAGCGCCACCGAGTGCAGCCCGACCAGCCTTCGATCGCTCCGGCGCACCAGGGCCACCGGCGACAGGTAGCGGTACTGCCGAGCCGCCAGTCGCCGCGCACCGTCCTCCGTCCACTCCACCCGGCCCCAAAGCCCCGCCGCCCGGCCCGTCGCCGCCGCCTCCTCCGGGCTCACCGCCGACAGCGCCTTAATCCAGCCGGCCGCCGGCGCGAGCCCGTCCGGCGCGCTGTACGCGCCGCCGAGCGTCTGATGCTCGAAGTCCACCGGCACATCGGTCCCGTGCGCCTCGAACGCGGCGATGGTTTCCACGGCGGCTTCAGCATCGAGCACGAAGTCCCCCGCCGACGTCCGCACCTCGCCCCACGGCGCGATCAGAATTTCGTTCGGCACCGCGCCTTCCGAGAGCGCCGCCGCGTCCATCACGACCCGATCCAGTTCCGCCGCAGCCGCCGCCGAATTGCCCGTTCGCTTGTCCATGAATACCTCCCTATGACCTGCCCTTGCCGTTTCCGGCGTTTGATCACACGACTTGCTCCGCGCGCGCGCCCGTCAGTCGCCCGCCGCGCGGCCTTTCAGCACCTCCTCGCCCGCCGCCGCCTCGGGGATTCCCAGCGCCGTGTGCGCCCACCGCGCCGGCACCCGCGCCCCCAGCCGGTTCACCGCGATGTCCAGCGTCGCGCCCAGCGCCGCCGGATCGAACCGCTGTTCAGGAAGCCTCCGGAAGTGCGGAATCGGCACGTCCGGTCCGAAGCGCAGCCGCGTCAGCGGCGCGAGCAGGTCACGCCGGATCGTGTGCGCCTCCTTCCGCAGGTCGTCATCGCGCAGGTCGCGGCGCACCTGGTCGTGTACCGCCGCCGCCCCGGCGCTGGCCAGCATCCGCGCCGTGTCCGTCGTCAGCGTCTGGCCCAGCCACGCCTTGCTGATCTCCCGGTCGAAGTACAGGCACAGGTTTTCGTACAGGTTGACCTCGCCCGGCGTCCGCGTCTGCTTGATCTCGATGTCCACCGCCTTTGAGAAGATGCCCGTCGCGTCCGCACCGAGCTGCCGGAGCATGTCGAGCAGCTCGCGCTTCTCCTCCGGCGTCGCGTTCGGCGCGTACCGTGCCACGCGCACCGGCATGCCGAAGACCTCCGCGAAGATCAGCCAGTCCTTGATGGCGAAGTGCTTTCCGAGATATGCCAACGATGTGACGCGAAGCAGCCCTCCGCGCAGCGGATGTCCGCTCGCCGCCTGCGGCGCGTGCACGATGAACTTGTCCGGCGGCAGGGCGATTCCCTCGCGGTCGCGGTCGTGCGTCAGCACCCGCAGCTCGCCTTCCCGGCCGATCGCGATCCGCTCGAACGGCACCGGCACGATCTCCGCCAGCCGCAGCCCCTCCGCCGAGCCCTCCCATACCAGCTCCGCCAGCGCGATATTCCGCCCGACCGCCAGCGACAGGTGCGCCAGCGACTCCTCGAAGCCCGGCAGCGCGCGCAGGGTCCGCTCGCAGTACGCCGCCGCCGCGTCCGCCCCCTCCCCCTCGGCGGCGGTTCGACCCGCCCCTGCCCAGCCGGGCATGTTTCGCGCCGAGGCGATCTCCCACGGCAGTCCCGTCACCGCCAGCCGCCGCGTATGGGCCACGCTGTGCAGATGGGCGTCCTTTTCCTCCATCTGCTCGAACAGTGCCATCTGCGCCGCCGCATCGCCCGCGTCCGCCTCGCGCAGAATCGCCGTCAGGCGTTGCGGCGTCAGTCCGTCCGCCGGGTACTGCCGCCACGAATCCTCCCGGCCCCGGCCCACAAGGACGCCGGGCCGCGGCATCCGCCGCGTCGCCGAAATTGCATTGACCAGCCGCGTCACGATACCCATGAAGTCACGCTCCTTCGCATTTCATTACCCCGTGCCCGCCGCGGAGCGCGGCGGAGGTGCACATGCCGGCCCGCCGTCACCACGCCCCGGTCCGCGCGAATGTCAGCCGCCCGCCGCTCACGAATCCCGGCGCGCCGCCGGGCTCCCGCGCCGCATGAAGGCCCAGCGCCGCCGCCCAGAACCGGTCGGCGTGGCCGCCGCGCGAGCGGTCCGCCTCGTAACGCACCTGTCCCGCCCCGGTTACAACCCGCGCGACCGAGTGCCAGTCCGCGCTGATTTCTTCATCCACCGGAATCGCCAGGTGCCCGCGCTCGGCCATCATCCGCAGCCGCCCCGCAAGTTCGTTCTTCAGCCCCGACGTGAAGACGACGCGCTCGACGCGAAAGTCGCCGAACCGCCCCGCAAGCCGCTCCGCCAGGTGCAGCCCCATCCCGGTCGCGTCGATGCAGCACCGTGCCACCGGCCGGTGCGCCAGAATCCCCGCGATCGCCTCCTCCTGTGCGTCAAAGGGACAGTCGCGCAGAACCTGCACGCCGCGTGTCACGAGTCTGTCACCCTCGCGTTCCCAAAGCCACACCACGGTCAGGTCGCGCCGCCGGCCCACGTCCACGCCCGCGTACAGCTCCGCCCCGCGCCGCCGCAGCGCCGGCCAGTCGATCTCCGTCTCCAGCCGGGCGTCCTGGCACGCCTGAATCAGCGCATAGGTCAGGAACGCCGTCGCCTCGTCCAGAAACTCGCAGCAGAACTCCTGCCGCCATGTCCACTCGTCTCCCGCCGCCGCGCGCAGCCCCGAGATGTCGACGTCGAGACCCTGCTCCACCGCCTCCGACAGCGTCAGCGTCCGCGCCCCGAACGCCGGGTTCTCCCTCAGCCGGGCGAACATGTTCGCGCAGCCGCGCGGCGTCGAGGCGATGTCCAGCTCTCCCTCCCCGCGCAGCACCGTCGGGAAGAGTGCCGCCCAGATGGCCTCGTCGTCGGCGTGCATCGCGAACTCGTCGAGAAATACGTCTCCCGAGAATCCGCGCGCCGTCATCGGATTCGCCGGCAGCCCGATCACCCGGACCCCGCTGCCAAGCCGGATTTCAAGCTGACGGATCGCCGCGTGCGCCAGGCAGTCCAGCTCGCGCCACTCGTACCACAGCCGAAGCGATTCGCAGTGCCGGCGCAGCTTCTCCATCACCTCGCGGCTCTGCCGCGCGCCGGCCGACAGGATGATCTGGTGCCGATTTCGCGCCATGCCGCGAAGCAGCCTTCGCAGCGAAAACGTAAAACTCTTGCCCGTCTGGCGCGCCCAGCAGTTCCACGTAAAGCGCTCCCGCGACAGGACCACGGCCCGCTGATAGGGCAGCAATCGAACCGACACGTCCCCTCCCCCGCGCGCCCGCGCCCATGTCCCGCCGCCTCGCGCTTGATACCCCCCATCTTGCTCCCCGTGCGCGCCGCGCGCGCTGGCCTGCGCGCAAAATGCCACCCGAGCGGCAGTTGCGTTCGCTGTTTTGGAGATGACAGCCCCCCGGCCGCGCCGATACACTGCTTCCCGTGCTTCGGGTAAAGAGGCCAGCCTGTTTCACCGCGCTTGCCGCGCTTTTCGCCGCGGCCCCGCTCTCCGCCCTCCCGACGGGCACGCTCTTCGCGACGCGCCCGGCGCAGGTCCTTGCCCTGCGCGATCACACCGGCGACGGCGATTTCTTCGACTTTTCCGAGATCGCCGTCTACGCCGACAGTCTGCCCGTCGGCATCACGGCCGCCGCGTCCCTTGGCGATCGGCTCTACGTCGTGAATCCCGCCGCGGCTCAGGTGCTTGTGCTGCGCGACGCGAACGCGGACGGCGACGCACTCGATTTCGGCGAGGTCCTCTTGTTCGCCCAGCTTCCCACTGCCACGCCCGTCTGCATCTCTGCCGCGGACGACGGCTCCCTCCTCGTCGCCGACGCAACCTGCAACTGCCTGTATCGGCTGCGCGATACGAACGACGACGGAGACGCGCTTGATGCGGGCGAGATCTCCTCCATCGCGGCCGGGCTCACCGCGCCCGTCGCCGCGGCCGTGCGCCCCGACGGAAAGATCCTCGTCGCCCAGAACAATGCGGCGATCCCGGTTCGAATCCTGCACGACCGCAACGGCGACAATGACTTCCTCGACTTCGCCGAGAACATCAGTTACGTCGAGAACACCGCCGCCGGCTCACGCATCGCAGTTCAGTCCACTGCAATCGCACACCTGCTCCGCCCCGCCGACGGCCGGCTGCTGCGCCTCCACGACCTTACCGGCGACGACGATGCCCTCGATTTCGGGGAAGTCATTGAGTACGCGACGGGCTTCTCAAACGCGACGGCCCTCGCCGGCGCCGGCGCCGGACACTTCATCGCCGACGGCGGCGCATCCGGCGTCATTCGCTGGACCTTTGACGAGAACGGAGATGGCGACGCCCTGGATTTCGGTGAAGCGCGTACGGTCGCAGAGGGCGTGACACAGTGCCAGTGGCTTGTCTTCGTGCCCGACGAAGTTCCCGCCTGCGTCCCCGGCGACGCCGACGGCGACGGCCAGGCCGCGATCGCAGACGTACCGGTGTTCGTAAGCCTGCTGCTCACCAAGACCAGCCCCGCCGACCCCTGCCCGCTCGACGCCAACGACGACGGCCTCATCGACGGCAGGGATATTCAGGGATTTGTGAATGCGATAGTGGATTGAATTGAAAAAGCCTCAGGTATTACCCGCTACGCACGCGGACCCGCGGCTTTCACGTCCGCCGACGCGTCCGGAAACTTTTCGAAGTTCTTCACGAACAGCCCCGCCAGGTGCCGCGCCTGCGCGTCATAGGCCGACGCGTCCGCCCATGCGTTCCGCGGAATCAATAGCTCCGGCGAGACGTGCGGCACCGCCGTCGGCATGTGCAGCCCGAACACCGGGTCCTCCGTTGTCGCGACACGCTCCAGCTCTCCGCGCAGCGCCGCCGACACCATCGCACGCGTCGCCGGAAGTGCCATCCGCTTGCCCAGGCCGAAGCCCCCGCCCGACCAGCCCGTATTCACCAGGTAACACGTCGACCCATGGCGGCCGATCTTCTCCGCCAGCATCCGGGCGTACACCATCGGGCTCCGCGTCAGGAACGGCTGCCCGAAGCCCGTGCTGAACGTCGCCTGCGGCTCGCTCCCGACCCCCGCCTCCGTCCCCGCCAGTTTCGCCGTGTAGCCCGACAGAAAGTGATACATCGCCTGCGCCGTCGTCAGCCGCGAAATCGGCGGCAACACGCCGAACGCGTCACAGGTCAGAAAGATCACCGCCTTCGGGTGACCGTTCGCGAATCCTTCCGGGATCGCGTTATCAATGTACTCCACCGGGTACGCCGCCCGCGTGTTCTCAGTGTATTTCTCGCTGTCGAAGTCCACCGCCCGCGTATCCGGGTCGACGACCACGTTCTCCAGTACCGCCCCGAAGCGCAGCGCATGATAAATCTGCGGCTCGCGCTCCTTTGACAGCCGAATGCACTTCGCGTAACAGCCCCCCTCGAAGTTGAAGATCCCCCGCTCCGACCAGCCGTGCTCGTCGTCGCCGATCAGCCGACGCTCCGGATCGGCGCTCAACGTCGTCTTGCCCGTTCCCGACAAGCCGAAGAACAGCGCCACGTCCCCCCCCGGACCGACATTCGCCGAACAGTGCATCGGAAACACGCCCCGCTCCGGCAGCAGGTGGTTCAGAATCGTGAAGATCGACTTCTTGATCTCCCCCGCGTAGTGCGTCCCGCCGATCAGCACGATCTTCCGGGTGAAGTTGGTGACAATGAACGCCTCGCTCTGCGTTCCGTCCGTCAGCGGATCGGCATGGCAATCGGGCGCGGCCAGGATCACAAACTCCGGCCGGCTCCCCGCGATTTCCGCGGCGCTGGGCCGCCGAAACAGTTGCCGGCCGAACAGGGCGTGCCAGGCCTTTGTCGTCACCACCCGGATCGGCATCCCGTACTTCGCGTCCGCTCCCGCCCAGGCGTCGAGCACGAACAGTTCGTGCCCGTTCAGGTAATCCGCCGCCCGGCGGTGAAGCCGCTCAAAATGCTCCGGGCTCATCGGCTGATTCGTCTTCCCCCACGCCACCGTCGACTCCGTCGCCGCGTCGCGCACAACGAACTTGTCGTTCGGGGAGCGCCCCGTTCGCTTTCCCGTCAGGGCCGCCAGCGCGCCCAGGTTTGTGAGCAACCCCTCCTGCCGCGCCAGCGCCGCCTCCACGAGCACCGGCGCGGACAAATTCCAATGCACCGGCTTTGTCGGGCTGAGCCCGTGGTGCTCCAGACCGAAGTTGCTCTTCACCATGAAATGGGCCTCTCGTCTTTCCCCTGCCCCGGCGCGGGCCGGCCGGTTCCGTCCGGTACCCGGCGCTTCCGCGACAGACCGAACGCCCGATCGATTGTCACCGCTTCACCGCCGCCCGGCAAGCAAGCCCGCGCGGCATGCTTTACACCAAACCGGGGCCGCCGTAGGCTTAATCCGCCATGAACCATTGTCGATTCTCCCGCGTGTCCGACTCGGCCCGCCGCTCGCGTTTTCTGCTGCCCGCGATCTGCATCGCGCCCCTGTTTGCCGGCTGCGGCGGCGGCGAGGCGGGCGGAGAGGTCAAGCTCGCTGAGGCCCGGCGCTACGACCTCGACGCCTCGATGGCCGAGAGCGGATCCATCCGCGTGCCCGGCTCGTCGGAGTTGAACTATGCTTCGTTCCGTTCCGGTCAGACCGGCACCGGCCGCGGTGAATCCCGCCGGGTCGGGGCCGCCGGCGCGGTGTGCCTGGCCGAGTGCGAGCCCGACGGCAGCGGCTGGGGCGAGTTCCAGATCGGCTACAGCTTCGACAACAAGACCAACCGCGCGCTCGACGCGACCGTCAAGCTTCGCCTGAAGGTGTCCGAGGCCAACGAGATAAAGCGCGACGCCCCGAACGCCGCCGAGGACAGCACCACCGCGAAGACCACGCTTCGCTTCTTCATAAAAGACACCGTCGGCCGCGAGCTCAAGTCGGGAAACATCCTCAACAGCAGCCTCGCGCTCGGCCCGAAGTCCAGCGGCAAGGAACAGGAACTCGTCTTCGACGCCCGGTTCGAGCCCGAGCGCGGCTACTACCTGATCGTCACCGGCCGGGCCGAGGTCTCCTCCGAGGAGGGCAAGGCCGTCGCCGCTTCGGTCGAGGTCACTGATATGGCACTCGACATCGCCTGGAAGCCCGCGTCGCCCGAGGCGTCCGCCGCAAAGCCCGCCGCCGGCGCCGTGGAACCCTGAAGCCCGCAAGATGTCTCACCGCATCGGCCTCTACGGCGGCAGCTTTGACCCGATCCACTTCGGCCACCTCATCAGCGCCCGCGGCATCGCCGAGCAGCTTGGCCTCGACCGCGTCGTGCTGATTCCCTCCGCGCGCCCGCCCCACAAGCAGTCGGTCTCCCTGACCGACCCTGCGCACCGCCTCGCCATGGCCGCCCTCGCCGTCGAGGCCGATCCGCTCTTCGGCGTCTCCGACCTCGAACTCCGCCGCCACGGACCGAGCTACACCTTCGACACCGTCACCGAGTTTCGGAATATGATGGGACCCGATGTCGAACTCGCCTGGTTCATTGGCGGCGACACTCTCCCCGAACTGCCCACCTGGTATCGCGTCGCGGAACTGGTGAAGATCGTCCGCATCGTCACCGCGGTCCGCCCCGGCTGGAGCCCGCCGCCCATCGGACACCTCGCAGCCGCCGTCGGCGAGCAATCCGCAATGCAGCTTCTGGCCGACTGCCTCCGCACGCCAGCCATCGACATTAGCGCCACTGATATTCGCAGCCGGGTCCGCGCCGGCAAGCCCATCCGATACCTTGTCCCCGACGGGGTTGCGTCCTATATCATGAAACACGCACTTTACCGGACCTGACTACCCGAACCATCTAAAAAACCACCAATCCGATTGCTTCGATTCAAATACCCGCATTCCCGTAAACTCCAGTAGCGTATAAGCTTTCGTCGATTTGACTGGCGGGTTTGCGTGAGATACGCTTACTAGACGCGGTAATCTGTATTCCGCCGCTTGAGAAGGGTTAATGGCGCGACGGCGAGGGAGCTCGGCGCTGCTCCTGATCTCAGACGACCGCGATGGAGTTGGTGCAAGCCAGGATAACTAAGGACCCTGCGACAGGACTCTCTGGGAGCCAGCCGGACCGATCGGGTTAACCCGATGACGATCGGGCTCCGATGTTAAACAAGGCGCCGCGTACCTGTGCGTATGCTTCGGGCGTCGTGTGAGTGTGCGATGGGCCACGGTTGATGAGGTCCACGCCAGGGATAACCCAAGGACAGACCGAGTACGATATGCCGAGAGACCCCAAAAACCTTCCTCATCGACGCATCCAACTCTTCATCGGCGCCATCCTCGTCTGCCTGCTCTATGTCCAGTTCGCGCTCACCGACGAGAACGAAGTCGTCCTCGCCCCGCGCACGCCGATCGTCATGGCCGCAACCGTGGCCCATGACCCCTTTGAGAAACTGATCCAGGCCGACCCGCTCGCCGCCCTCAAGCAGGCGCGCGAGCGACACATCGCCCAGGTCAAGGACTATCGCTGCACGCTCGTCAAGCAGGAGATGCTCCCATCGGGCATGAGCGAGGAGCAGGAGATCGACGTCCTTTTCCGCCAGGAGCCCTACAGCGTCGTTCTTCACTGGCAGCGCAATCCCGGCCTCGCCGAGCGCGTCATTTACGTCAAGGATCGCTGGATCGACGAAGACGCCGATTCGCCGGAAGAGCGCGAGCAGGCGGTCTGTCAGCCCGGCGCCATCGCACGGCTGCTCGTCAAGAGCATCAAGCAGCCGATCCACGGCAAGCTCGCCAGAAAGAGTTCGCGCCGCTACGTCGATGAGTTCGGCTTCACGAAGGCCCTTTTCCTGCTCATCAAGTATTGCGACATCGCCAGGGCCAAGGGCGAACTCAAGCTCGAGTACTGCGGCGAGACCCGCTTCGACGGACGACCCGTCTGGGTCGTGCGCCGCACCCTTCCCTACACCGGCGAAGGCGGCATCTACCCCGATCGAATCGCCGAGATCTTCATCGACAAGGAATACCGCGTGCCCGTCGCGGTCTATTGTTTCTCGCAAGACTCCAAAGAACCGCAGCATCTGCTCGGGAAGTACGAGTACCGAAACATCCAGCTCGGCGTCGGCCTTTCCGAAGCCGACTTCGACCCCGCCACCTACGGCATGTAAACCCGACAGCCCCTCGACCGGATCATTTCCACCCGCGCCTATCCCGCGTACGGCTTCATGTTCACGTACGGGTTTTCCTGCGCCATCTTCGGCAGCACCAGCGCCAGCCCCCCCATCAGCAGCGAGGCCAGCCCGATCAGCCCGATGATCGTCCGCGTCCGCGGCGACAGGCCGGCAAGCGGGCGGTTCAGCAGGATGACGAGCCGCAGGGCGCCGTTGGGCACCGCAACGGCCGTGTTGCGGAGTGCCATCAGGATTGACATCGCCGCGCGCCGCGCGAGCCCGCCCTTGCGACGCTGCGCGACCGGTTCCCCGGCGGCCGACTCGGTCTCGACCTCCGCCGCCGCCTCGGGCGCGGCCGCCGACTCGATCGGAGGCTTTTCCTCCAGGGCCACGCCCGACGGGGTCACCGCCTGCCGTATTGCCCGCCCCGGCGTCGCGATCGGCGCAGCGCGGCCCGTCCTTGGCTCGGAACCGTCACGCGACGGCTCAACCGCCGTTGGCGCACGCCCCGCGCTTTTCTCTGGTGGGTCGCCTCCCCTGTCTGATTCGAAAGCCTTCAGTGCGTCCGGCACGGCCGCCGGCGCCGCCGCGCCTTTCGCCGGCGAAGGCGCTTCCGCGTCGACGGTACGTTCGAGTTCCTCCACCTGAACCGCCGCCATCTCCACGACGCTCAGTGCGTCGGGCTCCTCCGGCATCGGCGTCGGCAGGCCTTCGCCCTCGATCGCCGGCGGCTCAACCCCCACGGCCCCGGCGATGTCCTTCACCAGCGACTCCGCCTGCGCGAGAAGCTGTTCGATCTCCTGTGTCCCCGAGGCCGACGAACCCTCCGGCGACGGCGAATTGTCCGGCTCTTCATGGGGCATGCGCGCACTGTCTCCGAGCGGCTCCCTCCGCTGATCTTGTTATCGGCCCCCGGCATGCGCACCCTGCAACACGACACGGACACCCGCCGCTCGTCGCTTGTTTCGCGGCCCTGCGCGGCGCAACATGGTCACATGGCGCCACGCCGCTTTCACGTAGAAGACCTCTCCGCCGCCACGATTCGCCTGGCCGGCGACGAGGCCCGACACGCGCACAAGGTCCTCCGCCTCGGTCCGGGCGACCACGTCACGCTCTTCGACGGCCGCGGCCAGGAGGCGGACGGGCGAATTGTCGCCGCCGCGCGCGACGCGCTGGACGTCGAGATCCTCGCCCGTCGACAGGCCGGCGCCGCGACGGCCGAACTGGTCATCGCCTGCGCCGTGCCGAAGGGCGACCGCGCCGACTGGCTCGTGGAAAAATGCGCCGAACTCGGCGTCATCCGGCTGATCCCGCTCCTGGCGGCCCGCGGCCTGGTCCGCCCCGGTGAGGCGAAGATCGACCGCTGGCGGCGCAAGGCCGTCGAGGCCTCCAAGCAGTCGCGCCAGATGAGGGCCATGTCCATCGACGCGCCGGCAACGCTCTCGGAGGCCCTCACCGCCTGCCCGGCAGCCGCCGTCTACTATTGCGACGCCGACCCGGCGCATCCCGCCCTGCCGGCCGGAATCCATGCTAGTGCCACGAAATCGGCACTCATCCTCATCGGCCCCGAGGGCGGCTTCACCGACGCCGAGATCACCGCCATCCGCAGCGCCGGCGGCCGCCCGGCGCGCCTCGCCGAGTCGATTCTCCGCGTCGAGACCGCCGCCGTCGCCGCCGCGGCGCACTGGGCCGCCCATCGCCTCACGCCCCGCGCGTAGCCTTTCTCCGGGCCCGCTTGCAGATTCCTGCTCGTTTGTCCGCCGCGGACTCCGTTTTTTCCGCCGATAATGCGCCTTTTCTGCCCCGCCGCAGAATTGACTCCGCCCTCGCCGATTGCTCAAATGAAGAGATGCCCGAGAGCTGCGGTATCCGCTTTACATCCCTCTTCAAAAGCTCCGCCGTCATGGTCGGCGACGTGCGATGCCGCCCCGCCGACGGCGCCTGCGGCTGCGAAGAATGTTCCACCATGGACGACATCGCCTTCGTCCGTCGCGGCGTCTTCGTCAAACACCTCGGCACACGGCAGGTCGTCGCCAACGCCAACCATGCCGTCTTTTTCAACCGCGACGAAGTGTACCGCGTCAGTCATCCCGTGGCCGGGGGCGACGACTGCTCCGTCTTCTGGATTCGCCGCGACCTGCTTGACTCCGTGGCCGCCGCGCACGATCCCGCCGCATCCGGCCGCCGGCGTCTGTTTGCCGTGCCCGAGGCGCCCGTCGCAAACAGCATTTATCTCTCCCACCTCGAGCTGATGCGCGCCGTGCATTCCCGCCACCTCACCGACATCGCCGTCGAGGAACGCGTGCTCGCCCTCGTCGGCGGACTCCTTCAGTCGATCCACGAAGTCCGCGGAGCGCCCCGCCGCACGCGAAGATTCGACACCGACGCCGCCCACGCCGACGCCGCCGCCCGTGTCCGAAACTTCCTCTCCGCGCATTACGCCGAGCCGCTCGGGATCGACGACGTCGCCGAAGCCGTCCATCTCTCTCCCTATCACATGTGCCGCGTCTTCCGGGACCGTACCGGGCACACGATCCACGGCTACCGCACGCAGCTTCGCCTCCGCGCCGCCCTCGCCCGCCTCGACGAGGGCGACGACGACCTGACCCGCCTTGCGCTTGACCTGGGCTTCTCCGATCACAGCCACTTCACAACGCTTTTCCGCCGGGCCTTCGGAGTCTCCCCCTCCGCTTTCCGCGCCGGGCGCACCCGCTCGCTGCGCCGCGAAATGAGCAAGACTCTCCAAGCCTGAGCCGCCCGCCTGTTCTATCTTTGATCAAGACACGCCGTGCGGCGCGGTCCGGCATCGGTCCGGCCGACGGCAACACACCAACTTCAGAAGGAGTAAGCCCATGAAATCCAGCCCTGCCGCAAAGGCCAAGTGCCCCGTGTGCGATTACGACCTCGACGCCGGCGCGATCACCGTTCGCGTCGGCGGCAAGACCGCCCGTGTCTGCTGCGACGACTGCAAGCGCAAGCTCGAAGCCAAGCCCGAAAAGTACCTGGCGGCCAAGTAACCATGCGACGCGCCATCCACTCCCGATCCCCGCGTCGACGGCGCATCCCGGCGGCAACCGCTGCCGGGCTTGCGCTGCCCTTTTTTATCACATGCACACCCGAACGGCCGGCGCTCTCACCAAACGCTCCGGCCCTCAGCGAGGTATCAACCATGGAACCGGACCCACGACGCCGCGCCGATCGCGAAGAGATCGTCGCCCACATTCACGGCCTCTTTCAGGCCTACATCCGATTGGACCGCGAGGCCATCCGCACCGGGCACACCGACGACTGGCGCGGTTTCCAGGTCCGCAGCACAAAGCTCGTCCGCGGAATCGACGCCTACATGGAGAATGCAGACCGCATCCTCCAGACGCTGCGCGGCCGCCGCTACGAGCTTCTCGACGTGGACGTGCACCTCTACGGCGACGTCGCCGTCGTCTATTACGTCGCCGATTACTGGATCGACGGCCCGGACGGAAAGGAAGAGCGGCTCGGCCTGCGCTCGGTGGATATCTATCGCCGCGAACCCGGCGGCTGGAACCAGTGCGGCTCCAACATCTGCGCCTTGCCCGCCGAGAACTGACCGGCCGCGCAGCGCACGCCGTGCATGAGTGCCTGTTATCCGGCACCATCCCGGCGCGCGCGTCAGCCCGCCCCGCCGCCCGGATCGCTGAACACCGGTATGCACACCGGTCGCGACACCACGCCGTCCACCGCCGTCATCGAGCGGATCGCCCGATCCACCGCGCAACGCTTCACCGGGTGCGTCGTCACGATCACCGGCACCACGTGAACCCCGCCGTTGCGCGGCGGCTCGTGCTGCGTGATCGTGGCGATGCTGATCCCCTCGGCCCCCAGCGTGCTTGCGATCCGCCCGATCCCGCCCGGCCGATCCGCAAGGCCGATCCGCAGATAGTGCCGCGCGACTGTCTCACCCGCCGGGCGGTACGCCGGCGGCGGCGTCTGGTCCGGCAGCACGGCGAGCTGCGCGAATACCCGCCCCGCGTTGCCGGAGGCCACCTCGATCATGTCGGAAAGTACCGCGCTGGCCGTCGGCGCTCCGCCCGCCCCGCGCCCGTAGTAAAACGTATGCCCGGCCGCGCTTCCGTAAACGCTCACCGCGTTAAACGGCCCCGCCACCGCCGCCAGCGGGTGCTCCTTCGGCACGAACGTCGGCTCGACGGTCAGATCCAGCCCGTCCTCGTACTGCCGGGCCGTCGCCAGCAGCTTGCACACGTAACCCAGCTCGCGTCCGGAGGCCAGGTCGATCAACTCGATCCCCGCGATCCCGCTGACGCGCACGCGCGCCAGCTCGCACGACCGACGCATCGCAATCGACGCCAGGATCGTCAGCTTGTGCGCCGAGTCCGTGCCGTCCACGTCCAGCGTCGGATCCGCCTCGGCATAGCCCAGCCGCTGCGCTTCGGCCAGCGCATGGGCATAGCTCGCATTGTTGTCGAGCATCCGCGTCAGGATGTAATTGCACGTGCCGTTGAGTATGCCGTACGCGGCCTCGATGTCGTTACCGATCAGTCCGCGCCGCACCGATTCGATCAGCGGTATCCCGCCGGCCACCGCCGCCTCGAACGCGACGCAGCGCCCCGCCGCCCGCGCCGCCGCGAACACCTCCCGGCCATGCACCGCCAAAAGCGCCTTGTTCGCCGTCACCACGTCCTTGCCGGACGAGAGCGCCGAAAGCACCATCTCCCGCGCCCGATCCGTTCCCCCCATCAGTTCCACCACGATCCGAACGTCCCGATCGGCCAGCATCGCCGCCGTGTCCGGGCCGACCACTCCTCCCGGCAGTTGCACCCCCCGGCGCTTCGCCGGATCGCGCACCACGACGTGCCGCAATTCGAACTCCAATCCTGTCCGCGCCGCGATCTCTGCCCGCTGCTCCAGGAGCATCCGCGCCAGCGCTTCCCCCACCACGCCGCAGCCCACAAGCCCGATCCCGATTCGTGCCGCCATGTTCCGCCTCTCGTACCGCTATTGTCGGCCCGCGGAGCATTCACGTGGAGCAAGGCTTGACCCGCAAAGGATACGCGCGCCACGTGCGGCCGGTCCGACAATGTGAAATCTGCGCGAGCCATTGACCGGCCTGGCCGACGAAATCAGTGTCAACATTATGATTGACAATATCTTAACTAACATCGCTTCCGGTCAAGTGACAACGCGAAGATGGCCGATAACGGGGTAGTTGGTTGCATTGCCAATGCGTCACGCATCCTGATGGCTCCCCATCCGTGACGGCTTTCCGAGAGAAACAGGAGCGATCGACCGCTGCCCCGCGTGCGGCCATGCGGCAGGATTGATCGGAGGCGACCATGAACGAAAAACCGAAACTGGATCAACCCTTTGAGCCGGGCGTCTCACCCCGCCGGCACGACGGGTCCCTCTTTGATCGCAACGAATCCGCCACCGACGATCTCGAGGCCTTCCTTGCCGAATCGGCCGCGGAACTCTCGCTGCCCCGGCTGACCCTCCGACATCCCGAAGACTTCGAGGACGATACCGACATTGAGGCCCGGGCGGACACCGAGCACGCGCGGCCGAGCGCCTCACAGTCCACTCCCGACGATGCCGAGGACACATGGCCTTGGAACACCGACCTCTTCGGCTCGAAGCCCACGACTTCCGACATCGAAGATGCGGACCCACTCGACTTTGAAACGCCGGCGACGGAAACGGTCATCTCCGCGCGGCCCGCGGAGACCGCCCCCCCGGCGCACACAGAGGACGACCACAGCGCTATTGAAGATGTCCTCCTCTCCATGCCGCTGGTTCAGACGCCGATTCAGGACACCCTCGACGCCTTCGCCCGGACCGATGAATCCGAGGCCGCGTCCGAGCCGGTCGCGATCGAGCCGTCTCCCTTGTCCGATGCCGAGCCGGCGACATGCGAAGTCTCCGAGAATTCGCAGCCTGTAACCGCCGTGGTCATCGCGGCGAGCGAAAAGAGTTCGACCCCGACGGCGGAGTCGTCGGAGGTCGCTGCCGGTCTGGCGGCGGAGGCCGCCACCGCTGGAAGTGTGCGCCCCCCGCACACGCCCAAGCGGATCGGCAGCGGCCAACTCGTACCCGCCCGACTCACATGGAAACCCGGCGACCCGTTCGGCGATTCCGACGGACGCGGCCGGCGGCGCTTCCGCTGGGACGTGATGCTTACCTCGGCGGGCATTACCGCCGCCTGCGGCATGTTCTGCATCTGGGTCCTGCGAACACTTCTGGCATGACGGGCGGCGACCCGTCCGGCAAGCGCCGCGCGCGGCAGACGATATGAACATCCTTCTCGACGGAAAACCCCTCGGCCCCGCGGCGCACAGTGCGACCGTGGGCCAGGCCCTCGACGCCGCCCGCAGGAGCCTCGCCGGTACGGACCTCTTGGTCCTCGGCATCCGCTGCGACGAGCGTGAAGTCTCCCCCGAAATGCTCGAAGCCGTTCTCGAACGTCCGGCCGGCGATTTCGCCCGGCTGGAGTTCGTCACCGGTCACCCGGTCGATGTCGTTCTCGAGGCACTCCGCCAGACCCGGATGGCCCTCGCCGATAGCTTCACCGGCGTCCGCGAGGCCGCCGAAGCCCTTTCGCGCGGGCGTGTCTCCGAGGCGATGTCCGCCCTTGTCCGCTGCCTCGCCATCTGGGGGCAGACCCACGAGGCCGTGACGCAGGGCGGGGCCCTGTGCCGGATCGACTTCGAGGACCTTGTAATCGAGGGCCGCCCCCTGCTCGACTGGCTCCACGACCTGGCCCGGCAGCTGCGCGGACTCAAGAGCGCGATCGAGTCGCGCGATCACGTGCTCCTCGGCGACATCCTTCAATATGAACTGGATGAAACGCTCCGCGGCTGGGAGTGCATGCTCGACGGCATCATCCGCCATCTCGAACAGGCCCGCCGCGACGCCGGCGCCCCCGGCGCGACCGTCGCCCCCTGATCCGGTCGCGATCCGCGGCGGCGGTCAGATTTCCGCCATCAGCTCCACTTCCACCGCCGCGTTCATCGGCAGCTCGCTCGCCCCGACGGCCGCGCGGACGTGCCGTCCCGCCTCGCCGAAGATCTCCACCATCGTATCGCTCGCCCCGTTCGCGACCTTCGGCTGATCGAAGAAACCCGGCGCGCTGTTGACGAACACCGCCAGTCGCACGATCCGCTTGATGCGGTCGATGCCCCCGGCCGTGTGGGCCGCGATGCCCAGGGCGTTGATCCCCGCCTGCCGCGCCGCCGCCCGGGCCTCCTCCAGTGTGACATCTTTTCCGACCTTGCCCGTGCAGGTCAGCTTGCCGTCGACAAATGGCAGTTGCCCGCTCACGAGGACCAGGTTGCCCGAGCGGATGCCGGGGATGTACGACCCGATCGGGGCGATGTGCGGCGGCAGGGTGATGCCGAGTTCGGCGATTCGCTGCGAGGGTGTCATGCCTCTGGCTCCTCTTTCTGGCCGTGCTTCAGGATCGTGTCGATGTCCACGTCGGTCTTGATGTTTTCGAGGTCGGCGTACGACGCCCCCTCCAGATCGTCGTCGAGCAGCTCGTTGTCGAGATCGTCGTCGGTGAGAATCGGCGCGGCCGCCGCGGCGCTGTCTGCCGGCTCCGAAGCCTCCTGCGCCTGCGGCCCCAGCACCGCCTCGCGCAGGGCCGGCTCCCATTCGGACCCCACCGTGATCGGCTCGGCGTTGAGCAGGATCACCCGGATCGGCCCGAAGACCACCTCCTGCACCACCCGCACGCGCTGCTGGCGCATCAGCTCCAGAAGGGCAAGGAACAACCCGACCATCTCCGGTCGGGTGCGCCCCGTGAAGATCGCCTCGAAGCCCATCTCCCCGCCTTCGCCGGAAAGTCGGTCGAGGATGTCCGTCGCGTGCAGTGCAATCGGTGTGTCATCGAAGACCACGTCGTGCGTCGCCGCCCCCGCCCCGATCGACGACATGAGCTTGTTGAAGACCGCGACGAGGTCCCAGATCTGAACGTCTTCGAGGTCGATCTCGCCCGGTCCGGCGCTTGCCGGGCGGACCGGCGTGCGCGGCCAGCGCTGCGACTGAATGTCCGCCGCCCCGGCCAGCTCCAGCGAGGCGTCCTTGAACTTCTTGTACTCGAGCAGTTGCCGCACAAGCTCCAGCCGCGGGTCGGAAAAGTCCTCGGCCTCGCCCTCCTCGACCGGCGGCCGCGGCAGCAGCATCCGGCTCTTGATCTCCATCAGCGTCGCCGCCATGACCAGAAAATCCCCCGCCACGTTCGGATCGATCGTCGCCAGCGTCTCGACGTAGCGGCAGTACTGCTCCGTCACCCGCGCGATCGGGATGTCGTACAGATCAATCTCCTCCCGCCGGATGAGATAGAGCAGCAGGTCCAGCGGGCCGGAGTAGGCGTCCGTTTGAATGGAGTAGTCGGTCATGGCAATCGTCGCATCCTTGCACCACTCAGGAGTCACACAGATCGCAGGTCATTGTCAATGTCCGCGAGCCAAAAGAAAAGCGCATTAACCCATGATTGCCCGGTCAGCCGAGAAAGTCGCGCTTTCACCCCGCCGTCACGATCCCGCATGCCTTCCGCACATCCTCCATCACCCCCTCCGCCACCGCCCGCGCCCTCCTTCCACACTCTGCCAGGACGTCCTCCACGTACCCCGCATCCGCCGCCAGTTTCCGGCGCCGCTCGCGCGCCGGGCCGAAGCGCTCCTCGTAGAGTTCCGCCAGCCGCTTCTTCGCATCCCCGTAACCCATCCCCCCGGCGCGATACCGCGCCGCCCACTCCGCCCTCTCCTCATTGCTCGCGAACAGCCTGAGCAGCGCGAACACGTTGCACGTGTCCGGGTTCTTCGGTTCCGCCACCGGCGTGCTGTCCGTCTTGAGACCCATGATCTTCTTCTTCGCCGGGCCCGGCTCGTCGAAGATGTCGATCGTGTTGCCGTAGCTCTTGCTCATCTTCTCGCCGTCGACGCCCGGCACGATCGCCGCCTCGTTCAACATCGCCTTGGGCATCACGAACACGTCGCACGCGTAGGTATTATGAAAATACCCCGCCATGTCGGCGGTCATCTCAATGTGCTGCACCTGGTCCTTGCCGACCGGCACCGCCTCGCTGCGATAGATCAGAATGTCGGCCGCCTGAAGTATCGGGTAGCTGAACAAGCCCATGCTCGCCGGCAGCCCCTTCGCCGTCTTGTCCTTGTATGACACCGCACGCTCAAGCAGACCCTTGCCCGTCACCGTCGAGAGGATCCACGCGAGCTCGCACACCTCCGGAACGTCGCTCTGCCGAAAAAGCAGGGCCTTGGCAGGGTCCAGCCCCAGCGCCAGGTAATCCAGCGCCACGTCGCGCGTCAGCTCGCGCAGCAGCTTCGCGTCCTGAATGGTCGTGAGCGCGTGGTAATTCGCAATGAAAATGAAGCACTCGTGCCGGTCCTGGTTCTCGATGTGCTGCCGCATCGCACCGAAGTAGTTCCCCAGGTGCAGCTTCCCCGATGGTTGTACGCCCGAAAGTAATCGCATGACTCCTCGCCTGTCGCCTCCGGTTTCCCCCCGCCGCCCTGCGTCCGATACACCGCTGACCGGGCACCCGCCTACTGTAATCGCAGCCCCCCCGAATACGAAGCCGCCCGCCCGCGGCGCAGGGGGCGCGCCGCGGCGGCCCATAACCCGCCCCCGTTTCGCGCGCGCCTGTCAAGCGCGCCGGCGAAATGCCCGATGCAGAGTGCGGCGCGCGACCGCGCTTAGAGGCCCGGCACGCGGCAGGGGGCAGGCGCCATGTCCAACGAATCCGGCCACGACTTCGATGAGCTTCGCCGCCGCCACGAGGCCGGCGAAAAGGCCCGAACGCAGCACGACGAAAAGCGAAAGCTCCTCGTCGACATGCAGTACCGCCTCCAGGCCATGGAGCTTCAGCTCGCCGCCACCGAGGAGGAGCTCCGCGCCCTGGAGGGCGTCAGCCTCTCCCGCATCCTCCACGCCCTGAAAGGCGACCGGGCCAGCCGCGCGGATGCCGCACGTCAGGCACTATCGGCCCTGAACGCGCAATACGACGCCGCCGTCGACGCCGCCAACGACCTGATTCGCCAGATCAGCGACATCGAGCGCCGGCTCGACCCCGACGGCAGCGCCCGCGCCGACTACGAACGCGCCCTGGCCGCGAAACTGCGCGAAGCCGAGACCGCGGACACACCCGCGAGCGCCGCCCTGCGCGACATTGCCAACCGCATCGCCGCACACACCGCCGTCGCCGACACGATTCGCCGGACCATGGCCGCCGGCGACGAGGCGCGAACCGATCTGCTCCGGGAAATCGAAACCATCAGCTCGCTCGGCCGCTGCCGCCTCGCCGAAGGCGCGCGGCCGCTTGAGTTCCTCATGGGCATGGCCCGCGACAAGATCGTCGAGGACTGCGCCCGCCGCGTGCAGCACGCCCTCCGCCGGTACCTGTCCCGCTACGACGAGGCCCTCGCCACGCTCGCCGACGGCGCCGACGAATCCGCCCGCCGCCTGCGCCCCGACCTCGAAGACGCCGCGCACGCCTTCAATGCCGAAGCGCTCCTGCGCGAGGCTGCCGAACCACCCGGCGCATCGGCCCTCCAGTCCCTGCTCGCAGAGACCGCCATGGTTCTCGAACAGTGCCTTAACCGCTGCACTGCCGAGATCGGCCGGCTCGAGGAAGACCGCCGCCGCGCCGTGACCGCGCCCGGATGCCCCTGACTCACCGCCCGCCGCCCTCCAGCTCCTCAACCGTTCGCGGCCAATCCTCCTTCAGCAATCGAGACAGCGAACGATCCGCCAGCACCCGATCCCCCGTCTGGCAGCGCGGGCAATAGTTCGTCTCATTCTCCGCGTAGCGGATCCGCTGGATCTTCACCCCGCATGCCGGGCATGGCCTGCCGAACTTTCCATGCGCCGCGAAGTCCGGCCGAAACGCCGTGATGTCTCCCGGACCCGGAAAGCGCTCTGCAAAGTCCGCCAGCAGCCGCCGCGTCCAGCCCATAAGCACGCCCCGCGTCGCCTCGTAAAGCCGGGCCATCTCCTCCGGCGTCAGCCTCGTCGTCAGTGCGAGGGGTGACAGGCGCGCGGCATGAAGTATCTCGTCGGAAAAGGCGTTGCCGATGCCCGAAATGAGCCGCGGGTCGGTCAAAGTCCGCTTCAGCGTGTGCCGCTCGCGCGTTACCGCCGCCGCGAAGGCCGCCGCGTCCGCCTCCAGCGGCTCCAGCCCCCTCGGCCGCATCGCCGCCAGACCCGCCTCCCCCGCCACAACATGCAGCGCCGCCCGCTTTTTCTTCGCCGGCTCCGTCAGCGCCAGCGTCCCCGAGTCAAATGCGAACGTCGCCAGCGCGATCTTCCGCGGCAGCCGCCTCGCCCGCTCGCCGGCTGCTTGCCATCGAAACCTCCCCGCGATCATCAGGTGAAATACCAGGTGCAGATCCTCCTCCAAGCCCAGCGCAATGCGCTTGCCCAGCCGCCGAACTCCGACGACGCGCCGACCCTCCACGCGCTTCAGCGGCGGATCGAACGACCTCAGCAGGAACGGACTTACCACCTCGGCCCGACGAAGCATGTGTCCCTGCACACACCGTCGCAGCGCCGCGCAATAGACTTCAACGTCAGGCAATTCGGGCATTTCAACCGGTGAAAAAAACGTGGCCAGCGCTGCAAGACGCCCGGCCCGCCGCGACATGTTACTCGTACAATCGTGATGGCGGGGCTGGCAGCGAATCGGCTCGGGACAACTGCCGGCTCCGCCACTTTTTTCTGCGCGCGGCGAATCCCGCGCCCGTTTTCGAGCGCCTAGCGGTCGGCGCCAACTAAGCCGGTGATTCTTCCAATCCCGAGTACCCGCCGTCAGCACCACATCCGCCCCGAATCGCATCGATGCCACCCCCACGCGCCTCCGCCCCTCTGCCGTTTCGACGTTGTGGTCTCGTGACGGTTTGACTTATGAAGTCTCGACGCGTCGACCTCTCGACGATTCCTCAAACCCCCCTCTCGCGCAGCGCCCCCGCCGCCTCGCGACGAAACCGCTCCTCGCACCGCGTGATCCGGCCGATCGAGCAGCCCAGCCGACGCGCCAACTCCCGGATCGGAAGCTTCGCCTCCGGCTCCGGAATCAGCCATCGCTCCGCCGCGCACAACTCGATCATGCGGCGATAGTCCGCGCTCCGGCCGGGCGTGGACTTCAGCTTCCGCACCGCCTCCCGAATCGCCGGGCCCATCACCTCCTCAAGTCGGCGCTGCCGCGCCCCTTCTCGTGCTCGCGCGTCCGGGTCGTGTCGCCCATGCGCCCGCCGCGGATGAGGCGATCCACAGCCGATGTTCACCACGCGCGGAAGCAGGGCAGGCTCCCAGCGCCGCGCGGGAACGTCAGCGAGGATCAGCTCCTCATCTTCGCCGCCGCCCGCTCCGTCTTGCCCATCGCCCACGCACGCATTATTCAAGGTGTCCCGCGAAGGCGACGGGTCCTCGGCCGGCGGGGGCGTGCCTTCGCCCGGCGACTCATCGAGTTCCGACGCCCGAAGCCGGGCACGCCGCCGGCGCTGCGTGATGTATGGCACGCGGATGGCACAGCTGTTCTCCTGGGCGTAGCGGCTGACGGAAAAGCGAATCCGCGCAAGGGCGTAGGGCGCGAAGTCCCCGTGCCGCGCCGGATCGTGCGTCCGCACCGCCTCGGCCAGGGCCAGCGCTCCCTCCTGCCAGAGATCGCGAAACTCGCGCCCCGCTCTGTTCGCGCGCGCCACGACGCAGGTCTTCCGCACCGCCGCCGAGGCGAGCCAAAGGTACCGCTCCACCACCCGCCGCTGCGCGCAACTCAGCGCCCCCAGCGGCACCCGCCGCTCAACCAATCCCGTCATGCCTGGCCCCGAAAAAAGAAATGCCCGCCGGCCGATTCCGGCCTCCCTGCGCGCCAATAAACCGCTTGCTCATCCCCCGCGCACTATACCTAACATATGCCGGTAATATTCCGATGACAAACCAAAGCTGTTAGGTTAATTTTAGGGTCATTAGCTCGCCAGTCAAGCGGGCCTATTTCTTCTTGCGCTTCTTCGTGACCTTCTTCGTGGGCTTTTGGGTGGGTGGCTTCGCCTTGATCTGGAACGCGGCCCGTAGTGCTTCTTCAGGACTTATTAACAAATCTGTTCGGCGACCGTTAGGTGGCTCGGTTTTTGTGGATTTCCTGTTCATAACTCCGACTCCTGAATGTGGATAACCTGTTAAGGTTTTTGCGCATAGGATTTTACGCAATATATAGGAGAAAACCGTTGACACCCACAATTCCTTGGGGTAGTAGACTCGCACTATCAGGTTCGCGTGCCGTAAAAAGCAGATGGGCCGAGGTCTGGAATACCTCGGCCCGCTGTAGCCGCGAGTTCTGTTGCGATTGATGTTGACCGGAGCATTGTCTGCCACGGATTGGCTACGTCCGCATGTTAGCGGGGCCAACCCACCTGTCAAGACAATTCTTCCAAGGAAAGCGAGGTGATTCCATGCGCTGGCCAAGAGCGTAAGGGGCCGTAGCTGATCTGCCCCGAAAAAAGAAGCCCCGGCTCGCATCTTTACACGAGCTGCCGGGGCTTCAATCAGCCTTTGCGGGCGTGGCGAAAACAGTAAACGCTCCGGGCCTGGAACCCGGTGGGGCGGGCCGTAAACCCGTCGCCCCTTACGAGTGCAAGTCTCGTCGCCCGCATAACTTAGTCTAGGGTGTTGTCTTGATCCGTGCAAGCTATAATTGGCGATAATGGAAACGAATTGGACGGCGCGGTACTATGGCAAAATCTGGATACCTAGAATGTAATGGAATCGACCCAAGGACGGGCGACGAGGCGACTTACAGAATTGAGCTCTCCCGCGTCGATGACATTAAGAGGCGACATCCTGGAAACAAGTTCTGGGACTTGTACAGCGTTCAGGAGTTAGTTGCGTCGTTCTCGTCTGCCTATTTGGGGCTGAGGACGGTGAACGAGGACTTTGGAGATCCCACGCATTTCGTGAAGGAACCAGATAAGGACGGAATCTGCATTACAGGTATTCCCAGCAAGCGCAGAGTGAGCGATAAGTTCGTTCCTCCCCCGCGTGGTTTTACGTTCGCAGTTTTTTGCGACACTAGGCTGGTCGTCTTCAACTGGGCTTGGATCGAGTCCGATCCGGCTGAACACAACTTGCCAATCGGATGGCAACTGCGATTTGACAAAAGGATATGGCCGAAAACGAAACTATAGATGATGTTTTGCGGGAAGGTCCGGGACCGTTCGAGGCTGGCCCTACCTATTCGCCGGTCGGCGATTGCGTAGAGGTGTTCTTCGAGGATTCCGACCACTACGCTGAACGGGTTGATTGTTGGCTGACGATCTACAGGTCATTTGAAACGAAGCGGCTCGTGGGATTCGAGATCAAGAACGTTGCAACACTGCTATCAAAATTCGACCTACTAGGGCTAGACTGTCGCGTCACAGGAACCAAGTGTGCGATAAGGCTTGAAGCGTTCTTTGCTTGTCTTCCATATGTTGAGCCCACTGTTGCTCAAGCCGAGCCATATCGAAACATTACCGGCCATGTCATAAGATCAAATCAGGCCTTCGAACTTACACCGGTTTGTACTTGAGCCGCTTTCCTGGGGCCGTTCGCAGGGCCGCTTCCGTCCGCTCTGCGTCCGTCGTCTTTCGGTGATTCCATCGGAAGGCGAACTCGTCCGCGTAGCGGTGAAGGTGCTGCCTACCGACATGGTGGAACGTGCCGTGAATGCCCCGCTTCAACAAGGAAAAGAACGACTCGGCCGTGTTGCAATGCACGTCACCGCGAGCGTATTCGCCGCGCGAATGATCGACGGTCTTGTGGGCCTTGAATCGCTTGGTGATTTTGCGGTAAGCCTGTAGCTGATCCGTCATGAGCGTTGCGTCATCGTGAACCGCTTCGTCTAATGCCATCTTCAAGTTCTCTTTGGTAACGCGGTTGAGGACGCGGACGCGCATCGGCCCATCGCGCTGAATCAGGGCGACTACCGGCGTTTTATTCTCTTGCCAGTTATTGTGCCCGTCTGGCCGTCGCTTGCGCGGTCCAACCCACGTTTCATCAGCTTCCACAACACCCTTGAGTATGGCCTTCAATGGCTCTTGCCGCATGGCCCATCGGATTCGGTGAACCATGAACCACGCGGTTTTGTAGGAACCCAGGCCGAGCATGCGCTGAAGCTGGAGGGCCGAAACGCCCTTCTTGGAGCAACAGACCATGTAGAAGGCCCGGACCCAATTCGAGCACGAAATATGGCTTCGCTCGAAGATGCTGCCCACGGTGACCGTGAACTGCTTCCGGCAAGACTTGCACTTGATGACGCCAGGGCGCGTGGCCTTGCCCTGTAGCCGAGTGACCTCCCGGCTATCACAATGGGGGCATACGGGGCCATCAGGCCAGCGGATAGACTCCAGGTAGGCTCGGGCTTCATCTTCGGTCAGGGCCATGAAGTTTTTCGGTTTCATGCCATAATTATGACATACGGCATTTGGTTTGTCAAGGGGATAATACCGACATATGCCAAACTTCTGAGGGCGTCAACCCACGCCGCGCCGCGTTTTCTCTAAGTCCGCACGGATCAAGCACTTTCCGAAGAACGATTTGACCTGCTCACCCAGACGTCTTCCAGTCCTTACGCGTGTTCTCTGGCTGGATTGGCGAAGTGATTCTCAACGAAGCGTGTGGACGCCAGAGCGAATTACGCGCTCGCGAATCCGTCGAGTTGCTGCACAGCCCCCGTGCCGCATCGATACCATCCCCGGTCCTGACTTTTCGACTTTTCGACTTTTCGCCGTTTCGCTGTTTCGCCGTCTCCCCTACCGCACCACCTCCAGCCCCTCCGCCTTCTCGCGCCGTGCTGACTCGGCCGGTCGCGGCTTGGGTGATTCCACAAGCCCCGCCGTCGCCTTGGGCGCGCGGTGACACAGGTACCGACCCAGCGAACGAATCGCCTGGTCGCACGTCCGCAACACCGGAACGCCCCCGTCCCGAATTGCGTCCGCCAGCGGATCAAAAAGCGGCCCCGAGTCGATCACCGTGATGATCGGCTTGGCCGTCTCGGCCGCCAGCCGCGCCAGCCGCCGGGCGATCGACCCCTCCCCGCCGATCTCGTCCGCCCCGGTCAGCAGTGCCGGCGTGAGCGGCACCATGCTCACGATCAGCGCGTCGATCTCGGCGTCCTCCAGAAGCGCCCGGGCACACTCCTCATACGCCGCGTCCGTCGCCATCGGCGTCAGGTCCAGCGGGTTCCGCGCGTTCACCAGCGCCGCCAGCTTGTGCCGGTCGAGCGCCTCGGTGAGCCGCCGCGTCGTCTCGGCGGAAAGCTCCGGCAGCCGCACGCGATAGCGCATGCCGATCGTCGCGTCGGCCATGCCCACCGACTCAAACCCCGCGTTGCTGATCGCCCCGATCCGCACGCCGCCGACGCGCTTGCCGTGCAGGCGAACGGCCATCTCCAGCACCTGTTCGAACTCCTTAAACGTGTCCACCACGATCGCCCCGGCCGCGCCGACCGCCGCGTCGCAGACGTCGTAGTCCCCCGCGATAGAGGCAGTGTGCCCGGCCGTCGCGCTGCGGCCCGCCTCGGTCCGGCCCGCCTTGTAGAAGACCACGAGCTTGCCCGCCTCGGCCGCGCGCCGCACCGCCTCGACAAAGGCGATCCCGTCGCCATCCTTGAACCCCTCCATGTACACGCCGATCACGTCGATGTCGTCGCGCCGCCCCACGTGTGTCATCAGGTCCGACACCGCCAGGTCCGTCTGGTTGCCCAGCGAAATCGCCAGCGTCGGGTCCAAAGTCGGCAGGTTCGACAGCCGCGAGACGATGAACGCCCCGCTCTGGCTCACAAAGGCCAGCCGTCGCGGCCGCGCGTGGCGCCGCGGGTCCAGCTTCTTGTCGTGAATGAAGAACGTGTCGTAATGCCCCGGCCTCGAACGCACCCCGAGGCAGTTCCCGCCGAGAAAGACCGGTCCCCTGTCCGCCCGCTGCCGCGACGCGCCGATGAGCTGCTGCACGCGCTCCTGAAGCGCACCGCTGCCCGCCGTCTCGCCAAACCCGCCCGGAATCAGGATCACCGAGCGCACCCGCCCGCTGTCGATGCAATCGCCGATGAACGCCGGCACGTCGCCCACCGCCGCCGCGACGATGAGCAGATCGACCGGCTCCGGCACGCTCGCCACGTCGCGCACGCAGCGCACGCCGTCGATCCGCGTCTCCTCCGCGTGCAGGACATACAGGTGCTCCGCCGGAAAGCCGCACGCCAGGATGTTGTTGAGGATGATCCGCCCGAAGTTCTCGCGCTTGCCCGATGCGCCCACGATGGCGATCGACCGCGGCTCCACGAGCGCCTCCACCTTCTCCACCGGACGCGGCACGCCCGGCGCCGCGATCGAGCCCAGACGCCCCCGCCCGTCAAGCGGCACCATCGTCATCCGCCGGAACGCGAACGGGTTCACCTCCAGCTCGACCAGCCGCCGCGCGCCCCCCTCGCCGATTCCGCAGAACCGCCGCGCGATCCCCAGAAACGCCGCGAAACACCGAAGGAGCTGCCCGTCGGACACCATGCGCGGGTGCCCGCGCACGCGCCCGGCGAGAATTTCGTACGCCGCGGTCGTCTTGAACAATTCCAGGAATTCGCGCGCCGTCGTCTGCGTCGCCAGCGCCTTGGCCACTGCGATGCCGGGCCGGAGCTTCGCCGCCAGGTACTCCGTGTCCACGCCGCCCAGTCCGGCGGCGATCACCGGCCCGAACGCGCGCGAGGCGCGGATACCCACGAACAGCTCGCTGCCGAAATGCGCGCCGTCGTGCTCGACGCACTCCACCAGAAGCACGCCGTCCACCCGCGCCCCGAGGCTCTGCTGACGCACGATGAGCTGATCGATCTCGTGCGGCACGATCCCCATGTCCTTCGCGACGAAGATCACCGCCTGCGCGTCGCTCTTGTGAACCACCGTCGGCGAGACGATCTTGATCACCACCCGGTGGCCCGGCAGCTCGTCGAGCATCGCCTGCGTGACGGCCTGTCCGCTGCGCAGGAAGAAGTGCTTCGGCGGCGTGATGCCCCCGGCCGTCTCGATGATCCGGTAGGCCTCGTGCTCGTACAGTTGCCGCCGGTTGTCCTCCCCCGCCTCGCGGAGGATCTCGTCGATCCGCGATGCCTGCTCGGCGCTCAGGTCCTCCGCCGGATCGAGGATGCGTGCCGGAAGCGCGGCACGCTCGCGCCCCCCGTCCGGGTGCTCTGCCAGCCAGTGCCGCACCGCCGTCGGGTCGGCGCCCGACGCCAGCATCTCGCGATAAGCCGCCGCCGCGCCGCGCCCGAGCTCGAAGGCCCGCTGGTTCGCCTTGATTATCTGCGGCCCCTTGGACGCGAACATCTCGGCGATCGCCGCGAAAAACTCATCGGGCGGCAGCTCGATGAAGATCGACGCCGCGCCGAGCATCACCATGTTCACCGCCCGCGTCGAACCGGCCGCCGCCGCCAGGCCCCCGGCGTCGACGAGGACGTGATTCGCGTAGCGGTGAATCCTCTGGATCACCTCGTCGACCGCCCCATAGTTCGGAATGTTGATCAGCGGCGCGGTGTTGGACACGATCACGCCGTCGGGCCCGAGATACTCCACGTAGCGCAGGGCCTCGAGCGGTTCGACGGCGAGAATCATGTTCGCACGCCCGCGCGGGATCAGGTCGCTGTACAGCGTGCCGTCCGAAATGCGCAGGTGCGACTGCACCGCACCGCCGCGCTGCGACATGCCGTGCACCTCGGCCTGCTTCACCGACAGCCCGCGCCGCATCGCCGCCAGGCACATCGCCTGCGCCGTGGTCAGGATGCCCTGCCCGCCGACGCCCGCGAGAATCAGGTTAAACTCCATGGCACCGTCCTCTTTGCCGCCCGCGCCGTCGCGGCCGAGCCGCATGCTGCGCGCCGCATTTCCGCGCGGCGCTACTCCGCCGTCGCCGCCGCCGCCGCTTCCTTCTTCACCTTGCGCACCGTGTGAATGCACGGGCGGCACGCCACGATCACCGACAAGCCGCGATGATCGATCTCCTTCCTGACCAGCTCCACGTTCTTTTCGTGGTGCTTCGGCATGGGATCGATCTCGATCAGATGTTCCCTCGGAACGCCCAACCCGAGCAGAAGCTGGATCATGCTCTCGCCCGTCGCCAGGGCCGTCTGCCCGCCGGTCATCGCCACCGTCCCGTTGTCCAGGATCATGACCGTCATGTCGGCGTTCTCGCGGATGGCCCCGATCAGCGCCGTCATGCCCGAGTGCGTGAAGGTCGAATCGCCGATCGTGCAGACCACCGGCCGCGCGCCGGCCCGCACCGCGCCGTGGGCCATCGAGATCGACGCTCCCATGTCGACGCACGTCTGCACGGCGTTGTACGGCGGCAGGGCCCCGAGCGTGTAACAGCCGATGTCGCTCATCAGAAAGGGCGTCTGAACCCCCTCCAGCGCCGACATCATCGCCCTGAAAGTGTCACAATGTGGACACCCGTCGCACAGCCGCGGCGGCCGCGCCGGCAGTCCCGTCGCCGCCGGCTGGCCCGACGCCAGCGGAAGCCCCAGCGCCGTCCGCACCTTGTCCGTCGTCATTTCCCCGTCCGGCGGCAGGGCCCCGCTGCGCTTGCCGCGGATCAGCTTGCCATGCACCCCGAGCAGGCCGACGAGCTGCCGCTCCAGGAAGGGATAGCCCTCCTCGACCACCAGCACCTCGTCGCAGTGCGATATCAGCTCGCGAATCTGCCGGATCGGCGGCGGATACGTCGTGATCTTGAGCAGCGAGTACCGCGCGTCGTCCTCGATCGCCTCGCGCACGTAATTGTGCGCCAGCCCGCAGGCGATGATCCCCTTCGGCCCGCGCAGCTCAATCGCGTTGAACGCCGAATGCTCCGAGTACTCGTGCAGCGTCGACTGCATGTCGATCAGCCGCCGGTACCGCTGCCGCGCGTTCGGCGGAAGCAGCGTCCACTCGTGCCAGTCGATCGCCCGATCCACGCCCTTCGCGTGCTCCGCAGGCCGCATCCGTACCGCCGCACGGCTGTGCGCCAGCCGCGTCACCAGCCGGATCATGATCGGCAACGCCCAGCGCTCCGACATCGCGAACGCCTCGCGCGTCATGTCGTAGCATTCCTGCTGGTTCGACGGCTCGAATACCGGGATCTGCGCGAAGTCGCCCAGGCAGCGCGAGTCCTGCTCGTTCTGCGACGAGTGCATGCCCGGATCATCCGCCACCGCCAGGACCAGCCCGCCCCGCGCCCCGGTCAGCGCCGAACTCATGAACGGGTCCATCGCCACGTTCAGCCCGACGTGCTTCATCGACACGATCGCCCGCTTGCCCGCGAACGACATCCCCAGCGCCTCTTCGTAGGCCACCTTCTCGTTCGCCGACCAGATCGTCGATACGTCCTTCCCCTTGCGCGCCTGAATCGTTTCAAAGATCTCCGTCGCCGGCGTGCCGGGGTACGAAAAGGCGCCCCCGATCCCGCTGTGCAGCGCCGCCAGCCCCACCGCCTCGTCGCCGAGGAGCATTTCCATCGACATGTTTCATCTCTCCGCCCCGCGCGCCGCCCTTCGACCGGGCATGCCCGCGCAGGGTTCTTGCCTTCGGACACCAATGGCCCACTTGGCACGTCGAGTGCCACGGATAAACACCCGCCGCACCCGCTTGGGAGCGCATTTTCACCCCCAAAGCCCGGTCTTGGCGGCGTTATGGATGCCCCGCCGTGCCCCCGCAGGAGATGCGTTCGCCCAAATCACTGGCCCGGTCGAAAATTCCCCAATTCCTGCGGATTCTCCCGTCGCCGAGTCTGCCCCGCAGGCCGGCCGCGTAATCCCACGCTCCGCCGGAAAGTCGCTCCCGAAATGCCTACACGGGTACCGTCGACAAAAAAACCGGACGCGCGATCGAGTCGCGCGCCCGGTGGATGGTCCGTCTCGCTCAGTCTTGCCCGAGCGGCTGATTACGCCAGCATGTCTTCCCCGCTCTTGATATGAGCGCGGAAGTCGGCGATGAGCTGCTTCGTGATCGCGCCCGGCTTCCCGTCGCCCACGGGCCGCTTGTCGATCTCGGTGACCGGGCACACCTCGGCGCCGGTGCCGGTGATGAACATCTCGTCGGAATAGTACAGGTCCGCCCGCGTCAGGGTGGACTCGTCAGTGGCGATGCCGCGCTTCTGGGCCATCTTGAGGACCAGCCGCCGCGTCACGCCGCCCAGCAGGCCGCAGTGCGTCGCCGGGGTCCGCAGCTTTCCGCCCTGGACGATGAACAGGTTGTCGCCGGTGCACTCGCCGACGTAGCCCTCGTGGTTGAGCATCACCGCTTCGAGACATCCGGCGTCGATCGCCTCGATCTTCGCCATGATGTTGTTGAGGTAGTTAAGGCTCTTGATCTGCGGCGACAGCGCATTCGGATGATTCCGGATCGTCGACGCCGTGATGACCTTCATCCCCTTCTCGTACATCTCCGGGTCGAACATCTGGATCCGGTCGCAGATGATGAACACGTTGGGAGCGACCGTGCGGAACGGATGAATGCCCAATGTGCCCGGTCCGCGCGCCGCCACCAGCCGGATGTACCCGTCGATGGTATTGTTGGCCTTGATCGTCTGCTTCATCGCGTCGACGAGTTGATCCATCGTGTACGGGATTTCGAGCCGGATCGCCTTCAGGCTCAGGGCGAACCGCTTCATGTGGGCCGGCCCCTCAAAGATGCGGCCGTTATAGACGCGGATGCCCTCGAATACGCCGTCGCCGTAAAGGAGGCCGTGCGAAAAGACGCTCACCGTCGCCTGCGCCGGCGGCACCAGCTTTCCGTCAATCCAGATCTTGAGATTCGGGTTTGGCAAATACTCATCCGCCATGGGGCGCTCCTTGATGGCCGGTTCCTTACTCCCGTACTCCTTCGTAGCGCGACGCGCCGATTCCGCTGGGCCGACGACCGTGGTCATGGTAATGCCCTCCCGAGGCGTTTGAAACATCCGGGCGATCGGCGATCGGCCGCTCGCCCCACGCGCAATTGACATTATTAGGATAGGCTCGTCACCGCAGGCCCGCCTATTGTACACGTCCGTCCACGATCTGCACAACCTGATCCGTCCGGCCCGCCAGCTCGCGATCGTGCGTCACCATGATGATCGTCTGACCCGCCGCGTTCAGCCGCTTGAGCAGATCGAAAATCTCCCGGCCCGTGCGCGTATCCAGGTTCCCCGTCGGCTCGTCCGCGAAAAGAACCGCTGGCTCATTCATCAGCGCGCGGGCAATGGCGACCCGCTGCCGCTCGCCGCCAGACAATTCGCTCGGCCGGTGCGCAAGCCGGTCGCCCAGCCCCACCGAGTCCAGCAAGCTGCGTGCCCGCTCCTCCGTTCGCACGCGATCCGTCAGCCAGTTGCCCATCGACCGGCCCACCATCGCCGGCAGAAGCACATTCTCCAGTACGTCGAACTCCGGCAGAAGATGATAAAACTGAAACACAAATCCGAACGAGCGATTGAGCAGCTCATCGCGATGCATGTTGAACGAGACCGGCGGCGCGGCAACCGCCGCGGACGTCCCCCCGCCCGACCCACCGCTCGCCTTCAACGGCCCCGGGCGCTGCCACTGCCGTGCCCGGTTTCCATTCGCATCGCTGTCCCGGCCGATCGGAATCCGCCGGAAACCCTCCGGCTCGAATAACGGCTGACCCTCGAACCATACCTGCCCGCGCTGCGGAACATCCAGCCCCGATAAAACATGCAGCAGCGTGCTCTTCCCGCTGCCGCTGTTGCCGATGATCGCGACAAACCGTCCGGCATCGAAAGACAGATCAATCCCCCGCAGCACCGGCAACTCCGTCCGGCCCAGCGAGTAGGACTTGTGCACATCCTGGCAGCGAAGTATCGACACTCGGCACACCGCTCCGTTTTCACGCGGGATCGCCCGCGCCATCGGGTTTAACCGAACAGCCCCGGCCCGGCAACCGTACTACGCCGGGCGGCGACCATCAGTTCGCCGGAGGCGGCTGCCGCAGAAGGGCCCTGAATCCGGCTTGTTCGAAATCAGCGTCGCCTGTGAACGCGTCAACAAAATCCGCACGCTCCACACGCGAAACGATATGCAATCGGTGAGTGACCACTCCTTGTCCCGTCGCTTCCCAAACAGCTCCAGCCCCGCTCCGAACAAGGCCGCGTCACATCGCACCACGTGAATCGCTGGATCGCATTCAATCGCATCAACATCCTGCAGAGCTTTCCGACGTCTCAACGGACCGGAAGAATGATGACTTCGATCCGCTCCCCCTCGGAAAGACTCAGCGGCTCATCAGGCACAATCGCCTTACCGTCACAGTGCGCGGTTGTGCGAAGCATGTGACACTTCAATCCGAAGACCGGCCTGCCAGGGACTCTTACCTGACTATGCACCACATCCGGCCCCATGCGGCCGGCCGCATTCCAATCTACTCATACCGCAGCGACTCCACCGGCCACGTCCGACCCGCCCGAAGCGCCGGAAACGTCGCACCGATGATCGACGCCGCCACCGCCAGCACGCTGATCCACATCACCTCCGACCACTTCCACACGTCCGGGATCTTGTCAAACGAATACGTCTCCGGGCTCCACACTCGCCACGCCGGATTGATCCGCGCCAGCCAGTCCTGGATCTCGTTGATATGCTCCACGAACGCCGTCCCCAGCAGCGAGCCCAGGATGCACCCCACCAGCCCGATCGCCCCGCCGTACGCAAGAAACACTGCCGTCACCCCTGCGGCACTCCCTCCCACGCTCTTGATGATCCCGATGTCCCGCGTCTTCTCCTGCACGATCATGTAAAAGATGCACAGGATCAGAAAGATCGCCACGATGCTGATCACCCCGAACATGATCAAAACGAGGAACTTCTCCTTCTCGATCGCCGAGATGAAGCTCGCCTGCATCTCTTCCCACGTATGCGTGCTCACGTTGTGCAGCATGTCAAACTCGAACGCGTCCGCCGGCGCCTCGTCGATGTGCCGCTGCCACTCCTGCTCGATCCGCGCCTTCAGCGCCGCCAGCTTCGCCCGGTCATCCCCGATCTCCGGCGGCGCCTTGATCTGTATCTGCGTGCACCGCGCCCCCGCCATGCCCCCGCCGTCCGCACGCTCCGCTGCCTCCATCGATAGCAGCGTCTGAAGCACGTCGAAATCCACGTACACGTTCAGCGAGTCAATCTCGTATATCCCCGTCCGCGAGTCATCCACGTACCGGAATGTCGGCTTCGGCGGCGGCTCCGGGCTCACGTCGCCCCCGCGCGTCATCGGCAGCACCGTCAGGTAACACGCCTCGCCCCGCGGATAGTTCTCCCCGCGCCGAAAATCCCCCGACGGCAGCCGGCGAAACAGAATGTTCCGCCCGATGATCACCCCCGGATACTCCTTGCCGATCACCCCCGGCTTCTCCTCCGGACCCTTGAACACGCCCGGGCCGGGATAAAAGTCGTGCGGCTCCCGGCGGTACTTCTCTTCCTCCTTCGCCCGTTCCTCCGGCGGCAGAGAATCGAGATACGCCCGGTACTTCCGCTCGCACGCCTCCGGCAGCACGGCGATGTTCCGCTCGTCAAACGCGTACACCGGCTGGCCCTGCGGTCCCAGCGTCGTCCCCCCGTAGCGATTGTTGTAAAACAGATCCTCCCCGAACTTGTTAACCCGCACGTACTCGTCCAGCCGGATCCCCACGATGCTCACCGCGCTGGTCTTCTTCGTGTTCGGAAACTGAAGCACGCCGTACGTGCGGATCAGCGGCGTCGCCTGCACCACCAGCGCACGCCCTTGCTCGTCCTTCAGCTTGCTGATCCGGTCGATGAACTCCTGGTAATACGGCCAGCCCTGCATCGGCCCGTCCATCACCAGGTCGCCCAGCAGGCTGTGTGCCCGGTTGCGGATGCTGTCCACGAACCCCCCCATGACGCTGATCACGATGATCATCATCGCCACGCACAGCGTCACCGCACCGACACTGAAAAACGCGATCCGCTTCCGCTGAAGAAGCCGCGAAGCCAGGAACGCCACGTAGTACCGCGGCCAACCCACCAGCGGCGCCGCCTTCCGCGCCGCCTGCCAGCAGAAACCAAGCACCACCGCCAGCGCCAGCCAAAGACCCGCGTTAAACAGCCACCAGGCCGGGCGTACCCACTGCTCATAATCAAGCCCCAGCCACAGCGCCGGGCTCAGCAGCTTGAAATACAGGGGCGCTGCCTGCGGCCCGCCCATGCTCTCCGCCGGCGAGAACCAGAAGCTGTAATAAATCGTGAGCGGCTCCCAGGTGATCAGGTAATACATCGCCCACGCCGCAAGCCCCGCCCGCAGCGCCATCACCAGAAGCCGAAGCGGCGGCCACGGCAGAAAAGCGAACATCCCCGGCCAGCGAATCAGCAGACCCCACACAAGAATCAGCGGACCCAGCATCAGCTCGCTGTGATCGTTGCCATCCTCCGACAATTCCGCCGGATCGAAATACCACGGAACACCCGCGATCCGACGCTGCACCACCATGTTGCGAATCCAGCGGAAGATCGCCGTGTCGTCGCGCAGCACTCCCAGCATGAACTCCCACTGCGGGTGCATCGCGTCCCGATAACGCTCCAGGTCCGCGATCACCTCGCGCCGCCGCTGCTGCATGTCCGGGGGCATCTCGCCGAGCTGCTTCTGCCGCTTGACGAAATCGACGTACTGCCGGCCGCCGCTGATCGGCCGCCCGATCCAGGCCGCCCCCACCGCCGCGTTGAGACACGTCACCGTCGTCCACACCGCCACCGCCAGCCACGCGGCCCCCACCGCGGCACTCGCCGCCCGGCCCGACGTACCCGCCTGCCAGCGCCCGAGCCAGGTGAGCCAGCTCAGGACAAGCCGCACGAGCCAGATGAGCATGTGCCCCGCCGTCACCAGCGGCGCGGCCAGCAGCACCGGCAGGGCCAGCGCCGCCATCTGCCCGCGCGTCAGCGCGATCGGGCGGCGAAGTATCCGCGCCGCCGTCACCTCAATGACGATATAGAAAGCCCCGCCGAGCAGATTGCTGATGGCGAGAAAGATCGCGTACGCCGGCAGCGTGATCGGAGCGAAAAGAGCGAACAACAGCACCGCAAGTCGTGATTGCACGCGGAGATACTAAACGCCGCGCCCCGAAAACGCCAAAACGCCGCGCCCCGCTCCGCCACGAACAAGAACGCGCCGCCTGCGTAATCCACGGGAGTGCGACCGTCCCGGTCGCGCGCGGGTGGCATGTGGTGTTCGACGAGGAGCTCGCCTCCGGCGAGGACCGTCCCGGTCGCGCGCGGGTGGCATAGCCGCGTTGTTGGGTGGCATGACAGACGTCCCCCATCCCTTGCGCCGGCAGGGATGGGAGACTGACAAAAACGCAGGCTACGCCGCTGGGTTGCCCGGCCACGACCTCGGGCGGCCATCTGTCCCGCCGCGCTCAGAAACCGGCCAAGCCGGGGAGCACAAAGTTTCACCTCGTCGCACGGACAATCAAAGTTTCACTTTGTCGCCCGGACAAGCAAAGTTTCACTTTTCAGTTCTCTCCCCAATCCGCTCGTGTTACGTCGCGCCAGTCGTAGCGTGCGTCTCGGACGCACCAATTTGGCTACGCGGCGGGACCTGCGTACGCAAATCGTCAATCCAACTCGATCACATAGCCAGCATTCGATGGAGGCTTAGGGCCTCCGCGCTCGCCCAGCCTTCGAAGGTCATCGAATGTGCAAATGCGTGGAACCGCGCATGCTGCTGCGCTCTTTCCATCCGTGCGGCGGTGCAGCATCAAATCGGCGCGGAGCGTCGGAATCCACTCAACGCGCGGCGAAACGAGCACGGGGATCGCAAACCGACAGCCTTTGGCGAGTTCGGCCAGTCGATTATTGAGGTCGCGCCATTTCGGACAGCGAAATAATTCGGTCATCTTGCCATCCCAAATGGCCAGGCTGTCAGAAACCTTTCCGTCACCGCTCCACTTTGTGGTAATGGCGCTGTGGACGCCGCGAGCCTCTTCAGGCGAAACATCAAAGTTCTTGCACGAAATGGGCAGAAGATACGGAGGAAGCGCCCAGATTACATCGATGTCAGTGTGGGGCCGCTTTTTCGTAGTAAAGACGTCTCCGAATCTTGTAGCGCGCGAGACGCCGAACGGCCGAAGCGAACGCTCCAATCGGTCAAGCTCGGTTGCCAGCCATGATTCAAAAAGGCGACCGCGACTATTTTCGCCAATGCCGTCGAGGCGCAAGCGCCCTAACCACCTCGCCAAGTCTCGGGGTAAGTCGAGAAAGTCAAGCAGTACACCTTCGCCTCGCTCGATGGGAAACCATGCATTCGAGAGCGATGCGAACTTGAGGACGGGACTGCCTTGCGATAGACTCGATGTTTCGCCGCGATCTAGCTGGAATACTCGCTCGAATCTAACGAGCGTTTCAAGGCAATTGTTCTCACTGGTGACGCCGAGTTTCTGTCTCAGAATCTTCACCATTCGCTCTTCAAAAAGCCACCTCGCGATCGGAAAACAGCCGTAACAACCTAACCAGTATCGACTTTCACTATCATCGAAAGCGGATTGTCCGATCTCGGAAAAAGCGCGGACGCAAGCGATGATCTCGCGATAAGTGAGATCGTTGATCTTTTTTAAATCCCCTTCACCCATACGCCGAAGAAAATCGAAGCACACCGACAAGTCGATCCAAGCAGGTGCAAAGTTGAGGGCATTAAATTCGGATGGATCCTTCGCACGAATGTCGCTCATGAACTGAGCATAGTCCGCTGGCGTCTTCCTCATCACGAAAATCGAATCGCTGTTTGGCTGTGCGTCGATAAGGCGACCCGGGAAGCCGGCGCGCACTAGGTGCTGTAACGAATCTTCCTGTTCATTATCACGGAGACGTTGGAACTCAAGTGCGGATCTATGCTCCGGACTCGGGAAACACATTGCAAGCATACCATTCGGGAGAATATTGACGTGTGCACCGTGGCCAGCCCAATAGTAGGCCTTTTGAAACAGAAAGAGCACCATCCCAATGTCGAGGAGAGTTCTTAGGGCCAATATCGCTTCCGAAGGAACTTTGGGCAATTTCGTAAGCAACTCACTCGGTGGTCCAGTGCCGACCACCTGCTCGATTCCGAAAGTCTCGAAGTATTCGTTGTCGCGGGCACTCATCGAGAGCGCGAGCTCCAGCATTGATATGACGTTGCGCAGATCATGGCGGTCAAATGGCAGGTTCTTTGTCCGATGGCCATCCAAGAATGAGCCGACCGTAGGTCTTCTGAGGCTCCCTCGCAACAATAGGAATAAGCGCAGCGCGTTCTCACGGGAGATGAACCGGTTCAGCAATCCAATAAGCTCGTCGATTGCTGGTTCCAGAGCCTCTTGAGCTTCCTCGCCGGAAAGGAACTGGCCGGCCGTGTTCCATCGCAAACCTAGTTCGCGTAGATCCTTCGCGCAGTGGATCTCCGGGTTGGCCCAAAACGCTTCGGAGTGCTCCTTTTCGTCTCGCAACAGACTCATGCTTATTGGGTCGATACGGGCGAGAGGGTATTCTGCTGGAGCCGCGCGTGTGGCGAGGAACTTTTCCCGCCGTCGGCTTTCTTGGCGCTTCTTATCGTCGCGCCTCGCTTGTTTGCGGTCCTTCTTTCCACGGCCCGTGCTCATCACAGAATCCTAGCAGATTGTCGGAGGAGAGTAGAGCGCGGCGCAGTCGTCTGATCACCAGTCGCGTCCCGCGCATGCCCTGTTCTTTCGCATAAAGTGCCCACGCGCCCCACTGCCGCGGATCTCGACCTTCACGCCGAAGCCGTCCGCCTCCCCTCCCTCGATCCCTCTCGCGCTCGAGTGCTTTTCTGCTCCCTGATCCAATTTCGACCTTTCGACGCTTCGACGTTGGAAGAAGGCGCGCACGGCGAGCAAGGAGGAAGGTCATAACCCGCGAGAACGGGCCGGCGATCGCGCGCATCCCCCCGCGCTGAATCGCCCCGCCCGCTCCGCGCCCGGAGGACACGCGTATGACTTACGCTCGCTTTTCGCAACTCACCGTTCGCGCCCCGCCCCGCTCCAAACCTGAACGCATTCAGGTTGTTCAGGTTTCATTCAGCCTTCCTGCGCAAGGAACGCGGTTTTTCAGGATAAAAATAATTTGTGCGTGCCCCCGTTCAGGTTTGCTTTTCCGGACCCTCGCAGCGGCCCCCCGCGCCGTCCCGCACCCCCCCCGCGCGCCCCGCGCCGCTTCGAACCGGAGACGCCACAAGTGCCACACCACTGCCCCCCGACCAGCCCCCCCTGCCTTCTCTGTTCCCTGTTCCCTTTCCGCCGTTCCCCCGCCCTACTTCGGCCTTTGCAGCGGAAACAGGATCACATCCCGAATGCTCGCCGAATTCGTCAGCAGCATCACCAGCCGGTCAATCCCCACGCCAAGCCCCCCGGCCGGGGGCATGCCGAACTCCAGCGCCTTGATGAAGTCCTCGTCCATCACGCGCATCGTCTCGTCCCCCTCGCCCTCGAGCTGCGAGCCGAAGGTCTCCCGCTGGATCGCCGGGTCGTTCAGCTCCGTGTACGCGTTGCCCACCTCCATGCACGCGACGTACGCCTCGAACCGCAGCGCGATCGTCGGGTCGTCCTTCTTCCGCCGCGTCAGCGGGCACAGGGCCGCGGGGTACTCCACGACAAAGGTCGGCTGGATCAGCGTCGGCTCCACGGTCGCCTCGAAGACCCGATTCGCCAGGATGGCCGGGTCCATCGTCTCGGCGCGCACGCCGGCGGCAAGCTCCTCCGGCGATAGCTTCAGCAGGCCGAGCGACTCGGCCTTCTTGCGGATGCCCGCCGCGTCTCTCAGCTCGACTCCGGCATGCTCGCGGAGCAGGTCGCTGTACGTCCGGCGCGGCCACGGTGGCGAGAAGTCGATGTCCAGCTCGCGGAAGCGCCGCTTGAAGCCCCCGCCGATGGACTCGATGCCGGCGACGAAGAGCCCCTCGACGTGGTTCATCATGTCGGACAGGTCGCCGTAGGCCTGGTAGCACTCCATCATGGTGAACTCGGGATTGTGCTGGGTGCTGATGCCCTCGTTGCGGAAGTTGCGGTTGATCTCGAAGACCCGCTCCATGCCGCCGACGAGCAGCCGCTTGAGATGCAGTTCGGGGCTGATGCGCAGGAACAGGTCCATGTCCAGCGTGTTGTGATGCGTCATGAAGGGCCGGGCCGCCGCCCCGCCATAGACGGATTGGAGCATCGGCGTCTCGACTTCGAGAAAGCCCTGCCCCTGGAAGTAGCGCCGCACGGCCTCGACGATCCGGCTGCGCGCGCGGAAGGTCTGCATGACGTCGGGGTTGGAAAAGAGATCGACATACCGCTCGCGGTAGCGGATGTCGACGTCGGTCAGGCCGTGAAACTTCTCCGGCGGCGTGCGCAGCGCCTTGCAGAGGAAGGTAAGCTGATCGGCCCAGACGGTGATCTCGTTCGTCTTTGTCCGGCCGAGCAGGCCGTCGGCCCCGATGTGATCGCCGAGGTCGAGATTCTCGAGAAGTGCCCAGCCGGCGTCACCGACCTTCGCCTTCGACACGCCGATCTGCATGTCGCCGGACCAGTCGCGGATCGTCAGAAACGCGAGCTTGCCCATCACCCGGCGCAGCATCACCCGGCCGGCGGCGCGCACCCGCGCCGTCTCGTCCGTCTGCCCGGCCTCGATCGCCAGCCGCTCGGCGAAGGCCCGGATGTCCGCGTTCTGCCGCACGTCCGTGTACTTCTGGCCGTAGGGGTCGATGCCCATCGCGGCGATGGCCTGAAGCTTCCGGAGCCGGTCCTCGTAGTATTGATCGTGTTGCGTGTTCATTTCAGGGCGGAATGATCGGGCCAAACCCCCGCCCCGTCAAAAACCGATCGGTTCGCGGCGGCTCCCGCCGCGCGACCCGCGGCGGACTCCACAACGAACGGTAGAATGAACGAATGACCCGCCCCGCCACCGTCACCGCCGCCTTTCTCCTCCTCGCCGTCGCGCTCGTCGCCCTCTCCCTCTATACCGGGCATCGCGCGACCGCCCTCACCGGCGAGCCGCACTACCTCTTCACCTGCACGCATGTCTATGTCGCCGAGGAAGTCCCTCCGGAAGACGAGACCGAGGCCGCCCTCGACGCCGCATTCGCGGAGGCCGGCGAAGACACGCGCCAGACGGTCAGACATCCCCTCTTTGTTCTCGGCCTGGTCGACGCGACCGCCCCCCTCGTCCTGCTCGGCGCAATCATCCTCGCCGGCCGGCATTACCTCGCCCGCCGCCGCACGACCGCCCTCGACGCGGCTGGAAGCCGGAACGCCTCTCAATTATGATACAGTTGTCTCAGATCCCGACCGGCAGGCGAGCCCTTCCCCCAGGCGCCTTTTTTGGTGGAGAACATCCCATGACACGCATCCATGACCGCCTCACCCGCGCACGGTCCCTCGGCTGCGCCGCCCTCTTCCTTGCATCGTCCGCCCTCGCCGGGCCCGTGCCCGGCGGAATGCCCCGCAAGCAGCCGCCAAAGGAACCGGACGCGAAGAAGGGCCTCGAACTCGCCCCCGACAAGGTGATGAACTTCACCGTCGACGCCCGGTCGAAGCGCAACGAGGTTGTCTTCGTCTCCAAGGCCCCCAAGGAGACGATCAAGGGCAAGGCGGAGAAGATTGCCGGCCATCTCAAGGGCAACCTGCACAAGCTGGACAAGATCGGCGGTGCCTTCGAAGTGGCATGGGACGATCTCGACACCGGCAAGCCCATGATGAACCAGCACATGAAAGACGCCCCCTGGGTCGACGCCAAGAGCCACCCGAAGATCGTCTTCACCCTCACCGGCATGACGCCCGACGAGAAGCAGCCCAAGAACGGCAAGGCCCTCAAGGCCGCCCTCGCCGGGAAGCTGGCCATGAACGGCCACGAGAAGGACGTCGAGATCCCCGCCACGATCGCCTATGTCCCGGCCGGAGAAAGCAAGAGCGGCAAGCCCATCAAGGAGGCCGTCTCCATCCGCGCCCGGTTTGAGGTCGCCCTGGCCGATTTCGGCATCCAGGGCCGCGGCGTCGGACAATCCGTCGCCCCCACCCAGAAGATCAACGTCAACCTCACCTTGCGCCCCGGCAAGGCCGAAGGCTCCAAGACCGCCGACGGCGACAAGCCCAAGAGCAAAAAGAAAACCAGGAAAAAGGCCGACTCCGAGGCCTGACCCCTTCGCGGGTATCAGCCCCGGAGCCGCCTCTTTGGAAAGCGGGGTCCGCGCGCCGGTTCCGGTCGGGCTCTTTCGGTCCGACGCGCAGCCCCCGGGAGAGCCGCTGCGGCGTCACTGGATCAACCGGTCGCCAAGGTTCGTGTCGGCAAAGAACGGCATGTTCCAGTCGATCCGCTCAATCTCCACGAACACCGACGGAAAGATCTGGCCCGCCGCCGTCGTCACGTTGAAGCCCAGCGCGCCGTCGACGATGTGCCCGCTCACTTCGCCCGGTATCCCGTTCGGAAACGCGTAGTCCACCGCGTGATCGGCCCCGAGAAACCGGCCGGGCGTAATCCCGAAAAACAGCGGCACGACCAGCCCCTGGTCCAGGTTGCCGAGCTGAATCTCCGAGATGAACGGGTTGCCCTGCCGATCGGTCCGAAGGGCGATCACCATGAAGACAGACTCGATGTAAGTCGGATCAAACCGCGCCTCGATGTCGCCGCCCTCCTTCGCCGACACCGTGGTCACTTCGCCGTCATACACCAGCGCCCCGCCGAAGATGATGGCGTCCGCCGCGTCGTCCGTCGGGTCGCCGTTGAACGCGAACTGCTCGCCTTCCGGCGTTCCGAAGAAGCCCGGGTCCAGCGCCGGGTACGCGCACCCCTGCACCATGCCGAAGCCGGCCACTTCGTTGATATCCGTAGAAAAGGCGCGGAAGGCTGCCTCGCGCGACATGACCGGCAAGAGCGCGTCGATCACGCCGGTCTGTGCGAACTCGTTGCCGGTATCCTCAAAAAAGCCAAGGAACGACGAGAAATTGATCCGCCCGCCCTTGGTGGATTCAAAACCCAGCCGCGGGTAGTCCACGCTTGTCACGCTGTCGAATGTCGCCGTGAAGAAGAACCGTTCGTCGACCAGGATGTCGAAGAGAATGCTCGTCGTGTTGCCGCTCGTGTCGACCGCCTGGAGCTGCACGGTGCACGGCTGGCCGAAGACAAACGACGTCGACCGATCATTTACGGGAATCTCGACCGGCGCGCAGCACTCCTGGGCCGCCGCGTTGCAGTTCTCGATCAGCGTGAAACAGCCGGTTCCGCCGAGCACCGCCGCGTTGAGCCGGATGCTCTGCGCCGCAAGCAGGTTTTCGCTCTCGTAGTCCCAGGTGATCTCAATCACGTCGCCCGGCAGCGCGCGCGACTTGTTCAGCTGAACATCGATGAACTTCAGGCGCGGGGGAGGAATCACCCGGCAATTCGCTCCGGTTCCCGCCAGGGCCAGCGCGCAGACCACCACCATGGAGATTCGCGTACTCATGATTTACCTCTGGGTCCGGCCGCTTCCACGGTGCGAGGGGCGGGGCAGGCTCGGAAAACGCGGAGAGTGTTGCGGGCGAATCGACGTGCGACCGAAAGATGATTCGCGGCACACGCGATTCATGTGCGAATGTCGCGGCCTCCGCCCCGCATTGCATCGATTTCGCAAATCCCACCCGCGCTTGGCGATATCCGCGGCCCACGGGTAAAATGTCTCCGCAGGACGACAGAACAGCGCGAAATACTTCCCCGAGGCTTCCCATGCAGGACATTCTCCGAAAACTCGGCATTGAACACGTCAACCCCGGCGTCTTTAACGGCACGTGGATGGGCTCCGACACCCAGCTCGACTCTTACTCGCCCATCGACGGCAGGCTCATCGCCTCCGTCCGGCAGGCCACGACGGAGGAATACGAGAAAACCATCTCCGCAGCGACAAAGGCCTTCGAAGACTGGCGCGTCACGCCGGCCCCGAAGCGCGGTGATCTCATCCGCCGGCTCGGAAACGCCCTCCGCGAACACAAGCGCGACCTCGGCGCTCTGGTCACGCTCGAGATGGGAAAGATCCGCGCCGAGGGCGAGGGCGAAGTGCAGGAGATGATCGACATCTGCGACTTCGCGTGCGGCCTGTCGCGCCAGCTCTACGGCCTGTCCATGCACAGCGAGCGCCCCGGCCACCGCATGTACGAGCAGTGGCACCCGCTCGGCGTCGTCGGAGTCATCAGCGCGTTCAACTTCCCCGTGGCGGTGTGGGCGTGGAATTCGGCTCTTTCAGCCGTCTGCGGCAACAGCACGGTGTGGAAGCCGTCGAGCAAGACGCCGCTCACAGCCGTCGCCACGACGAAGATCGCCGAGCGCGTCTGCCGCGAGTCGGGCGTGAACCCGGCTATTTTCAGCCTGCTCATCGGCAAGGGCTCCACCATCGGGGAGAAGTTCATCAACGACCGGCGCGTGCCGCTCATCTCGGCCACCGGCTCCTGTCGCATGGGCTATCGCATCGGCGAAGTCGTCGGCAAGCGGCTGGGGCGGACCATTCTCGAACTCGGCGGAAATAATGCCATCATTGTGACGCCGGACGCCGACCTCAATCTTGCCGTCCGGGCGATCCTCTTCGGCGCGGTCGGCACCGCCGGGCAGCGCTGCACGAGCACGCGGCGGATCATCGTTCATGAAAGCGTCCGCGCGCAGCTCACCGAGCGTCTGGTCACCGCGTACAAGCAGGTGAAGATCGGCAATCCGCTCGAAGACGGCACGCTCATGGGCCCGCTGATCGACGGCGAGGCCGTCGGCGCGATGATGTCGGCCATTGAGAGGCTGAAGAAGGAGGGCGGCCGCGTCCTCTGCGGCGGCGAGAAGTACGCCGGCGCGGGACTCGCGGGCGGCTGCTATGTCACGCCCTGCATCGCCGAGGCGAAGAATGAATTCGAGATCGTGCAGGAGGAGACCTTTGCACCGATCCTCTACATCATTCCCTACGGCAGGGCCGGCGCGGCCGACTCGAAATCAGCCATGGACGACCTCAACGAGGCGATCCGCCTTCACAACGGCGTGCCGCAGGGGCTGTCAAGTGCCATCTTCACGCGCAACCTGCTCGAGGCCGAGCGGTTCCTCAGCGCCGCCGGCAGCGACTGCGGCATCGCCAATGTAAACATCGGCACGAGCGGCGCGGAGATCGGCGGAGCCTTCGGCGGTGAAAAGGAAACCGGCGGCGGCCGAGAATCCGGCAGCGACAGCTGGAAGGCCTACATGCGCCGGCAGACAAACACGATCAACTACACCACCGAGCTCCCGCTGGCACAGGGGATTCGCTTCGGTGAGTGATCAGGGAAGACGGCATGCCCTCCGTGTATATCGAAACGACGATTCCGAGTTTCTACTGCGAAACAAGAGATGAGCAGCAGATTCTGGCGTGGCGGAATGTGACCCGCGAGTGGTGGGACTGCTATCGATCTCGGTACGACCTCTTTACATCACGATTCGTCCTGCAGGAGCTGGCTGACGCCCCGCAGCCCAAATCGCGGGACCTGCTTGCCTTGATTGCTGACGTGCAGGTGCTCGACGAGCCTGCGGAACTCCCTGATGTGATCGAATACTACCTAGAGCACAGACTGATGCCCGGCGATGCCTTCGGCGATGCAGCCCACCTTGCAATGGCATCGCTGCACTCAATGGAGTTCCTGCTGACATGGAACTGCCGTCATCTGGCCAATTCGAACAAGGCGCGGCACATCGGCATCCTGAACGCGCGCATGGGGTTGGCTACCCCCGTGATCACCACACCGCTGACTCTGATGCCCGAGGAGTCCGGACAATGATCGAGAAGAACCCGAAATTGTCAGCGGCCGAACAGGTCGTCGAGGAAATCCGCGAAGTGCGACGGCGGCTGTGGAGCCGCGCCGGAAACGACGTGCGACGTTTTCTTGAGGAGTTGAATCGATCTGTGCCATGGGAGAACGTCAAGACCCGACCAGCCGACGCCGAGCCCATCAAGGGCACCGCTCGATTGAAACCGTGAAGTCGGCAACGGCCGCAAGAAACCCTGCAAGCATTGGCAGGCGAATACGAGCCACTTCGCCCCCGAGCCGCCCCTGGCGCAGGGCATCCAGTTCGGCAATCAGCACAGCAGCACTGAATGGAGACGCTTACCCAGCTGAATGGGGCGATCTGTGAACGTGGATCTGTTTGCCGCAAGCGGCCGACGGACATGCAATGCCTGGTGCAGCGGAGCTTACATGCCAAAAGACCTCACGCGAGATCGAGAGATCTCGCGTATCGCTTCAATGGACTTCGGAAGAATCGGGGGGAGGCGACTCACGCACCAATTGTTCGGCACTGTTCCCACATCGCCGCGCATATTCCTGCATTGCCGGCTCCACATGCTCGCCACGTGCCGTCGAGAGGAGCCAATATTTCCCTGCCGTGAATCGATCCTGCATCTAATGCGTACGTTCGGCGAGCCGTTCGAGGAGCGCCGGGTCTCATCCAGTCGATCGCATATACGCGGCAAGGCGATCTCACGCAAGCCCGATGTCACCGTGCTCGGCATCTTGCCGAACTCGCTCTAGGATTGACAATCGGATGGCACGTGCCGACCGTCGTCTAGTGGAACTCGTAATTCGTACGGAAGCCTCTCCGGCAGACCAGCCAACGGGTTCAAGATTCCCCCCAATGGGGCATCGGGTCCAAATTGTATCGGCTATGATTCGCCCCGATCGCGGACACCGCCTACCCCTTCTTCTCCACCTTCGCCCACGAATCCTTCAGCGACACCGTCCGGTTGAACACCGGCCGGCCCGGCCCGGCGTCCATATCCACGCAGAAATACCCGTGCCGCTCAAACTGCACCCGGTCCGGCATGATCGTCCCGAACGCGTCATGGCCGAACTTCGCCTCCGCCAGGCTCGGCTCCAGCTTGCAGCCCGACAGAACTTCCAGCGAGTTCGCGTTCAGATTCGCCAGGTAGCTGCCGCCTTCCGGCACATCCTCAGGAAACGGCGCGGAGAACAGGTGGTCGTACAGCCGCACTTCCGCGTCCACCGCGTGCCCCGCCGATACCCAGTGAATCGTCCCCTTCACCTTCCGCCCGTCGGGTGAGTCGCCGCCGCGCGTCGCCGGGTCGTACGTGCAGTGCACCTCGCGCACCTCGCCCGTCGCCATGTCCTTCACGACCCCCGTGCATTTCACGAAGTACGCATAGCGCAGACGCACCTCGTTGCCGGGATACAACCGGTGATACCCCTTCGGCGGCTCCTCGCGAAAGTCGTCGCGCTCGATGTACAGCTCCCGCCCGAACGGCACCTTCCGCGTGCCCGCCGAGGGGTCCTCGGGGTTGTTCACCGCGTCGAGCTGCTCCACCGACCCTTCAGGAAAATTCGTAATCACCAGCTTCAGAGGCCGCAGGACCGCCATCCGCCGCGGCGCAATCCTGTTCAGATGCTCGCGAATGGCGTTCTCCAGCCGCACGATCTCGATCGTGCCGTTGAACTTTGCCACGCCGACGTCGGCACAGAAGTTGCGAACCGCCTCCGGCGTGTACCCCCGCCGCCGCAATCCCGACAACGTCGGCATCCGCGGGTCGTCCCAGCTGCGCACGTGACCGCCCTTCACCAGCTCCAGCAGCTTGCGCTTGCTCATCAGCATATGCGTCACGCTGAGCCGCGCGAACTCGATCTGTTGCGGGTGGTGGATCGTCCGCCCCCACGGCCCGCTGCCGTCCTCCGTCCGCCCCTCGTTGATCGCGTCGATGAACCAGTCGTACAGCGGTCGATGATTCTCGAACTCCAGCGTGCAGATGCTGTGCGTGATGCCTTCGATGCTGTCTTCCAGCCCATGCGCCCAGTCGTACATCGGGTAGATGCACCACGCCCCGCCAGTCCGATGATGCGCGGCGTGCAGGATCCGGTACATCACCGGGTCGCGCAGGTTCAGGTTCGGGCTGGCCATGTCGATCTTCGCGCGGAGCGTCCGCGACCCGTCGGGAAACTCCCCCTTGCGCATCCGCTCAAAGAGGTCGAGATTCTCCTCGACGCTTCGATCGCGGTGCGGGCTGTTTGTGCCCGGCTTCGTAAGCGTGCCTCGGTACGTCGACGTCTCCTCGGACGTCAGGTCGCAGACGTAGGCCCTGCCCTTCTTGATCAATTCCACGGCCCAGTCGTGCATCTGCTGGAAGTAATCACTCGAGAAAATGACGCCCGACTCGGCGTCGGCCCCGGAGGCGCGGGCGCCGCCGGTCACGTCCCGCATGCCCACCCACTTCACGCCCAGCCAGCGCACGTCGCGGACAATGCTCTCGACGTACTCCTGCTCCTCGGCGACCGGGTTGGTGTCGTCAAAGCGCAGGTTGAACCGGCCGCCGTACTGCTCGGCCAGCCCGTAATTCAGCCAGATGCTCTTGGCATGGCCGATGTGCAGGTACCCGTTCGGTTCGGGCGGAAACCGCGTGTGCACGCGCGGCCGACCGTCCGGCCAGGTTCCCCACCGCCGCGCGGCGTTGTCGGCCTCGACGATCTCCTGAACGAAATTCAACGTCGGCTTGGTTTCCGGTGTCGTCATCAAATGCACTTCTTGTTCATGGGCCAAAGTTCGCGCCGGGCATTATAATCGCCTGCCGTTTGATCCACAGGGTATCGAACAGCCCTTGGGCGCAAGGAGCTTTGCAACATGCAAATCGCCAGAATGTCACGCACGGCGCCATGCCTTGCCGCACTGATTCTCGGCCTTGTCCCGATGCACGCCGGCTGCAAAAAGGAAGGCCGCATCGTCGACGCCGTCAGCGGCGAGCCCATCCCCAACGCCCAGGTCACCATGCAGTCCCGCGTTTCGAGCATCGCCCGCGGGCCGATGGGACGCGCCGTCGGCGACACCACCGATCCCGAGGGCCGATACGCCTTCGAGAAGATCGAAGGCGAGTTCGACTTCGTCAGCGCCTGGGCGCCGAATTACTACCCCAACGCCAGCTATGAAAAAAGCGGCGACGGCGAAGTGCGCCTTACCCGCGTCCCGAACGACGCGCTGCCCGTGCGAAAGGGGCTGTTGCCGCTCGAACCCGGCGCACCCACCCGCGGTTTCGACCTTCACACCGGCCAGCCGGCCTCCTTCGAGGAGAGTGACATTATCCTGACATGGGTCGCCGCCTCCGGCTCCGGCGCCCTGCGCCTCGAAACCGTCGGCTACGGCGGTATCTACGCCTTTATCGGCAAGGGGAATCCGCGCAAATCCTTCGAGTTCAACCAGGTCCTCGAAGCACCGAAGACCGGCTACCGCACCGCCGTCAACCTCACCCCGGACACGCAGTACCTCTTCGTGCGCTGCCGCGACGGCTACCACTACGCGCGGCTCTACCTGGCCGGCGTGACCCAGGCCGCCCGAAACCAGACCGAAGCCCTCTTCGGCTTCTGCATCCAGCCCGACGGCAGCCGCCGCGTCCCACCGCGGCCGATCTACGCCACCGATCTCGAACTGGCCCGCTGCGGCGTCCCCGGCCAGGGCGAGCCGAAATAAGCGGATCATGCGGCACGCCGAGTTCCCAGGGACGTTGATCGCGCGCCTTCTCACTGATCCGATTGCCGAGTCCCGCTCCGCCGCGCCCGGGCCCGGTGCAGCAGCCACAGCCCCAGTCCTGCCGCCGCGATGCCCACCAGGATCCACCCCTCGTACCGCTTCACATCATCGATGACCCGCTCGGCGAACTCGCCCAGAAAGTAGCCCAGCGCCCCGATCCCCGCCGCCCAGATCGCCGCCCCCGCGACGTTCAGCAGGCCAAACCGCCGCGGCGATACACCCGACGCCCCGAGTGCAATCGGCGTGACATTTCGCAGGCCATACACAAATCGAAACCCCAGGATGATCCACGTCTGATGCCGGTGCAACAGCCTCTGCACCCGCTCCAAGCGCCCGCGCCAGGCCGGACGCCGGTCCAGCATCGCCGTCCCGTACCGACGGCCCAGGAAATACATGATCTGATCGCTGCACAGCGAACCCGCGAACGCGCACACCATCACCCACGGAAGCGAAAGGTACCCCCGGTGCGCCGCGAAACCCCCGATGACCAGGATCGTCTCCCCCTCCAGAAACGTCCCGACCGCGATCGCCGGATAGCCGAACGCCTGTACGATCCCCTCAAGGGACACGATACACCCTGTCGGTACCGCCCCCTGTGGCCCACGCGGCCTCACCGCCCTTCACGACTCGGTACTCATGTCGTGCAGCAGCGAATCCGGGTAGTAGGTGATCCAGTCCTCGCCCTCGTCCGACGGTGTCCATGCAACCGGCCTGCTCGGCCGGACAGCCCGACCGCCTTCAGCCCTGGCTTCGGCGATCTCGATCAGAAGCTGCCGCACCAGCCACGCGCGCTCCGCGTCGGGGAGTGACCTCACCTTGCTCAGAATGGTTTCCATGGAGGTCATGACACGAGATTCTAGCTCGCCACGCTGCCGCCATCCCGAAGCCGCAGACACCGGCCGATCCGCTTCAGCGTCCCCGCTTTCCCCAGCAACACCAGCGTCTCCCCGATTGCCGGGCTCACCGGCCTCCCCGCCACCGCCACGCGCAGCGGCTGGGCCACGTCCCCCATCTTCGCTCCGCTCTCCTCGCAATACCCCTTGATGACCCCGTCCACCCCCTCCGCCGTCCACGGCTCCAGCTTCTCAAGAATCGGGGCGAGCCTCTCCAGCACCGCAAACCCCGCGCCGCCGCCCTTCGCCAGAACCTTCTGCACCGCGTCCGCGTCGTACGCCACCGCCTCGTCGGGCCCGAAAAGGACACCCACTTTCGACTCGACGTCCCGAAACGTCCGAAACCCCTTGCACACCTCCAGCGCCCGCGCCGCCGTCGCATCATCCAGCTTAGACAGTGCCGATCCACTGACGCTCGCCCAGTCTCGAAACGCCTCTCGCAGCCGCGCCGGGCTCGCCGCCGCCGCATACGTCGTGTTCATCGCCAGCAGCTTCTCGCGGTCGAATCGCCCCGCCGTCTTGTTGATTCCCTCCAGGCTGAACGCCTCGATCATCTCCTCCCGCGTCAGGACCTCCCGATCATTCTTCGGCGACCAGCCGATCAGCGCGACGAAATTCACCAGCGCCTCCGGCAGGTAGCCCGACAGCCGGAAGTCATGCACGTCGATCTCCGGTATCACCACGCCCGCCGCCGCCGCCAGCCGCGTCACCTGCCCCATGTCCAGCTCGGTGTCCGCCTTGTCCAGCCACGTGTCCATCGCCTCCGCGGCGCTCTCCGCAATCCGCGCCGCGTCATCCTTCGTCCACGCCTTCGACCTCAGCCGCTCTTTCACCGCCGCGCGCACCACCTTGTGCTTGTCGCGCTTGCTCATCTTCGTTCCGTCAATGTTGAACACCAGCGGCAAGTGCGCGAACTTCGGCACCGGGTATCCCAGCGCCCGCTGCATGAACACGTGCTTCGGCGTGTTCATCAGGTGCTCCTGCGCCCGGAGCACGTGGCTGATCTTCATATGCGCGTCGTCCACCACCACCGCGAAGTGATACGTCGGCCACCCGTTCGACTTGACGATCACCAGGTCCTCAAGCTCCCCCGCGCCGAACGTCACATCCCCCAGAATCTCGTCATGCACCGTGATCGACTCGTTTGGAACCGCAAACCGCACGACGACCGGGCGTCCCTCGGCCCGCGCCCGCGCCGCGTCGGCCTCGGTCGGAAAATGCGCCGGCCGCGGATAGCGAAAACTCCGCTTCTGCGCCTCGGCGGACTTGCGCATCGCGTCCAGCTCCTCGGCCGTGTCGAACGCGTAATACGCCTTGCCTTCGGCGAGCAGCTTCCTTACCGCCGCGTCATACAGGTCGCGCCGCTCGCTCTGGCGATACGGCCCCAGCGGCCCGCCGACGTCTGGACCTTCGTCGTAGAGAATGCCCAGCCAGCGCAGATCGTCGATGAGCTTCTGTTCCGCCCCCTCGATATTGCGCAGAATGTCCGTGTCCTCGATCCGCAGGACAAACGTCCCGCCGAATCGCTTGCAGAAGAGCCAGTTGAACAGCGCCGTCCGCGCCCCGCCGACGTGCAGATACCCCGTCGGCGACGGCGCAAACCGCGCCCGAATTGCGCCTGATATTGACATGGAATCCCATGATCGACGCTGCCGACCACTTCTTCAAGCCGCGCGGGCGGCATGTCCGCCCCGCCCGATGTTCCCCCTCTTGCGGCCCGGAAAATTCCGCCCGGTCAGCCTGGCCGCGCTGTCGCCCGCGCCCCGCTTCGCTGCTTCCGCGCCATTGCCTTGAGCAGGTCCGCCACCGTCGTGTTGTCGAGCAGATCGTAGATGTGCCTGCGAATCTCCACCCAGTCGTCATGTTGCGGACACGGCTGCGCGTCGTCGCACTGCGCGAATCCGAGAATGCACCTCCCGATCCGCGCCGGGCCGTCGATCGCCTCCACGATCTGCCGCAGCGTGATCTCCGCCGGCGGCCGCGCCAGCGCGAATCCGCCCCCGCGCCCCTTGGCCGATACCAGCACCTCCGCCCGCGCCAGCGTCTGAAGCACCTTCCCCACGAAATGTGCCGGCATCCCCTCCGACTCGACAAGGTCGCGCAGCAACATGAACTGTCCCGGCGGAACCATCGCCGCGAGTTTCATCACCGCGCGAATGGCGTATTCACAGCCGGCGGAGTAAATCATGACTTCGGCCCAAATCGGGCATGATACCCGATCGAAAGATCACTATATCCCATGCTCCCCGGCCCGGCAATGGATTTCTCGATGTTCCGTTTCGATCTGGCCGATGGATCGATTCAATTTCCGTGCCAGCGACCCTCAAACACTACTCCCGGTGCAGTTCAACCCCGTTAAACCGTTTGCCCGGCCCTACTCCCACTCGATCGTCGCCGGCGGCTTGCTGGTGATGTCATAAACGACGCGGTTCACCCCCGACACCTCGTTCGTGATCCGGCTGCTGATCCGCGCCAACACGTTCGGGTCGATGTGCACCCAGTCCGCCGTCATGAAGTCCGTCGACTCCACGAAGCGCACCGCGATGACACTCTGCCCCTGGTAGGCCCGGCCGTCGCCCATCACCCCCACGCTCGCCACCGGTATCAGTACGCCGAAGGCCTGCGCCACCTTGCGATACCAGCCCGCCGACACCAGCTCCTCGATGATGATCTGGTCCGCACGGCGAAGCAGCTCCAGCCGCTCCGGTGTCACCTCCCCGATAATCCGCACCGCCAGACCCGGCCCCGGAAACGGATGACGCCACACCATCTCCTCGGTCAGCCCGAGAAGCTCCCCGATCATCCGCACCTCATCCTTGAAAAGATCCCGCAGGGGCTCGATCAACTCGAACCCCAGCTCCGCCGGAAGCCCTCCCACGTTGTGGTGCAGCTTGATGTTCGCCGCCGTGCCCGCCGCGCTATGGCCCGACTCGATCACGTCCGGGTACAGTGTCCCCTGCGCGAGATAGTGCGCGTGGGCTATGCGCTTCGCCTCCTCCTTGAACACCGCGATGAACTCGTGCCCGATGCGGATGCGCTTCTCCTGCGGATCGACCACCCCGCGCAGCCGCTCCAGAAACCGCGCCGCCGCGTCCACCACGTGCAGATCCATCTTGAAATGCCCGCGGAAAATCGCCTCCACGCGCGACCGCTCGTTGAGCCGCAGCATACCGTTGTCGACGAATATGCACGCCAGCCGGTCCGGAACCGCCCGGTGAAGCAGTGCCGCCGTAACGGCACTATCCACCCCGCCCGACAAACCGCAGATCACCTGCGCTCCGGGCCGCACCTTCGCCCGGATCGCCTCCACCGCCTGGTCGATGATCGACCCCGCGTTCCATGTCGGCTCCGCCCCGCACACGTCAAACAGGAAGTTCCGAAGTATCTGCGAACCCTCCGGCGTGTGCGTTACCTCCGGGTGAAACTGCATCCCGTACAGCGGCCGCGCCGTGTGCCGCACGATCGCGTGCGGGCAGCTCGGCGTCCGCGCCAGCGTGACAAAGTCATCGCCGATCCCGCTCACGATGTCCCCGTGCGACATCCACACCGTCGTCCCGCGCGGCACGTGCCGCAGCAGGGCGTCGTCGCCCGTCAGATTCAGCGCAGTCCGGCCATATTCCCGCTGCGCCGCCGCATGCACCTTGGCCCCCAGGTGCTCGCACAGCGCCTGCATCCCGTAACAGATCCCCAGGATCGGCACGCCCATCTCGAAGATGCCCGGGTGCGGCTTCGGCGCCGCCGCCGCGTACGTGCTCGCCGGCCCCCCGGACAGAATGATCCCGATCACGTTTTGGCGGCGGAGTTCTTCCGGCGACGCGCCGGGCGAGAAAATCAGCGAATGCACCTGGTTCTCGCGCACCCGCCGGGCGATCAGCTGTACATACTGCGAGCCGAAATCAAGAATGGCGATCGAGCGGTTTATCATTGAACCAATTTACGTCCGCCCGCGCCGGGCGTCAAAGCAATCCCCCGCGCCGTCAAGGTCCGGCGCCACATTTGATGATCCAGCTCTCCAAGGGCGCGGCATCTCCGCCGGTCCCTGGGTCACCCGTATCCTCCCAACCCGCCATATGGAGAATGCCCGGCGCACGCATCGCACGCCGGGCATTTGCCGTGCAGACTCAATCTCCGGTTACACCCGCCTTACGGACACCGCAGCGGACATACCGCCTTCGGTACCGCGAGCAGGATGTCAATAAACGGCCCGATATCCGCAAGGTCGACGACGTTGTCGCCCGTCATGTCCGCGCAGTCGCACGGGCATCCCAGCGCCGGCAGCGGCGGCTGCGGCTGATTGAGCAGGCACTTCGTGAACAGGTCGACATCCAGTCCGTTGAGCTGCCCGTCCCCGTTCACGTCGCCGTCGCAGGAACACACCCACGGGCCCAGTGACCAGTCCATGTCACTATGGATGTCCACGCCGCCGCGGTACACCACCCGATGACTCACGAAGAGAATCCGCCCCACCGGCTGCGTCGGATTGGACTCGTCAAAAAGCAGAACGCCGTCGCCGCCCGGCGGCCCCTGGTAGTCCGCGAAGCTCGGCGGCACTTCCCAGATTCCGCCCACGGCGTCGAGGTGTACCGGAGCCTGCGTAAACAGGTTCTGGAATCCCGGCGGCGCGCCCGGCAGCTCAATCCGCGCGAACACGTCGAAGAAGCTGTCCATCGGCCAGATCGGCGTCGGAAGGAACGGATCGCTGCCCGGCCCGAAGAGGAGGCCATTGCTGTGCGGCATCACCTGCTCCCGGATCGTCACCGGTCCGACCGGCGAGAGCCCCGTCAGGTGCATCGAGATTATCTCGATCGGTATCTGCACCTGCGTGCCCAGCGCGAGGGCATGGTCGCGCCATACACGCGTCAGCCCCGCGGCCTGCATCGACACGATGCCCGGCCCGGGCGGGAAGAACTCCACTACCGCCTGTGCGACCGTGTTCGTCAGCTCGTCGATGCCCGGCGGCGTTGGTGTTCGCGGCGGACGCGGCGGGTCCGACGGCGGCGGCGGCCCGGGATTCAGCGGCTGGCACCAGTACGCATTACCCGCCGTGTCAAACAGGCAGAATGCCATGTCGATCGACTTCGTTGGATCATCGGCGCACTGAATGAACCGCGGCTGGCTCCAGTGCAGGTGATACAGCCAGCGGTAAAGCCACTCAATCCGGCAGCTCAGTTCCACGCGACCGATGTACGCGTCATCCTTGTGGTGATACCCCGGCGGCGTCGTGTGCCAGCCCCAGTATTCACGCGTCACCGTGTTCGGCACCTTGATGCCCGCGCAGTCCGGCGGCGGCGTCACGCGATGGCCCACGACCGCCTGCACGCTCAGCCAGTAGGTCACGCCCGGTCGAGGCCGGAATATGCCCGGCATCAGCGGGTCGATCTCGTCCGGCCCCGCGCAGTTCTCCACCAGACACGCATCCGCCAGCTTGCCCTGATAGCCGAAGATCGCGTGTTGATCGCATCCGGTCTTGCCGACGTTGACCGGCGGCACGATCTGCGGATGGAAAATCCACTGTGCGATCAGTCGGTCCGGCCGGCTGATTCCCGTCTCACACGGCAGGAACTGTAGCACGCAAAGTGCGCCCGGCACCGGCGAGCACGGCGTGATGCAATCCGGCGTGTACCGCGCGCAAATCCGCCAATACCCCGGCGGCGGAATCACGCAGCCTGCCGCGCAGCCCGCTCCGCCCGGAGGCGTCAGCGGGATCGGCGTCGCCGAACCGTCGGGCGTGAAGGTCACGCAGCCCAGGGGGCCGGGGCCCGGCGGTGAAACCACGCCGCAGGTGTCAAAGTTCGCCCCGGTCGGGCACGGTTGCGGAGGCTGATCGCGGTGCAGCGCCACCACCCAGCCGTCCACCGGCCGCGGATTCGGCGTCACCTTTGGATCGAAATCGGGATCAAGATACGATCCGAACCACCTTACCTCGCTGATGTGCACCGGCGGCGGCGTCACGTCCGGGCAGCACACGTCGGGCGGATTGCCGCCCGCCAGGCACGCCCAGATCGTCGCGTCGATGTTGTCCACCACCCCGTCACAGTTCAGATCGGCGAAGCGACAGGCCGGCGTCACCGGCCCGAAGCAGCTCTGAAGCATCTGGAAATCGCCGAACGTCGTGCATTGCCCGTCGCCGTCGAAATCGCATTCACACGTCGGACACGTCGGCCCGCAGAAATCGTCGGCCACCACCCAGTTCTGATAGGGCCGCGGCACGCAGTCGCAACAGATATCCACCGTCCCGTCCGGGTTCGTCACCGTCGTCGTTTCGCAGTCGAAACCCGGCGGACACGCGCCGGCGCAGTGCGGCGCGCCGGTCGGCGTATCGATTGCCACATGACACTCATTCGGGTTGCGGCATTCGCAGGCCAGGACCTTCTTCTCGCCGGTCTGCGGGTTGTACTTCACGCAACGCGGCACGCAGACGTCGTTCGGATTCGGACACGTAACGGGAATGCAGGCGCTCAAATCCGGCAGCGGCCCGCACTGCGGCGCCGGACAGTCAAACGTCAGACAATTCGTCCCAGCCCCCTGCGGCGTTCCGCCGATGTCATCACAGCACAGGGGATCAATATCCACGCAGGTGCCGTCCGGCAGACAGCACGCCTGTAGTCCGCTGCACGCCGCGCCCACCGGCTGAACCGTACCGCCCTGCGCGGCACAGCACACCGGATCGAGCATCAGGCAATCGTTGTTCGGCAGGCAGCAAGCCTGCGGCGTCCCGCCGCACGCCGAACCCGTCGGCAGCGGCGTACCGCCCAGGCACAGACACGTGCTCGGATCGGTATCCATGCAGATCGCCCCGCCCTGAAGGCAGCACGCCCGCGCCACGCCGCTCGCAAGCGGCACGATCTGCCCGCGGATCGCGCCGGTCGCGCAAGTTCCCGTATGAATATTTGCGTAATGCAGCGAGCCATTCATGTTCGCCTGTTGCACCGCCGTCAGCGGTCCGTAACTCCCCGTCTTGACCGGACCGACCGGCAGACCGAACAGCACGCCCGCCGTCGCCGGGCACAACCCCGCCGGACCATGCACGTGCGCCGCCGTTTCGCCCCCCTGGTTGTGCACGATGTAGTAGCGAACCCGACCGGTCACCGTGTCCAGGGTGAACGCCCCGCATCCCGTGCCGTTGGCCGAGGTGCACGGCGGGCACTCATTCGCCGAGTTGATCGGGTTTGCCACGAAGTGCACCAGTACCGCACGCGCCGGAGAGGCCGCGAGCGCGACCCAGCTCATTGCAAGCGCGACTATCACCTCCGGGAACATGCTTCGACGCTGATCTCCGCGCGCGACACGCGCGCGGACTCGGGCGGAAAACACGCGATTCATGATCACACCTCCCGTTTGGCTCGCCGACCTGACACGACGCGCATGCGGCGGGTCGCCCGCGGCCGGCTCGCCTTGGCCGCGGACGCTCCCGGTTCATTGCGAACACCCCAAACCCTGCGGCCGAGGCCCATCGCATGATCTGCTTTGAAGGAGTAGCGATTGGTGGAGTGATCCAGCTGCGCACGACTCAATGCCGAGTCGCGCACGGTGTCGCCCGGTTCCCGGGACCACAGACCACAGGACATGCCGCGCACTCCACTGTGCACTGTCTGCCAGTGCTTCAGAGGTCAGAAGATGTGAAACCGGTCCGCGGGCACGTCGCCGTCAGAAGATTAAGACATGCTGGAGTGACAGGCTGCCCGACGCTTAACCCGAACTTCCCGACCTCCACCCATGGATCATCCCACAAGTAAGGTCCGAGATTCAACCCTACAACCGTTAGAATCTACCTGGATAATCAGACCCGGTGAAACTTATATGGGTAATGAAGGGTAATTTTGCCAATAAACTGATCGTTGCGGGGCGAGACGTTGACCTCCGGCGTGACCGTCAGATGTCATTCCCCGTGCCTTGGGCCAGGTCCGTCAGTGGCGATTCCCCAAGACAAAACAGCACCGAGGCCGCCGGCCGCCCCGGTCCGTGCGCGATGCGGATCTGCGCCTTGATCGTCTTTGCGAAGTCCAGGATCAGCGTCTCCACCATCGTCCACTGTTCGCCGACAATCTTCACATTGCTCAGGTCTAGCTTGATGACCTTGGGGCTGTCCTCCGTGCATCCACGGGCCAGAATCGCCAGCATTCCCGCCAGTTCTTCGGGGCTGAGCGTC